>NZ_JBWKIS010000024.1:0-147754 GCF_056432625.1 Streptomyces sp. NPDC045026
CCGGTTGGTGTGCTCGATCACTGCGAACACGTACAGCCGGGCCCCGGACAAGGTGACGGTCTCGAAGAAGTCACATGCGAGGAGTGCGTCCGCTTGGGAGCGCAGGAAGTCGGCCCAGGTGGTGGAGGCACGCTCGGGCGTCGGCGGGATCCCGGCCTCTTTCAATATTTCCCAGACTGTGGATGCGGCCACCTTTACGCCGAGGACGAGGAGTTCGCCGTGCAGGCGCCGGTATCCCCAAGTCGGATTCTCTTTCGCCAGGCGAAGCACCAGGCCTCGGACGGAGTGGACGGTGAGGGGTCGGCCTCCGCGCGTCGGCCGGGACCGGGCGGCGTGGCGGCGGGCGAGCTGGTCGCGGTGCCAGCGCAGCACCGTGTCCGGCCGCACCAGCAACCGAATCCGGCCCAGCATTTGCGTCGGCAGCTGGTGGAGCAGCGCCGCCAGGAAGGCCCGGTCACTTGCCTGGAACCGCACCCGCTGCCCGCTCATCTGTCGTTCCAGCACCGAGAGCTGATGGCGTAACGCCAGGATCTCGACGGTCTTCTCTTGTTCACTCATCGGCAGCAGTTGCAGCATCGCGAACGCGTTCGTCACACCCAGGTACGCCAGTCGTAGCAGCACAGCCGATCATCATGGCGCAGTGGTCTTCGGCCCTGCCAGAGCGCCGGGTCGGGCGACGCGGCCGACATCCCACGCGTCGTGGCACAGCTACTTCCACCAGGGCGGATGAGGTTATCGGCAAGGGCACCGCTCGACCAGTCGACAGGACGGCTGGTCGAGCGGGCCCTTCCACATCGCAGCCGCAGACGCCGGCCGTGAACGGTCAGGCCACCTTCGGGGCCGCCCGCACCCCGTAGTGCACGTACGGCTCGCCGGTGGGCAGCGTGTAGAACGTGACCGGGGTCCAGGTCCGTGATTCCGGCGCGAGGAACGCGAACAGGCTGTCGGAGACCGGTACCAGGTCGTACTCCTGCGTCGGATCCGGCGCGAGTTCGGCCAGGGGACCGGTGAGGGTCTGGCGCAGGCGCAGCCCTTCCCCGGTCAGCAGAACCTCGGCGCGCACCCCGGCCCGCTCGTACACACCGGCGTGCCGCCGCGCGTCCACGGCGGGAGGTTCGGCGGCCGGCTCGAGTGGACGCGACATGGCCACCCCGGCCAGCTCCGAGAAGATCTCCCGGTACAGCTCCTCGTACAGGTCGCGTGGACTGCCGCCGTTGGTGAGCAGCACCACCGCGAGTCCTTGCTCGGGGAGCAGCCTCAGGAACGCCGCCTGGCCGATCGTGCCGCCGTCGTGGCCGATGACCTGGTGCCCGTCCCAGTCGAAACGTATCCAGCCCAGGCCCCAGGAGTCGCCGATGCTGTGCGGATCGGGCAGGTTCGTCTGCCTGTCGGCCATCGCGTCCACCGACGCCCGCGCGAGCAGGCGCTCGCCGTTGGGTGCCAGCCCGCCGGTCAGGTACAGCCGGGCGAACGCCAGGACGTCCGCGGTCGCCGCGCCGACCAGACCGGCGGGACCGACCGAGCGCGGCAGCCCCCAGACCGGCGCGGACGTCGGCTCGCCGCCGCCGGGCGAGACATGGCCGACCGCCGCGCGGAACAGCAGCGCTTCCTCCGGCAGCGTGATCGTGTGGCTCAGGCCGAGCGGGGTGAACAGCCGCTCGCGCATCGCGAGGTCCCAGGTCTTGCCGGTCAGCTTCTCGATGACCCGGCCGGCAAGGACGAATCCCGAGTTGCAGTAGGAGAAGGTCGCCGCGAGCGGGTGGTTCTGTCCGACGCCCGCGAGCTGGTCGACGTAGCGCTCCAGGCAGTCGTCGCCACGGCCGGTGTCCGTGAACACATCGCCGTCAATGCCGCTTGTGTGGGTGAGCAAATGACGCATCGTCACCTGCCTCGCCACGTCCGGATCGGCCAGCCGCAGCTCGGGCAGGACCTCCGCTATCGGCGCGTCGAGGTCGAGCAGCCCCTCGTCGACCAGTTGCATCACGACGGTCGTCGTCCACACCTTGGTGATCGAGCCGATCTGGAACAGCGAGTCGTCGGTGACCTCGACGCGGGTGTTCTTGCTCAGGACGCCATGGCTCGCCTGCACCAGCTCGTCGGCGCCGTCGCCGCCGATGCGCAGGATGCCGAGCGCTGCTCCGGGTACCCGATGTGCGCAAGCCAGTTCGCTCAGCCGCCGCTGCCAGTGCGCGGCGTCGATCGGCACCCGCGCCGCGCTCCCCTTGGGCCTTGCGTGCCGCTCCACCCAGTCGACGACGCGTCGGTTGAAGTCCGCCCGGTGCGACGGCCTGCCGTCGAGGATGAACAGGTGCGAGCTGCCGGGGTACAGCACCAGCCGGGCCGGAACGCCCCGCTCGCGCAGCGCGGTGAACCACTGTTCCGCCTGGCCCACGGGACAGCGCACGTCATCGGCACCTTGCACGATGAGCGTCGGTACCTGGACCTGGTCGACGTGGGTGAGCGGCGACTGCTGCGGGTACGGCTGTTCCTCGGCCCACGGGGTGCCGCCCAGTTCGCGCACGCTCATGTAGTGGCCTGCGTCCGAGGTGCCCGCCATGCTGGTCAGATCGCTGACCGCCCCGCCCGCGACCGCAGCCGCGAACCTGTTGTCGCGGCTCGTCAGGTAGCAGGTCATGAAGCCGCCGTAGCTGTAGCCGGACACGGCCAGCCGGTCGGCGTCGGCGACCCCCTCGGCGACGAGGTGATCCAGTGGTTCGAGGAAGTCAGGCGCGTCCGCCTGTCCCCACGCGCCGAGCGCCGCGGTGAGGAACTTCTCGCCGTAGCCGTCGCTCCCGCGTGGGTTGAGCAGCAGCACCGCCCAGCCGCGCGCGGCGAGCACCTGGTGGTAGATGTGGGTAGCGTCGGCTGTGCCGTTCCATGCGTTGTGCGGGCCGCCGTGGATGTCCAGTAGCAGAGGCGAAGGGCCGGTACGGGCCGGGTCACGGACCAGCCAGCCATGGACCACGGTGCCGTCGGAGATCGTGAACTCCCGCTCCTCACGGGCGAACAGCTCCACGTCGGCGACGCTCTCGCCATGGTGTGTGCGCGCCTCGACCGTCCCGTCGGCGGGGTCGACCGTCGCGATCTCGCCGAACGAGGACGGCGTGGCGAGGAGGATCGCCACGGTGTCCCCCGCGACGGCCAGGTCGCCGACGGTATTCCCCGCGCCTCCCACGACCGGCCGCGGCGCGTTGCCGTCGAGACCGACCGAGTAGAGGTGGGTGCAGCCGCGCTCGCGCACGCAGAACAGCACGCGGCCGTCCGCTGTCGGGCGTGGCGCCGCGCCGGGATAGCCGGGGCCGCCCGGCATCACGTTCCGGTCGAGGGCAGCCGTCAGGTCGATGGTGTCGCCGCCGTCCAGCGGCACCAGCAGTAGTTTGGTGTTCCCGATCTCGGTGTCCCCCCGCCCGACGACCAGCAGCGCCCGACCGTCAGGGGTCCAGGTGACCGTGGCTGCCGTGCCGTCGCCGGAGCCCGTCGCCTGCGGTTCGGCGGCGCGCTCGCTCAGGTCGAGGACGTAGGCGGCAGACCGCAGCGTGAGGTCGGCGTCGGGCTCGCGGGCGCCGGGGAACGCCAGCCGGGTGCCATCGGGGGACCAGGCGGGATCGCCTGCGTTCCAGTCCCCCGATGTGACCTGCCGGATCTCCCGTGTGCCTACGTCGAGGACGTGCACGTGCCTGCGCAGGGTCCGTACCAGACCTGTGCCGTCGGCCTTGAAGTCCAGCCGGTCCGTCACGACCGGGGCATTCGCCCGGCGTGCGCGTGCGGTTGCGTCCTCGCCGTCCGCCGCGGCGAGGTCGACCGGCGCCGCGAAGGCGACCTTGTTGCCGTCCGGGCTCCAGACCGGTGCGCCGGCGCCCAGCGGGAGTTCTGTCACCTGCTCGGCCTCGCCCCCGGCGGTGGGCAGGAACCACAGTTGCGGGGCCGAGTCCCGGGCACGCAGGAACGCGATACGCGTGCCGTCGGGCGACCATGTCGGTGCTGTGTCGGTCGTTCCCCGGGTGAGCTGCCGCGCCTCGCCGCCCGCGGCGGCGACCTGCCAGAGCGCCCGCACGTCCCGGTCGCCGTCACGGTCGGCGGCGCGCAGCACGTACACGATCCGGCTTCCGTCCGGCGAAACGCTCGGCTGCTCGGGGACTGTCAACTCGTACAGATCATCAATGCCAAGGCGTCGGGTCATCGCAGGAGGCCTCCTCGTGGGATTGCGGGCTGTTCGCTGGCGCTCGGGGAGAAGTGGCAGGCCGCTCGGTGCCGGCGGGTCACCGCGTCGTCGGCCGGGTCGGAGCTGAGGCAGACGGTGCGCTCGGTGTGCGTGAGCGGGCCGATCGGGCAGCGGGGGTGGTAGCGGCAACCGGTGGGCGGGTGGTGCGGGTCCGGCGGGTCCGTGTCTCCGATGCCGTCGCCGTCACCGGGGTCGTCGAACAGGCCGGTATGGACGGACGGGGCCGCGGCGAGCAGGTCGCGCGTGTAGGGGTGTTGCGGGTCGTTGAGGACTTGCTGGGCGGGGCCCATCTCCACGATGCGGCCGAGATACATCACGGCGATCACGTCGCTGAGATAGCGCACCACGGCCAGGTTGTGCGAGATGAACAGCATCGACAGGTCCAGTCGTCGCTGCAGTGTGCGGACCAGGTTGAGCACGGCGCCCTGCACCGACACGTCGAGCGCGGACGTGATCTCGTCGGCGATCAGTACCTGCGGCTGCCCGGCCAACGCGCGGGCGAGCGCGACACGTTGCCGCTGCCCGCCGGACAGGTGCTTCGGCATCATCCCCGCCCGGTCCGGGTCGAGGTTGACCAGTTCGAGCAGTCTCGCCACCTCGGCCCGTCTGTCTGCCGCCCCGGCGTGCGCACTGCGCGGCAGGGCCTCGGTGATCGACTCACCTATGCTCATCCGCGGGTCCAGCGAGGAGTACGGGTCCTGGAACACCATCTGCAGCGGCCGTCTTCGCGGCAGGCTCTTCACGTCCACGCCGCCGAGCATGACGCGGCCCGCGCTCACCGGTGCAAGGCCCACCGCGGCCCGTGCCAGGGTCGACTTGCCTGATCCCGACTCCCCGACCAGCCCGACCACCTGTCCCTTGGGCACGGTCAGGCTGACCTGGTCCACTGCGGTCAGGCCTCCGCGCCGGGCGCCGTAGCGCACGCTCACCTCGTCAAACACCAGCGCGCTCATTCGGCACCTCCGTAGGCGGCTTCCCGGCCGGACTCCCGCGCGACGGCGCCTTTCGGATGCCAGCAGGCGACCCGGTGTGCCCGGTCGACCCGCTCCAGGACCGGGTCCTCGCTCCGGCACCGGTCCGTCGCCACCGGGCAGCGGGCGGCGAACGCGCACCCCTCGGGCACCTGTTCCGGCTCGGGCGGGCGGCCGGGGACCACGGCCAGCGGCTCGTCGCGGTCGGTGTCCAGTTCCAGCGTCGCGGCCAGCAACGCCCGGGTGTAGGGATGTCTCGGTACAGACATGAGGTCGGCGGTGGGGAGGTCCTCGACGACGCGGCCCGCGTACATGACGAGCATCCGGTCACAGGTCTGCGCGACGACCGCGATGTCGTGGCTGATCAGGAGGATGGCCGCGTTCTCGGTCTCCCTCGTCCGCGCGAGGAGGCGCAGCACCTGGCGCTGCACGGTGACGTCCAGCGCCGTCGTCGGCTCGTCGGCGATGATCAGTTTCGGCTCGCCCATCAGACCCATGCCGATCATCGCGCGCTGCCGCATCCCGCCGGAGAACTCGTGCGGGTACTGCCGGGCACGTCGTTCCGCGGCGGGAATGCGCACCGCGCGCAACCGGTCCACGGCTCTGGCGAAGGCTTCGCGCCGGTTGAGGCCGTGGTGCTGCTCCGACGCCTCCGCCAGCTGGCGGCCGATCCGCCGGGTCGGGTTGAACGAGCTCGTCGGATCCTGGAAGACCATCGCCAGCGACGTGCCGAGCAACTCGCGCAACTCCCGCTCCGGGGTCGTCAGGAGCGGAGTCCCCGCGAACTCAAGCCGGTCCGCAGTCACGACACCCGGCGTCTCGATCAGCCGCGAAACCGCCAGTCCGGTCAGGCTCTTGCCCGATCCGGATTCCCCGACCACACCGATCGCCTCACCGTCGCGCACGGTGAAACTCACGCCGCGCACCGGGACCGTCCACCCGTCCGCACGCGGGAACGCCACCTGCAGGTTCTCCACCAACAGCACCGGCTTCGCCGTGGGTTCCTCGGCCGCGGCGGGACGGGCGGGCGGCGCCGGCCGGGCGGGGATCCGCGCGGTCGGGGTGCGTACGCCGACCACCGCGGCGACGGTCTCGCCCACCAGGTTGAACGCGAGACCGGCGAGCACCACCGCCGCGCCGGGAGCGAGCGCGGCCGCTGGGTTCACGTAGATCCCGTCCAGTCCCTCGCCCAGGAGCCGCCCCCAGTCGTATCGGGGTGCCTGGACGCCGATGCCGAGGAAGGAGAGCGAGGCGAAGGCGAGCAGTGCCCCGCCCGCGCTGATGGTGGCGTTCACCAGCAGCGGCTCGCCGATGTTGGGCAGGACGTGCCGGACGAGCAGCCGGAGCCGGCCGACGCCCGCGATCCGCGCAGCCGATACGTAGTCCCGCCCTGCCACCGATGCGGCGAGGGTCTGCGCCAGCCTGGCGAAGCCCGGCGCCGTCGCGAACGCGATCGCAAGGACCGCGCCTCGGGTGCCCACGCCGAAGATGACCGCGAAGAACAACGCAAGAAGCAGCCCCGGGAACGCCACCGCGATGTCCACGGCGGAGGTGATCAGCCTGCCGGCCCGGCGCGGCAGCACCGACGGCAAGGTACCCAGCAGGAGACCGACCGTGACGCCGACCGCCGTGGCGATCACCGCGAGTTCGACCGAGAACCGGGTGGCCACGAGCGTGCGGTAGAAGATGTCGCGGCCGAGCGAGTCGGTGCCCAACAGGTGTGCCCCGGAGGGGCCTTGGCCGATCGCGTTCGTGTCGACCGCGGCCGCCTGCTCGCCCCACAGCACCGGTCCCAGGATGGCGAGTGCGGCCAACGCGACCAACAGCGCCAGTGAGCACGCCCCCATCGGGGTGCGCGCGGCCGCCGACCAGGCCGAGCCGCGCCTTCTCCACTGCGATGTCGACGTCATCAGCTCTCCCGGATGGTCGAGCGCGGGTCGAGCAGCGCCAGCAGCACGTCGACCGCCAGGTTCACCAGCAGCACCCCGATGCCGTAGACGAGCACGATGCCCTGCACCGTCGGATAGTCCTTCGCCAGAATCGACTGCACGATCGTCGAGCCGAGCCCGGGCCAGGCGAAGACGTTCTCCACCAGCACCGTCCCGGCGACCATCGCGGTGAGCATCAGCCCGCCCAACGTCAGCGTGGCGGTCAGCGCGCTCGGCAGGGCGTGCCGGACGTACACGAGCCGGGCGGGCAGCCGCTTCGCCCGGGCGGTGCGGACGAAGTCGTCGCCGAGCACAGACAACATCTCCACCCGTACGATCCGCGCCAGCACCGCCGTCGCCCCGGTCGCCAGTGCCGTCACCGGCAGCACGAATGTGTTCGCGCCGCCGCTCCCGGCGACCGGGAACCAGCCAAGGCGCACGGCGAAGAACGCGACGAGGCCGACGGCGACGAGGAACTCAGGGACGGCGGCCAGGAACACGCTCACCGAGGTGAATCCCAGCTCGACGCCCCGCCGTCTGCCGCCCCTGGTCAACACTGCGAACAGCACGCCGAGCGGAATCGCCAGGGCGACCACCACCACGAACGCCGGCACGGCCAGCGCGAGCGTCGCGGGCAGACGGTCGCCGATCACCTGCGCCACCGGCAGGTTGCTCGTCATCGACGTACCGAAGTCGCCGGTGAACAGGTTGCCGAGGTAGTGGCCGTACTGCACCCACAACGGGTCGTTCAGGCCGAGTGCTTGGCGCCGGGCCTCGACCAGCTCGGTGGGTGCGGTCATTCCCAGCGCCGCCCGGACCGGGTCGCCCGGGACCAGGTGGATCATCAGGAATGCCGTGGTCAGCAGCACCCACAGCGCGACGAGGAATCGCCGCAGCCTGCGCCGTGCGAACGGCAGCCACGGGCCGCCCCGGATTCCGGCACGCAGGGCGGCCGCCACTGCAGCGGTGGCCATCAGCCGTACATCCGTATCGAAGACGGCGTGATGGAACCAGCGCTGACCTCGAACCGCGCTCCAGTGCCGAAGAACGGGACAACCGAGTGGACGTAAGGGACGACGTCGACGCGCTTGATCAGGGACGTCTCGGCCGCGACCCAAGCGCGGCAGCTGTCGTCGCCGACCAGCCCCGCCGCCCGGCGCACCTGAGAGTCGTACCCGGCGTTCTCGACGTGCGCGAAGTTGGTGCCCTGCGGCGGCGCCTTGCCCGACACGAACCGCACTGCCTGGCTCGGCAGTTCGAAGCCGAACGGCGCCATCGAGACATCCCACGCTCCGGTGGTGAACAGCGCCTGGTTGAGCCCGGAGCTGTCGACGCCCTTCAGCTTGACGTCGACTCCGATGCTCTTCCAGGTCTGCTGCGCCAGCTCGGCGGTGGGCGCCATGGTCGGCCCGAGTTGCGTCGCGTAGATCATGGTGAGGGCGAGCCGCTTGCCGTCCTTGACGCGCACGCCACCCGGGCCCGTGCGCCAGCCCGCCGCGTCGAGCGCAGTTCTGGCCGCGGCGAGGTCGTGCGCGGGAAGGTTGCCCTTCACGGTGTCGCCCGTACAGGCCCGGGGTTCGGCCGTGACCATCCCCGTGGCCGGTGTGCCGGTGCCGCTGGTGAGCACCTTGCCGAGCTGCGTCAGGTCGAGTGCCTGGACCAGGGCGCGGCGGACGCGTTCGTCCCGGCCGGCGCGGCCGGGAGCCTCGTTGAAGAACAACTCTCCCATCGGAGCGAGGTAGTCGGCGTGGAACAGCTTCTGCGCGGAGAGCCGCTTCTTGTCCGGCCCGACCGTGGCCGCGGCGTTGAGGCCGCCGGAGAGCAGCAGGTTCGCCGAGGTGGTGGCGTTCGGGACCACCCGCACGACCACCTTGTCGGGCAGCCCCGGCTGGTTGGTCTTCCACGCGCCCGGCCCCCACGTGTAGTCCTTGCGCCGGGTGAGCGTGTAGTGGTCGTTGGGTACGGCCTCGGTGACGGTGAACATGCCGGTGCCCGCGCCGCCCTTGGCCAGCAGCGAACGGTCCCGCAGGCCCGCGGCGCACACCATCGGCAGCCGGCCCGCGTTGCGCAGCAGGAACGCGTCCGGCGCTCCGCTGGTGAGCGTGACGGTGCGGCTCGCGTTGTCGGCGGTCGCCTTCGTTCCGGGCGCGATGGTCACCCCCGCGAACGGGGACTTGTTCGCCGGGTCGCCCACGAAGTTGATGTTCGCCGCGACGTCCGCGGCGGTCAGCGGCGAGCCGTCGGCGCAGGTGATGCCGCGCCGCAGGCTGAAGGTGGCTTTCGTCGTCGTGGCGCGCCACTTGGCCGCCAGTCCCGTCACCGGCTTTCCGGTGGAGTCGACGTTGAGCAGCGAGTCGTAGAGGTAGCGGTCGGTCTGGATGGCGACCGAGAGGACCGTCATCTGCGGGTCGAGGCTTCCGGGGTCGGACGCGATCGCCTGCGTGAAGGTCCTGCCGTCCGCCAGTTCCTGGTGTGCGGTCCGCCCTGGTGTGGACTGCGAGACTCCCCCGCACGCGCTCACCGTCAGCGCCAGCGCCAGCGCGCCGAGCAGCACGACCCGGCGCCTCATGACGTCACTCCGCGGCGGAGATGGTCCACGGCGAGCCGGGCGGCCCTGCCGATCGAGGTATCGACAGCGGGCCGGCGGTCCTCCAGGGAGTCCGCGCGGGTGAACACCGCGACGGCGTACTGCCTGCCGTCCGGGTAGGTCAGCACACCTGCTTCGTTGCGGATCGCGGGAAGCGTGCCCGTCTTGGCCGCCACCTGGACCCCGGTGTCGAGGCCGGACGAGATCCTGTGCGGCCAGATCTGCCGTCCCATGATCGCGCGGACCTTCTCGCAGGCCCCGGGATCGGCCGCGCGGTCGGTCCAGATCGCGTCGAGCAGCCGGGTGATCTCCCGCGGGGTGGACGACGTCGTCCTGGCCGGGTCCAGCACCGCCAGCTTCCACAGCTGTTCCGGGGTGGCCGCGGCGAGCACGGCCTCCGCGTCGTCGCCTTCGCCGGCACTGAGGTCGGACAGCAACGACGCGAAGAGGTCCTCGCAGCAGCCGCGGATGCGCGTTCGGGACAGCCCGAGGTCGGTGAGTACGCGGTCCACGGCGTCCTGTCCGACCCGGTGGAACACGACGTCGGTGGCCGCGTTGTCGCTCATGGTCAGCATGAACAGCGCCAGGTCGCGCCAGCTCATCTCCACGTCGTCGACGCACCCGGCCGTGCCGATCCCGCCGACGCGGTAGCGCGCGGTGACCCGGGTCCGTTCGGTCTCGTCCAGCCGTCCGGCGGCCACCTCGCGGACGTAGGCGACCGCGACCGGGATCTTGAAGACCGACGCCAGGACCACCGGGGCGTCCGCGCCGACGGCGACCTCGGGGCCGTCGGTCACCCCGATCTCACGGGCGTGCAGGAATCCTTGCGCTCCCGCCTCGGCGAAGACCGCGGCGATCTCGTCGGCGATGGCGTTCACCGGCTCACCCGCCGATCGGCCCGGCCGGTGTGCAGGAACCGCGCCCGCCCGGTCCCGTCGTCCCCGACGAACGCGTGCACCATGTGCATGCCGCGCTGCGGCTTCACGGGGATCAGCCTGTCGCCGTCGTACGCGACCAGTTCGATCCTTTCCGGCGGACCGCCGTCGAGTTCGGCGAACACTCCCTTCGGGGTCCGCTCGGCCCACAGCCTGCCGTCGGCGTCCTCGCTGACGACGGTGTCGCCGACGGACGACGCGTACGTGCCCACGAACCTCGCTGTCTCGACACGGGGGGCGTCGGCGTCCGGCACCGGGAGCGCCGGCATCTCTGTTCCGGCCAGCTCGCGCAGCACGCGTCCGACGAGTTCGACGTACAGCGGGAGCGGGTTGCCGCCGTTGGTCAGCAACGCCACCGCGATGTCGTGTTCGGGAGCCACCCGTAGGAAGGCCGACTGGCCGAGCGTGCCTCCGTCGTGGCCGACCACCGTGCCGCCGGGCCAGTCGAAGAGCGACCAGCCCAGTCCCCAGGCGTCGCCCATCAGACCGAGATCCGGCAGTTCCACCTCGCGGCGCCGCATGGCGAGCGCGCTCTCCGGAGTGAGCACCGCCGTCCCGTCGGGCCCCCTGCCCCCGTCGAGATGCATCCGGGCGAACGTCAGAAGGTCCCGCGGCCGCATCGCCAGCATCGATCCGGCGGGCGCGTTCGACCGGGGCAGCGCCCAGACCTGCGCGGGCTGCGGCTCGGCGTCGGGGTCGGGCGTGAGGTGCCCTGACGCGGCGCGGAACCTGACGGCCTCGTACGGGCTGGGGGCGACGTGGGTCAGCCCCAGCGGCGTGCACAGGTGGTCGCGCAGGCAGTCGTCGTACGACTTGTCGCGCAGCACCTCGACGATGCGACCGAGTACGCAGAAGGCGGCGTTGTTGTACGAGAACATCTCGCCCGGCGCGAACAGCTGGGGCACGTCGGCGAGGAGGGTGACGAGCCTGTGCACCGCGTCGTCCCCGCGACCGGTGTCGAGGAAGATGTCGCCCTCGAACCCCGAGGTGTGGCACATCAGTTGGCGTACGGTGATCTTCGCGGAGGCCGTCTCGTCACCGACGGCGAATTCGGGCAGGTAGGCCCGGACCGGGGCGTCGATGTCGAGCGCGCCCTCGTCGACGAGCTGCATCGCCAGCGTGGTCGTCCAGACCTTGGTGATCGACCCGATCTGGAAGACGGAGTCCGCGGTGGCCTCGACGCCGGTGTGCTTGTTCAGCACCCCGGCCGCGCGGTCGATCATCTCGCCGTGTGCGTATACGGCGATCGACGCGGCCGGCACCTTGTGTTCGGCCAGCAACTCGGGAAGGCGACTTTCCAACCAGCCACGGAGTTCATTGAGTTCGGACATGTGCACCTCTTGTCTCGGCGAGGGAGAACGGGTGATTCCGGGAGGGTATGACCTGTGCGCTCATGGCCGATTCGTGAGAAACGACGAGAATTGCCGAAACCTTCATCGTGGCCGACGAAACACCCGGCCGCTGGTATGGGTTACCGCCTGAGCCAGTCCACCGCCCGGGCGGCGGCGAAGCCGATGAAGGCGTCACGCTCGGGAACTCTCGAACGGGCGTCGACGGCCCTGGTGAAGACGCCGACCGCGTACCGGCCACCGTCCGGGTACTCCACCACGCCGATCTCGTTGCGCAGCGAGGGCAGCGTGCCGGTCTTGCCGCTGATCCTGACGTCGTCGTCCGCGAAGCCGGAGCGCAGCCGGTGCGGCCACACCTGCAGTTCCAGCCAGCGCCGGACGTCGGCGCACGCCGTCGCGGGTGCCGCTTCGTCACGCCAGATCAGGCCCAGCAGGCGGGTGCTCTCCGCGGCGGTGGTCCGGCAGGTCTCTTGGGGTGTCAACGCGCGCAGCTTGGCCAGTTGTTCGGCCGGCATCGCGGCCAGGATCCGTTCGTCGTCCTGGTAGTCGATCCCGAGGTCCTCGCCGATCGTGCGCAACAGGTCCCCGCAGTCGTGGGGGACGGCCGTGTGCGGGAGGTCGAGCCGGCGCAGCGTCTCGGCGACCGCGGCCTTTCCTACCTTCCCGAGGATCAGGTCCGTGGCGACGTTGTCGCTGATGCCGATCATCAGGACGGCGAGGTCGTACCAGGACATCGTGACGTCGTGGCGGAACGTCGCGAGGCCGTACGGACTGGCGGTCGGATGTCCCGGTGGCACCGTGATCCGCTCGGCGAGGTCGAGTTCACCGTCGGCCGCCTGCCGGGCAAGTTCCACTGCTACGGGAACCTTGAACACGGACGCGGTGACCATCGGCTCGTCGGCGTCGATGCCCACGTGTCGTGGGCTGTCCAGATCGGCCGCGTGCAGCCATACCTGGACGCCGGCTTCCGCCGCCCGGCCGGTGATTGTCTCGACCAGTTCCGATTCGGTGACCATGGGGTCCCTTCTCTCTGTCGGGGTGGATTTCTGTCCGGACGGGATCTGTTTCCCGGGTACACCGGTCGACTACTTGGTGCCGGTCGACTCCTTGGTGCCGGCAGACTCCTTGGTTCCGGCCGGCGGGAAGTTGAACTGTTCGGCTCGCTGCGGGACCCAGAACGCGATCACCGCGGTGAGCAGCGTGGTGCAGATCAGGAATCCGAACGCGGCGGTGTAGGAGAACGCGTCCGCCAGCCAGCCCATCGCCAGCGGCGCGATCACGCCGGCGACCTGGCCGCCGAAGTTCGTCACTCCGGAGCCGAGGCCGGCCACCGCCGTGGGAAGCACCCGCAGCGGAAGGCCGAAGACGCACATCGTCGCCATCCCGAACACTCCGACGGCCAAGGTCTCGTAGAGAGTGAACGTCGCCGCGCTGCCCGCCGACACCATCAGAACGAGCAGGACCGCGGTCACCGTCGCGATGGACACCAGGTACCACCTGGCCTTGTCATGGAAGTACCGGTCGAACAGCCAGCCGCCGAAGATGGTCGTCGCGAAGCCCACCAGACTCGGGATCGCCGACAGCACCCCGGTCTCGTTCAGCGACAGGTGTCTGGCCTCGAGCAGATAGCTGGGCACCCAGGTGACCAGGCCGTAGCTGAGCATGTTCATCGCGCAGAACAGCACCGCGAACTTCCACACCGCCGGGGACCTGAGTACTTGTGCGCGCGAGACTGCGGACGTCGTCGCCGTCGTCTGCGGAAGCCGGCTCAGCCGGTCCGGCAGTGCCTTGGGCAGAAGCGCCCACAACCCGATGCCGATGGCCGCGCCGCAACCCGCCATCCAGAGGAAGGTGTGCCGCCAGCCGATGCCCGTCAGCAGCGGGGCGACGAGCAGGGGCGCGAGGCCGGCGATCCCGCTGGCGGACAGCATCACGCTCGTGGCGGTCCCCCGTCTCGCCGGTGTCGTCCGTTCCGCTATGGCTTTGAACGACGCCGCCGGGAAAGCGCCCTGACAGGCACCGAACAGACCGCGGAACAGCAGGAGCAGACCGAATGTGCCGGCCATCCCGGTCAGCGCGGTGAACAGCGACCACAGCACGAGCGTGATCAGCATGGGTCCGCGGGAGCCGTACCGATCGGCCAGGAAACCGGCGGGTATCTGGCAGATCATGTAGACCAGCGCGAAGACGGTGACGAGCGAGCCCTGTGCCGTCTTGCCGAGTTGGAACTCCTCTCCGATCGACGGCAGAGCCATGCTGATCGAGAAACGGTCGATGTAGTCGATCGACCAGGCGCACAGCATGACCACCATCGTGATCGTTGCTGTCCGGTTGACCAGCTTCGGTGTCCAGGTGTCCTCGGTGACCACCGCCGTCATGGCTACCTCCGTACCGCTGCGTCGGGGTTGATGGCCCATCCTGGACATCAGGTGACGCAGCGGGTTCGTGGAGTTCCACAAACCTTCAGTTGGTGTTCGGGCGGTGCGGACGAACGTTGTCTCGTTACGGTGTCCGGCTTCTACTCGTGGTGGTGGGCTGGGTGGAGCCGGAGTTGCAGCATCGCCGCGAACCGCTCGCCGGGGTCGTCGAGGTTGATCTCACCGACCTCTGCGACCCGTCGCAGTCGGTACCGGAAGGTATTGGGGTGCACGTAAGCCGCGGCGGACGCGGCGGCCACGTCGCCGAACGCGTCCAGCCAGCACGAGAGCGTATGGACGAGCTGCGACTGGTGCCGGGCGTCGTAGTCGAGCAGCCGGGCGACGGGCCCGGTCGCCACGTCCCCGCGCGCGGCGGCCAGATCGGCGAGGTCCAGCATGAGCGCGTCGACGTGGACCTCCTCTGCCGTGGCTACGCGCCGGGCGCCCCCGTTGGCGAGCAGCACCCGCAGCGCCCGGTCCGCGCCGTCACGCGAGCGGCTGAGTACGGAGCCGTCGAGAGCGGGCGGGCCGATGCCGATCGCCGCGTCCACGCGCTGCCCGGTGCGCTCGAGGAATGTCGACGCGACGCGGATCGACCGCTCCTGACAGTCCGCCTGGCTCCCCGGCATCGGCACGATGCCGTAGGCCACATCGCCCACCAGCGCCACGGCCGAGCGCGCCTGGACCGCACTCAGGTGCATGGCCAGCGCGTCCGCGACCCGCTGGCGGTCCGCGACCCGGCGCAGACCGTCCTCCGTCGACGGATCGGCGTCCGAACCGCCGAACAGACCCAGGGCCAGCACGATCGCGGGCTGTCCCACGAGCCCGAGCCGCGCAATCGCCTCCGGTGCCCCGGTGCCGCCTTCGAGCGCGGTGCTCACCAGGTCGGCCCGCAATCGGCGTTCGACATCGGCGCCCGCGCGCAGACGCAGCATGTGGAGTGCGACCAGCTTGCCGGCGTCGATCAGGGCCTGCGTCCGCTCCTTGGACAAGGGCCCGGGCACGGCCGCCCAGATCGAGCCGAGGATCTCGTCGCCGGCCCGTACCGCGAGCGCCACCCGGGGAACAGTCATCGACTCGTCGTGGAGCGGATCGACGTACACGGGCGCATGGCCGCGATGAAGTCGGTCGAAGACGCCGTTGCGCGCCAGGCCGAGGGTGAACCGTTCCGGGACCTGGCGGCCCAGGATCGTCTCCACGCGGGACTGGTCGGCCTCGTCCTGGCGGCCGGAGAAGGCGAGCACCCGTGAGCTACGGTCCTCGATGGTGACCGGCGCGTCCAGCAGCGCGGCCACCGCGTTGGCCAGCGCGAACAGGTCGCCCGACGGCATGCCGCCCAGCGTCTGTGGTGAGATGTCGCCGATGTCTCCCTCGACGAGCAGGGTGCGGAGCATGGCGGCGACCTGCGCCCAGGAGGCTCCGCGGGCGAGTCCGAGCAGGGCGACGCCGGACTCGTCGGCGGCCCGTCGGACTTCGCCGGTCGCGGTGAACGGTGACCGGACCACGAGCACCGCCGCGCCCTTGCGGCCGAGGTCGCGCAGGAGGCGGACCACGTCGCCCGGTTCGTGGACGCCCACACCCAGGACGACGGCCTGCGCGGGGAACTGCGCCTCGTCGAGCGGATCGTGGATGACCACGCCGCTCAGTTCCCGGCGCGTGCTCCCGCCGCCGGCAATCGACTCCAGCAACACGTCCCCGAGATCGTCGAGAACGCGCGCCAGACTTGTGTGTGGCTTGCCAGACGTCGGTGTCAGCACCGCCCAAAGGTAACTCCGGCCGCACCGGAACCTGTTGGTCCGATCCGACCGGATTTCACGACGAATTCGTCGCGTGCTACGAACCGAGCCACACCGTCGAGGTGGTGACCTCCGCCAGCAGGTCGGGAATCGGCGTGACACCGAGGCCCGGCCCCTGGGGCACCGGCAGATGTCCATCCTTCAGGACGAACGGTTCGGTGATGTCGGTCCGGTAGAACCGGTCCGACGCCGAGGTGTCTCCGGGCAGGGTGAACCCGGGCAACGAGGCGAGCGCGACATTGGCCGCCCGCCCGAGCCCGGTCTCGATCATGCCACCGCACCACACGGGTATCCCATGGGCGGCGCAGACATCGTGCACCCGCCGCGCCTCGAGGTATCCGCCGACCCGGCCGGGCTTGATGTTCACGATGCGACAGGCGCCGAGCGTGATCGCGTCGGCAGCGGATCGGGCGGACACGATCGACTCGTCAAGGCAGATCGGCGTGCGGATCCGACGGGCCAGCTCGGCGTGGCCCAGGAGATCCTCCTCGTCCAGGGGTTGCTCGATGAGGAGGAGCTCGAAGGGGTCCAGACGGGCGAGCTGGGACACGTCGGACAGGGTGTACGCCGTGTTGGCGTCGACCTGCAGCAGCACGTCGTCGCCGAAGCGCTCTCTCACCGCTCGCACCGGCTCGACGTCCCAGCCGGGTTCGATCTTCAGCTTGATCCGCACGTAGCCGGCGTCGAGATAGCCGCCCACGACGTCGAGGAGTTGGGGGACGGAGTCCATAATTCCGACCGAGACCCCGCACGGAACGGAGTCCCGGGTGGACCCGAGCGCGGCGGCGAAGGACAGGTCGTGTGCTCGCAGTTCGGCGTCGAGCACGGCCATTTCGAGCGCGGCCTTCGCCATCCGGTGACCCTTGAACCTGGCCAGAAGGGGCGCGACTTGGCTCGCGGTGCCCTCGTCCGCCTCCATCAGGGCCGGGACCAGGAAGTTCCGCAGCACGTGTTCGGCGCCGTCCACGTATTCCGAGGAGTAGAGCGGCCCTCCCATGGTGACGCACTCGCCCCAGCCCTCGCCGTTCGGCGTCACGACGCGTACGAGCAGCAGTTCCCGTACGTCCTGCGTACCGAATGACGTCCGGAATGGTGCCACCAACGGCATCTGCACACGCAGAAGTTCCACACCACTGGGCTTCATGACGGCTTCTCCCTTGAGACCACGTACCATCCGGCACGATCGAATCCGACGACCCTGGCTTCCTCCGCCATCAGGCCTCCCAACACCTCCCGCAGCGCGACGCGCCACGCCTGGCCCCGGCCCGGGTCCGTGCGCCGGAGTGTCTCGATGTCCGGCGGCACACCGACCAGGACGACCGGCCCGTCGGCCACTACGGTCAGCGGGCCCCCGTCAGGTGCGACGTACAGGGCGGCTGCCGCACCGTGCTCCCGCAGCGCGGCGGCATCGACCCGGGCGGGCTCACCGAGCGAGGCGGCGGAGGCCACCGGGCCTGATAGGTCCCAACGGACCATCAGCCGGTCGGTGTCACCGGCGCCGTTGATGCCGTCGCGCATCGGCCCGTAGAAGTCGGGCAGGTAGCGCGCCGGATCAGCGCCGAGCTTGGCCAGGTTGAAATGCGCGTTCCGCCGGACCAGGGGATCGAACGTCCAGGTGATCAGCGAGACGTGCTGGCGCAACGCCCAGGCGCGCTGGTGCAGTTTGAGGGCGAACCCGATCCCCCGGCCGAGGCCTCGCGGCGCGACCCCGGCGATGTGACTGTGCAGGCTCGCCTTGGCCGGGCTACCGAAGAAGCCGAGGCAGGCTCCCAGGAGCTCGTCCCCTTCATACGCCCCCGCGACATAGTTCCCCGCCGCGGCCATCGCCCGCAGCAGCTCGGTCGTCACCGGTTGGGCACCGGCGCCCGGCTGCCAGATCGAGGCGAAGAGCCAGCAGACCTCGGTCAGGTCGGACACCTCGGTCAGGTCCCGGATTTCCACACGTGAGGCGGCGGCCGCAGCGGTCGCGGCGGCCAGCGCGGCTGCACTCACAGCCGGGGAAACCAGAGCTGACTCATGTGTCGCAAGATCGGTCACGGGACTGTCCTTTCCGGGCTTGCCTGGCGGGCCACGGTGGTGCCGCGCCAGGGTTGTCCGCCGCGTTCGTCGTGGCGCACGGAGCTCATTTCGCCAACACAGCGTCGATCAGGGCCGTCAGCAGGGCGGTGCGCCGCGGCAGTTCGGCGACGACGACGTGTTCGTCGTCCGCGTGCGCGCCGCCGCCCACGGCGCCGAGGCCGTCGAGGGTGGGGACCCCAAGGCCTGCGGTGAAGTTTCCGTCCGAGGCACCGCCGACAGCGGCGGCGGTGAGATTTCCGAGACCGAGTTCGGCAGCGAGCGTCGCGGCGAGGTCGAACAGCCCCGAGGACGCGTCCTCCTGCAGCGGCGGGCGGTTGATGCCACCCGAGATCCGGATCCGCGAGCCGTCGAGTACGGGCCTCAGGTCCCGCACGGCCTGATCGACCCGCCGCTGTTCCGCTTCGTCCCACACACGTACGTCGACCGCCACGCCGGCACGCGCGGGAACGGTGTTGGTCGTGGTACCGGCGGACAGGGCCGTCGGCACGACGGTCGTACCCCGTTCGGCGTCGGCGAGTGCGGCGACGGCGAGGATCTGGTGCGCCACCTCCACTCCGGCGTTCACACCCTTCTCCGGTTCGAGCCCGGCGTGCGCGGCCCGGCCGTCCACGTCGATCCGGTACAGGGAGACGCCCTTGCGGCGGCACTTGAGCGCTCCGCCGTCGGCCGACGCCTCCAGCACGAAGACCGCTTCGCAGCCGCGAGCCTCATCCTCGATCAGGCGCCGCGACGACGGGGAGCCGATCTCCTCGTCGCCGGTGACGAGGACCGAAAGACCCGAGCGGTTCCCGGCGGCCGCGGCGGCGTGCAGCGCCATCACGACGCCCGCCTTCATGTCGAAGCAGCCCGGCCCGCGCAGCACTCCGTCCAGGACGGAGTACGGGTGCGTCTCCAGCGATTCGGCGGGCCACACGGTGTCGTGGTGCCCGAGCAGCAGCACACGCGGCGCCTCGCCGAAGCGCCACCTCAGATGCGTACACCCGTCGATCACCACGCGGTCCGGTTCCGCGTCCAGCAGCCTGCGCCCCAGCGCCGCCACGACGTCTGCGCTGCGGGCGACGGCTTCGTGATCGGAGGACGGCGACTCGCACCGCACCAGGGTCTCGATGTCGGCGAGGAGCGCCTCCACCGTCACTTCGGAACGCGTCGCCGTCATCGCGGCTCACCTCGCAGCGGCTGTCCGGCGAGCGCGTCGACTTGAAGCTCCCCCGCACTGACCACCGGAACACCACCGACGAACAGGTGCCGCACGCCCACGGACGGCCGCGTGGAGTCGAAGTAGGTCGCGCAATCGGTGATCGTCACCGGGTCGAGGACGACGATGTCGGCGTCCGCGCCGACGCCGAGGTGTCCCTTCCCCCGCGCGCCCGGCGCCACGTCGTCGAGGACGCGCGCCGGCAGGTGGGCACAGCGCCGGAACGCCTCCGGCCAGTCCCAGGCGCCGCTCTCCCGCACCATCACGCGCAGCGTCTTGGTGAACGTTCCCGCGGTGCGTGGGTGCGTCGTTCCCCCGGGCGGCAGCGGCCACTCGGTGCTGTCGTTGCTGCCGTCGGGCCAGTAGACCGGCATCGCGTCACTGGCGACGATCGCGTCCGGGAAGGCCAGCGCCTGGTGCAGCATCGCGAGATCGCACGAGTTGCCCTCGTCGAGGAACTCCAGAATGCAGGGCGCCCCGGGGTCAGTGTTGCGCAACTGCCGCAGGCGCCCCTCGTCGGCGATGCGTTCGCCCGATTCGAGCATCACGACGCTCGACGGGGACAGGCCCTTCATCCGCAGGCGTTCGGCGTCGAGGAAGGCCGCGCCGATCGCGGTGCTGCCCGCCCCGTAGGGGTAGGCCTCGACCGTCACCCGGGATCCCGACCGCCGTGAGCCGTCCAACGCGCCGAGTACCCGGTCGATGTGGTGGCCCGACGTGCTGTTGACGTGGCAGTGGTGCATCGCGGCGCCGGTCTCGGCCGCGGCGATGACGATCTCCTCGGAGCCGTCCGCCGGAGTGCCGGGATCCACCTCGACCAGCTCACGGACGTGGGTGTACGTCGGCACACCGGCCTTCGCGGCGAGCCGGGCGACGGCGAGGAACTCGGCCGGATCACTGTGCGGCGCGTACCCGAGGAGGACTCCGATACCGAGCGCTCCTGCGGCCAGTTCACCCTCGATCAGGGCCAGCCATTCGGCGAGTTCACGATCGGTGGAGGAGCGCTGCCATGCGGGGTTTCCCAGCACCGCGAGGCCGCTCCCGATCTGTGCGTCGGGCTGAATACCGGCGAGCACCTGGGCCCGGGCACCGCCCCACGAGGCGGAAAAGCCGTAGTGCAGCGGGCGTCCGTCCGCGGCGGCCTCGGCGTACGCACGCCCGATGGGCATGAGGCCCGACTCCAGGTCGAGGGCCGTCGTCACACCGTCCATGGCCTGCAGCCGCTGCCCCGCGACGGAGTGCACGTGGCTGTGCAGGTCGACGAACCCCGGACCGACGACCAACCCCGTGACGTCGACGACCTCGCATCCCGGTGGCACGTCGAGCCCCGCGGCCACAGCTCTGACCACGCCGTCGGACACGAGGACGTCGGCGATGCCGTCGAAACCTGTTCCCGGATCAATGACACGGCCGCCACGCAAAAGTGTCTGCACGCTTTCGTCTCCTCGTCGAGGACGCACTGGAGCACCTGCTGGTCTCCAGTGCGACCCTAGGAGGGGGATCAGGCACCGCTGTTGGTCCATGCCGACGAATCCGTGGCCGCCTGTTCATACGCGCCGACGAACCCGGCCCGGAGCACCGCGAATGCCCCGGGTCGCACGTAAACGGCCACTGCCGTCCGGCCGCCGCTTCCGTGGGGTGGCCGCGGAGCAGCGCACGCGTGGGCAGACCGGTGGCAGCCAGGCCGAGGAAGACCGTGTCGGCCACCAAGGCGACCGCCGCGTCGGCGGAGATTTGAGGTGCGGCACCGGTGAGGCCGCGGGCGAGGGGAATGAGCGTGGTCCAGGCGATGCCGGCGCCGAGCCGGAGACCAGTGGCGGCCACCAGGAGTGCTTCCCAGCGCATCGTGCTCGGCTCCTGCAGTCCGGTACGGGGTGGGGAAAACCCCGGTCCGAGCTCAGACGGAGGCGGTCGCGACCGCGAGGCCGATCAGCACGACGCCTGTGGTCCGCCCCAGAGCGCGGCAGATCCGCGGCTTCTCGAGGGTCCGCTCGCCCTTGGACAGCAGGAACACGTAGCTGCCCATCCAGGCGAGCGTGAGTGCGGCGTGGAGGACGACGAGGAGCGTCATGGCCAAGGGTGCCGGAAGTCGGGGCGGCGCCAGCGTGGGGAGCAACCCGGTGTAGAAGACGGCGATCTTCGGATTGAGAACGTTGCTGACCAGTCCCGTCCGCCATGGGCTCCCCGTGGGCCGTGTAGGTGCCAAGAACCACGTCCGTGCTGGTCACGCCACGTGTTGATACTCGTGCAGGATGCCGCCGAGACGGTCGCGTCGGTGGACGTCGAGGTGGGTGAGCCGGTCGGGCTCGTTGATCGGTTCGGGCAGGGGACGTAGCGGTGCGGCGCTTGCGAGAGTGCGGTGGGGCCTGTGCTGGTTGTAGAACTGCTCGTATTCCCGCAGCGCGTGGAGTAGATGGGCCTGGTTCCAGACCAGGGTGCGGTCGAGGAGCTCAGTTCGGCAGGACCGCACCCATCGCTCCATGACCGCGTTCATGCGCGGCATCCGGACGCCGGTCTGGACGACCTCGATACCCTCGGCCTGCAGGACGGCGTCGAAGGCGGCCGGGTAGCGCGCGTCCCGGTCGCGGATCAGGAACCTCACCCCGGCGCCAGCGTCGTGGAGGTCCATGACCATGTTCCGGGCAAGTTGGGTGACCCAGTCCGCGGTCGGGTGCGCCGTTGCGCCAAGTATCCGCACGCGCCGGGTGGCGTGCTCGATGACAGCGAGGACGTAGAAGGTCGCACCGGTCAGCGTCTTGGTCTCGAAGAAGTCGGCGGCGACGATGGCTTGCGCTTGGGAGCTCAAGAAGTTCGCCCAGGTGGTGTGGTCCCGCTCGGGCGCGGGATCGATGCCGTGCTCCCTGAGGATGTTCCACACGGTGGCGGCGGCGACCTTGATTCCGAGCGCGGCGAGCTCCCCGTGGATGCGCCTGTACCCCCAGTTGGGATTTTCCCCTGCGAGCCTCAGTACCAGAGCCCGGACGGAGCGTACGGTGCGCGGTCTCCCGGGGCGTTTGGGACGGGAGGCCTTGGCGTGGCGGCGGCGCAGCAGGTCGCGGTGCCAGCGCAGCACCGTGTTGGGGGAGACGATCAAGTGAAGGCGACGAAGATGTGCCCGGGGGAGGCGGTGCAGGAGTGCGGCGAGCAGCGCGCGGTCCGGCCAGGTGAGCCTCGGTTTGTCGAGCTGTCTTTGTAGTACGGCGAGTTGGTGGCGCAGCGCCAGGATCTCAGCGTCCTTGTCGCGGTCGCTCGTCGGCAGGAGCCGTATCAAGGTGAACATGCTTGTCAGGGCCAGGTAGGGCAGTCGCAGCAGCACCGGATCATCCTGGCGTCGGCCGGAGCTGCCCGGCAATCCCGAGGGCCCACCATCACCATCGACTGGCGGGAACTCACGACAGCGCCCCTACGCGGCCTGACCAGCGTGGATGAGGTTTCTGGCACCTACAACGTCGGGCCACTGCCGCGTGGAGCTGGATCAATACCCGCTGCGGTGAGGATCTCCCAGATCGTCGTGGAGGGACCGGGTGTCCGAGCCGGACGAGTTCCCTTTGGATCCGTCGGCAGCCCCAGCGCGGATTCTCCTTGGCGAGCTGCAGCACCAGAGCCTTCACCGCACTCACGGTCGATGGTCGACCGGGCCTGCTCCGGCGCTTGCTGTAGTCCCACCTCCGGGCGATCAGCCTGCGGCGCCCACGCCAGCAGCGTCGTGGGCGCCACCGGGAACACCTGCGCCCACCGGCGCCGGGGGATCAGCGAGGACAGCCCTGCGAACCACAGCCGATCCACCAGCTCGTAGCGAACCGGCTTCGTCAGCTGCCTGCGAAGCACCGCGTTCTCGTGCCGCAGCACCAGCAATTCCGCGTTCTTGGCCACGTCCCGGCGTAGCAGCACCGCCGGGACTGCGAGCAGTTTCCGCGCCACCTGGTACTCCAGTGAAGCGATCACCTGGACAGGGTTCCAGCAGACAGTGGTGCCGCGCCAGACCGCCTCCGAGCAGTAGCCGATGAGTTTCCGAACGGCACAGGATGCTGCTGGAGAGCGTCTTGTTTTCGCGTCAGGTCCATCTTTCTGATGGGCCCCATCGGGAAGGAGCCACCCCCAACGGGGTCAGGGGCGGGGCCACGGGCGGCCGTCGAGGTGTTCGACCGCACGGTTGAGGCGGTTCAGGCCGGCCGCGAACTGGGCGATGTCGTCAGGTTCCCAGCCGTCCAGCAATCCTTCGAGGATGTCCAGGTAACGGGTGCGGTCGTCGTCGAGGCTCTTCTCGCCCGCGGTGGTGATGCGGAACTTGCGGGCGATGCCGCCGTCGGGGTCCGGGATTCGTTCAACGAGACCCGCGCGCATCATCGCGGCCGACTGCCGGTTGAGGGTGGACGCGTCGAGGCCGAACGCCTGGCTGAGTTGGCCGATCGACATCGGTCCGTCCATCTGGATCCGGCTGAGCAGGATGTACGCACTGCGGTCCAGGTGCCAACCGGCGCCTTTCGTGGCTGATCCGAACAAGTAGCCGTGCCGACTGAGCAGCATGGTCTCGAACTCGACCTGCCGAGTGGGCTCGTCCGTGGCGGCCATTGGGGGTGTCCCTCCCGATCCGGGCTCGCTGTGAGAGGCGGTTTTGCGGTGCGCATAGCTGAGCCCTGCTGGCGGCCCTGATCACCATGACCATCCCGTACCGCAAGGCGGCCGAGCAGGCTGGGACGGCTCAGAGCGCGGGGGAGACGGAAGCCGTCGAGGAGCAGGTGGGCATCGCGAAGTCCTGACCGCCCTCCGGCTGCGAGAAGCCTTTGCCCCCGTCTCGGGAGGGGGCGAGGGCTTCCTCGTCTCACGTGAGCTGGTGCTTGAGGTACTGCGCGGACCAGGTCGGCAGGTCGACGGGCGAGTAGTAGCCCGACTCGTCGTTGATCTGCTCCCAGTTCGCGGCGACGTCCTCCACGGTCGGTGTGCCCTGGTCCTGGGGATGCGCGTATCCCTGGGTCGAGGCGAAGAAGACCCGCGTGAAGCGGCCGGCGCCTGCCGCGTAGATCTCCCCGTTGACGGGACAGCTCTCGTGGGCGAGATAGGCGGCCATGGGGGCCACCGTCGCCGGAGGCAGGAAGGGCTGTCCTGGGACGGGCTCGGCGTCGTCGCCGAGCTCGCCGCCGTACATCCGCGTCCGGGCCGCCGGGGCGATCAGATTGACCTTGATCCCATGCGGCGCGCCAGCGAGCGCCGCGCTGCGGGCCAGGCCGATGACACCGCCCTTGGCGGCCGTGTGCGACAGGTTGTTCCCGAGCCCGAACACTCCGCTCGATGTGGTCAGGACGACCCGCCCGTACTCCTGCTCGACGAAGTGCGGCCAGGCCGCCTGAAGTGTGGTGAAGGAGCCGACGAGGTGGACGTCGAGGTGGTGCTCCAGGTTGTTCAGGGTGACATCCGGCAGGCCGCCCCACCGTTGGATGCCCGCACTGTTGACGAGGATGTCCACACGGCCGAAGTGGTCGAGAGCGGTGTCGATGATCGACTGGCCGCCCTCCGGCGTGGACACGTCGTGGCTGTCCGCAACGGCGGTGCCGCCGCCCGCCGTGATCTCCTTGGCCACCGTCTGAGCCAGAGCGGCGTCGGCCCCCTCGCCGTCGATTGAAGTCCCGAGGTCGTTGACGACGACCTGCGCCCCGCGCCGCGCGAGGAGGCGGGCGTGAGCCCGGCCGATCCCGCGGCCCGCGCCGGTGACAACGGCGACCCGCCCTTCGAAGCTGAACTCGCTCATGTCTGACTCCTGTTCGTACGGGAGGGCTCGTCGATCCCCACCAGGTCACCAGCAGCCCGCGGATGCCGTCGGTGAGCGATTTGCCCCTGGACTCGAGTTCGGCGGGGGCGCCCGCCGGGAGTGGGAGCGGGTACACCGACGAGCGCGTCGACCACCTTCTTGAGGCGATGCCCCGGGTCGCCGAGGAAGGGGCGCAGGGCGCCGTCGGCTCCACCCAGATCGTGCGGACTCAGGGCCCTTCGGTGATGTCCGTGCAGGGCTTGTACCGGGCCGGGGAGCTCCAGGAGCCGGTCGGCGAGGCCACCGCCGACGGCTCAGCCTCGTCCGGTTGCACGCCGTGCGACGCAGCGGGGTGTACGCGGTGGCCGGATGGTCGACAGGCTCCCGGCGCTCGCGGACCGGGTCTCAGTCCTGGAGCGAGAGGGTTCGTCCGGGGCAGACGTCCACCGCTTCCTTGGCCCGGGCGATCTCAGCGGCGCTGCGAGGATGCGGCCGCAGCACAATGACCGTCCCGTCCTGGTCGTTCTGGTCGAACGCCTCGGGGTCGACCAGAACGCACTGCCCGGCTCCGACGCACCGGCCGAGGTCGGCGGAGATCTCCATGCTCACCACGCGACCTTCAGCTCGTGGACGCCGTAGACGGGACTCTTCGCCTTGAAGGGGATGTCCTCGAAGGGCACAGCCAGGCGAAGCGTCGGAATGCGGCGAAGCAGGGTGGCCAGGACGATCTCGAGTTCGATGCGGGCGAGGTTCTGCCCCAGGCACTGATGCGGCCCGAAACCGAAGGCGAGGTGATTGCGTGCCATGCGGGTGAAGTCGAGCTCGTCGGGGTCGTCGAACACCGAGGGGTCCCGGTTGGCCGTGTTCGCCAGGCCGAGCACGCCCTGGCCGGCGCGGATCAGCACTCCGCCGATCTCGATGTCCTCGGTGGCGAGGCGGGCCGCGCCGATCTCCGCGATCGTGAAGTACCGCAGCAGCTCCTCGACCGCACCCACGGTCAGGTTCGGGTCGTCGCGCAGCTCTGACAGGCGCTCGCGCTTGTCGAGCAGGGTGGCGACGCACAGCGAGATCATGTTCGCGGTCGTCTCGTGGCCGGCGACCAGCAGCAGAAAGCCCATGGCCCCGACGTCCTCCGGGTCGGCGCCGGCGGCGAGCTGACGGCTGAGCAGGTCCTCGCCCGGAGACTTCTCCTTCTCCTGGACGAGGGTGGCGATGTACGACTTGAGCCGGCCCGCTGCCGCTCCCTTCTCCTCCGGCGTGGTCTCGGCACGCACGAAGTCGGCGCTGTTCTCCTGGAAGAAGCTGTGGTCGGCGTACGGCACGCCGAGCAACTCCGATATGACCGTGGACGGAACCGGGAGGGAGAGTGCCTCGACGAGGTCCGCTTCGGGCTGCCCGGCGAGCATCTCGTCGATGGCCCGGTCGGTGATTTCCTGGACCCTGGGGCGCCAGGCGGCCAGTCGATGCACCGTGAATTCGCCTACTACCGAGCGCCGCAGCCGCGTGTGGTCGGGCGGGTCCATCTCGATCAGCTGCGGGCGGTGGTCGGGGCCGATGTGCGGCATGTGATTCGGGTGGCGGGGGTCCCGGCGATCCGAGCTGAACCGTGGGTTCCCGAGCATCGTCCTGACGTCTTCGTGTCGCGTCAGGACCCAGAGCCGACGCCCGTCCGCCAGCTCGACCCAGCTGACCGGAGCATCCCCGCGCAGCTGTACGTGTTCCGAGGACGGGTGGTACGGATCGGTGCGGTCGAGGGAAATCGTAGGCGTTGCCATGTGTACTCCTGCGTAGCGATCGCCGCGAGCGGACGATCGTCCTCCGACTGTTCGGATGGTGCTGTTGTGCGGGGGTTGTGCTGCAGGTGGCAGGGAAGGGCGGGAAGCCCCAGGTGGGACGGAGACTTCCCGGGATGGGGCGGAGCCGCTCGACTGTTTCGTTCAGCAGAACGGCCGGTCTGTTCAACGGCCTTTAGTGTTGTGGGAGCCGTACGTGGTGTCAAGCACTCGGACGCGGGGGCGGGCGGCGCTCCGGTCGCGGTGGCGCGGCGCTCGATCTGTCGGGCTCCGCGGGAGATGTGGCGACCGGTGCGACCGGTTGTTCAGCGGGCGGCCCAGCTGATGCTCTGGGTCTGCAGGTACTCGTCGAGCCCGAACTCGCCCCACTCCCGGCCGAGTCCGCTCTGCTTGTACCCGCCGAACGGTGCGCGCGGATTCACCCCGGATCCACCCCCATTGAGGGTGACCCCGCCGGTACGTATGCGCGTCGCGATCTCGTAGGCGCTCGCGACGTCACGGCTCCAGACCCCTCCCGACAGTCCGTACGGGCTGTCGTTCGCAATGCGGACCGCTTCGTCCTTTGTACGGAACGGGAGGACAACGCCGACCGGGCCGAAGAACTCCGTCCGGGCGATGCTCATCGAGCTGTCCACGTCCACGAAAAGCGTCGGCTCGACGTAGTAGCCCCGGTCGAGCCCGGCCGGACGCCCGCCGCCGGTGACGATGCGCGCGCCCTCCTCCGTGCCGGTGCGGATCAGCTTTTCGACCTTCGCTCGCTGTGCCTCGCTGATCAGCGGGCCCATGGTGGTGGTCTCGTCCGCAGGGTCGCCGACGCGTACGTGGGCCAGACCCGCCACGATGCGCTCGACCAGCTCGTCGTGCACGGACTCGTGGACGATCGTGCGGGTCAGCAGCGAACAGCCCTGGCCCGCATGGGTGGTCATGCCCGACAGGGCCGCACGTGCCGCGCCGTCGAGGTCGGCGTCGGCGCAGACGATGCTCGCGGATTTGCCGCCGAGTTCCAGGACGACCTTCTTCAAGGTGCCCGCCGCCTGCGCGTACACCTGCCGCCCGACCACGTCGGAACCGGTGAAACTGACCAGGTCGACCATGGGGTTGGTGGTCAGCTCATGTCCGGCCTCCACGTCGCCGGTCACGATGTTCAGGACGCCCGGCGGCAGCCCGGCCGCCTCGGCGAAGTCACTGATCAGCAGGGAGTCCAGCGGGGTGGCCGGGGCGGGCTTGAGGACCACGGTGCAGCCTGCCGCCAGGGCGGGTGCCAGCTTCATCATGCTGAGGAAGAACGGGAAGTTGTACGCCGGGATCAGGGCACACACCCCGAATGCCTCGCGCCGTACCAGCCCCTGTGCGATGCCCGTGCCGGGCGTGATCGTGGGGTCCAGCGCGCGCTCCCACCCGAAGGACGGCATCACCCGCTCGGCCATGTCGCGCAGATGCGTCACCGGGATACTGGTCTGGATGCTCTCCGCGATCCAGCGCGCCGATCCTGCCTCGGCCATGTTCACCGCGACCAGTTCGGGCAGGCGGCGCTCCATCTCGTCGGCCATGCGCAGCAGCACGGCGGCCCGCTCGGCGGGGCGCATGCGGGGCCACGGGCCCTCGTCGAAGGCGGTGCGGGCGGCGCTGATCGCGCGCCGCACATCGGCGACCGAGGCCAGGGGAACCTGGGCCAGCGTCTCCGCCGTCGCCGGGTTGCGTACGGTGAGCAGGTCGTCGCCGTCTCCGTCCGTGTGGCGGCCGCCGATGTAGAGCCGGGTGGAGAACGGGTGCGACGGGTGGGCGGGCTCAGGCATCGGAGCGCACCGCCTCGATCAGAGCGAGGCTGGAGCGGGCGTAGCCGGCCCGCCGACGGTGGCTCACGAGATAGGTGGGTGTAGCGAAGTAGCCGACGTCGCGTGGGAGTTGGCCCTCTCGGCGGGCCAGGGTCTCCTTTGCCTCGGCGGTGGTGCCGCAGACAGCGATGGCGGCGACCATGTCATCGGTGACTGCGGCGGCCATGGCGTCGTTGTCACCCGCCCGGAAGGCCGTGCGCACCCTCTCGACCTGGCTCTCCCAGCCGTGGTGGGCGACGAACGGATCGTACGTCTTCACGGTGAGGTAGAAGGCGATCATCCGCCGGGCGTCGGCGATCGCGCGCTCGGGGGCGGTGTCGTCGATCGCGGTGATGATCCAGCCGTGCTCGGTGGGCCGTTCGGTGCGGGCCGCCTCCGCCGTACCCTTCTCGACGGCCGGGCGGACGACGGCGTTCCACCAGTCCCCGGTGAACAGGCCGTGCCCGATGACACCGTCGGCGACCCGGCCGGAGACCTTGGCCATCCGCTTGTTGAACGCGGCCAGCAGCACCGGGATGTCGAGACGGCCGAGGACCGGAGCGCGCACGTCGGCGTCGATGGTGTGGAACTCGCCGCTGTAGCACACCTGTTCACCGTTCTCGGCGTGCAGCCACGCGCGGACGGCGTCGGCGGTCTCCGCTATCCGCTCCACCGGACGGTCCGGGGGAACACCGAGCCAGTCACGGTTGATGCGGTACGCGCCCGCGCCCAGGCCGACGAACAGCCTGCCCGGCGCCTTCGCGTGCAGCTGGCGCAGGGCGGTCGCGTGGGCGTACGGGGTGCGGGAGAACGCGTAGGCGATCGCGGGGCCGACCAGGGCACGCTCGGTGCCCGCGACCATCTCGGCGAGCGAGGTGTAGGCGTCGTGGTCGGCGAACTCACCCGTGCAGAACGCCTCGACACCGGCCGCCTCTGCCTCGTGGGCAACGTCGGCGCCGGGCCAGGGCATACCGAACCGCATGGAGCCTCCCCAGTTCTAGGAACAGTCACGGGACAGTCGTGGAGCAATCATGGAGCGTGACGCAAAAGCGGATACTCTATTTGAGATTCTTCGGGGAGCGTACGGGAGCGTCAGCGCAGCGTCCACCGTCGGCGCGGTACCGATGCGCGGTCCACCTCGGCCTTCCCGATCGGGTTGCCGATCTCCGTGTAAGAGAGCCCGGTGCGCAGGGCTTGCGTGCGGGTCGAGTCGAGCGACTCCCAGATCGCACGGACCGTGCCCTGGATCGCGGCCGGCGGCTTGGCTGCGATGATCTGGGCGATCTCGTCGGCGCGCCGCCACAGCGTCGCGGCCGGGAGTACCTCGCTGACCAGCCCGATCTGCATCGCCCGAGTCGCGGACAGACGCTCGTCGAGGCCGAGGAGGGCGATCCGCAGGGTCTCGCCGAGCGGGATGCGGCGGGCCAGGCCGATGGGTTCGAGCGCGGCGGTGAGGCCGTAACTGACGTGCGGGTCGAAGAAGGTGGCGTCGTCGGAGCAGATGACGATGTCGGCCTCGTTGATCCAGTAGAACGCGCCGCCTGCCGCCATCCCCTGCACCGCGCAGACCAGTGGTTTCCACACCTGGTTGAGCTTGGGGGAGAGGGACTCGCCTGGGTCGGTGCGGCTCCAGACGTTGGGTGCGCGGTCGATGCCCTCCTTGACGTCCATGCCGGTGCAGAAGGCGCGCTCGCCCGCCGCGCGCAGGACGACCACGTGCACGTCGTCGTCGGCCTTGACGGTGCGCCAGACCAGGGCGAAGTCCTCCAGCATCGCCTGATTGAAGCTGTTCAGTACTTCCGGCCGGTTCAGGGTGATCGTCGCGACGTGGTCGGCCACGTCGTACAGGACGGTCTTGAGGTCCATGGGGTTCTTCGGGTCCACCGGGTGCATTCGGCAAGTCCTCCTCTTTCGAGCGGCGCCGAAAAAGAGTACAACGAATTGCATGACTGAAGCTGTAGTGCTGTCCGCCTGCCGTACCGCCATCGGTACGGCCCGCAAGGGTTCGCTGCGTGAGGTGAGTGCCTTCGATCTCGCCACGGTGGTGGTCCGTGAGGCCGTTCAACGGGCGGGCCTGCCATCCGAGTTGATCGACGATGTGATCCTGGGGGAGTCGCTGGCCGGCGGCGGCGACATCGCCCGCTACGCCGCGCTGGAGGCGGGGCTGAGTCAGGTGCCCGGCCTGGCGCAGAACCGGCACTGCGCGTCCGGGCTCGCCTGTGTGGCCACTGCCGCGGCGGGTATCCGGGCCGGGATGGACCGGGTGGTCGTCGCGGGCGGCACCCAGTCGACGTCCACCGCACCGGTGTCCCGGTGGCGGGTCCCGGGCACCGACGACTGGCTGGAGCCCTGGAACTCACCGTCCCACGTGTCCACCCCGCAGGCGCCCCACAACGACATGTCGATCCTCGTCGGATGGAACACCGCTCGCCTGGCCGGCGTTTCGCGGCAGGAGATGGATGCCTGGGCGCTGCGCTCGCACGAGCGCGCACTGCGGGCCATCGACGCGGGACGGTTCGCCGACGAGACGGTCCCGGTCAAGGTGAGTGACCGGGACGGAACGGCATCGGTGTTCGACGTCGACGAACACCCGCGGCGCGGCAGCAGCATGGAGAAGCTGGCGTCGCTCAAGGTGCTGCACCCCGAGATCGAGGGCTTCTCCGTCACGGCGGGCAACTCCAGCGGGGTGAACGACGGTTCGGCCGCGCTCGTCGTCGCCGACGCCGCGATCGCCGCCGCCCACGGCATCGTGCCGCTGGCGACGGTCCGCTCCTGGGCGTCCGTCGGCGTCGACCCGGTCGAGACGGGCCTGGCCCCGATCGCCGCGATCCGCAAGGCACTTGACCGCGCGGGGATCGGCGTCGGCGACGTAGACCTGTTCGAGATCAACGAGGCGTTCGCCTCGGTCGCCGTGGCCGCCACGCGGGAGCTCGGGCTCGACCCGGAGCGGGTCAACCCCTTCGGCAGCGGCTGCAGCCTCGGACACCCGGTCGCCGCGACCGGGGCACGCATGATCACCACGCTCGCCCACGCGCTGCGCCGCCGGGGCGGCGGAACGGCGGTCGCGGCGATGTGCGCCGGCGGCGGCATGGGCTCGGCGCTGGTGCTGACGGCCTGAATGCGGCCGATGCGACAAGTGCGGGTGAGGAACAGACAGTTCGGTATTGGAAGTGATCCAGGAGGACGGATGGACGGCATCGACGTGGCACGCTACGGGCTGCGCGCGGTGGTCGGTGGCACGATGATCGCGCATGGCCTGCGCCACGGCCGCACGCTCGACGGCACCACGCGATGGTTCCGCTCCGTGGGGTTCCGCGGGGCGCGGCTGCAGGCCGCGGCGAGCGCCGCCGTCGAGGTAGGCGCGGGCGCCGCCCTGCTGGCCGGGGCGGCGACCCCGCTGGCGGCCTCCGCTGTCGTGGGCACGATGGGTGTCGCAGCCCGCGCGGTGCACCTGCCGCACGGATTCTTCGTGACGGACGAGGGCTACGAGTACGTGCTCAACCTCGGCGCCGCGGCCGTGGCGCTCGCCGCGCTCGGGCCCGGACGGCTCAGCGTGGACCGGGCGTTGGGGCTCGACGGCCGGCTCGGCGGCCGGCGCGGGGCCGCGGTCGCGGCAGGACTGGGGCTCGCCGCGGCGGCCGCGCAACTGGGTGCGTTCTGGCGCAGCCCGCGACCGCGTCCGGCCGAGTCCGATGCGGCCGACCCGCTGCCCGGCCTCGCTGCAGAGTGACAGCTCGGCCGGGGGCGCCGCCATCACGGCGGCGCCCCCGGCCGATTCCTGTCGGGCAGTGACCTTCAGGACCGCGCGACGGCCGTCCCGTCACGCTCCGACCGTGGCGTCGGGGCGCAGGTGGGTGGTCGACTTGGTACCCACGTCCCAGCCCTGGGCCCGGGCGCGTAGGGCGCCGACAGTCGCCTGCTCACGCGGGATGTGCCGGAACGGGTCGAACTGGTAGTGCTTCATGGCGTTGAGGTGGGTCATCTTGTTGATCTCGTCGTCCTTCACGCCGCCGAGGTAGCGCGCCACCTCCTCCGGTGCCTGGGGCCAGGTCGTGTCGGAGTGCGGGTAGTCGCATTCCCAGGAGATGTTGTCGAGGTTCATCCGGTGCCTGTTCTCGACACCGACCTCGTCGTCGATGAAGCAGAGCAGGACGTGCTCGTTGAACAGCTCGGACGGCAGGATGCCGCCCAGGTTCAGACCGGTCCAGTGCTGGGTGTGCTTGTAGAGATAGTCGATCCGCTCCAGGAAGTACGGGATCCAGCCGATCCCGCCCTCGGACAGAGCCACCTTCAGGTGGGGGAACTTCAGGAACAGCTTGCTCCACACCAGGTCGCTGGCCGCCTCGATCGACCCGATCGGGGAGAGCGAGTAGATGAGCTCCACCGGCGAGTCCGGGGACGTGGACGGCACCTTCGAGTTGGACCCGATGTGCATGCACACCACGGTGCCCTCGTCCTCGCAGGCCTTCCAGAACGGATCCCAGTGGTCCTGGTAGATGCTCGGGAGCCCCAGGTCATATGGGTTGGACGTGAAAGTCACCGCGTGGCAGCCCTTCTTGGCGACCCGCCGCACCTCCGCGGCCGCGAGCTCGGGGTCCCACAGAATCGGGATCGCCAGGGGAATGATCCGGCCGGGGTAGGTGCCGGCCCACTCGTCGATGTGCCAGTCGTTGTACGCGCGGACCATCGCGGCCGACTGGTCGCGGTCGCCGTTCTCCAGGAACAGCGCGCCGGAGAAGCGCACGAACGACGGGAAGCACATGGAGCCGAGCATGCCGTTGGCATCCATGTCCTTGATCCGGGCGTGGATGTCGTAGCAGCCGGGCCGCATCTCCTCCAGGCAGACCGGGTCCATGCCCCACTCCGACTTGGGGCGGCCCACCACGGCCTGTACGGCCGGGTTGGGGATGACGGCGTCCTCGTACACCCACGCCATGGTCCCGTCCTCGCGGGTGATGAAGCGGGGTGCGGCGTCGGCGTACTTCGCCGGAAGACGTCCGTCGAAGAGGTGAGCCGGCTCGATGACATGGTCGTCGACGCTCACCAGGATCAGGTCGTCGGTTTTCACTAGAGGTACCGGCCTTTCATCGGTGATGGGATGCGTTTTGCGGGGCACGGTGCCAGTACGAGTACGGGCACGCGTGCCGGTACTAGGAAGCAGGCATGGGGGACTTTCCTCCGGTGGCGGGCTCGCGGCCGTGCTTCATCAGCCAGGCGGCGCAGGCGGCGAGCAGGAAGACGCCGGTGCAGATGCCGTACGCCACCCGGTAGCCCAACTGCTGGAAGACGACGGCGTTCCCGTCGGCGATCACCTTCTCGACGAACATCCCGGGCACCGCCCCGACGGCCGTGGTGGCGATGCCCGCGAAGATTCCCTGGACGGTGTAACTGAAGCCCGCCGCCACCCCCTGTACGTCGGGCGTGACCGCCTCGATGAGCAGATTGGCGGCACCCGCGGCAGCGGACCCCTGCCCCAGGCCCATGACGACACCGGTGACCGCGACCATGGCGGGGGTGTCCACCAGGTGCGCCGCGATCATCGCGGTGGCGACGCAGCCCAGCAGACCTGCCCCGAGGACGGACCACCTCGGACCCCTGCGGCGGCTGAGCCAGCCCGCGCTGAAGCCGCCGGCCATCGACATGACCCCGTAGGGCAGGCCCCAGTAGAGGGCGAGTTGTGTGCCGGTCAGTCCCAGGCCGGGGTCGCTGCTGCCGGGGAGGGCGGGCGAGCGGAGCATCTGAGGGATGAGCACTCCGTTGAGTCCGCCGTAGGTGAAGGCGAGGAGGGCCGCTACGGCGAGTGTGCTGAACACCGGTGGCTGCCGCAGGAGTTCGAGCGGGATCAGAGGATGCTCCCGCCGTGAGATGGCGAGGAAGAAGGCGACGAACGCGATTCCCCCGGCGATCCCGAGGAGCGCGAACCGCCCGCCCTGGAAGGACAGAGCGATCAGCGCGGCTCCGATCCCGAGCAGGAGCGCGCTGACGAAGTCGAACCGCTGCGGGGTCCGCACATCCGATTCGGGCACGAACGCGAGGATCACCGAACCCACGACGGCGGCGTAGACGATCAGGAACCAGAAGGTCGAGCGGAACCCGTGGGCGTCCAGGAGATATCCGCCGATGACGGGACCGGCAATGGCGCCGAATCCGGTGCCCACCCCGATGCCGCCGACAGCCAGCGGAACCAGGTGGCGCGGCAGCAGGTCGCGTACCAGGCCGTAGACGATCACGGCTGCGCCGATACTGCACGCCTGCAGACCCCTGCCCAGAAGAAGCACCGGGAAGTGGGAGGTGGTCGCGCAGATGAGGGAGCCGGCTATGAAAACCGCGACGACGCCCATCAGGACGCGCTTCTTACCGATGATGTCCGCCAGCTTGCCCAGCAGGGGCACGACTGCCGCGGCCACCAACAGCGGGGTGGCAAACACCCAGTTGACGTGTGGTGTGCGGAACTCGGCGGCCATTTCGGGGATGCTGGGCGAGACGACGATGAACTCGAAGGCCGCGAGCTCGGTGATGAGGGTGAGCATCGCAACGATGAACAGGTAGTAACCAGGGGAGCGGCGGGGGGAGGTGCCGGGCGGATCGGCTGGGTCGACCGCATCGGCTGGTTCGGATTGTGTGAGTCGCATCCGGAACTGTTCTGACATGCGAATTCCCATCCGTCAGCGACTCCGGTGGACTGCCGGCCGGCAGATCCAATTAAGGATCCTCTTTGTGGAGATGCCTCAGCATGGCACTGCACTTACGGCCGCAGCAACCCTGCGTACGTGGGCGATGCAGTGCCCTGTTATGGATGTCCGGTGGTCGACACCCACCGCGGGGCGGCTGCCGTTCCTGCCGTTCGCTCGGTCCGTGCGCGGAGCCCTGTCGACTCTTGGGAGGGTGGGTCGATAACAGAGCACTCTTCTGTGGTGTTGGCGGGGTTTGATGTCTCAACTGCTGCGCGTTCATGCATAAGCGGATACTCTTTTGCCTTCTAGTGATCCGGGACGACTCCAGCGGAGGATGCTGCGATGAAGCCGCGTGTGGGACAGACACTTGTCAGCACCGTCGACACGACGACCGTGATCGTCGTCCGATGGCCGGACAGGGAAGTGGAGGTCACCTGCGGCGGGGTGCCGATGGCTGACGCACGCGAACCAGGGGCTGGTACCGATTCTGGTGGCACGGCCGATCCCGCGCAGATGGGCGGCTCGCAGCTCGGCAAACGCTACGCGGACGACGCGCACGGCGTGGAGTTGCTGTGCACCAAGCCTGGGCCGGGCACGCTCGCGGTGAACGGCACTCCGCTGCCGTTCAAAGCCGCAAAGCCGCTGCCGGCATCGGACTGAGGGCGGGACGGTTGATGAACATCGCGATGCTGCTGGACATGGCTGCCGAGGGATTCGGCGAGCGGATCGTGGTCGGGCCCGAACGCAGAGGCCTTTCCGTCGCGCGACTGAGCGAACTGTCCGACGGAGGCGCCGAGTTGATTCGCGCTGCCGGGGCCGACGCGCTGGTCCACCTCGCGGTCAACGGTCCGGCCTTCCCTGCGGCGCTGTTCGCCGCCGCCCGCGCGGGAGTGCCGCTCGTACCGCTTAATTACCGCCTGGGCGAAGAACAGTTGGACGAACTCCTTGCTCACCATCCGCGAGCCCTGGGCATCGCGGGACCGGACCAGGCCGAGGCGCTGCGTCGTGCCGGGCTGTCGGTGCGCAGCCCGCGGGAGTGGCTGACGGACGCCGGTGCCGCGGTCGTCGGTACGAAGGCGACGGAGTCCGAAGCCCCCGACGCCCCCGCCGTGGTCATCTATACGAGCGGTACGACCTCCGCCCCGAAGGGCGTCGTCCTCAGTCACCACAACCTGGTCTCCTACGTGTTGGGCACCGTGGAGTTCGCGGCGGCCGGGGCAGCGGAGGCGGCGCTGGTGAGCGTGCCCCCGTACCACATAGCGGCCGTCTCCAACGTCCTCACGAATCTCTACGCGGGGCGCCGCGCCCTCACCCTGGAGCACTTCACGCCCGGCGGCTGGCTCGCACTCGTCCGCGAGCAGCGGGTCACCCACGCGATGGTCGTGCCGACGATGCTCGCCCGGATCATGGACGGCGAGGGGCTCGACCGATCGGTGCCCTCACTGCGGGCGCTCGCCTACGGCGGCGCGAAGATGCCGGTGCGGGTGATCGAGACCGCGCTGGACGCCTGGCCGGGCGTGGACTTCGTCAACGCCTACGGGCTGACCGAGACTTCGTCCACCATCGCGGTCCTGGGGCCCGAGGAGCACAGGGCCGCCGTCACGAGCGGCGATCCGCAGGTCCGGGCGCGGCTCGGCTCCGCCGGACGGCCCGTCCCCACGATCGAGCTGGAGATCCGGGACCCGGGTGGTGCCACGGTGGTGGCAGGCGAGGCCGGCGCGATCTGGGTGCGCGGGGACCAGGTCTCCGCCACCTACACGGGGCAGGGATCAACCGTCGACGAGCGCGGCTTCTTCCACACCCGCGACCAGGGACACCTCGACGCCGACGGCTACCTCTACGTCGGAGGACGGCTCGACGACACCATCATCCGCGGCGCCGAGAACATCGCCCCCGCCGAGATCGAGGACGTACTGCTGCGCCATCCCGAGGTGCTCGACGCCGTCGTGGTCGGCGTACCCGACGAGGAGTGGGGGCAGCGGATCGAGGCCGCGGTGGTGCTACGCGCCGGGAGCGAGGCCGACACCGAGCAGCTGAGGGAGATGATCCGTGCGACACTGCGCGGCTCCAAGACACCCGATCGCATTGCCTGTTGGCGCGAGCTGCCGAGGACACCGACCGGAAAACTCCTGCGCCGTGAAGTGGTGGCCGGGCTGACCGCTCCGGACCACGCACGGCGTTCGTGAGCGCCGCGGCCGACATCCCCACCGCCCCGCCCGGGGCCCGACCGAAGGACACGGCTGTGCCGCTTCCTGCTGATCGACCGCTTCCGCTTCGGCTGCGCCGCGTAATGGCCCACGCACCGGAGACGACCGCGCTGACTTTCGAGGACCGAGTCTTCCCGTGGGAGTACCTGAGGCGAGCGGCCGAGGACCTTGACCGGCTGCTCGCCGCGGCCGGCGCCCCCGACGCCCATCGCATCGGTATCGTGCTGCGCAACCGGCCAGGACCACTGGCCGCGCTGGTCGCGACGGTCGCCACCGGGCGCGAGGTCGTGGTGCTGAGCCCCTTCCACGGAGATGTCGCGCTCGCGGAGGACACCGTCGCGCTCGCGCCGCAGGTCGTGGTGGCCGATCCAGAGGACTGGGCGCGGCCCGGGATGGCCGGTGCGGTCGAGCGGATCGCCGCGGTTGCGGTGGAGGCGGGCGAGGGCGAGCGGCCACTGACCGCGGGCCCGGCCCACTGGACACCCGCTCCGCGTTCCGCCGAGCGTGGGGACGTCGCCGTTCTCATGCAGACCAGCGGTACGACGGGCCGCCCCAAGCGGGTGGAACTTACCTACGCCAAACTCACCGCTGCGTTCGAGGCCTCCGGGACTCCCGTGGCCTCGGCCGAGGTGCGGCTGCGCGCGCACCCCTCCATCGTGTGGACGTCACTCGTCCACATCGGCGGCCTCTACTTCGTGCTCGCCAACGTCGCGGCCGGACTACAGACCGCCCTCCTGGAACGCTTCGACATCCACCGGTGGGCCACTCTCGTACGGCGGACCAGGCCGCGGCGGGTCCGGCTCGCGCCCGCCGCGCTGCGCATGGTGCTCCAGTCCGAGCTGCCGGACGACCTGTTCGACGGGGTCGAGTCGGTGTCCTCAGGGACTGCTCCACTTCCCCCCGCTGACGCCGAACGGTTCACCGAGCGGTTCGGCGTCCCGGTCCTGTCGGTCTACGGCGCCACGGAGTTCGCCGGCGCGATCGTGGGCTGGGACCTGGCGTTGCACCGCGAGTGGGGAAAGGCGAAGCGCGGGAGTGTCGGGCGGCCCTTTCGCGGCGTGACGGTGCGCGTCATCGACCGGGCGACGGGCGAGCCGCTTCCCGCCGACGCCGTGGGCATTCTCGAAGCCAGGGGAGCCCAGTTGCCCGGCGACAGCTGGGTACGCACCACCGATTTTGCCAGCGTCGACGGGGACGGGTTCCTCTACATCCACGGGCGGGCGGACGACGCCATCAACCGCGGCGGGTTCACGATCGTCCCGACCGTGATCGAGGACGCCCTGCGCGCGCATCCCGCCGTGCGGGACGCTTCCGCGGTCGGCATCCCCGACGAGCGGCTCGGCGAGGTGCCCGTCGTCGCCGTGACGATCCGCGACGGGGCGCGCCGCCCGGACCCCGGCCAGCTGCGGACCTGGCTGGCACAGCGGCTCGCCCGCTACCACCTGCCCACCGAGATCAAGGTCGTCGACGAGCTGCCGCGCACACCCTCGCTGAAGGTTAGTCGCCCCGACGTGCAAGCCCTGTTCCAACCGGTCCGACGCACCTCCGCCTGACGGGAGTTGAATGCATCATGAGCACCGCGACCGGCAGCCAGGAGCTGCTGCGCGAACTGACCGGGCGCACCGTGGCCGCGGTCCGCATCTGGGCCCCGCGGGCCGAGGTCGAAGGCGTAGCGCCCCTCACCGGCGGTACATCGAGTCTCACGTACGTGGTCACCCTGTCTGGTGCGCCGGCCGGGCACGAGCGTGTGGTGCTGAAGGTGGCCCCGCCGGGTCTCGCACCGGTACGCAACCGGGACGTGCTCCGCCAGGCCCGCCTGATGCAGACGCTCGCCGGGAGGCGTGGCGTACGCGTGCCGGCCGTCCTCTTCACCGACGAGGGCGCACCGCCGGCCGTTCCGCCTTTCGTGGCCATGGAGTTGGTGCCGGGGGAGTGTGTCGAGCCGGTACTCGTCCCGCGCGGGAGGGTCCCGGCCGGCCAGGTCCGCGCCCGCGCCCTGGACGCCGTCCGCATGCTCGCGGACCTGCACCGGGTGGACCCGTGGCGCACGGAGCTCGCGGCCGAACCGGTGGTGCCGCTCGGAGCCGAGATCGACCGCTGGACCAGGGCCTTCTCGACCGTCGCAGAGGACCTGCGCACCGGACACGAGGCGGTTGCGCGGCGCCTGCACGCGACCAGGCCGGCCGCCATGGAACCGGTGTTCACGCACGGCGACTACCGCCTGGGCAACACCTTGTGCGAAACGGACCGGGTCACCTCGATCATCGACTGGGAGATCTGGTCGCTCGGCGATCCGCGCGTGGACGTGACCTGGCTGACCTTCTTCACCGACGAGGCCCGGCACCCGGCGTCGGTCTCGGACGAACCCACCGGCATGCCGGGCAAGGCGGAGCTGGTCGACGCCTACCAGGAGGCGCGCGGGGAGCCGCTGCGGGACCTGGTTTGGTTCGAGGCGCTGACGAAGTACAAGGAGTCAGCCGCGACCGCGCTGCTCATCAAACGCGGACGGAAGGCAGGGGAGTTGACCGCGATGCACCGGCGCATGCTGCCCGAGCTGCCGGTGCTCCTGGACGAGGCGATGGAGCTGCTGGGCTGAGCTTGATCTCCAACCTCGGCGGTTTTATGGGTGGTCGGAGGGGGCTGTCACCGGCCCTGTCGTGCGGAGGCGCACACCCAGACCGGCCGCCATAACGCGAAATTAGGAGAGGAAATCCTCAATGAGCCACACGAAGAGTCTGCGGATCACTGCCGCGGCTTTGGCCGCTGTCAGCGTCGCCCTGATCCCCGGCGTTGCCACCACCGCCGTGGCAGCCCAGGTACACCGGGCCACAGCCCCGGCGCTCGCCACGATCCCCTTCACCGAGGCCACCGTCACCGCAGCCCCCGACGAGGACGGCACTTACACCATCGCCTGGAAGGCACCCGGCATACGTCACGTTGCCATCAGGGCCAACGGCCATACGGTGGCTCACGGCGGTTCCGAGGGTTCGGCCACGGTCGCAGGGCTGCCCGCTGCGGACCGCCAGTGGTTCACCCTCACGCCGTCCCGTGGCCGGCCGCTGCGCCTCGCGGACCGTCTGATCAAGCTCGAAGGTACGGTCAACTTCCGTGACGTGGGCGGCTATCGCACCAGCGACGGCCATTGGGTGAAGATGGGTGCGATCTACCGCTCCGACGCCCTCGACAAGCTGACTCCGGACGACCTTGCCAAGCTCGAGCGCCTCTCTGTCCACACGATCTACGACCTCCGCATGGACAACGAGCGCGGCTCTGACCCTGACCGCCTTCCGGTCGGCGCCACGTATGTGGTCGCCGACGTCCTGGCCGGTGCGGACGTCTTCCCCACCATGCCGACGACCGCCGATGAGGCCGAACAGGGAATGATCGACCTCGAGAAGTTCATGATCAGCGGCGCCACCGCGAAGACCGCCTACAGCAAGGTTTTCGCCGGCATCGAGAGCGGAGACGGCAGCGTCCTCTTCCACTGCACGTCCGGCAAGGACCGTACCGGCTGGCAGAACGCCGCCCTCCTCACCGCCCTCGGCGTCCCCCGCTCCACCGTCATGGCCGACTACCTGGCCAGCAACGCCTACCGTGCCGAGGCGAACGCCGCCGCCCTGGAACAGCTGCCCGCTGAGCAGGCCGCGATCTACAAGCCGCTGCTCGACGTACGGCCCGAGTACCTGAATGCCGGCTATCAGGAGGTCGAGGAGGAGTACGGGACCTTCCGCGGATATCTTAAGGAGGCCGTCGGTATGGATGCCCGCGACCTGCGCGCGCTCAAGCAGGAGCTGCTCGTCGGCTGAAGCCGCTCGGCCGGAACTCGTCGTGTCGTCGAAGAGCCCTCGTAGCCGGGCTACGAGGGCTCTTCGACGACTTGCGATCGCCTCACGCACATACCGGATCCGCGGGGTGTGCGTCTGTCAGCGCGGGGCCATCCTGATCGCGCCGTCGAGACGGACGGTCTGGCCGTTCAGATACGGGTTCTCCAGCATGTCGACGGCGAGCCGGGCGAAGTCGTCCGGTGCGCCGAGCCGCTTGGGGTGCGGCACCGTCGCGGCCAGGCCGTCGCGGATGTCGGCGCGCAGTCGGCCCAGCATCGGGGTGTCCATGATGCCGGGGGCGATGGTGTTCACTCGGATCTGCCAGCTCGCCAGGTCGCGGGCGGCGACCAGCGTCATGCCGTGCACTCCGGCCTTCGCCGCGGTGTACGAGGTCTGTCCGATCTGCCCGTCGAACGCGGCGACCGACGCGGTGAGCACGATCGCGCCCCGGTCACCGTCGTCCAGGACGTCGTTCTCTGCCATGCGGGAGGCGGCCAGGCGCAGCACGTTGTACGTGCCCACCAGGTTGACCCGGACGACCTCGGCGAACGTGGCGAGCTCGCCGGGGGTACGGTCCTTGCCGATGATCCGCGTACGGTCCCCGCCGCGGCCCGCGCAGTGCACCACACACCGCAGCGGACCGCGCTCGTGTGCCGCGTCGAGGGCTGTGGTCACCTCGGCCTCGTCGGTGACGTCCGCGCGGACGAACCGTGCCGCGTCGCCGAGGTCGGCGACGGCTTTGGCGCCCTGCTCCTCGGAGATGTCGGCGATGACCACCCGCCCGCCGCCGTCGATGATCCGGCGCGCGGTGGCCAGGCCGAGCCCGGAGGCGCCGCCGGTGACGAGGGCGGAGGAACCGTCGATGCGCATCGTTGAAACTCCTTACAGGCCGAGGGACTTGCTGATGATGGACTTCATGACCTCACTGGTGCCGCCGTAGATGCGGCTCACCCGGGCGTCCGCGTACAGCCGGGCGATCGGGTACTCGAGGATGTAGCCGTACCCGCCGTGCAGTTGCAGGCAGCGGTCGACGACGCGCCCCTGCGTCTCGGTGCAGAACAGCTTCGTCCGCGCCGCGTCGGCGCCGCTCAGCTCACGGTCGAGGAGTGTCGTGACCGACGCGTCGAGCAGGGCCTGTGCGGCCTCCAACTCCGCCGACATGGCGCCGAGTTCGAACTTCGTGTTCTGAAAGTGGGCGACCGGCTCTCCGAACACCTTCCGCTCGCGTACGTAGGTGATGGTCATGTCGATGGCCGCGCGGGTCTGGGCGACCGCGCCGACCGCGATGGCGAGCCGCTCCTGGGCGAGGTTGCGGCCGAGGAGGGAGAACGCGGTGCCCTCCTCGCCGAGCAGGTTCGCGGCGGGCACGCGCACGTCGGCGAAGGACAGCTCGACCGTGTCCTGCGTGGTCAGCCCGATCTTCTCCAGCTTGCGGCCCACGGTGAAGCCGGGCATCCCCTTCTCCACCACGAGCAGCGACAGGCCGCCGCGCCGGTTGTCCGGATCGGTGGACGTGCGGGCCACGACGACCACCAGATCGGCATGGTGTCCGCCGGTGATGAAGGTCTTGGCGCCGTTCAGGACGTAGTGGTCGCCGTCGCGGACGGCCGTCGTGGCAACGCCGGCGAGGTCGGAACCCGTGCCCGGCTCGCTCATCGCGATCGCCGTGTACAGCTCGCCGGACGCGAGGCCCGGGAACCAGCGGGCCCGCTGCTCGGTGTCGGCGAAAGCGGTGAAGTACGGCAACACCACGTCCAGGTGGGTGCGCAGACCGCCCAGGGTCACGCACGCGCGGGCGCACTCCTCCTGGATGACCACGTTGTAGCGGTAGTCGTCCTGGCCACCGCCCCCGTACTCCCCGGGCAGCGCCGTGCCGATGATGCCGAGCTTGCCGAGCGAGGTGAACAGCTCGCGCGGGACGAGTCCGGCGCGGCGCCACTCCTCGTGGACCGGTACGACCTCGCGTGCAAGGAAGTTGCGTACCAGGAGGCGGAAGTCTTCGTGGTCCTGGGTGAACAGCGTGCGCTTCACGGCGAGTTCCTCCGAGTCGACGGCCTGCTGGCTCGATTCGCGGAGAAGAGTATCAGGTATTGGATCTCGAGGTCTGGCGATGTGGGCTACGGTCCCGGAAGATTAGGGTAGTTGGCGGGAGGCGATTGCCTCTGGTCCTCAATTAAGGAGACTGATTGATGACTTCGGGAGGTGCGGGTCCGATGACGGGCTGCCGCGTGGTCGAGCTGGGCGGCATCGGCCCCGGGCCGTTCGCCGGAATGTTCCTCGCCGACCTGGGCGCCGAGGTGGTGCGCGTCGACCGGCCCGAGTCGGTGGGTGAGGAGGGCAGGGGCGGGGCCGCGGACGTCCTCAACCGGGGCAAGCGGTCGGTGGCGATCGACCTCAAGCGCCCCGACGGCAGGGCGGCCCTCCTCGAACTCGTGGACCGCGCCGATGTATTGATCGAGGGCTACCGGCCGGGCGTCACCGAACGCCTCGGCGTCGGCCCCGAGGCGTGCCTGGCCCGCAACCCTCGGCTCGTGTACGGGCGGATGACCGGCTGGGGCCAGGACGGACCGCTGTCGGCCGCGGCGGGACACGACCTCACCTACATCGCCCTGACCGGGGCCCTCGGCGCGATCGGCGCCGCCGATGGGCCGCCGCAGATCCCGCTCAACCTGCTGGGCGACTTCGGTGGCGGCGGTTGCTACCTGGTGATCGGCATCCTGGCCGCGCTGCGCGTGGCCGAACGCACCGGTGCGGGGCAGGTGGTCGACGCGGCCATCGTCGACGGCACCGCGCACCTGCTGGCAAGCACCTTCGCCAAGCTCGCCCGGGGCGCCTGGAGCGACGAGCGCGGCGTCAACCACCTCGACGGCGGGGCCCCCTTCTACTCCGTCTACGCGACCAAGGACGGCGGATACGTTGCCGTCGGCGCGCTGGAACCCAAGTTCTACCGGCGTCTGCTCGCTCTGCTCGAACTCGACGGCGACGTCGATCCGGACCGGCAGCAGGACCGCACGACCTGGCCCGAGCTGCGCGAACTCCTCGTTGAGCGGTTCGCACAGCGCACGCGTGAAGAGTGGGCGGAGCTGTTCGAGGGGACCGACGCCTGCGTGGCGCCCGTCCTCAGCCTCACGGAGGCCGCGTCGCATGCACACCTGGCAGCGCGCGGAACCGTGCTCGCTCAGGGCGGCGTCGTGCAGCCGGCCCCGGCGCCGCGCTTCTCGGTTACCCCGCCGGCCGTCGGCGCACCGGCGTCGGTCGTGGGGGCCGACACCCGCGCCGTACTGAGCGACTGGGGCGTCGACGGCGTAGAGGAGCTCGTCGAGCGCGGCGCCGTGGGAACAGGCCGGACGAGCCCGCCCGCATCGCATTTCGACCACCGGGCCACCGCACAGGGCGGCGGACCCGAGGACCCGAGCGAGAGGAACCGTTCATGAGGGACGCCGTCATCGTCGACGCCGTACGCACTCCGATCGGCAAGCGCAACGGCTCACTGGCGGGCATCCACGCCGCCGACCTGTCCGCCCTGGTACTCAACGCACTCGTCCGGCGTACCGGCGTGGACCCCGGCACCGTCGATGACGTGATGTGGGGGTGTGTGACCCAGGTAGGTGACCAGTCGAGCAACATCGGCCGCTTCGCCGTCCTGGCTGCCGGGTGGCCCGAGCACGTTCCCGGCGTGACGATCAACCGGGCCTGCGGCTCCAGCCAGCAGGCCGTCGACTCCGCAGCCCACGCCGTGATGGCCGGGCAGTACGACCTGGTCGTCGCGGGCGGGGTGGAGACCATGACCCGGGTGCCGCTCGGCTCGCACCGCACGACCGGGCAGCCGTACGGGCCGGGGGTGCTGGCCCGCTATGAGGGTGCCGAGCTCAACCAGGGCGTCGGTGCCGAACTCATCGCCGAGCGCTGGGGGTTGAGCAGGCAGCGGCTCGACGAGTACGCGGCCGCCTCCCACGCCAAGGCAGCGGCGGCCATCGACGACGGCGTCTTCGACGACCACGTCGTGCCCGTCGACGTCGACGGTGACAAGTTCGCCGCCGACGAGGGACTGCGGCGCGGGACGTCGGTCGAGACCCTGTCCGGTCTCAAGCTTCCGTTCAAGCCCGACGGAGTGATCCACGCGGGCAACGCCTCGCAGATCTCCGACGGCGCGGCGGCCCTGCTCATCACCACGAGCGAGCGGGCCCGCGCACTGGGCCTCACCCCGATCGCCCGCTACCACGCGGGCGCGGTGAGCGGAGCGGACCCGGTCACGATGCTGACCGGCCCGATCCCCGCGACGGAGAAGGTGCTGAAGCGGGCCGGGCTGAGCATCGACGACATCGGTGCCTTCGAGGTCAACGAGGCCTTCGCGCCCGTCCCGCTGGCCTGGCTGGCCGACACCGGAGCCGACCCGGAGCGCCTCAACCCGCTGGGCGGGGCGATCGCGGTCGGGCACCCGCTCGGCGCGTCCGGCGCCATCCTGATGACGCGGCTGCTCGCCCGCATGCGCAGCCGGAACCTGCGCTACGGGCTGCAGACGATGTGCGAGGGCGGCGGGACCGCGAACGCGACCGTCATCGAGTTGTTGAGCTGACGCACGACGCCGAACGGCCGACGGGCGGGCCCCCGTCGGCCGTTCGGCGTCCCTGTGTGTCGCTCAGAACTGCGGCTGCTGCGGCCGCCGTTGCACGATCGCCCCCGCGTCCACCCGCAGCTGCTGCCCGGTGATGTACCGGGACGCATCGGAGACGAGGAACAGCACCGCCTCGGCGATGTCCTGCGGCTCCACGTAGGGCAGGCCCATCGCGGTCATCACGTGGAAAGCGGGAAGGGCGTCGTCGCGGGTCGGGTTCTCCAGGTCCGGGCGGAACTCCCGGTACATCGGCTCGCTGTTGAGCATGTCGGTGTTGGTGTTCGTCGGGTGCACCGCGTTCGCCCGGATCCTGCGCGGGGCGAGCGCCACGGCGAGGTCGTTGACGAACGCGGCCGCCGTGCGCTTGGAGAACGAGTAACCGAGTTTGCCGAAGTCTGGCCGGGCGGCCATGTCGGCGGACTGCATCAGCGCCGCGGTCGAGCCGGTCACCACGACCGCACCGCCGTCGGGCAGATGCGGCAGCGCCGCCTGCACCGCGTGCACGACTCCGTGGAAGTTGACGGTGATCGCGTCGATGAAGGCGCCCGCCTCGGGCCGGCCGATCGGCGCGATCCCGGCCTGGGCCACCACGGCGTCGAGCCGGCCGAGCCGCTCCACACCCTCGTCGACCGCCGCCTTCAGCGCCGCCGCGTCCCGCACGTCCGCGGCCACGGCCACGATCCGGCGACCCAGCTTCTCCACCAGCCGTACGGTCTCGTCCAGGTCGGCGCGGCTCCCGAGCGGGTAGCCGACGCTGTCGAGGTCCTCGCAGATGTCGACCGCGATGATGTCCGCGCCCTCCTCGGCCAGGCGCACCGCATGGGCGCGGCCCTGCCCACGGGCCGCGCCGGTGATGAAGACGACCTTGTCCTGTACCTGGCCCATCAGGGACCCCTTTCGCACGTTCACATGGCTGAATGGAACTGTGGCTGTCACCAGCCGACGAGCTGGTCGAGCAGCAGCGATGTGGTCGAGAAGTAGTCGCCGTAGCCGCCCTTGAAGAACAACAGCGGGGTCTTCGCCGACGCGACGCGCAGGTCCTGGACCCGCCCGACCACGAGGTCGTGGTCTCCGATCGTGACGACGTCCTCGATCGCGCAGTCCACCCAGGCGACGACCCCGTCGAGAACGGGATTTCCCGACGGGGACGTCTCCCAGGCCACGCCGGCGAACCGGTCGGTCCCCCTGGCCGCCAGTTTCCGGCTGAGGTTCTCCTGGTCGGCCGCGAGCGCGTTGGCACAGAATCGCCCGGCGGCCTTGATCTTCGGCAGCGTCCCCGAGGAGCGGTCCGCGAGGAACGACACAAGGGGCGGGTCGAGGGAGACGGACGTGAAGGAACCCACGACCATCCCCTCCGGACGGCCCTCGGAACCCGTCGCGGTGATGGCGACGACGCTCGTGGGGAAGTGGCCCAGTACGTCCCGGAAGTGCCGGCCGTCGTCGCCCGTGCTCACGTCCGTCCCCATCTCAGGTCAGCGCCTGCATCGGCGCCGGCACCTCAAGTCCCATCTGGGCAAGGGAGTCGGCGTGGTACGTGGCACCCGGTACGTGAATCATGTGCTGCAGGCCCACGTGCGCGTCACGCCACAGCCGCTGGATGGGGTTGTCGCGCCGGATCACATTCCCGCCGGACCGCGCGAAGATCTCGTCCAGGGCGGAAACAGCCCGCCACGCACAACGGACCTGGTTGCGCCGGATCCTGGTGCGGTCCTCGATGCCCACCGTCTCGCCCGCATCGAGACGGTCGTACAACCGGCTGACCCCGTCGATGAGTTGGACCCGGGAGGCTGCGATCTCGGCGGCGGCCTCGCCGGTGGCGTAGAGCGCGTACGGATCGTCGCGCACCTGCACCCCGGTCACGGCCACCCGGTCCTTCTGCCACGCCAGGTGCGCGGCCAGGGCGCCCTCGCAGATCCCGATCACGGCCGCCGTGATGCCCAGCGGGAACATCGTCGTGAACGGCAACTTGTGCACGGTCTCGGTGGCGCCGTTGCGCTCGGCGGCCGTCCCGGTCTTGATGTCCTCCTGGTCCACCGTGCGGTAGTCGGGGATGAAGGCGCCGTTGACGACGACGTCCTTGCTGCCCGTGCCCGACAGGCCGATGACGTCCCAGGAGCCGTCGATGATCTCGTAGTCCGAGCGCGGCAGCACCACGTGCAGGACCTGTATCGGCTGGGCGGGCTTGCCCTTGCCGTCGCCGACCAGTGCGCCGAGGAAGACCCAGTCGCAGTGGTCGGTGCCGGACGAGAACGGCCAGCGGCCGCTCAGCCGGTAGCCGCCCTCGACCGGTTCGGCGATCCCGTTCGGCATGTACGGGGAGGCGATCCAGGTGTCCTGGTTCTCGCCCCAGATCTCCTGCGCGAGGCGCGGGTCCATCTGCGCGACCTCCCAGGGGTGGACCCCGACGACCCCGGCCACCCAGCCCGCGGCGCCGTCGTACCGGGCGAGGGCCATCACCGCCTCCGCGAAGTCCCGCGGGTGGACCGAGTACCCGCCGAACTTCGTCGGCTGCAGCAGCCGCATGACGCCCGCGGAGCGCATGAGGCCCACGGTCTGTTCGCTCAGCCTGCCGAGGCGTTCGTTCTCCTCGGCGAGCCCCGCAAGCTGCGGGCCCAATTCCTCGATCCGGTCGATCACTTCATGCGCCATCGCGGGCACCTCCTGCTTGGTCCGTCTTGCGGGTGAGGAACTCCAGCGCCACGCGTTCGAAGTCGTTCTTCCGCTCGACCTGCACCCAGTGCCCGCACCGGGCGAACGTGTGCAGCTCGACGTCGGGAAGGTGGCGGGTCGCGAAGTGGGCCTGGTCGTAGGGGAGCATGCGGTCGTCGCGGCCCCACAGCAGCAGCGTCGGTGTGGTGACCTTCGCCGCCTGTGTCCACAACGGTGTGTAGTTCGCCTGGAGTTGGGGGTTGAACATCGAACCGAGGATCGCCCTGGTCTTGTCGATCACCCCGTCGGCGGTGGCGTTGGCCATGCGTTCGTCGAGGAGTTCGTCGGTGATGAGGCTCTGGTCGTGGACCATCGTGGCCACCCATCCCCGCATGCGTTCACGGGTGGGGTCGCCGAGGAACTCGAACAGGCGCAGGAAGCCCTCGCTGGGGTCGGGCGCGAACGTGCCGACCGACAGGCCGCCCGAGCCCATCAGCGCCATCCTGCGCACCCGCTCGGGGAACTGGACGGCCAGCTCCGCGGCGACGGCCCCGCCCATCGAGTTCCCGATGATCACCGCCGACTCGATGCCGAGCTCGTCCATGAAGCGGGCGATCAGGCGGGCCGCGACCACCGGATAGACCTCGTCCAGCTTGGGCAGATCGCTGCCGCCGAAGCCGGGCAGGTCGGGCATGACCGTACGGAAGTGCTCGGCGAACACCGGAAGGTTGTGCCGGAAATTGGACCAGGCACTCACCCCGGGACCCGATCCGTGCAGCAAGAGCAGCGGCTCGCCCTCGCCCGCCTCGTGGTAGGCGAAGGTGAGGCCGTCGACGTCCCGGGTCGACCGCGTCGCCTCGTAGGTGGTGGAACTACTCGTCATCAGTGGTGGCCTTCCGGGCAGTGAGACGGGCTCTGAGGGGTCATGACGCGCCGCCGCGCAGCGTGAGGGCGATGTCGGTGAGCATGTCCTCCTGCCCGCCCACGAGCCGGCGCCGTCCGGCCTCGACGAGGATGTCCCGGGTGTCGACGCCGTAGAGCTGTGAGGCCTGTTCCGCGTGGCGCAGGAAGCTGCCGTACACGCCCGCGTAGCCGATCGTGAGCGTCTCCCTGTCGACGCGCACCGGGCGGTCCTGGAGCGGGCGGGCGAGGTCGTCCGCCGCGTCCTGCAGTGCGAACAGGTCGCAACCAGTCTCCCAGTCGCGGATGTTGGCGACGGCGACGAACGGCTCGATCGGCACGTTGCCCGCCGCCGCGCCCTGCCCCGCGAGCGAGGCGTCGACGCGGACGGCCCCCTCCTCCACCGCGGCGAGGGAGTTGGCGACCGAGAGGGAGAGGTTCTCGTGGGCGTGGATGCCGATCTGGGTCTCGGGGGCGAGGACGTCGCGGTAGGCGCGGACGCGGGCCCGCACGTCCTCGATTGTCAGACGTCCCGCGGAGTCGGTGATGTACACGCAATGCGCGCCGTACGACTCCATCAGCCGTGCCTGGGCGGCGAGTTCGGCCGGGTCGACCATGTGACTCATCATCAGGAAGCCGGCCACGTCCATCCCGAGCTCGCGCGCCTCGGCGATGTGCTGCGCCGCGACGTCCGCCTCGGTGCAGTGCGTGGCGACGCGGACCGAGCGCACCCCGAGCTCGTATGCCTTGCGCAGCTCGGTGACCGTGCCGACACCGGGGAGCAGCAGTGTGGTGATGGTCGCGCGGCTGCTGTTGGCGACCGCGGCCTCGATCCACTCCCAGTCGGTGTTGCTGCCCGGCCCGTAGTTCAGGCTCGCCCCCGCCAGGCCGTCGCCGTGACTGACCTCGATGGCCGCGACGCCGGCGGCGTCCAGCGCGGCGACGATCCGGCCGACCTGCTCGGGGGTGATCCGGTGCCGGATGGCGTGCATGCCGTCCCGGAGCGTCACGTCCTGGACGTAGATCTGCTTCTTGGTCTTCGTCATGCCGCCCTCCGCGTCACGCGCTCGGCGATCTTCTCCGCGACCCGCTGGGCGGCCGAGGTCATGATGTCGAGGTTCCCGGCATACGCGGGCAGATAGTGCGCCGCCCCTTCGACCTCAAGGAATACCGACACCTTGGTGTCCACGGGCCCGGGCCGGTCCGGCAGTAGCGTCGTGACCTCGCCCGCCTCGACGGGCGTGAACTGCACGTCCTGTACGAGGCGGTAGCCGGGCACATAGGCCGCCACCTCGGCAACCATGCGCTCGATGGAGGCCCGTACCTTGTCGTGGTCGGCCCCGCCGATCAGGCACAGCACCGTGTCTCGCATGATCAGCGGTGGCTCGGCCGGATTGAGGATGATGATCGCCTTGCCGCGCCGGGCGCCGCCCACGCTCTCGATCGCGCGGGCCGTGGTCTCGGTGAACTCGTCGATGTTGGCCCGGGTGCCGGGGCCCGCCGAACGGGAGGCCACCGAGGCGACGATCTCCGCGTACGGCACGTCGGTCACCTGCGAGATCGCCGCTACGATCGGGATGGTGGCCTGACCGCCGCAGGTGACCATGTTGATGTTCGGTGCGTCGAGGTGCTCCTCCAGGTTCACCGGAGGGATCACATACGGCCCGAGCGCCGCGGGGGTCAGGTCGACCAGGCGTCGGCCATGGGGCGCGAGCAGCCGCGCGTTGGCCTCGTGCGCGGCCGCGCTGGTGGCGTCGAGCACGATCTGCACGTCCTTGAACTGATCCATCCCGATCAGCCCCGCCACCCCGTCCGACGTCGTCGCCACCTTCATCCGGGAGGCGCGGGCGAGGCCGTCCGAGGCGGGGTCGATCCCCACCATCGCGAGCACCTCGAGGTTCGGTGAGGTTCGTTTGATCTTGATGAGCAGGTCGGTCCCGATGTTGCCGGAGCCGACGATCGCCACTCCCACGCGATCCGTCATCCGTCGTCCTCTCCTGTCGTTCCGGCCCGCCCTGCGGGTCCTGGGTTGTCCGAGAAGTGAGCGGTAACCGTGCCCAGCGGCTTGATGGACACCTCGAAGACATCGCCCGGCTCAGCCGTCACCATCGGTCCCAGGGCGCCCGAGAGCACCAAGTCCCCTGCGCGCAAAGGGGATCCGAGCTCGATGGCGGTGCGCGCGAGCCAGGTCAGGGCGTGCAGGGGATCGCCGAGGCAGTCCTGTCCTGTGCCCTTGGAGACCACCTCGCCGCCCCGCCGCATCACCATCCGGACCCGCGCCGGCTCGAACTCGTCCAGGGGGCGGCCGTGGTCCCCGATCACGAAGACTCCGGACGAGGCGTTGTCGGCGATGGTGTCCGTGATACCGATCCGCCAGTTCTCGATCCGGCTGTCGACGATCTCCACCGCGGGATAGGCCAGGTGAACCGCCGCGCGCACCTCGGTGGTGTCGGCCGCGTCGGGGATGTCGCGGCCGAGGAGGAAGGCCACCTCGCCCTCCGCCTTGGGCTGCAGCAGGCGCGGGTAGGGGACGAGCTCACCGTCCCCGTACCGCATGTCGTCAAAGAGTGCACCGAAATCGGGTCGGTCGACCCCGATCTGTGCTTGCACCGCTGGGGAGGTGAGTCCGATCTTGCGGCCGATGAGCCGAGCGCCTGCGGCCAGCCGGCGTGCGGTCGTGACCTGCTGAACCGCGTACGCGAGGGCAATGTCGCTCGGGCCGATCAGGTCGGCCACCGGGCGGCAGGCCACGCCCGAACCGGCAGCCAGCGCCAGGCGGTCGGCCGCGGCGGTCACCGACGGCGCCGCGGCGGCTTCGTCCGTCTTCATGGTCCTCATGATGCTCTTCGATTCACAAAATGAGTACCCCTAATAGGCATTGACACTGGTCTTGGGGGCGGCCACCATCCGTGCAAGTGCTCGTTGGCGGTCGACGGCGTCGCTCTGGGGCGGAGCGCGGGACGTCGTTGTTTTCGGTGCGCCGAGTGCGCCCCTTGGGACAGCCGCCGTCAATTCGCGGTGCAGCGAGGCCGTTTCCCCGTAGGTCGGTGAAGTCCACTCAATCGTGGTGTCGACGCCTACGTGGGACTCTCCTGCCGCCCTGCCGCGAACCAACGAGGAGGGCAAAGATGACGCTCAAGGACGAATCGGCAGAGTCGGCAGGGGAGGTCTACGACGTCGTCTTCGTAGGGTCGGGCGGTGGCCTGGTCGGCGCCTACGTGGCGGCGTCGCGCGGACTGCGCACCCTCGTCCTGGAGAAGACCGACCGGGTCGGCGGCACCGTCGCCTACTCGGGCGGCGGCGTGTGGTATCCCGGCTCGGCCCCGCTGCGCCGGGCGGGCATCGAGGACGACACCGAGAACGCCAGGACATATCTGCGCGACATCGTCGCCGACCGTTCCCGGGAGCGGCTGCAGGACGCGTATCTGCAGGCGGGCCCTCAACTCATCGACGAGCTCGAGCAGAGCGAGTGGTTCCAGTCGTTCGTGTACGGGCCCGTGCCGGACTACTTCGCGTCACGCCCGGGCGGGACGACCGCAGGGCGGACGATCTTCCCGCAGGAGTTGCCCGCCGAGCGGCTCGGCGAGCGTGCGGAACTCGTCCGTGACTCCCTCTACACCGAGCGGTGGTGGAAGACGGAGCCGGGGCCCGCCCTTGCCGGTGGCCGCGCGCTCATCGGCCGGGCACTCGGGGCGTTCCTGGACACGGGCAACGGAACGCTTCTGCTGAACACCGCACTGCAGAGCCTCGTCGTGGAGGACGGCAGGGTCGTCGGGGTCGACGCGGTGAGCGAGGGCCGGCCCGTCCGCTTCCGCGCCGAGCGCGGCGTGATCCTGGCGGCGGGCGGCTTCGAGCGCGACCGCGAACTGCGCGAGAAGCACCAGCCGGCGGCCCAGGGCGGCCGGTGGTCCAACGGTGCCCCCGGCAACACCGGCGACGCCCTGAAGGCCGGCATCGCCATCGGCGCCGACACCGACCTGCTCGACGAGGCCTGGTTCGTGCCCGGCCTCGTCCAGCCCGACGGGCTGCCGTTCTTCCACACCGGCACGCGCGGCGGGATCTGGGTCAACGCCGCCGGCGATCGCTTCGTGAACGAGACGCGCCCCTACGACCAGGCCGGGCACGAGATAGCGCGCCTGCACAACAGCACCGGTGTCGCGCACACGCCCTGCCACTGGATCCTCGACCAGCGCCAGATCGACCGGGACAGCTTCGGCGGCGACCCCGGTCAGCCGGTCCAGGAGGAGTGGTTCACCTCGGGCGCGCTGCGCAAGGCGGACACCCTGGAGGAGGTGGCGAAGCTCATCGACGTACCCGTGGACGCGCTGCGCCGGACCGTCGACCGGTACAACGTCCTCGCGCACGGCGGTGCCGACGAGGACTTCCACCGCGGGGAGAGCGCGTGGGACCAGATGTTCCACCACGGCATCGGCTTCCCCGCGGGCCCCGAGTACCCTGCCCCGCCCACCCCGGACTGGCCCAACCCTCTGCTGATGCCCCTGGACACCCCGCCGTACTACGTCGCGACCGTTACCCTGTCCGACATCGGCACCAAGGGCGGCCTGAAGACCGACGAGCACGCGCGCGTCCTGCGCCCGGACGGAAGCGCGATCCCGGGCCTGTACGCGAGCGGCAACACCGCGGCCCCGATGTCGGGACGTGTCTACCCCGGGGCCGGAACGCCGATCGGATCGAGCATGGTCTTCGCCTACCTGGCGGTGCTCGACATGGCCGGCACAGCTGAGTGACCCGCGCATCCGTCACCCCGTACGAGATCGAAGGAGATCCGTCATGGAAACCGCCCGGTACATGAGACTGCAACGCGCATCCGCCTGGTGCGGGTTCGTCCTGCTCGCCGGATTCATCATCGCCTACGCCGTGGGCAACCTCCTCAAGCCCATGGACCCGACGTGGAGTGCCCAGGAGGCCGTCAACTTCCTTCAGGACAACCGGACGGGGATCCTCGCCTGTGTCGCGATCATGGTCCTGACCGTCCCGTTCGAGTACCCCTTCGTCGTCGTGACCAGCCTGCAGATGCGCAGGATCGAGGGCGGGTGGGGGATTCTGTCCATGACCCAGGTCCTCACCGGTGTCGTGGCCCCGATCGGGTTCTTCTTCCCGCTGGCGATCCTTGCCGCCGCGGCCTACCGCCCCGACGCCCACTCGCCTGACGTGCTCCTTGCGATGACCGACACGTTCAACCTCATGCTGGTGGGCAACGCCTGCATCTTCGTCCTGCAGGTCTGGTCGATCGGCTACGCGGCACTCATCGACCGCCGCAGCCGGCCGATCTTCCCCCGGTGGTTCGGCTGGTTGAACTTGGTGCTGGGCGTCCTCCTCATCCCCGGGGCTTTCGTCTTCGTCACCAAGACCGGTCCGTTCGCGTGGAACGGGCTGCTCGCGAACATGATCCCCACGGTCGCCTACTTCATCTGGAAGGTGGCCACCCCGGCCCTGCTGCTCCGCGCGGTCAAGCACGAGGAGGCCGAGGCTGGGGGTGCCGAGCAGGAGGCTGGGCAAGGGGAGGAGGCCCAACTGGCCACTTCATAAGGGCTGTTGGGCCTGTGCTCGAGTCGGACCGGATCACGCCCGACGCAGCAGCATCGCCCCGGACGGCACGCCTCCCCCCGAGGTCACGACTGCGACACCGGCGTCGGCCACCTGGCGCCCGTGGGCCGCGCCGCGCAGTTGCAGCATGGCCTCGCGGACGAATCCGTACCCGTGCAGGCGGCCGGCCGAGAGCTGGCCGCCGTGCGGGTTGAGGGGTAGGGCGCCGTCCAGGGCGATCGTCTTGCCCCCGGCGATGAAGTCGGTCGCCTCACCCAAGCCGCAGAAGCCCAGACCCTCCATCCAGGACAGCGCGTTGAACGTGAAACCGTCGTAGAGCAGGGCGACGTCGACATCGGCCGGGGTGAGATCGGTGCGGGACCACACATGGGTGGACGGGCCGAACGACTGGGGTGTGTGGGTGAGGGTGTCCTGGTCCCAGCTGAGCCGCTCCAGGATCGCCGAGCCCACCGCCTCGACCAGAACGGGGGGCTGCGGGCGATCGGCCGCGGTCTCGCGCGCCGAGACGACGACGGCCACCGCGCCGTCGCACGGCACGTCGCAGTCGTAGAGCCCGAACGGCGTGGTCACCGTACGGGCCGCGAAGTAGTCGTCCAGCGTGAGCGGTTCGCGGTACAGGGCCTCGGGGTTGCGCATCGCACCCGCCCGCGCCGTGACGGCGATGGCGCCCAGGGCCTCCCGCCCGACGCCGTAACGGTGCATGTAGTGCGAGGCGTTGCAGCCGATCCACTGCGCGGCCGACATCGCCCCGAAGGGAGCCCGCCACTCGTACATCCCGGTGGCCCGGCCGCCGTCCGTCCGCCACTGACCGGAGCGGACCAGCGCGGTGTGCGAGGACTCCCAGACCGTACGGAAGCACAGGACGTGCCGGCACAGTCCGGAGGCGACGGCGAGCATCCCCGCGGTGATCGACCCGATCTGCCCGGGCACCTCGCTGCCTCCGTTGACCCAGGTGGGCCGCAGCTGGAGGGCCTCGCACAGCGCCGTGATCCCGCCTTCGCTCAGGCCACTCGGGGACACCGCGGGGTACGTGGACAGGCCGTCGATCTCGTCCAGTTCGAGCCCCGCGTCCTCAACCGCGGCCAGGCACGCATCCACGGTCAGTGACACCGGATCGACCATGAGGCGCCGGCCCACGCGGGACTGCCCCACCCCGGTGAGGGCGACTGCGTCCTCGTACTTGCGCTGCGTGGCCATGGGCCGCAGGGCGGTGCGGACGGCGCGGGGCTCGGGCAGCGGCCCTGGGCCCTCGGTGGCCTGAGCCTCCCGGTCCGGCTCGAACAGCGGCACGTACAGAGCCCCGTCGTCGTGTCGCTCGAAGCGCACCCGTACCTGCATCCCGACGTGCACCTCGTCCGGCGCGCACCCGACGATGTTCGTCGTCAGGCGGGCCCGGTCGTCCTCGGCGAGCGCCACGACGGCCACCACGTACGGCGGCGGGAACGACGGAACCCAGGACTGCTCGGTGACGCTGAAGCCGACCACGACCGCCTTCCCCGAGGTGGGCGCGAGCCCCACCGAGCGGCTCCGGCACGACGGGCACACCGGCAACGGAGGGTGGAAGTACCGCGTGCAGTCCGCGCATTGGGAGAGCCGCAGGATCCCGTCGGCGCCGGATCGCCAGAACTCGGCGCTGGAGAGCGTCGGTTGGGGGAGTGGGTGGGTGGATGGAGCTTCGGGCATGTGGCGTCCTCTCATGAAGATAGGTGGCCGTAATAGAGGGCGTTGACGGTCAGTCGGTGGTGAACTCACGTAAGGCGCGCACAAAAGGTATACGCAATTAAGGGCCTGTTGTAGAGTCCCGACCCGGCGCATCTCTCCGAGGAAGGGGCGCGACGATGCCGTTGCAGCCATGGATGAAACTGCTGTCCACCGATGACCACCTGATCGAGCCGCCGCGGCTGTGGTCGGACCGTCTGCCCGCGAAGTACCGGGAGGCGGGACCACGGATCGTGGAGCAGCCGCGGGGCGAGGGGCAGGCTCCGGCCGAGGTCTGGACGTACGAGGGCCGGATCTACCCGTACATCGGACTCAATGCGGTGGCGGGCAAGAACCCCGAGGAGTTCGGTCTGGAGCCGACCCGCTACGACGAGATGATCCCGGGGTGTTACGACCCGAAGGCCCGGCTGCGGGACATGGATCTCGACGGGGTGTGGGGCGCGCTCTGCTTCCCGTCCTTCCCGCGCTTCGCCGGCACGGTGTTCCTCGAGGGGCAGGACCCCGAACTCGCGCGTCTGTGCGTGCAGGCGTGGAACGACTTCGTGCTCGACGAATGGTGTGCCGCGGGGCCCGACCGGCTCATCCCGCTGGCGATCCTGCCGCTGTGGGACGTCGAGGCGTGCGTCGCCGAGATCCACCGGACCGCCGCCAAGGGTGCCAAGGCGGTCTCGTTCCCGGAGAACCCGGCCCCGCTGGGCCTGCCGTCGTTCCACACCGACCACTGGGACCCGGTGTTCTCGGCCCTTGAAGAGACCGACATGCCGCTGTGCCTGCACTTCGGCACCTCCGGCAAGCCGCCGAAGACCGCCGAGGACGCCCCGTTCGCCGTGACGATCGCGCTGTTCGGCTGCAACTCCATGTACGCCACCGGCGACCTGCTCTTCTCTCCGGTCCTTCACCGGCACCCGAAGCTGAAGATCGGCCTGTCCGAGGGCGGCATCGGCTGGATCCCGTATCTGCTGGAGCGCGCCGACGGCACCTGGGAGCGGCACCGCTTCTACCAGAACATCAACCAGAGTGTGCGGCCCTCGGAGCTGTTCAACAGGCACTTCCACGGCTGCTTCATCGACGACCGGTTCGGCGTGGCCGTACGCCACCACATCGGCGTCGAAAGGATCACCTGGGAGTGCGACTACCCGCACTCCGACTCCTACTGGCCCAAGAGCCGCGCCTACGCGGCCGAGGTCCTCGCCGACGTCCCCGACGACGAGGTGCACCGGATGGTGGAGCTGAACACCCGGCGCCTCTACAACTTCCCCGCATGAGCCGCCGACCCGAGTCCGAGCGCTCGGACTGGACGGATCTGGACCTGCTGACGCGCGAGGAGGCCGCGGGCCGTCTGCGCGCGGAGATCACCGAGACAGAGCAGCGCCTTGCGGGGGCCGGCGACGCGGAGCGCGCCCTGCTCGAAGCCCGGCTGCGCGCCCTGCGCGAGGCAACGGACGACCTGGCCGTCCCCGGCCATGAGTGATGAGTGACGAACGGAGGCTGACATGGGGCGAGTTGACGGAAAGGTCGCGCTGATCACGGGGGCGGCCCGAGGACAGGGAAGATCGCACGCGGTGCGCCTTGCGGAGGAAGGCGCGGACATCGTCGCGGTGGACGTCTGCCACGACATCAGCGACGCGCTGCCCTACTCCCTTGCCACCAAGGAAGAGCTCGACGAGACGGTGGAGCTGGTCAAGGGCACCGGGCGCCGGTGTCTCGCCGTGCAGGCGGACGTTCGCTCGTACGCCGAGACGCGGGCCGCCGTCGACGCGGCGACCGCCGAGTTCGGGCGGCTCGACACGGTCGTCGCCAACGCGGGTGTGATGAGCTCAGGACGCGCCTGGGAACTGTCCGAAGAGGCCTGGGACGTCGTCGTCGACGTCAACCTCAAAGGGGCCTGGAACACGGTGCGCGCCGCGGCACCCGGCATGATCGACGCGGGGGCCGGCGGCTCGATCGTGATCACCAGCTCGGCGGCCGGCATCCGCGGCCATGTCCCTTACGCCCACTACGTGGCCAGCAAGCACGGCGTCGTAGGCCTGATGAAGGCGCTCTCCAACGAACTCGCCCCGCACCGCATCCGGGTCAACACCGTGCACCCCACCGGGGTCAGCGACACCGGTATTACCGTCGGTGAGCCGATCGAGGAACTCGCCGCGCGTGAACCGCTGTTCGGCCTCGCCGCGATGAACCCCCTCGCGCCCTACGTCGAGCCGCGGGACGTGTCGAACGCCGTGCTGTTCCTGGCGTCGGACGAGGCGCGCTATGTCACGGGCCTGCAGTTCACCGTCGACGCGGGCTCGACGAACAAGCCGTAGCGGAGTTCCCCCTCTCTGACACTTTATGGAGCGCAGATGACCGCAGTCCGAACGATCGGCTTTCTCGGCGCCGGGCGCATCGGCGAGCCGATGGTGGAGCGCCTCCTCGCGGCCGGTCACACGGTGCTCGTGTACGCACGCAGGTCCGAGGTCCGTGACCGACTCGCGGCACTGGGCGCCGAACTCGTGGGCGGGGCACCGGACTTCGCTGCCTGCGACGCCGTCGTCAGCTGTCTCTACGACGACGCCCAGACGCTCGACGTGCTGCCCGAGGTCGTCGCGGCCCTGGGCCCGCACACGGTACTGCTCTCGCACACCACCGGGGCACCGGCGACGTTGGACCGCCTCGACGCGTACGCGCCCGGAGGTCGGGCGGCGATCGTCGACGCCGCCTTCAGCGGAACGGCCGAGGCTGTCCGCGCCGGACGCCTCACCGTCTTCCTCGGCGGGGAACCGGACCACGTGGCGGTGGCGCGGCAGGTCGTGGCCGCGTATGCCGACCCCGTGGTGGCAACTGGTCCCCGTGGCTCCGCGCTGCGCGTCAAGCTGCTCAACAACCTGCTGTTCGCCGCGATCAGCCAGGTGACCCTGCGCGGACTGGCGGCAGGCCGGGCGATGGGCATCGCGGAGGAAACCCTGCTCCAGGCCCTCGCGGTCAGCAGCGGCGGGAGCACGGCCGGGTCGTACGTGGCGGCCCGCGGCGGAGCCGAGCGCTATGCGGACGGCGTGGCCCCCTTTCTCGCCAAGGACCTGGCGGCCTGCCGCGACACGGCGGCCGAAGCCGGCGTGGACCTCGCCGGGTTGCTGGACGCGGCGCAGGACGGGCCGATGGACCTCGGGGAGATCCAGACGATCGAGAACGGAGTGACTCGGTGAAGATCACCATTGACACGCAACTGTGTTCCGGGCACGCGCGCTGCGCGGCCACCGCCCCGGACCTGTTTGCACTCGACGACAGCGGCTACGCCCTGCCCTTCGACGGGGAAGTCCCGCCGCAGCAGGAACAGGCGGCCCGCGACGGCGCCTGGGCCTGTCCGGAGCGCGCCATCACCGTCGAGTGACGCACGCCCGTTCACGTACAGGTTCACATACAGAACAAGGAGGTTGACGCAGTGCACCGACCGATGGAGGGCGTACGGGTCCTGGAGGTGGCGCAGTTCACCTTCGTACCGGCGGCGGGCGCGGTGCTCGCGGACTGGGGCGCCGACGTCATCAAGATCGAGCACGCCGAGCGGGGCGACGCCCAGCGCGGTCTGGTGCGCGTGCTCGGTCAGGAGGCGATGAGCAAGGGCTCCTCCTTCTTCCCGATCATGGAGGGGCCCAACCGCGGCAAGCGCAGCATCGGTGTCGCCCTCGAAAAGCCTTCCTCGCGGCGGGTGTTGGAGGAACTCGTCCGCTCCAGTGACGTCTTCCTCACGAACTTCCTGCCGGGCGCGCGGGCCAAGCTCAAGATCGACGTCGAAGATATCCGGGCCATCAACCCCGACATCATCTACGTACGGGGAAGCGGCTTCGGCGCCCGTGGACCGGAAGCGAACAAGGGCGGTTACGACAGCACCGCCTTCTGGGCGCGGGGTGGCAGCGCGGCCGGAGTGACCCCGTCCGGGTCCGACCGGATGATGCGGATGCCGGCGGGCGCGTACGGCGATTCGATGGGTGGGATGACCATCGCCGGCGGTATCGCCGCGGCGCTGTTCCAGCGGCAGCGCACCGGTGAGCCGTCGGTCATCGACGTGTCGCTGCTCGGCGTGGGCGCGTGGGCCACCCAGTACCTGGTGAACCGGGCCCTGATGGTGGGCGGCCCGCTGCCCGTGCAGGAGCAGCCCAAACACGGCTCGGCGGCCAACCCGCTGATCGGCGCCTATCGGACCGCCGACGACCGGTGGCTGGAGTTCGCGATGCTCCAACCGGGCCGGTACTGGCCGGAGTTCTGCCGGGTCGTCGGACGTGAGGACCTCGCCACCGACGAACGCTTCGACAGCGCCGAGAAGATCATGGCGAACGCCGCCGAGGCCGCGGACATCGTCGCCGACATCATCCGGCAGCGGCCCTTCACCGAGTGGACCGAGATCCTCGCGCGGGGCGAGGGGCAGTGGGCCGCCGTGCAGAACGCCTGGGAGGTCGGCCAGGACCCGTCGCTGCGGGCGAACGGACTGATCGCCCAGATCGTCGATGGCGACGGCAGGAAGCGTGAACTCGTCGCCAACCCGGTCCAGTTCGACCAGACCCCGGCAACGCTGAGTCGCGCGCCGCAGTTCGCCGAACACACGGATGCGGTGCTGCGTGAACTTGGCCTGAGCGACGAGGAGTTGCTCCAGCTGAAGATCGACGGTGCGGTGACCTGAGCACTGCCCGCACTTCACCGGTCCACCGATCGCTGCGAGTGCGGGGCACTCGCCGACACCACTTCGGGATGCAGACATGATCGAGTCGGTCAGGCGTGCCCTCACCTCTGCCACCTCCCCCCGGCCGCGCGCGTCCATCGCGCTGGCCGCGGTCGCGGCCCTCCTTCTGGCGGGTTGCGCACAGGAGGGCGACGCGGACACGCAAGGAAGTACGGAAAAGACCCCGGCCGCGCTGGCAGCTGCGTTCCCGGGGAAGAAGGCCACCGGTACGCCGGTCAAGATCGGCCTCATCACCAACGAGGGCGGCGCGGGCATCAGTCAGCCCGAGACACGTCAGGCCGCCGACGCGGCCCGCCGATACGCCAACGGCAACCTGGGCGGCATCGCGGGCAGGCCCATCGAGTACGTGGTCTGCAAGACGAAGGAAGAGCCCGCGACCGCCCGGGACTGCGCGAACCGGATGGTCGAGCAGAAGGTGGCCGCGGTCGTCCTGACCAGCAGCGGCCTGGGCGATTCCATGGTGCCGATCGTGACCCGGGCCGGTATTCCGTGGACGACCGCCCTGGCCACCAGCGGCGCCGAGGGCACGAGCGCTCGCTCCTACTCATGGACGGGCGGATTCCCGGCGTCCATGACGGCGATGGCCGAGTACGCCAGAAAGCAGGGTTACAAGAAGGTCGTCACGTTCGTCATCGATGTCCCGTCCGCGGTCGGCGGCGCCCAGTCCATCGGCAAGCCCGTCTTCGACAAGGCGGGCATCGACCTGCGCATAGTGAAGATCGCGGCGGGCACTCCGGACGCCTCGCCCCAGGTGAGCGCGGCGCTGCAGAACAAGCCGGACGCCGTCGCGATCATCGGCGAGTCGACCGTGTGCACCTCCGTCCTCCAGGCCATGGCCACGCTAGGAGGTTCCACGCCGCGGATGATCCTCCAGCCGTGCACGGCCCCCGAGGTCGTCGACGCCGTCGGGGCCGGTCTGGACGGGGCGCAGGTGTTCAGCAGCTTTGACGGATCCAGTGACCACGTCGAGGCCCAGCTCTACCGGGAGGTGATGAAGCGCTACAGCCCGGACACCAAGAGCGGCGGTTACGCCGCCATCGGGTACCAGGGCGCGCTCGGGCTCGTGCGTGCGCTGAAGGGCCTGACGGGCGAGGTCACACCGAAGACCGTCGCGAAGGCGCTGGACTCGGCCAAGGACGTGGCGCTGCCCGCGGGCCACGGCACCACGTTCACCTGTGACCACAAGGCGGTCCCGGCGCTCAAGGCGGCGTGCTCGGCCGAGGAGGTCACCGCCACCGTCAACGGCGGCAAGCTGGAGAAGGTCCAGGTCGTCGACCCCACCTCGCTCTTCCAGCAGGCCGGCTGATGGACCAGTACCTGGTCTTCCTCCTGCTGGGTCTGGGCAACGGGGCCGTGTTCGCCGCCCTCGCCCTCGCCCTGGTCCTGACCTTCCGCAGCTCGGGGGTCGTCAACTTCGCCACGGGGGCGATCGCGTTGTACAGCGCGTACACGTACGCGTTTGCACGCAAAGGCGAACTCCTGGTGCCGATACCCGGCCTGCCGCGCACCGTTGGCCTCGGCTTCGGTGATGAGCTCGGGCTGTTCCCGGCGATGGCACTCACCTTGGTGCTGGCCGCCGTGTTCGGGGTGCTGCTCTACGCCGTCGTCTTCCGGCCGCTGCGGTCGGCGCCGCCGGTCGCCAAGGCCGTCGCGTCGATCGGCGTGATGCTGGTGATCCAGGCCCTGCTGGTAGCCCGGGTCGGAACCGCCCCGGTGTCGGTGAAGGCGATCCTTCCCAACGACGCGGTGGCGTGGGGCGGTTCGCGTATTCCCGGGGACCGGCTGTGGTTCGCCGCGGTCGTCGTGGCGCTCACCGTCGTCCTGGCGCTGGTTTTCCGGCTGTCCCGGTTCGGCCTGGCGGCCCGGGCCGCGGCGGAGTCCGAGAAGGGCGCCCTCGTCAGCGGGCTCTCCCCGGAGCGGATCGCCACCGCGAACTGGGCGCTGAGCTCGGCCATCGCCGCCTTGTCCGGGATCCTCATCGCGCCCATCGTGCCGCTGGTACCCCTGTCGTACACCTTGTTCATCGTCCCCGCCCTGGCCGCCGCACTCGTCGGCAACTTCACCGCGCTGATCCCGGCCGTCGGCGCCGGACTCGTCATCGGCATGCTCCAGTCCGAGCTGCAGTTCCTCCAGGGGAGGTGGTCCTGGCTGCCGCAGACCGGACTCGCGCAATTGGTGCCGCTCGCCGTGATCCTGGTGTACCTGGTGGTGCGCGGACGGCCGCTGCCGACCCGGGGGACGGTGATCCGGCAGACGCTGGGGCGCGCTCCGCGCCCTGACCGTCTGCTGGTTCCCGCCCTTGTCGGCACCGCCCTCGGTGTCGTCGTCCTGTTCGCCACCCAGGGCAGCATGCGCGCGGCCGTGATCACCTCGCTGACCCTGGGGGTGATCTCGCTGTCCTTGGTCGTCGTCACCGGGTTTGCCGGGCAGATCTCCCTCGCGCAGCTCACCCTCGCCGGGGTCGGCGCGTTCAGCCTGAGCCGTCTCACGGCGGACTGGGGGATCCCGTTCCCTCTCGCACCACTGCTAGCGGCCGTCGTGGCCATGGTCATCGGCGTCGTCATCGGGCTGCCCGCGCTGCGTATCCGCGGACTGCCGGCGGCGGTGGTGACGATCGCGCTCGCGGTCGCGGTGGAGGCGTTCTGGTTCCGCAACAGTGACTTCAACGGCGGGCTCGACGGCGCCAAGATCCCCTCGCCGCGGCTCTTCGGGCTCGACCTGGGCATCGGCGCGGGTGAGGGATACCCGCGTATCCGCTTCGGGCTGCTGTGCCTGGCGGTGCTGCTGCTTGTGGGCCTCGGGGTGGCCTGCCTTCGCCGTAGCCGGCTCGGCGCCGCCATGCTCGCGGTCCGCGCCAACGAGCGGTCGGCCGCCGCCGCGGGCATCGACGTCTCCCGTACGAAGATCATCGCCTTTGCCATCGGTGCTTTCGTCGCCGGCCTCGGTGGCGCGCTGCTCGGCTACCAGCAGACGATCGCCGACCCGGAGATGTTCACCGCCCTCGGCGGCCTCGGCCTGTTCGCCACCGCGTATCTGGCGGGCATCACCGCACTGTCCGGCGGTGTGGTGGCGGGGGTGATGGGAGCGGGCGGAGTGGTTTCCGTCGCCCTGGACCGGGCGCTGTCCATGGGGGAGTGGTACAGCGTCATCATGGGCATGGGCCTGGTGCTCACCGTGATCACGAACCCGGAGGGACTGGTCGGTCCCGCACACGCGCTCGCGGCCCGCCTGCGGCGCGAGACGCCCACGGACGACAAGGGTGACTCCGCCCTGACGGACGCGGTCACCGATACGTATGGGGAGACGGGTACGGACACGGGCCCGCGACCTGCTGCCGACCGCCCGGCATCCGGACCGGGAGCCGTCGTCCTGGCAGTGCTCGACGTCGGAGTGCGCCACGGAGGAGTCGTCGCCCTCGACGCGGCCTCCTTCGAGGTCCGCTCCGGCGAGATCGTCGGTGTCATAGGGCCGAACGGGGCGGGCAAGACCACCCTGCTCGATGCGGTCAGCGGGTACCAACGCGCCACCGGCACCGTGGAGTTCGACGGCCACGACCTCGCCACGCTCCCACCGCACCGACGCAGCCGCGCGGGGCTCGGTCGCACTTTCCAGGGCATCGAGCTGTACGAGGACCTGAGCGTGGAGGAGAACGTCCTGGTCGGCGAGAGTGCCGCCCGGCACGGCGGCGACCATGTCGGCTCGACCGAAGGGCCGCAGCTGCGCGACCATCTCTTCGAGACGCTGCACCTGAGCGGCCACCGAGGCCGGCCGGCGCGTGAACTCTCGCAGGGCCGAAGGCAGTTGGTGTCCATCGCACGTGCCCTTGCCGGACGCCCCCGGCTCCTGCTCCTCGACGAGCCCGCGGCCGGACTCGACAGCTCCGAGAGCCGCTGGCTGGGCGAGCGGCTGCGTGCCGTGCGGGCCGCCGGGGTGACGGTGCTGCTCGTCGACCACGACATGGGACTCGTACTCGACGTGTGCGACCGCATCGTCGTACTCGATCTCGGCAAGGTCATCGCTCAGGGAACCCCTGCCGAGATCAAGGCGGATCCACGGGTCGCCGCCGCCTACCTCGGCGCGGCCCAGACACAAGAGGAAGGCGTACGGTGACGATGGCGACGGCGCAGGAGACAGAACGGGCACCCCTCGCATGCGAGGGCCTGGACGCCGGCTACACCAAGGGGCAGCCGGTGGTGCGCGGGTTCGACCTGCGGCTGCGGCCCGGCGAGGTCACGGCCCTCCTCGGCCCCAACGGCGCGGGAAAGACGACCCTGTTGCTGACGCTGGCCGGGCTGCTGCCGAGCCTGGGCGGGGCGGTCGCCCTCGGCGGGGAGCCCGTCAAGGGAGGCAGGGCGCGGGCCATGGCCCGGAAGGGACTGGTCCTCGTACCCGACGACCGGTCCCTGTTCACCCAGCTGACCGTGCGCGACAACCTGACGCTCGCACGGCGGCGCGGCGGCAGCACAGTGGACCAGGTCCTCGACTACTTCCCGGCGTTGGGCAAGCGTCTCAAGGTCGCGGCCGGACTGCTCTCCGGCGGGGAACAGCAGATGCTTGCCCTCGGCCGGGCCCTGATCCAGGACCCGCGCGTCCTGCTCGTCGACGAACTCAGCATGGGGCTCGCCCCGGTGATCGTCGAGGAGCTGTTGCCGGTCGTGCGGCGCATCGCGGACGACACCGGCGCCGCGGTGGTCCTTGTGGAGCAGCACGTACAGCTGGCGCTCGAGGTGGCGGACCAGGCGGTCGTCCTGGTGCACGGTGACACGGTGCTCAGCGGGCCCGCCGCGCAGCTCGTGGCGGACCCGGGATTCCTTGAGCGTGCCTACCTGGGTGAGCCGGACGCGAGGTGACGGCTCGTTCGCAAGTGCGTCGACGGCGGGCGGATCAGTACAGCCCGCCGTCGACGCGGATCAGCGCCCCCGTGGTGTAGCTGGAGGCGTCGCTCGCGAGGTACAGGGCCGTACTGACGATCTCCTCGGGGTTGCCGGGACGGCCCAGCGCGCTGCGTGTGCTCGTACGGGACTCCTCCGCCCACGACTTCGACACGTCCGTGAGAAACGGCCCGGCCGAGATCGTGTTGACCCGCACCCTCGGCCCGTATTCTCGGGCGAAGACGGTGGTGAGGGTGTTCAGCGCGGCCTTGGCACCCGCGTACGGGCCGAACCGGGGCTGCGGCAGCAGTGCCCCGGACGAGGAGACGTTGATGACGGAGCCGCCCTCGCCCTCGGCCATCCGCTGCCCGACGAGCGACGTGAGTCGGAAGGGGCCCTTGAAGTTGACCCCGATCACCTTGTCGAACAGCTCCTCGCTCGTCTCGGCCGAGGACGGGGCCAGCGGGGACATTCCGGCGTTGTTGACCAGGATGTCGACGCGGCCGAACGCGTCGTACGCGGTGTCGGCGAGCCGGTCCAGATCGTCCCAGTGGCCGACGTGGGCTGCCACTGGCAGCGCCCGCCGGCCCAGGTCGCGCACCTCCTTGGCGGCCGCCTCGCAGGCGTCCAGCTTGCGGCTGGTGATGACGACGTCGGCGCCCGCGGCGGCGAAGGCCCGTACCATCTCCAGTCCGAGGCCCCGGCTGCCGCCGGTGACGAGGGCGACCTTGCCGCTCAGGTCGAACAACTCGGTCGGTGCCCTGCGCTGTTCGGCCGGTGTCATGCGTTCACCTGCCCATTGAGGCTGTCGTCGCCGATGATGTGCGCGTACCGCTTTCGGGCGGCTTCCAGTTTCGGCGGAATGTGCTCACTGGGGAACAGTCCCTCAGCCGGCCGGTACTGCTTCAGCATCTGCTTGGCGACCGTGGTGCGGTGTACCTCGGTCGGGCCGTCGGCGAGCGCCAGGTTCGGCGCGGCCATCCACCACTTCGCGAGCGGGAGTTCGTTGGTCGTACCCAGCGATCCGTGCAGATGCAGCGCACGCTGGATGACGTCGTGCAGTACCTTGGCCATGGCGACCTTGCACATGGCGATCCGGGTGCGAGCGGCGCCGTGGGGCTGGGTGTCGATGATCCAGGCCGTGTTGAGCACGAGCAGCCGGAACTGCTCCAGCTCGATCCAGGACTCCGCGATGAACTGCTGAACGGCCTGCTTGTCGGCAAGCAGGGTGCCCTGCGTACGACGCGAGAGCGCGCGCTCACACATCATGTCGAAGGCGCGGGTGCACTTGCCGACCGTCCGCATGGCGTGGTGCACCCGGCCGCCGCCGAGCCGGGCCTGCGCGACCTTGAAGCCCTCGCCGGGGCCCCCGAGCATGGCGTCCAGCGGGACGCGGACCCGGTGGTAGCGGAGGTAGCCGTGGATCCCCTCGTCGAGGCCGTCCCGCTCGTCCATCGTGCCGACGTTGCGCTTGATCTCGATGCCGGTGGTCTCGGCGGGCACGATGAACATCGACATGCGCTGGTGCGGGGCCGCCTCGGGGTCGGTGACGGCCATGACGATGAGGAAGGCCGCGTAGCGTGCGTTCGAGGAGAACCACTTCTCCCCGTCGATGACCCACTCCTCACCCTCGCGCCAGGCCCGGCATACGAACTCCTTCGGGTCCGCGCCCGCCTGAGGCTCCGTCATGGAGAACGTGGAGACGATGTCGCCGTCCAGCAGCGGCTGCAGGTAGCGCTCCTTCTGCTCCGCGGTGCCGAACATCGCGAGGATCTCCGCGTTCCCTGTGTCGGGGGCGGCGGTGCCGAACACCGTGGGCGCCCAGTAGGAACGGCCCAGGATCTCGTTGAGGTAGGCGAGCTTCACCTGGCCGTAGCCGGGGCCGCCGAGTTCAGGGCCGAGATGGCAGGCCCACAGGCCCTGTTCGCGGACCTTCGCCTGCAGGGGCTTGAGTATGGCCCGCGCCTTCTCGTTGGCCGTGTCGTATGGGTCGCCGCCGTGCGGGAACAGCAGGTCCAGTGGCTCGACCTCCGCACGCACGAAGGCTGCGGCCCAGTCCAGCTTGGCCTGGAAGTCGGGTTCGATCGAGAAATCCAGCATCGGCCCTCCGGGCGGGATGTCGCGAGAGTGCAGAAGATCAGTATCAGAAATTTATCCTGGCACCGGGATTGAGTCCACAGTTGGGCACCATGGAGTCTTTTAAGGATACTGTTTCCGGAGGTGTCGTCGAGTACACCCGAGCCGAACAGGAGGAGGCAGCATGCCAGACGAGGTTCTTGTCGAGCGCCGCGGTGCCGTCCAGGTCATCACGATCAACCGTCCGCAGGTGAAGAACGCGATCGACGGCGCGGTGGCGAAGGGTGTCGCCGCCGCGGTCGACGAATTGGACGCGTCGGACGAGTTGCGGGTCGGGGTCCTCACCGGGGCGGGAGGGGCCTTCAGTGCTGGTATGGACATGAAGGCATGGCTGCGCGGTGAGCGTCCGCGGATCGAGGGGCGCGGGCTGTGCGGCATCGCGCAGACGCCGCCGCGCAAACCACTGGTCGCGGCGGTGGAGGGTTGGGCGCTGGCCGGCGGTTTCGAGCTGCTGCTCGCCTGCGACCTCGTCGTCGCGGCCCGCACGGCGCGCTTCGGGGTGCCGGAGGTGAAGCGGTCGCTGGTGGCGGCCGGGGGTGCAGCGCTGCTGCTGCCGCGCCGTCTGCCCTACGCCGTCGCGCTCGAACTCCTGCTGACCGGTGAGCCGTTCGGAGCCGAGCGGGCGGCCGACGTGGGCTTGGTCAACCGGCTCACCGACGAGGGCGAGGCCCTCGATGGCGCGCTCCGGCTCGCCGAGGCGATCGCTGCGAACGGGCCCCTCGCCGTGGCGGCGACCAAGCGGATCGCGCGCGCCACCGCGGACTGGACATGGGAGGAGGGGTGGCGGGAACAGGAGGCGATCACCGACCCGGTGTTCGCCTCCGACGACGCGAAGGAGGGCGCCACCGCTTTCGCCGAGAAGCGGGCACCGGTCTGGGAGGGGCGCTGAGGGGCGGCAGTCGGGCCGCGGGGATGTCCAGCCCGTGCCGCGTTCCTCGCCGCGCGGGCATTGCCGCCGTCTCAGGATCGGTGCCATGGTGAGGGAAGCCCCAATAGAGGGCTCTCAATTTCCTGAGCAGAGCATGTCGGTAGAGAGGCCGCCTGCCCGCGTGCAGGTCACCCCGGAGAGGATCCGAGATGAGTACCACGCTCGAACCGGAGGGCGCCCACAAGGGTGTTCCTACCTATGACTTCGACAACCGAGAAGGCGGCCCGGTCCTCAGCCACCAGGAGCGGTGGGACGCGTTCGCGGAGGCGCGCTCCGGATTCAGGAGCAGCATTGCACAGGGCTACTGGGTCGTGACGGACGGGGAGGAGGTTCAGCAGGCGCTCCAGGACTGGGAGACGTTCTCCAGCACGTCCGTCACAGCGCTGAACCCGGACCCCACGTTCCTTTGGATCCCCGAGATGCTGGACCCGCCGCAGCACACCGACTGGCGACGCCTGTTGGGCAGTGAGTTCTCTCCCAAGGCCATCGCCGCCCGCGAGCCGGAGATCCGGCAGGCCGCGGTGGAACTGATCGACGAACTGCGCGGCCGGGACGGCGCCGAGGTCCTCGACGGATTCGCGCGCCGCTTCCCGACGCTGATCTTCATGCGGCTGATGGGGCTGCCCGAGCAGGATCTGGACCAGTTCCTCGACTGGGTGCACGCCCTGCTGCACCTCTCCTTCGAGGAGGACCCGGACCACAGCCGCCAACTGGCGGCGATGCAGGCCGTATCGGCGTACTTCGACGAGCAGATCGCCCTGCGGCGCGCGCACCCGCGCGACGACCTGCTGTCCCGGGCCATGACCTGGGAGATCGACGGTGAGCCGATCAGCGACCGGGACATGCACGCCTTCTGCGTCCTGATGTTCCAGGCGGGCTTCGACACGGTCCCCATCGCGATCGGCTGGGGGCTCTACCACTTCGCCTCCCACCCCGAGCTGCGCGCCGCGATCGTGGCCGACCCCACGCTCATCGGCATGAGCGTGGAGGAGATCCTGCGCGTCTACTCGTTCGTCGTCCCGGCCCGCAAGGCCACCAAGGACGTCGAGGTCGGTGGCTGCCCAGTCAAGAAGGGCGAGATGGTGATGCTGCCGCTCGCCGTCACCAACCGCGACCCCGAGCGGTACGAGAACCCCCTCGACGTCGACCCGCACCGCTCCGCGAGCAACCACATCGCCTTCGGTTCGGGCCCGCACCGCTGCCTGGGCTCCCATCTCGCGCGCCTGGAGCTGAACGTGGCCGTGCAGGAGTGGCACAAGCGCATCCCGAACTACCGGATCGCGGCCGGCCAGGACCTGGAGCAGACCGGGAACATGTACGGCATCAAGTCCCTGCGGTTGGAGTGGTGAGCGGGCGGATGACGAAGCGGAGCAAGGATGCCGTGCCCGCGCTGAGGGCGGCCGATCTCTATCACACCGGGCTCGTCGTGCCGGATGTGGATGCCGCGATGGCCCGGATGAGCGAGGCCGCCGGATACCGGTGGACCAGGCCCGAGTCCACCGAGATGCCGGTCCGCCTTGCGGACGGAGGCGACCAGGTGCTGACCCTGCGCTACACGTACTCCCTCGACGCCCCGCACATCGAACTCGTCCAGGAGATACCCGGCACCCCCTGGACCGCGCCCCCGCGCGCGGCGGCACACCACCTCGGCTACTTCTGCGACGACGTCCGGGCGACGTCGAAGCGGCTCGAGGACGCGGGCTTCGCGCTGGAGGTGTGCGCGGTGATCGACGGCACCGCCCCGTCGGTCTTCGCCTATCACCTGGCGCCGACGGGCGAGCGCATCGAGATCGTGGACCGGGCCGTGCTGCCGGACTGGCCGGCGCCGCTGCGGTCGAGGACTTAGGTCCCGGCCGGGGGTCGGCCACGTAGGGAGAACGCAGTAGGCCGGATGTCGGCAGCCGCACGACGACGGGCAGGGGGTTGGCGGGGGACGGTGGGCCCGTACTCGCCGCCCTGGTGAACCGGGTGGCACCTCGGCAACCGAAGGAACCCCCATGGCCACCACGATGCACGCTCCCGCGAAGTCGCCCGTGAAGACGCTCGCCCGCGACGTGCTGCTCTGGGCGGGTTTCGCCGCCGGTCTCGGCGCTAGCACGGAGACCGGCTGGATGGCACGGCGCAGGACGTGGCCACGTACGCGGGCATCGCCCTCGCGCTGGTGTCCGGCTTCCGTCTCGCGCAGAGGCCGCGGATCAAGGCGTTCCTCTCGACACGGCCGGTGCTCTGGTTCCTGTTCCTGTTCTACGGTGGCGTGACGGTGATCAGTTACCTCATTCGGGCGGCACGCAGAGGATCACGGCGGCGGCAGCCATGGGTCTGGTGTCCCTGGGCGCGGCCGGCGGCCTCCTCGCCGGCCGCCCTGAGCAGGCCCGCGCCTGCCCCCGCACCACACTCCCTTCACGAATCCCCTCAAGTGAAAGAGAGCCTCCTCATGGCCACGATGAAGTCCGTCCAGACGGTTCCCGCCCAGCCCGACACGATCGACGTGACGGAGATCGAGCGGCCGGTGCCCGGTCCGCGCGACGCGCTGATGCGGATCCGTGCCTGCGGCATCTGCGGCACCGACACCTTCTTCGTCCACATGGGGGGCACGCCCTACGGTGGCGACGGTTCCATCGTCTCCCTCCCTCTCGGTCACGAACCGGCAGGCGAGATCGTGGAGGTCGGTGCCGAGGTCACCGGCCTGAAGATGGGGGACCGGGTCGTGGTCAACCCGCAGGGCGCCCCGTCCGGGATCATTGGCTGCGGCGGGGAGTTGGGCGGCATGAGTGACTACCTGCTCATCGAGGACGCGGTCGTCGGCAAGAGCGTCGGGGTCTTCCCGGACGACGTGCCCTTCGACGTGGCCGCGCTGAACGAGCCGATGGCGGTCGCCCGGCACTGCGTCAACCGCTCCGAGGCCGGCCCCGACGACAAGGTGGTGGTCTTCGGCGCGGGGCCCATCGGCCTCGGCGCCACGATCTGGCTGAAGCTGCGTGAGGTCAAGCACGTGGTGGTCGCCGATGTGATCCCCGGTCGCCTTGAGACGGCCCTTGCCGTCGGCGCGGACGCCGTCATCAACTCGGCCTCCGAGGACGTCACCGCCCGCCTGAGCGAACTGCACGGCGAGGCCGTCAACTCACTGGGACAGCCGCGTGCCGGAACCGACATCTACATCGACGCCGCCGGGGCCCCCGCCGCCTTCAACGCCGTGATCGACGCTGCGAAGTGGAAGGCGAAGATGGTCATGGTGGCCGTGCAGAAGAAGTCGGACGCCATCGACCTGGGCGGGATGCTGCGCAGCGAACTCACCCTGATCGCCTCCCAGGGCTACCCGACCGAGATCTTCGAGGTGACGGCCGAACTCGCCGCCCACCAGGACCGGTTCGCGAAGCTGATCAGCCACCGTGTGCCCTTCGCTGAGGTGGGCCGCGCCTTCGAGCTGGCCCGCACGCCGGGCGCGGCGGAGAAGGTCGTCGTCACGTTCGACTAGACCGCCAAATTAAGTACCCTCTATTAAATATTCGGGGTACCGTGTGCCGTGAGCATGGATGGATCCGCTCACGAACGTGGAGGAGCTAGGTGACCCTCACACACACCCTGACGCACACCGAGGAGCGCGACGAGCTGCGCTCGGCCTTGCGCCGCCTGTTGGCGGAAAAGTCGCCGAGCGCGGCCGTGCGTCGCTGGATGGAGTCCGGCGAGGGGTACGACCCCGCGCTGTGGCGTCAGTTGGCCGGGCAGCTCGGCCTCACGGGGATCGCCGTCCCCGAGGAGTACGGCGGCAGCGGCGGCACCGCGGTCGAACTGGGCGTCGTACTGGAGGAGTTGGGCAAGGCCCTGCTGCCTTCCCCGTACTTCGCCACCGTCGCCCTCGCGGGCCAGGCGCTCACCGCCTCCGGCGACCGCGCGGCCCAGGCGCGATGGCTGCCCGGTATCGCCGCGGGAGAGCTGACTGCGACCGTCGCTGTCGCAGAAGAACGCGGCTCCTGGCGCGTCGAGGACGTGGCGACTACGGCCACCCGCGTCGACGAGGCGGGGTGGACGGTGTCCGGCACCAAGATGTTCGTGGTCGACGGGGCCACGGCCGGCCTGCTGCTCGTGGTCGCGGGCACCGAGGCGGGCCCCGGCCTCTTCGCCGTAGAGAACGGGGTTCCCGGAGTGACACGGACCCCGCTCGACGCCCTCGATCCCACCCGCCGCCTGGCACGGGTCGAACTCGACGGCGTGCGCGCCCTGCGGGTCGGCCCTGACGGGGACGCGACGGCCTATCTGCGCACCGTCCTCGACCTCGCGGCGGTCGGGCTGGCGTCCGAGCAGGTCGGGGGAGCCCAGGCATGTCTGGATGCCGCCGTGGAGTACGCGAAGACGCGGGTGCAGTTCGGGCGTCCCATCGGCTCGTTCCAGGCCGTCAAGCACGCCTGCGCCGACCTGCTCCTCGCCGTCGAGGCCGCCCGCTCGGCGGCCCACCACGCCGTGACCGTCGCGGCGCAGGAGCAGGCCGGGGAGCAGGCCGCGGAGTCGGCCGGTGAACCGGCCGAGCTGCCGACGTCCGCCGCGCTCGCCGCCGCCTACTGCGCGGGGACGTACACCCACGCCGCGAAGCAGAACATCCAGATCCACGGCGGCATCGGCTACACGTGGGAACACGACGCACACCTCCACCTGCGCCGAGCGAAGTCGTCGGAGCACCTGCTCGGCGCGCCCGCCGCGCATCGCGCACGCCTCGCCGACCTGGTGGGGATCTGAGGGGAACGTGATGACGACGCCAACCGTAGACGGCCCGCCCGCCGCCCAGGCGGACCTCGCTGCCGAGACCGACGGCCAATTCCGCTCCCGGCTGAGGGAGTTTCTGACCGCACACCACCCCGGCCGCCCCCCGAAGGGCCGCGCCGAGCGGCTCGCCTGGCAGAAGGCGTGGCTTGCCGCCCTCTACGACGCCGGATACGCGGGCCCCAGCTGGCCGCGCGCCCAGGGCGGCATGGAGCTGAGTTTCGCCCGGCAGGTGATCTACCAGGAGGAGTACGCGAAGGCCAGGGTCCCCGGGCCTCTCGGCACCGGACTCGGCATCGCTGCCCCCACCCTCATCACGTACGGCACCGAGGAGCAGAAGGCGCGCTTCCTGCGCCCCATGCTCCGTGGGGACACGGTGTGGGCGCAGGGCTACTCCGAACCCGAAGCGGGCTCGGACCTACCCGCCCTGCGCACGACGGCACGCCGCGAGGGCGACACCTACGTCGTCAACGGGCAAAAGGTGTGGACGAGTTCGGCCGACATCGCCGACATCCTCTTCACCCTCGTCCGCACCGGCACCCTCCAGTCGCGCCAGCGCGGCATCACCTACCTCCTCATCGACGCCCATGCGCCCGGCGTCACCGTACGCCCGCTGCGCGACCTGACCGGCGACGCACACTTCTGCGAGGTCTTCCTCGACGACGTCCGCGTACCGGTGGCCGACCGGATCGGCGAGGAGAACGGCGGCTGGCCGCTGGTGCGCACGAGCCTCGGGCACGAACGCGCCGCCGGTGCGATGAACCAGGCGGCTCGCTACCGCCGCGTCCTGGACGAGTTGATAGAGCTGGCACGCGAGCGCGGAGCGACCGCCGATCCCCAAGTTCGCGACCGGCTGGCCGACTTCGAGATGCGCGTGCGCATCATGCGCTACACGGGCATGCGGACGATCTCCGACATCATGACCAAGGGCGAGCCGGGACCCGCCTCGTCGACAGCCCGCCTCTTCATCGTCGTTTTCGAGCAGGAGCTCCACGAGTTCGCCCTCGACCTGCTCGGCTCGTACGGCATGCTCGGGCGACGTGATCCGTACGCCGTCCAACACGGGCGCTGGGTATGGGGATTCCTGCGCACCAGGGCCTCGACGATCGGTGCCGGCACGGCCGAGATCCAGCGCAACACTATTGCGGAACAGATCCTCGGACTGCCCCGCGACCCCGCCATGCCCGGCCTGGAGGCGCGGTGATGAGGGCGGCGCGCTGCACCTCGTACGGGCCGCCGAGCGGCATCGCGGTCACCGAGGTCGACGACCTCGCGCCCGGTCCCGGCGAGGTGCTGATCCAGGTGCATGCGGCGGCCGTCAACTACCCGGACGTGCTCGTCGCGGCCGACCGATACCAGATCTCTGCCCCCCTGCCCTTCACGCCCGGCAGCGAGTTCGCCGGAGTCGTCGCCGCGCTCGGGGACGGGGTGAACGGGCCGACCGTCGGGTCGCCCGTCGCGGGAGCCGTGTTCACCGGGGCCTTCGCCGAGCGGGTGGTCGCCCCCGTGGCGGCCCTGCGGCCGATCCCCGACGGCCTCGACATGGTGCACGCGGCCGCCTTCCACGTCACGTACGGGACCGCCTTTCACGCCCTGGTGACGGTGGGCGGCGCCGCCGCGGGGGAGTGGGTGGCGGTGCTCGGCGCCGCGGGCGGGGTCGGTTCGGCCACCGTCGACGTCGCGACCCGGCTCGGCCTGCACGTCGTGGCGGCCGCATCGAGTCCGGAGCGGCTCGCCGTCGCGCGCGAACTCGGCGCGGAGCAGGGCATCGACTACGTGAAAGAGGACTTCAAGGCCCGCCTCCGGGAGGTGACCGGTGGCGACGGCGTGCACCTGGTGGTCGACCCGGTCGGCGGCGACCACGCCGAGGCGGCCTTCCGGGCTCTGCGGCGCCACGGCCGGTTCGTCACGGTCGGCTACGCGGACGGCCGCATCCCCCGTATCCCGCTCAACCTCGTCCTGCTCAAGAACGCGACCGTACGCGGCTTCGAGGCCCGGATGATGCGCGAGGAGGATCCGGAGGCGGTCACGGCGGCCCAGCACGCGCTGGCCGGGATGGTCCGCGACGGTATGCGGCCCATGGTCTCCCAGGTTCATCCGCTGAAGGACGTGGCCGCCGCGCTCACGGCCGTCGCCGAGCGCAGGACCACCGGCAAGGTCGTGCTCGACCTGACTGACGAAAGGCCCCGATGACCACCACCACGGATCACCAACAGGCCAAGCCGTTCGGCGTGTTGACCGACGAGGCGATTGAGCGCTCGCGCCGCCGTCTCGGCATCCCGAAGCCGCAGCGCAACCCCCCACACAACTACGAGGTGAGCTCCGACGGCACCCGCCACTTCGCCTACGGGTACGGCGATGACAACCCGCTCTACTGTGATCCCGGGTACGCGTCGGGCACCCGCTGGGGATCGCTCATCGCCCCGCCGACGTTCCTCTACACCATGGGCGAGGACGCGGCCCCGGCGCCGGATCCGCGGACCAAGGCGCTCCTGAAGGGCGATCCGTTCGCCGGGCTCGGCTCATACCAGGCGGTCATGGAGTTCGAGTGGTGGCGGCCGCTCACCCTCGGCGACCGCTGCCGGGTGCTGCAGACTCAGGTGGGCGTGCAGGCCAAGCGCAGCAGCTTCGGTGGCCGCACCGCCCATGTCACCCAGGACTACCTCTACGCCAACGGGGCCGGCGAGATGCACGCCGTACGCCGTGGCACGTGGATCAACGCGGAACGGCACACCTCGCGTAAGCGGGCCAAGGAGAAGGTGGAGCAACAACCTTATACGGACGACCAGTTGGCGCAGATCGACGCGGCGTACGCGGCCGAGACCCGGCGCGGCGCCGAACCCCGCTACTGGGAGGACGTCGAGATCGGCGAGGAGCTGCAGCCCCGGGTGAAGGGGCCGCTCACCGTCACGGACGTGGTGGTCTGGCATCTGGGCTGGGGCATGCAGCTCACCCCGCCCGGTGCGTTCCGTATCGCCGCGGAGGTGCGGCGCAAGGCCCCCGGCCTCTACCCGCCCAACCCGCTGGGCGTCCCCGACACGGTGCAGCGCCTGCACTGGGAGCCGGAGCGCGCACGGGAGCTCGGCCTGCCGAACCCCTACGACTACGGCGGGATGCGCGAGACCTGGCTGTGCCATCTGCTCACCGACTGGATGGGCGACGACGGCTGGCTGTGGCAACTGCGCTGCGAGCACCGCAAGTTCAACTATCTCGGCGACACCACGTGGGTGCGAGGCGAGGTCGTCGACAAGCGGCAGGCCGGTGATCGCGCCGAGGTGCACGTCGCGGTGCGCTGCGAGAACCAGCGGGGCGAGCTCACCACCCCCGGCACGGCCGTAGTGCTGCTGCCGACCCGTGAGCGGGCGGTCGTGCTGCCCGAGCCGCCAGCGCCCGGACTGGACGGCATGGTGACGCACGAACTGGCCCGGTTCAGCGTGGGCGACCGGGCCGACTGATCCCCGCGCTCATCCCCTGCTCAGTGCCACCAGGGGATGAGCGCGTCCAGGTGGCGCCGCATCCGGTGCCGGGCGACACCGGAGTCCCCGGCAAGGACCGCGTCGAGGATCCGCTGGTGCACGTGGGTGACCTCGTCGGCCGCCTTGTCCCCGGGCAGCGACTGGTTCTGGCCCGCGGCGTGCCGGCGGAACAGCTCCGTGATGATGTCGATGAACAACGACAGGACGGGATTGCCCGCCAGAGCGGCGAGTTCGGAGTGGAAGAGGTCCGCCTTGCGCGGGTCGTCCGCGGGGCCCTCCGCCGGCCACCGGACGGCCGCGGCAAGCCGCTCGGCGATGTTCTCTGCGTTCTCTTCGCCCTCGGCGTGCCGCGCGGTCACCCGCGCGACCGCGCCGAGCTCCAGTGCGTCGCGGACGATCCGCAGATCGTCGGCCGTCGCGCCCTGGTGCTCCAGGAAGAGCGCCATCGTGTCGATGCTCGCCTGTGGTTCGGGTTCGGTGACGATCAGGCCGCCGCCGGGACCGCGCCGCATCCGGGCAACCTGGTGGTACTCCAGGAGTCGTACCGCCTCGCGCAGCGCGGCCCTGCTGATCTGGTAGCGGGCCAGGAGGTCGGCTTCGGAGCCGAGCACCGAACCGACCTGCCAGCCCCGCGCGGCGATGTCGTCATGGATCCACGAGGCGACCACCTCGGCCAGCTTGGCCCGCGGCCCTTCGGCCATCTCCGGCTCGATCACGGTGCCGGTGATCCGCGCGCGGCGCACCCGGTGCTTCTCGATCCAGGCGGCGACCCACTCCAGGTGCGAGGTCAGCAGCGTCTGGGCGTGCGCCCCGTCGCCGGCGATCACGGCGTCGACGATGGCCTGGTGCGCCTCGCGCGAAGTGGTTGCGGCGGACTGGACCTCGGCCTTGGCGATCCGCCGCGAGGTGTGCGCGTACCGCGCGGTCAGGCGGGTGAGCACGTCGATGAAGAGCTGGAGCACCGGGTTGCCCGACAGCCGGCCGAGCACGGGATGCAGCGGATCAAGGGCCCCCTCGCCCGGCTCGTCCGGCTGGGTGAGCTCGTCGTCGAGGGTGGCGCGGAGCGTGTCGATACCGTCCTCGGTGAGGCGCTGCGTCGCAAGCCCCGCGGCGATCGGTTCGAGGAGCTGGCGCGCGTGCAGGAGATCTGTGACGCTCGTTCCGATGTACTCCAGGTAGATCACGATGGAGCGCGTGGCCGGGCCTGCGTCGGGCACGCACACGATCAGCCCGCCCCCCGGCCCCCGCCGCATCCGGGCCACCTGGTGGTGCTCCACCAGACGCACCGCCTCGCGCAGCACGGAGCGGCTGACCCCGTAGTGCTCGCGCAGGTCCTGCTCGGAGCCGAGGGACTCGCCCTCGGGCCAGCCACGCTGCATGACGTCCGCCTCGATGCGGCGTGCGATCTGCGCGGCCAGTTTGCCGACGGGGGAACCGGTCTCACCGTCGGCGGGACCAGCCTGCCAGGGAAAGTCGGTGGCTTCGTGGTCGGCGGCGGTCGCCATGGGGTCAACTCCTCGAGTGACGTTGCGTGTCCTCAGCATACTGAGCTGGGCCGACAGCAGCGGATTCCCGGGCGTAGAGGCGTGCTCACCGGCTTGATTGGGGTCACTGAATCCGCACTGTCCCCGGTCGGTCGCCCCAGGTCACTTCGGTGCGAAGCGCTGCCCTGCGTCGAGGCGCAGACACTGGCCGTTGAGCATCGGGTTGTCGACGATGGCGAGCACCAGCTTGGCGTACTCCTCGGGACGGCCCAGACGCTTGGGGAACGCGGCGTCCTGCACAAGCGTGGACTTCACCTCGTCCGGGATCTTCCGCACGGCCCCCGTCTCGAACAGGCTCGGCGCGATCGCCATCACGCGGATGCCCAGGGAACCCAGGTCGCGGGCCATCGTCAGGCACATTCCCGCGATGGCGGCCTTCGCGGCACCGTAGGCGACCTGCCCGATCTGGCCCTCGAACGCGGCGATGGAAGCCGTGTTGACGATCACGCCGCGCTCGCCGGTGACGTCGGGGTCCTCGGGGGAGTTGCGGCTCATGTGCGCGGCGGCGAGACGACTGATGTTGAACGTGGCCACCGCGTTGAGGTCGAGGACCCGGCGGAACGTCTCCAGGTCGTGCGGGCCGTCCTTGCCGAGGGTGCGCCGGGCAACTCCGCCGCCCGCGGTGGTGACGGCGACGTGCAGCCCGCCGAGCTGGGTGACGGCGTCTGCCAGGGCCTGCTCGGTGCCCTCGAAGTCCGTCACGTCGACCGGATGGAACGAGGCTCCGCACGCGGCCGCGACCTCGGCGCCGGCCGACTCCGGGCGGTCCAGGACGGCCACCTCGGCGCCACGGGACGCCAGCAGTTCGGCGCTGGCCCGGCCCATGCCGGACGCCCCGCCGAACACCACGGCCTTCTTCCCCTTGATCTCCACAGGCGTTCTTTCCCTTCGCGCAGTCCTGGCGGTCCTGACGGTACTGGTCGTCCTGGCGGCTATGCGGGTACGGTCTCGGGCCGGATCAGCGCGCTGAGCCGGTCGCGATGGACGGCCGCGTCGCCGTACAGCACGGCGTCGGTCTTCGCCCGGCGCAGATACAGGTGCAGGTCGTGCTCCCAGGTGAAGCCGATCCCGCCGTGCAACTGCAGGGCCTCACCGGCCACTTCACCGGCCACGGCGCTCGAGTACGACGCGGCGGCACACGCGGCCCGTGCGGAGTCCGGCGATCCGGCGTCGGCCGCCATCGCCGCGTACGCTGTGGCCGCCCGTGTGCCGTGGACCTGCAGCGCCATCGAGGCGCACTTGTGCTTGACGGCCTGGAACGAGCCGAGCGGCCGCCCGAACTGCACCCGCACATTCATGTACGCGACGGTCATGTCGAGCAGGTGGTCCATCACGCCGAGGGCGTCGGCCGCGACCAGCACCGACGCGTCGTCGAGCAGTCGCTGCACCGCTGCGGGCCCGCCGTCCAGGCGCCGGTCGAGCGGGACCCGGACGCCGTCGAGCCGCACCTCGTGCGACGCCCGGGTCAGATCGAGGACGTGCTGGCGCCGCACGGTGAGACCGGGCGCGGCGCGGTCGACGAGGAACGAGGCGGGGACGCCGTCCTGCCGTGCGGTCACCAGGAGCCACCGGGCTCCATTCGCGTCCTGCACCATGGTCTTCACGCCGTCGAGCACCACGGTGCCGCTGTCGTCACTGTCGGTGCGCGCGATGGTCCCGACACCGTCGAGTGTCCAGGGCGAACGGGGTTCCGCGAAGGCCCACGACGCCCACTCCATGCCCTCGGCCAGGGCGGGCAGTACTTCCTCCCGCAGTCGTGGCGAGCCACCGTGTGTCAGGGCGCGGGCGACCAGCACGGTGGGCAGGAATGGAACGCGTCCAAGGGCGCGACCCAACTCCTCGGCCACCAGGGCGAGTTCGGTGAGCCCTTGTCCGGTGCCGCCGAACTCCTCCGGTACGGCGAGCCCCGGCCACCCGAGTCCGGCCGCGAGACGCCACAGAGCGGGGTCGGCTGCTGTGCGGTCACGCAAGAGGTCGCGGGACGCCGCACGGAGCATCGCCTGTTCCTCGCTGAGTTCGAAGTCCACGCATCACCACCCGGGTCGATGGGCCATCGCGCCGGAGTCGACGCAGCAGAAGGAAAGTATCCTCTTTTAAGTCTCGGGTCGAGTCTTGTATCCGTAACTCCCGAGGTTGAACTGGTTGATGGCCACCTTAGAGTGCCCTCATCATGGGCGCGACCCTGTACCTCAGATACGAGGAGAACCATGCGGCTTGAGTTCACTCCGGAGCTGGAGGCATTCCGCCTCAAGGTCCGGGCGTTCATCGCCGAACATGCCCCCGGGATCAAGGCGCACGCGGGTGTCCGCGCGCCCGAGCCCGAGCTCATGCCGGCGATCAGGGCCTGGACCGCCAAGCTGTACGAGGCGGGCCACCTCGGTATCGACTGGCCCGAGCGGTACGGCGGCCGGCCCGACGCGCACCCTCTGGAACCGTTCGTCGTGGCCGAGGAGATCGCCCGCGCCCGCACCTGGCCGCCCATCGGCGCCGCGGCCCTCGCCTCGGCCGCGCTGATCGAGTTCGGCACCGAATCGCAGCGGGACCACTTCCTGCCCCGTATCCGCAGCAGTGCGGACGTGTGGTGCCAGCTGTTCAGCGAGCCGGGCGCGGGAAGCGACCTTGCGGCCCTCTCCACCCGGGCCCGGCGCCAGGGCGAGGGCGACGACTCCGTGTACGTGGTCGACGGGCAGAAGGTGTGGACCACCAACGGCCAGTACGCCGACGTGGGGTACCTGCTGGCGCGCACCGACCCCGACGCCCCGCTGCACCGGGGCATCACGGCCTTCGCCCTCGACATGCGCAGCCCCGGCGTCGAGATCCGGCCGCTGCGCGAGATCACCGGCACCACCGACTTCAACGAGGTGTTCCTCGACGGCGTCCGCATACCCGCCGCCAACGTCATCGGGGAGGTGAACGCCGGGTGGCGGGTGGCCATGAGCAGCCTCGGGCGTGAGCGCTCGGGCGTGGCCGCACGCGGCACCGAACTGATCGCGACGCTGGACGACCTGACGGCCCTCGCGGCGGGCACCACGACCGGTGCGGGCAGCGCCCTCGACGACTCCGCCTCGCGGCAGACGATCGGTGAACTGGCGACCCGCGTACACGTCAACGCCGCGCTCGTCGCCCTCGCGCAGTCCCGGATGCTGCACGGCACCGAGCGGCCCGCCGACGCCGCGATCGGCAAGATCTTCTTCAGCGAACTCAACCACGACCTGGTCGAGTTCGGGCTGCGACTGCAGGGCGCGGACGGTCTGCTCACCGAGGGTGACCCGGGCGCGGCGGCGGATGGCTGGTGGGCCGACGCCTACCTCTACGCCCGCGCGTACACCATCGCCGGCGGTGCCAACGAGGTGCTGCGCACCCAGATCGCGGAGCGCGGACTCGGGCTGCCGCGCGAGCCGCGATGAGCGTATCCGCCGTCAGGGGCGGGGTTCGTGCGCCTGCAGTCCCGGGCCGATCGCCCGCAGCGCCTCGTCCAGGAAGGCGCACAGGTCCGCGTCGTCCTGGCGCAGCCACTGCTGGTACGCGGCGACGGCGGCGCCCAGGCAGACGTGCGCGACGAGCTGGGGCAGCAAGGAGTCGTGTGCCTGCCCGAGCCGCCGGGCGGCGAACTCGGCGACCACCGCCCGCCAGGAGGCGTAGCGGAGCGTGGAGTGCGCCTGCAGCGCGGGGATGTCCAGGATCAGTGACATGCGCAGGCGGTGCCACGGCAGCTGCGCCGCCTCGAACCGGTTGAACTCCACGATGGTCTCGCGCAGCGCGTCCATCATCGGCATCTCGCGCGGATAGCCGGCGAGAAGTGCCCTCATCTCCTCCAGTGCGCCGTCGAAGTCGCCCCAGGCGACATCGTTCTTCGACGGGTAGTAGCGGAAGAAGGTGCGTCGGCTGACCCCGGCGGCGCTCGCGATGTCCTCCACCGTGACCTCGTCGAATCCACGGTCGGCGAAGAGTCGCAGGGCGTGCTGCTCCAGCTGGGCGCGGGACGTCAGCGGTTTGCGACCGGTGCGGTGGGCGCGGTCGGGGGACGACCGACGCGACGAATTCAGCAAACTCTTCCTTCTCTCTTCCTTTCGGCACGGGGTGCCATTACGGTGCCAAGCGTAGAGAACGTTTGTGCCCCGCTCACTGGAAGAGGGAGTTTCTCATGACCGTGACCACGACTACGGCCGCGACCATGGACCAGCCCGCCCGGGCGGCCGAGCACCTGCCGCCCCCTCTCCCGGCCGCCTCCGCCTCCGCCACCGACGACGACATGGTCGCGGAGGACCTGCTCGTCGAAGAGGTTTCCATCGACGGCATGTGCGGCGTCTACTGAACGGTCCGGCCTCCCCCACTCCCATAGCCCAGAGGTACGTTCATGGCCAACCGGTGGTCCGAGTCCGTCGCGCACGCGCACACCGATGACCTGTCGCGCAGGCCCTGGCCGGCCGTGCCGCCGCGGCCGACGGTCCTCGTGCCCATCGGCTCATTCGAACAGCACGGGCCACATCTGCCCCTGGACACCGACACCCGGATCGCCGACGCCGTGGCGCACGGCGCGGCGCGCCGGCTCAGAGCCCGGCGGTCGGCGGATTCGGGGGACGCCGTGCTGGTGACACCTCCGATCACGTTCACCGCCAGTGGTGAGCACCAGGACTTCCCCGGCACCATCTCCATCGGTCATGAGGCGCTGCGCCTCATGCTGGTCGAGCTCGTCCGCTCGCTCTCGCTGTGGTCCGGACGCGTCGTGTTCGTCAACGGCCATGGTGGCAACGTCAGTTGCCTCCAGCGCGTGGTCGCGGAGCTGGCCGACGAAGGGCGGGACGCCGTGTGGGTGCCCTGCGAGCCGGTCGGCGGCGACGCCCACGCCGGGTACACGGAGACGTCCCTGCTGCTCCATCTGGCCCCGGCACAGGTGGACATGACGGCGGCGGCACGTGGAAACACCACACCTGTACGGGAGTTGATGCCCGCGTTGCGCGCCGAAGGAGTGCGTGGCGTGTCGCCGACGGGAGTGCTCGGCGACCCGACCGGCGCGAGCGCCGAAGCGGGCGCACTGCTCCTGGATGAACTCGTCGCCGACGTCACCCGCCGCGTGGACGTGAGACCTACGAACAACGTGACACCCGTGACAACTACGAACGACGTGACAACTACGAACGGCGCGACACGTACGAACGGCGCGACACGTACGAACACCGAGAGGGCCTCGCAGTGACGGAGCAGGACAGCAGGGTCGCGCTGGTGACGGGTGCGGCCCGGGGCATCGGTGCGGCGACGGTCCGCACCCTGTGCGCGCAGGGATACCGGGTGCTCGCGCTGGATGCCTGTACGGGCACGGGAGCCTCCCGCGGAGCCGGCGTCGACTATCCCCTCGCGGACCACGCGGATCTGGAGAAGCTGGCCGCGGACCACCCGGAACAGGTGCTGGCCCAGGTCGCCGACGTGCGGGACCGTGGCGCCATGGACGCCGCGGCGGCGCGAGCGGTCGACCACTTCGGCCGCCTCGACGCCGTCGTCGCCGCCGCGGCCGTCATCAGCGGCGGGCAGCCTCTGTGGGAGACACCGGAGTCGCATCTGCGGACCCTGTGGGACGTCGATGTGCTGGGCGTGTGGAACACCGCGGCGGCCTGCGTGCCGTATCTGCTCGACGGACCCGAGCCCGCCGGCGGCCGGTTCGTCGCCGTGGCCTCGGCGGCCGGCACCCGCGGCCTCTACCACCTCAGTGGCTACGGCGCGGCCAAGCACGCCGTCATCGGGCTGGTGCGCGGGCTCGCCGCTGATCTCGTCAACACCGGGGTCGGCGCGGTCGCCGTGTCACCCGGCTCCACCCGCACCGACATGCTGGAGGCGACGGCCGCGCTCTACGGGCTCGACGACGTCGAGACCTTCACCGAGTCCCAGCTGCGCGGACGCCTGAACGAACCCGAGGAGGTCGCTGCCCTCATCGCCTTCTGCTGCTCCCCGTCCGGCGGGGTCGCCAACGGGGCCGTGATGAGCGCCGAGGGAGGATTCCGCGGATGACCACCGCCCCGCCCGCGCCGTCCGGCCTACCGACCGGATCGGTTGTCCAACTCTGTGTACGTGTACGACAGTTGGACGACGGGCGGGTGTTGGTCGGCGGGGCGCCGCCCCGGCTCGTCCGGCTCGCGCCGCGGGCCCGCCTCCTGCTGCAGGGCCGCCGGATCCAGCTCGACGGCCCGGCCTCGGCCCGCCTCGCGGACCGGTTGGTGTCGCTCGGGATGGCCCACCCTGTGGCGGGCCAACTGCCCCCCGTGGACGTCTCCCAGGTGACCGTCGTCGTGCCGGTGCGCGACCGGGCGGCGCAGCTGGGCCGCCTGCTCGACGCCCTCGGCGGACAAGTCCCGGTGATCGTCGTCGACGACGCCTCCCGCGACCAGCAGGCCGTGGCGCGCGTCGCGGCCGGACACGGCGCGGACCTGGTGCGCCTCGATGTCAACGGTGGCCCGGCCGGCGCCCGCAACGAAGGACTGCTCCACGTCCGCACGCCGTACGTCGCCTTCGTCGACTCGGACGTCGTCGTCGCCCCTGCGGCCCTGGCGACGCTCTTGCGCCACTTCCACGACCCGCGCCTGGCCGCCGTGGCACCCCGCGTCCTGGGCCTCACCGAGGCCGGCACCGACACAAGCACCAGTACCGGGCCGTCCACCGCCGGCTGGATCTCCCGCTACGAGGCGGCACGCTCCTCCCTGGACCTGGGGCCCTGGCCGGCGCTCGTGCGGCAGGGCTCCCGCGTCTCCTGGGTGCCCAGCGCCTGCCTGGTGGCACGGGTGGCGGCGATCTGTCCCGGGTTCGACGCGGCGATGCGGGTCGGCGAGGACGTCGACCTGGTCTGGCGCCTCGCCCGGGCGGGCCACCGGGTCCGTTACGAACCGACGGTCTCGGTCCGCCACGACCACCGCACGCACCTGCGTGACTGGCTCGGCCGCAAGGCGTACTACGGCACCGGCGCCCACGCGCTGGAGATTCGGCATGGCTCGGCGATCGCCCCTGCCGCCCTGACACCGTGGGCTGCGGCGGTGGCCCTCAGCGTTCTCGCCCAACGCCGCTGGAGCGTGCCGGTCACCGCCATAGTGCTGGCCGCAGTGACTCGTGGATACGCCCGCAAGGCCACCGCGAGCGCCGAGCACCCGTACCGAACAGCCCTGTCCCTGACGGGACTTGGTGTGGCCGGCACGGCGGAACAGACGGCGGCCCTGCTGCTGCGCCACTGGTGGCCCCTGACCGCGGCGGGCTGCCTGGTCTCCCGACGGGCCCGCCGGGCCACCGCCGCCGCGGCCCTCATCGACGGCGTCATCGAGTACCGCCGTCTCGCCCCCGACCTGGATCCGGTCCGCTTCACGTTGGCGCGCCGCCTGGACGACCTCGCGTACGGGGCCGGGGTGTGGGCGGGAGCCGTCGCGGGGCGGTCGCTGCGTTGCCTGTTGCCGCGCATCCACCAGCGGGGCGGACAGAAGACGGGCCGGTGAGAGACGAAGCACCGGCCCGGACCGTTCGACGCTGGCTGAGCGGCATCGGGGGCCTGTCGCTGCCGCCGGCCCCGGACAGTGACGAGCCCGGATGCTGCCCGTACCTGGAGTGGGCGGCCAGCGGGGCCATGGACCTGACCGGTGACGCGGACGGGCCACCCCTCATGACGCCCGGTTCGATGCTCCCCCTGGTCCACGCGGTCGTCGGAGTCCTGGCCCGGCTGACCTCGCCGCAGGCCCGTATCGACCCCGCGCTCCTGCTGGGCGCGCGTGCGGGCGCCCTCGGTCTCACCCGGCGGGGCGACGTTTCCGCGGGCGGGGCCACGCGTCTGCTGCCCGCCGCGGACGGCTGGTGCGCGCTGACCCTCAGCCGCCCCGACGACCTCGACCTCGTCCCGGCGATCCTGGAGCGCGACGACATCCGTGACTCCTGGAGCGCCCTCGCCGACGCGGCACGGGAGGTACCGGCGGAGGATTTCGTGGCCCGCGTCCGCCTGTTCGGGGTTCCCGCGGCCGTCCTCCCCGCTCGACCCCGGGAGCCATCCGCGCCCTGGCGCGTCTCGCCGCTCGCCCCGCCGGCCGCGGCACGCCCGCTCGACGGCGCCCTCGTCGTGGACCTCTCCTCGATGTGGGCCGGCCCCCTGTGCGCCCGGCTGCTCGGCCTGGCCGGTGCCCGGGTCGTCAAGGTCGAGAGCACCCGGCGGCCCGATGGGGCACGCACCGGGGACCGCAGCTTCTACGACTGGCTGCACGCGGGCCACGAGAGCGTCGCCGTCGACTTCACCACCCCGCACGGCCGCGCGGCGCTCGCTGCTCTGGTGCGCGCGGCCGACGTGGTGATCGAGGCGTCCCGGCCGCGCGCCCTCGCCCAGCTGGGACTGGCCCCCGAACAACTCGACCACCGCCCCGGCACGGTGTGGATCGGCATCACCGGGTACGGCCGCAGGCTGCCGGACCGGGTCGCCTTCGGCGATGACGCCGCGGTCGCCGGGGGACTGGTGGGCCGGTCGCGGGGCCGGCCGGTGTTCTGCGCCGACGCGATCGCGGACCCGCTGACGGGCCTTGTCGCCGCGCTGGGTGCGGCCACCTCGCTGCGCGCGGGCGGCGGGCAGTTGATCGACGTCTCCATGCGCGACGTGGCGGCCGCGTTCGCGGCGGCGCCCCAGGCATCCCCGGTGCCGCACGGCCCCCACACCGTGCGCAAGGGTCCGGCCGGAACCGTGGTCGCGTGCGCCGCGTCGGGACGGACCCAGCCGGTGTCGCGGGCCCGTGCGCCCGACGGGCGGGTGGGGGCGGCGGATCTGGGCGCGGACACCGACCGGGTCCTGGCGCGGCTGCGGCCGGACCTGGAATGACCGGACCGGACCGGAGCGGTCGGGGTGAACAGGTGTGCCGGTGGATCTGGGCGCAGCTGTGGTCGGGCCCCTCGTGACCGGTCCGGTCAGGTCCGGTCAGGGCGGACCGTCAGGCCGAGTACACCTGGCGCCCCGCGACGAACGTGGCGCGTACGTGTCGGGCGTGCGGGGCCCGCAGGACATCCGCGAGCGGCCGGTCAAGCAGTACCAGATCCGCCGCGTGGCCTACTGCGATCCGGCGCGGCGGCCCGCCGGGATCGTCCAGCGGAGCGAGCATGCCGCGCAGTACGGTCCGGGCCGGGAGCCGTTCGCCCGGGCCCAGCACACGACCGGACCGGGTGCGCCGACCGGCCCCGGCACGCAGGCACGCCCAGGGGTCCAGGTCCCCGTACGGGGCGTCGCTGCCGGGCGCGGCCCGCACCCCGGCCCGTACGAGAGTGCCGTACCGCCACAGGTCCGCGCGGTCACCGGGCTCGGATCGCTGCCAGTAGTCGTCGCCGCGGCGGGTCACCAGGGTTGGTTGCGTGACCACGCGGATCCCCCGGCGCGCCAGCTCTTTCGCCGCGGCGGGATCGGCCACCGCGCAGTGCTCGACGCGGTCCCCGTCGAGCCCGCCCGCCTGGTCGAGCGCGGCCAGGGTCAGGGCCAGCGCGACACGGCTCACGCAGTGCACGGCGACCGGCCGGCCCGCGGCGTGGGCCCGCGCCATGCGCCCGGCCAGAGCATCCAGGCGGGGCAGATCGTGGTCGGTGACCACGATCTTGACGGGGCCGACGCTCAGACGCGGATGGCACGGTGCACCGGCCCCGGCCGCCATCACCATGACGTGCTGCGGTAGTTCACCGGCGTATACGGCGGCGAAGGCGGCCTCGGCGGCCATGGCGTCCGGCGTGGCGTCGGCGACATGGGTGACCCCGAGGGAGGCGAGCCGCGCGCCTAGGGACAGCAGGGACGGCCGCCGCGCGCCGAGCACCTCGCGCAGCCAGCCGTCGGCGCGCCACAGCCGGCCGGTGGGTCGCCCCTCGAGGTCGCGCTCGATGCCCTCATGCGAGGCGTGGTGGGCGCCGAGCCGGGCGAGCCCGGCGGAGTTGACCGACCACAGGGCACCGGAGCGGTGCTGCACGCGCACGGGAACGGAGCCGCGGTACGCGTCGAGGGCGTCGCGGTCCAGATCCCCGTGGACCACCTCGTCGTAACCGACCACGCGGACCCAGCCGTCCTCACCCGTGTCCGCCAGGGCCAACGCGGCCGCAAGTCCGCTGCGGGGCAGAGCGGACACGTCGAGTGATGTCTCCTGGGCCGCTGTCGCCGCGAGATGGAGATGGTGGTCGGCCAGGCCGGGCAGCAGCGCGCCGCCCTCTCCCCGCATCACCAACCCGCCCGGGGCAGGGCGCAGTTCACGGCCGATCTGTACGACTTTGCCGTGCAGGATGCGGCAGTCGGCTCTCGTCCGATGCGGGTGGATCTCCACGTCGCGGAGGAGGATCCCCGCCGCGTCACGCCTCATGGGCGGCGGTGTCCGCACTGTTGTCGTCGATCGCGTCCACCAGGCCCCACCGCAGAGCGGTCCCGGCGTCGACCCGCGCCCCGCCCACCATCATCCACGCGGCCCGCCACGGGCCGATGCGCCGGGGCACACTCACGGTTCCGCCGGCGCCGGGCACCAGGCCCATTTCCACCTCCGGCAGGGCGAAGAACGTCTGCGGCGCGGCCACCACGCGGCCGGCGAAGGCCGCCATCTCGATGCCCGCGCCCACGGCCGCCCCCTGCACCCGGACCGTCACCCGGCCCCGCAGCCGGTCCAGGAGTCGCCACGGTGCCCGGTCGAGGCGCACCAGATAGGCGGCGACGAGATCCCGCGCCCGGCCGAACTCGGCCAGATCGCCACCGCTGCAGAACACCGGCCCCGCACCTGCGAGTTCGACTCGCTCCACCGTGTCGTCGAGGGCCGCGACCTCCAGAGCCTCGTACAACTCCTCCCGCATCCGGTACCCGAACGCGTTGCGCCGCTCCGGCCGGTCGAGCAGGAGCGAGAGCTCTGCGCCCGTGCGCCGTAGGCGTACGAACGGACGGCCGACGTCGACGTCGACGGGCCGGGGGGTGGGCCGGGTGGCCAGCCATGCCGCGAACTCCGTTCCGGACAGCAGCATCGAGTAGGCGGCCGCCTCCGAGGCGAGGCCCTGGAGGGTGTCGGTGGACGGCGACCCGCGCAGCAGTTGCCCCAGGGCCACGGCGGCTCGCGGACGCCGCGCGACGGCTTCGGCCAGCGCAGCGTATTCCTTCCAGGGGTCCGGTACGCGCACCAACTGCCGTGCGTCGGCGTCGAGATGAGGGCTCACGAGGGTGAACGTCAGCGCGTCGAGCAGCGGTCGCAGCCGCCCAGGTGGTTGCCGGGTGGCGACGCCGACGGTGAGTGACAAGGAGTCCGCGGCGCGGGCGGCAGCCGCGGCGATTTCGCTCGCGGGCGCCTGGTGCCAGTCGTCGACCACCACATGGCGGACCGCACCTCCCGGCCTCCCGTCGGGCTCCAGCACAAGCCCTTCGCCGACGAAGGGCACTACAGGGCCCAGGACTTGAGACGTTCCACGTCGGCGAGCCGCCGCTCGTGGGTGGGTGCCACGGGGGCGACGCGCAGCGTGCCGACCCCGGCGGCGCGGTACGCCTCGACGCGTTCGGCGACGCGGGAGGCGGGGCCGATGAGCGAGGTCGCCCGCAGCAGGTCCTGAGGCACCGCGGCCGCGGCCTCCTCCTTGCGCCCGGACAGGTACAGCTCCTGGATGGTGTCGGCCTCGGTCTCATAGCCGTAGCGGCGGGCGAGGTCGTGGTAGAAGTTGCGGCCGCGCGCTCCCATCCCCCCAATGTAGAGGGCGAGTTGGGGCCGGGCCAGGTCGATCAGGTCGTCGACGTCGTCACCGACGGCCAGCGGCGCCGAGACCACGACGTCCAGCGGCCCGAGGATGGCATCGCGTCGAGCCGACCCTTCGGCCAGCGCGGGACCCCACACCGCGTCGGCCTTCTCCGGGTGGAAGAACATCGGCAGCCAGCCCTCGGCGACCTCGGCGGCCAGTGCCACGTTCTTCGGGCCGATGGCGGCGAGCAGGATCGGGATGCGCTCACGTACCGGACGGTTGATGAGTTTGAGCGGCTTGCCGAGTCCGGTGCCCTGGTCGGCGGGGAGCGGTATGCGGTAGTGGCGTCCCTCGTGCACCACCGGCTCCCGGCGCCAGACCGAGCGGCAGATGTCGACGATCTCGCGGGTGCGCGCCAGGGGAGCGGTGTACGGCTGCCCGTGGAACCCCTCGATCACCTGCGGCCCGGACGCGCCGATGCCGAGCGTGAACCGGCCGTCGGAGACATGGTCGAGTCCGGCGGCCGTCATCGCGGTGAGAGACGGGGTACGGGTGTAGATCTGCAGGATCCCGGAGGCGATCTCCAGGCGCTCCGTGCACGCGGCGATGAAGCCGAGCTGACTGATGGCGTCGAAGGAGTAGGCCTCGGGGACGAACACGATGTCGAGTCCGGCCTTCTCGTAGTCGCCGAGTACGGCGACCGTGTCCCGGAAACCACCGCTGTAGCTCAAGGTCATTCCGATCCTCATGGCGGTACGGTACCGCCGCAAGGCCAAGTTGAGTGCACTGAATGCCGAGAGCTTTCGTGGAATCCCCGGGCGTCGCGATCAGCGGCTTCCGGGGCGCCCCGGCGCCCGGGTCAGGTGGCGGGTGTGAGCAGGGCGCGCACGACGTCGTGCAGCGGAGCGGCCAGCTCGTCGGCGGTCGCGTCCTGCAGGGGCTGGAGCCCGACCGAGGACCGCAGGACGGCGACGCCGACGCCGAGCGCGATCAGCAGCTCCGCCCGCAGTAGGCGTCCGGCGTCTTCGCTGTGCGGCTCGCCGGAGGCCGCCAGCACCTGTCGGCCGGCGTCGAGCAGAGCCTCCCTGCGCAGAGCGTCCACCTGTGGGTCGCCGGAGGCGCGCAGCAGCATGAGCACGGGGTGCTCACCGAACTCGGGCCAGGCGTCCGAGGCGAGTTGACGGCTGAGCGCTTCGGCCAGTGCGGCGGGGTCACGAGGGGTGTCGCCCTCGCGGCCCAGGAACCGCGGTGTGGCTGCGAGAGCCGCCTTGAACAGCCCTTCCTTCGAGCCGAAGTACCGCTTGACCAGGGCGAGGGTGACTCCCGCGTCCGCGGCCACGTCCCGCAGTTTCGTGCCCTCGTACCCCAGGCGGATGAACCGGTCGTGCGCGGCTGCGAGCAGCGCTTGACGCGTCGCCGCCGCGTTGCGTTTCCGGGGGCCTTCGGCCGCCCCTCGCGTTGTCACCTGTGGCCTCCGTGATGCGTCGTCCCTGGCGAGGTGTCAAGTAATCGCCTGTTGACATAGTCGTGACGCGTGCCTAGCTTGGCAAGTAATCAGCTGATGACTTTCTTCGGGTCCCCGTGCTTCGTGACCCCTACACAGTGAGGTGAAGATGGCCCGGCAGGCTCTCCTGGTCATGGACGTTCAACAGGCCGTCCTCGACCGCTACCCGGACGCCGACTACCTGCCGCGCCTGCGGACGGCCATTGATGCCGCCAGGGCGACGAGTGTTCCCGTGGTGTACGTGGTGGTCGGGTTCCGGCCGGGATATCCCGAGGTCAGTGCGCGCAACAAGATGTTCGGCGGGCTCGCGGGAGCGCCCCGGACGGCAGGGTCCGAGCAGGCGATGCTGATCCCGCCCGAGGTGGCGCCCGGCGAACAGGACATCGTCGTCACCAAACGCCGCGTCAGCGCCTTTGCGGGCAGTGATCTCGACATGGTGCTGCGCGCCGGCGGCATCGAGGAGCTGGTGCTCGCGGGGGTGGCCACCAGCGGTGTCGTCCTGTCGACCGTGCGTCAGGCGGCCGACCTGGACTACGGCCTCACGGTTCTGCGTGACGGCTGCCTGGACAGCGATCCGGAGGTGCACAGGGTTCTCGTGGACAAGGTCTTCCCGCAGCAGGCGGAGGTCGTGACGGTGGCCGACTGGGCGGCTGCGCGCTGACAACGGGATGCGGTGCGCCCGGGAGGCGCGGCCCGATCCGGCGCGCATTACATCCGGTGAGGAACGGCCGTCTGCTCGGGTCAGGAACTGGAAACGGAGCGTCAGCCACCACTCCAGTCCCCGACCTTACTCAGCGCAGAGCGCCTCGACGGGCGATGTCTCCGAGATAGCGTGCACTGTTCTTCACTGCGCGCCGTTGCGTCGCGCGATCCACGGCGATGAGCCCGAAGGTCGGCTGATAGCCCATGATCCACTCGTAGTTGTCGAGGGCGGACCAGTAGTAGTAGCCGCGTACGTCGATGCCGTCGACAAGGCAGCGCTCCACGCTTTCGAGGGCGATACGGATGAACTCGGTGCGCCGGGTGTCGTCGGTCGCGGCCACGCCGTTCTCGGTCACTATGAGCGGCAGGCCCGCCGAGGCCGCGCGGCGCAGGACGCCTTCGAGTGCCTGGGGGTAGAACTCGTATCCCATCTGGGTGAGTTCGGCGTCCGGCGCGTGAGGCTGCAGTCCGCTCGCGGTGACCGTGGCCCGCGTGTAGTTCTGTACGCCGATGAAGTCGTCGCCTTGCATGGCCGGCAGGAAGTCGTCGAAGTTCTCCGCCCACATCCCGTCCGCGATCGCCTCGCCACCGGGCTGCGGCTGGTAGTCCGACAGCGCCAGGGTGATGCCGACCTGGGTGGCAGGGCTGACCTCCTTGATGGCGCTGCGCGCCGAGACGTGGGCACGCTTGACCACATCGATCCCGGCGTCACTGGCGGTGAAGAGGAACACGTTCATCTTCTCGGGGGTGGTGCCGAGCGCGTCCGCGCCCGCCTTGAGACCGGTGCCGAACACGTCGGCCATCGCATCACCGACCCCGACCGGCGCGTGCGCCGTGTCGCCCGCCTCCGCCGCGTCCGGCTTGGGCTGCATGCTGCGGATAAGTGGGGCGATGTTGGCCTCGTTGATGGTGCACACGTACGGGATCAGCGAGCCGAGTTCGGCCATCACGGTGCGGCAGTAGTCGGCGAACCGCTCGGGCGTGCGCTCGCACTCCCAGCCGCCGAGCTTCATCAGCCAGCGGGGGCTGGTGAAGTGATGCAGTGTCACCATCGGGGTGATGCCGAACTCCCGGCAGGCCTCCAGCACGTCGCGGTAGTGGGCGATCGCGGCCCGGGAGAAGCGGCCGTCCTCGGGCTCGACACGGGCCCACTCGATGGAGAACCGGTAGGAGGAGAAGCCGAGTTCCTTCAGGAGGGCGATGTCCTGGCGGTAGAGGCGGTAGTGGTCGCAGGCGTCGCCGCTGGGTTCGGCGAAGAACGTGCCCGGCATGTTCTCCAGGACCCAGAAGTCGCTGGCGACGTTGTTGCCCTCGACCTGGTGGGCGGCAGTGGCGGTGCCCCAGAGGAAGGTGTCGGGGAAGGACATGATGGTGCTCCTGGTGCGCGGTTGTGGACACATATAGGGGGAGAGGTACGGAGAGTTGGACGGGTACGCGGTGGCGCCTGGGGTGCGTCGTCAGCGGACCGACTTCACGAACATCACGCCCGCGGCGCCGAACAGGGCGATGCAGGCGCAGATCGGGAACAGGGCGTCGTAGCCCCACGCCTCGACAATCGCGGAGGCGATGAACGGGGCGGCCACCTGAGGCGCGGCGTTGGCGACATTGATCAGGCCCATGTCCTTGCCCGCGTCCTCGCCCCGGGGCAGCACCTTGGTGATCAGCGCCATGTCGACGGCCATATACATGCCGAACGCGAAGCCGTTGACGAGGTTGAAGGCGACCATCCCGTCGACGCTGTCCCAGATCATCGGGATGAAGAGTGAGAGCGCGGCCAGCACTCCGGAACCGAGGACGAATGCCTTGATCCGGCCGACGCGGTCCACGAGTCGACCGACGACCAGGGCCGCCACGACCATCGCCACGGCGTTGATCACCATCAGGAAGCCCATCGTGGAGGCGGCATCCTGCGGCTTGACCCGGATGTACTCCATGAGGACGTAGAAGCTGTACGTCTGCACGACGAAGTACCCGGCGACGACACCGAAGCGGGAGGCGAACGCGATCACGAAGTCGGGGTGCCGCCTGGGGTTGACCCAGAAGTTCGCGAGGAACTTCTTCACGTCGAAATTCTCGACTGCCATTCCCTTGCTGGACTTGTCCGGGGTGACGAAGACGAAGATCAGCGACAACGCGACCAGGACTCCCGCGATGAGGTAGTAGCCTTTCTCGCCCTGGAACCGGCCGCCGAATCCGCCGATGACACCGTCGTAGCCGAACTTGTGGCCGTCGATACCGCCGATCATGTACGCGGCCAGGATGGTCGCAACCGGGGTGGCGAGGCCCGCGATTCCGGACATGATGCCGTACTTCGTCGGCGGCACCCGGTCGGGCATAGTGGTGGTGATCGCGGCCTGGAAGCCGTTGACGATGAACTGCACACAGCCCCAGGTGACGGCCAGGACGCCGATCGACTTGGCCTGCGACTGCCAGACCAGGGCGCTCGCGCCGAGTATCGAGCAGATGAGGATCCAGGGCGCCCGTCTCCCGAACCGGGAGCGTGTGCGGTCGGAGATCTGCCCGAAGACCGGATTGCCGATCGCGGCGATCGCGGCGCCGATCGCCACCGCGTTCTTCAGCGCCTCGGGATCGTTGTGCCCCTTGATCGCGGTGACCTGCATCGGGATGAGGAACGACCCGATGCCCACCCACACCAGCACAAGGGCGATGTTGACCAGCGGAAGCGTCAGATATAGGGGCCCGAGCCGATAGCGCGGCTTCCCCGCTGCGTCCAGGGGGCCGACCTGGGCCGCCGACGGCATCGCCTTTGCGGGGGCAGGGGCTGGGACATTGCTCTGCGTCATGGGAGTTCACCGTGCCGTCTGAGAGGAATGGTGAGGGTCCGCGGCTGGTGACGTGGATGGGGTCACAAGGTTCGACGCCGGACGGCATCACCAGTGCGGCAGAGGGGCCGATTCTGCGGGCTCAGCGGCCCACCTCAAGCGTGAAACCTGAGTGAAACAGAGTGAATGTATTGCGTCAATGGCTTCAACCAGAGGCCTCGCCTCAAAGTTGCGACGCCCCTCACGCCAAACTTGAGTATGTATAAGAATTGAATGCGCCGTAGAGTCATCGCATGACCACCTCCGAAGGCAGGTCCCGAGGGCCGTACGCCAGGACCAAAGAGCGCCGCCAAGTCATCGCGCGTGCCGTTCTTGACCTTGTGCTGGAGAAGGGGCACGCCAACGTGACCACGGCCGAGGTGGCCCAGCGTGCCGCCACGAGCGAGGGCACCGTGCTCTACCACTTCCCGACCCGGGACCACCTGCTGGTGGCTGCGCTGCAGTGCTCCGACGACGAGGACGACGAGCGCACGCCGGCCGGTAACGGGACGCAGGCCCTCGATGTGGACACGGCCCTGAAGGCGTTCACCCGGGCCGCCCCGCACCGCGAGAACATCATGCGCCTGTACACGGCGCTTGCTGGGCATGCGACCACTCCCGAGCACCCCGCGCAGGACTATTTCCGAGCGCACCACCAGGCGGCGATCGCCCGCTTCTCCCGGCTGATGGAACAGCGGCAGGCGGCCGGCCTCGCCCATCCTGGCCTTGACGCATCGGAGGTGGCGCGCCAGTTCGTCGCCACCTGGGACGGTCTGCAGGTGCAGTGGCTGGTGGATCCGAGCTTCGACCTCGGCGACGTACTGGTCGGCGCCTTCCGCCGTCTGTCCGGCCAGAACTGGATGGAGGCCAGGGCGCTCATGCTGGCGTCGGACATCGGTATGTGAGAAGCGGGACTTCCATCGGTGCAACCGAGTTGCCGCCGGACGGCCGCCTCGCCGTCACCGCGCCGGCCGCCCACATGCACTTGAGCGTCTCGCCCTGTCACCGCCGGCTGTGAGCCCTGGAACGCGAGGGCGCGATCCGCGGCTAAGGCGCGATCGTGGCCCCGGCCGCCGTCGGCCCCAACCTCGAGGCCCTCGTCTTCACTGGGACGAACCCGGCACCGTCACCGCGTTCGACGAGTCAGTGGCCACCTTCCTGCACGTCCTCCAGGCTCAGTGCCTGTTCGGCGGCCAACCCGACTACCTCCTGTGCGTCGCCATCACCGACCTGGCCGCACCTCCGAGGTCACCAACGTCGGCATCGAACCGATCGTCCACGAAGGTGTCGACGCACTGTCCCGCCACCGACTGTTCTGGGGCGAGCGGAACTACCCGGAACGCACGCTGAGGGCGACGCTCGTGCTTCTCTGCATTATCGGCGCGAGGACGCTGGCCGCTTTCGAAATAGAGTGTACTGTAACCCTCTATTGAGGGTGCCGGTCGCATCTATGCCCGCACTCTGAGTGTGCTCTCGTAGTCATGCCGCAATGCCGCTCGACGCGCCAGGACGGGCCGTCGTCCAGCGGCCCGGTGACCGCTGGTGATCCTTGCCGGTCGCCCCCGCTCCGTACCGCCCGAACCACTGCGCACTGCTCAGCACAGTCCTTGACTGGTCCCCTGAGGAAGCGAGTCGCATGGTGCTTTCCGTCGTGAGGCGTGTGGGCCGAAGCCTCCTGGTCATCCTCCTCGTCACGATCGGTGTGACACTCCTGCTCGGACTGGCACCGGGCTCGGCCGCCGAGGTCGTCCTCGGACCGAACGCGACCCCCGAGGCCGTCGACGCGCTCGAGTCGAAGCTCGGCCTCGATCAGCCGCTGTGGGCGCAGTACGGGCACTGGCTGGCCGCCGCCGTCCGCGGAGACCTGGGCGACTCGCCGGTGACCGGGCAGTCGGTCAGCGGGGCCATCGTCGAACGGCTGCCCGTCACCCTGGAGTTGGCGGTCCTCGCCCTGGTTCTCGCGCTCGCTGTCGCGGTGCTGCTCGCGACGGTGTCGGCGGGCCGCCCCGGTGGCCCGGTCGACCGTATTGCCAACGGGCTGTCGTCCGTCTTCCTGTCCGTACCGGCGTTCATCGCAGGGCCCGTCCTCATCTATGTGTTCGCGGTCCAGGCCGGCTGGCTCCCGGTGACCGGGTGGGCACGCGTCAGTGAGGAGGGGATCGGCGCGCACCTGCGCTCGGTCGCACTGCCCGTGGTGGCGATCGCCCTGACCGAGATCGCCGCCTTCCACCGGCTGCTGCGCAGCGACCTGGTGGGGACCTTGCGCGAGGACTTCGTCGAAGCCGCCCGGGCCAAGGGGCTCGGCCGCGGCTACGTGATGTTCCGGCACGCCCTGCGCCCGTCCTCGTTCTCCCTGGTCACGCTCGCGGGGTTGAGTCTGGGGCGGCTGATCGGCGGGACGGTCGTCGTCGAGTCACTGTTCGGCCTGCCGGGCCTAGGCCAGCTGATGGCCTCCGCCATCACCCAGCGGGACGTGGTGATGGTCCAGGGCGTCGTGGTCTTCGTCGCCGTCGTCTACGTCGTCGTCAACATGCTGGTCGACCTGAGCTACCAGCTCATCGACCCGCGCGTCAGAAGGGCGGCACGGGCATGACCCAGTACGCACCCAAGGCACCGGCCGACCCCACCGCCGATCATCACGTGTCCGCGGACCCCCTCGTTCCGACCGTGCGCGTACGGCGCTCGCCGCTGGTGTACCTGTCCTACGGCTGGCTCCTTGTGGTGATCGCCGCGGCGCTCCTGGCCGATCTACTGCCCCTGGCCTCGTACGCCGTCCCGGTCGGGCCCCCGCGCCAGGCCCCCGGATCCGGATCGCTCGACCTGCTGCTCGGCACCGACACCCAGGGCCGCTCGATCCTGTCCCGGTGTGTGTACGGGGCGCAGGTCTCGCTCGTCGTGGGCGCCGTGGCCGGCTGCGTCGGAGCGGTCGTCGGCACCGCGCTCGGTATGTCTGCCGGGCACTTCGGCGGCCGATGCGACACCGTGATCCGGCTCGTGGCCGACGCGATGCTCGCCTTCCCGCCACTGATCCTGCTGCTCGCCCTGTCCGCGATCCTGACGCCCAGCGTCCGCACGCTGCTCGCGGGCCTGACGCTGCTCGTGGTCCCTTCGTTCATCCGCCTGTCCAGGGCCACCACGCTCACCTGGGAAGGACGCGACTTCGTGCTCGCCGCGCGGAACATGGGAGCGGGCCACCGGCGGGTGCTGACGCGGGAAGTCCTGCCCAACGTACTGCCCCCGCTCGGCGCCTACGTGCCCGTGGTGATGGCGGCGCTGATCGTCGCCGAGGGCTCATTGAGCTTCCTCGGCATGGGCATCCCACCGCCCAGGCCCAGTTGGGGCGGCATGATCGCCGAGGGCAAGGACGCCATCGCCGACTCCCCGCACATCGTGTTCGTCCCCTCCGTCGTGATCTTCCTGACCGTCTTCGCGCTGAACCAGGCCGGTGACCACCTGCGCCACCGGTTCGACCGCACACTGCGCGACTGACCGCCCTGCCCCGCTCCGTCTTGTCTCTTCGCTCCCCGTAACCCGTCCCCGTACCCCATCCGCTCACGAAGGGTCGACGATGATCCGCACAAGGCGTTCTTTCTCCCTGACCGCGGCCTGCGCCGCCACCGCGATGGTTCTTTCGGCATGCGGCGGGGGTGGCTCCGGCAGTACGTCGAACGGGTCCACCGCCGCGGGCAAACCCGTCGCCGGCGGCAGCGCCCGTGTTCTGCAGCTGAGCGAACAAGCCGGCATGGACCCGGCGATGCTGGCCAACGAGTGGGCCGTCAACTCCTTCATCGGCAACGCCCTGTACGGAACCCTGATGGTCAACGACGTCACCACGGGAGAGATCCGCTTCAAGATGGCCACGTCGTTCGCCACGAAGGACGGCGGAAGGACGTTCGAGTTGAAGCTCCGTGACGGGCTCAAGTTCTCCGACGGCACCCCGCTGGACGCCGCCGCCGTGAAGTTCAACTGGGACCGCCTCAAGGATCCGGCCACGGGCGCCTTCGCCTTCCCCGAGGCGTCGCTGATCGCCTCGACGACGGTGGTGGACCCGACCACCCTGAAGGTCACCCTGAGGGAGGCGGTCCCGCACTACGCCCAGGCGGTGGTCCTGACGGCCCTGAACTGGATCGCCTCCCCGACCGCGCTGAAGGCCGGCCGCAAGAGCTTCGACGCGAAGCCGGTCGGGGCCGGCCCGTACACGCTCACGAAGTGGGCACGCCAGGACTCGGTGGTCCTGGCGCGCAACACCCGGTACTACGCCAAGCCCAAGCCGTATCTCGACACCATCACCGTGCGCACCGCACTGGACGGCAAGCAGCGTCTCGACACGATGACGACCGGCGGCGCCGACGTCGCCATCGAGAGCAGCTGGCAGAACCTCGCCAAGGCGAAGGCCGCCCAACTGCCCACCACCGTCGTGCCGCTCAACGGCGGCCTGTCCCTGACCATGAACACGCGGCGCGCACCCTTCGACGACATCCGCGCCCGTCAGGCGATCGCCGCCGCCCTGGACATGAAGGCGATGAATCAGAGCGCCTTCAACGGCGCCGGAAAGACGGCCGACACGCTCTTCGACAAGACCTCGCCGTTCTACGAGGACATGCCGCTGGCCGGTCCCGACAAGGCGAAGGCCCAGAAGCTCTTCGACGAACTCGCGGCCGAGGGCAAACCGGTGACGTTCACCTTCAAGACGTTCCCCTCCTCCGACAACCGTGTCGTCGCCGAGAGCGTCCAGACACAGCTGAGCCAGTTCAAGAACGTCAAGGTCGACATCAAGGTCATCGACTACGCCGACAACGCGGCCCTGCGCACCAAGTTCGACTTCGACATGGTCGTCAGCTCCGCGCTCTTCGCCGACCCCGAGGTCAGGCTGCTCGGCACCTTTCAGGGAGCATCGAGCAGGAACATGTCCGGCATCAAGGACAAGCAGCTCGACACCGCTCTCCTGAATGGGCGCAGGTCCACCGACGAGGCCGAACGCAAGGCCGCGTACAAGACGGTGCAGGAGCGTCTCGCCGCGCTCGTCCCGGTGGTCTTCTACACGCGCGCGGCGCCCGCCGTCATCACCGGCAAGAACGTCCACGGCGTCGTGGAGTACGGCAGCGGATCGCTGCTGCCCGAAGAGCTGTGGATCAAGCGGTGACACCGGGCGCTCCCGTCCTGGAGGTGCGGAACCTGCGCACCCACATAGCCACCCCGCGCGGCACCGTACGCGCCGTCGACGACGTCTCGCTGCGGCTCGCCGGCGCCGAGGCCCTGGGCGTGGTGGGGGAGTCGGGCTCCGGCAAGTCGGTCCTCGCCCGCGCCGTCATGGGGCTGTTGCCGAGGGCCGCGGCGAGCTCGGGGGAGGTCCTCTTCCAAGGACGCGACCTGCTGTCCCTGCCGCGCAGGGACCGCTCCCGGATCTGGGGCAGGCGGATCGCCCTGGTTTTCCAGGATCCCGGCCGCTCCCTCAACCCGGTCGTCCGCGTGGAACGCCAGCTCACCGAAGGCATGCGCCGACAGCTGGGGGTGAGCCGCGCTGAGGCCCGCACCCGTGCGCTCGGCCTGCTGGACGAGGTCGGCGTGCCCGACCCCGAGCGACGGCTGCGCGCCTACCCTCACGAACTCTCCGGCGGCATGCGCCAACGCATCATGATCGCGACGGCCCTGGCGAGCGAGCCGGACCTGCTGATCGCCGACGAACCCACCACCGCTCTCGACGTGACCGTCCAGCGCCAGATCCTGGACCTGCTGCGGCGCGTCCAGCGCGAGCGCGGCATGGCGCTGATCCTGATCAGCCACGACCTGGCCGTGGTCGCGGGACGCACCGACCGGGTCGCCGTGATGTACGCGGGCCGGATCGCGGAGACAGGCCCGACCCGGGCGGTCTTCGAGGAGCCGCACCACCGCTACACACGGGCCCTGCTCGACTCCACCCCCACGCTCGCGCACGAACGCCACACCCCTCTGCCCCTCATACCGGGATCGCTCCCCGACCCCATCTGCCCCCCGGCAGGCTGCCGCTTCGCGCCACGATGCGCGTACGCGGACGAGGAATGCACGACGCTCGGCGCGCACCTGACGGACGTGCGGCCCGGGCACCACGTCGCCTGTGCCCACCCCGCCCTCGCTCTTGGAGGTGTCCCCCATGGCCGGTAGGGGAACCGCGCACCTGCGCGGCGACAAGGCGCTGCTCAGCGTCGAGGACCTGGTCGTCGAGTATCCGGCCGGTCGTCGCGGCGCCGTAGTACGGGCGGTGTCAGGGGTGAGCTTCGACGTGCTGCCGGGCGAGACACTGGGCATCGTCGGCGAGTCGGGTTGCGGTAAGTCGACGACCGGACGCGCGGCCCTGCGCCTGGACCGCCCCGCCGCCGGGCGGATCTGCTTCGCCGGCGAGCACATCGAGGCGGCAGGCGAACGCCATCTGCGGGCGCTGCGCCGCCGGTTGCAGATGATCTTCCAGGATCCGGTCGCCTCGCTCAATCCGCGCCGCCCGGTCCGGGAACTCGTCGTCGAAGGACTGTCCGTGGCCGGTGCCCCGGCCCGGGAACGGGCCGAGGCGTCGGCGGCCGTCCTCGCCCAAGTAGGCCTCGGTGACGAGAGGTTCAAGGACCTGCTGCCGCGACAGCTGTCGGGCGGTCAGGCCCAGCGCGTCGCGATCGCCCGCGCGGTGGCCGTCGCCCCGAGCCTGCTGATCTGTGACGAACCGGTGTCCGCGCTCGACGTGTCGGTCCAGGCGCAGATCCTCAACCTCATCCAGGAGTTGAAGGCCGCCCACGATCTCACCGTCGTCTTCATCGCGCACGACCTCGGCGTAGTCCGGTCCGTCAGCGACAACGTCCTGGTCATGTACCTGGGTAAGGTCTGCGAGTTCGGCGACACGGTACAGGTCTACGACCGACCCGCCCACCCCTACACACGGGCTTTGCTCGACTCGGTACCGCTCACCGATCCGGAACGGGGCTTCGGCGGACCCGCTCTGGCGGGAGACATCCCGTCGCCGCTCGCACCCCCCTCCGGATGCAGATTCCGTACGCGCTGCCCACGTGCAGTGGAGCGCTGCGCGCAGGAGGAGCCTCAGATGAGGGAGGTGGCGCAGGGGCAGTACGCGGCGTGCCACTTCCCGCTCGTCGATGCGGAGGGTCAAAAGACAGGCTCAGACCGTCGAGTAGCCGACGAACGGTGAAGCGGCACATCGTCCGGGGGGATCAGGCGGGCACGCCCGCGTTCCCGACGGAAAGCAGCTGCCCGCCGTCCAGCTTCAGCTGCTGACCGGTGACCCACCTCGACTCGTCGGAGGCGAAGTAGAGCACCGCCGCGGAGACGTCGTCGGGCGACAGCCACGGCATGTTCATCGGCGACTTGGCGGCCAGCGAAGGAATCATCTCCTCGCGTGACGGGCTCTCCAGGTCGGGCCGGAACGCGTGGTACATGAACTCGTTGTCCATCATCCCGGTCTCGACGTTCGTCGGGTGGATGACGTTGACGCGGATCTGCTGGCCTGCGTAGACGCGCGCGAGGTCGTGCCCGAGCCGGGCGACGTGCCGCTTGGAGTGGGCGTAGCCGAGCCCGCCCGCACCCGTGATGTCGACGGAGCCGGCCAGCAGCGCCGCGGTCGAACCGGTGAGGATCACGGACGCACCGCTCTGCAGGTGCGGCGCGGCGGCGGTGACGGCGTTGATCACTCCGACGAGGTTGACCTGGACGACGTCGATGAAGGCCTGCGGGGTGTCCGAGCCCATGGTGAGGATCCCCGCCTGGGCCACGACGACGTCGAGTCCGCCGAGTTCCTCCACCCCCTGGTCCACGACGGTCTGCAGCTGCCGCAGCTCGCGCACGTCCGCCTGCTTGGCGACGATGCGCCGGCCGAGGGCTTCGACCTGGCGGACGGTCTCGTCGAGGTCCGCTTTGCCGGCCAGCGGATACGGGGCTGTCTCGATGTCTTCCAGAAGGTCGACGGCGATGATGTCCGCCCCCTCCTCGGCCAAGCGAACAGCGTGGCGGCGGCCCTGACCTCGGGCTGCTCCGGTGATGAAGGCGACCTTGCCCTCGACTCGTCCCGGCATGAGTCACTCCTGGATCGTCAAATCGTCATTGTGAACAGGTGCTGTCTGTGGCAGCGGTGGCGCGTGAAGTGGTGAGGCGCTCGCGGTGTCAGGCCCGGTCCGTCGGCGTACCGCTCAGAATCACGGTCTTCGCCTCCAGGTACGGCAGCAGGCCGTCGGATCCCCCTTCGCGGCCCACCCCCGACTGCTTGAATCCGCCGAAACCCATCCGGGGGTCGGTCCGGTACCCGTTGTGCCCGACCGTGCCCGCGCGGATGCGACGGGCGACGTGGTGCGCGCGGTCGGCGTCGTGGGTGAAGACCGTCGCGTTGAGCCCGAAGACCGTCTCGTTGGCGAGCTGGACCGCGTGTTCTTCGTCGTCGGCGGGGATGACGCTGAGCACGGGGCCGAAGATCTCCTCCTGGGCGATCGTCGACTGGTTGTCCACGCCGGCGAAGACGGTCGGCTCGACGTAGAAGCCGGTGTCGAATCCGTCGGGGCGGCCACCGCCGGAGATGAGCCTCGCCCCGTCGGCCACACCCTTGGCGATATAGCCCTCCACACGGTCCCGTTGACGCTCCATGGCGAGCGGCCCGAGCTGCGCGGCGGGGTCGAACGGATCGCCGATGCGGACCTCGCCGAAGAACGTGCCGAGCGCCTCGGCGAACGCGTCATGGCGGTGACGGCTGACGATGATGCGGGTCAGGGACGAGCACACCTGACCGTTGAGGGTGCACTCGGCCTCGGCCAGAGTCCTGGCCGCCGTCTCGATGTCGTAGTCGTCGAGGATCACCGCGGGCGACTTGCCGCCCAGTTCGAGGGTGTAGCGGGCCATGCGCTCACCGCAGATGCTCGCGATGCGCCGTCCCACGGCGCTGGAGCCGGTGAAGGCGACCTTGTCCACCCGCGGATCACGTACGAGCTGCTCGGAGACCTCACGATCGGCGGCGACGACGTTCAGTACGCCCGCCGGCAGACCGATCTCCTCGGCTATCTCGGCGAGGATGTACGCCTCACCGGGAGCCTCCGGCGGCGCCTTGACTACCACCGTGCACCCCGCGAGCAGCGCGGGCGCGACCTTGTAGGCCAGCAGCGACATGGGTGTGTTCCAGGCGACGATCGCCCCCACGACACCGATCGGCTCCCGCACCACCGCGCCGAAGGCACCCTGCACCGTGTCGTGCCGCACCTCGAAGGGGAAGTCCGCGGCGAGGTCCGCGTAGTAGTCGTAGTGGGCTCCCACACGCTCGATCGAGGCGGCCGACATGGAATGGAGGACACCCACCTGACGGGTCCACAGGCGGCTCGCGTCGCTTGCGCGGCGGCGCAGGCCGTCGGCGATCCTGCGCAGCCACTCGGCGCGTTCGGCCGGGGCGAGCAACGGCCAGTCCGTCCGGTCGAACGCGCGACGAGCGGCGTCGACGGCCCGGGACATGTCGGCTGCGCCGGCCTCGGCGGCGCGGTAGTAGAGCTCCTCCGTCGCGGGGTCGATGATGTCGAATCCGGAGGACCGCGCCGAGGAATCGGCCGGGGACACCCACTGGCCGTCGATGTAAAGGCGGTCCGGATGACGGAGCGGTACGGGAAGGTCGCGCTCGGCGGATCCGGGTGCTCCCCCTGCCCGATCGATGCTGACGTGGCTGGACATCAAGCCCTCCGTTCCCGGCCCACGGTCGACTCCCGTGGGAAACACGTGCGTTTCGTCCAAAAGAACGGACGTTGCCTTACCAGGCGTGCTCAGCATCAAGCCGCCCTTTCCTGCTTGTCAAGCACTGGGGCTTAGAACTGTCCTCGCTCGACTCCTTGACAGCGCTTATGGGGCGGATCACACTCTCGCGTTATATAGAGCGAGTGTTCTCTATAACGAAACGCCTGGGTGTCGTAGACGACTCGATGTCTACGACGGAAGGCCCCCTCAACGTGCATCCCGCGGCCGGACTCCGGCGACGCCCGGATGCCAGACGAAAGCAGCCACGATGTCATCCACCACCGGACTGGAAGCCGATCCGCGGCCTCAGCGTCCTGTCGCTCTCATCGTCGTGATCCTGATCTTCGCCGCGATCGTGAGCTCCTTCGAAGCGACGATGATGTATACGGCCCTGCCGGAGATCATCGAGCAGTTCAAGACCACCCCGAGCGACGCCGGCTGGGTCCTCACCGGCTTCCTGCTCGTCGGTGCCGCCTCCGCGGCCATCAGCGGCCGGCTCGGCGACGCCTTCGGCCGCCGCAACGTCCTCATCGTCGTGCTGCTCGCATCGATCATCGGCTCGATCGTCAGCCTGGCTGCGGACAGCCTGGGCGGGCTCATCGCCGGGCGGGCGATCCAGGGACTCGCGGGCGGTCTGGTCCCGCTGTGCGTCGGCATCCTCCGGGAGAGCGTGCCGAAGAAGAACCTGTCGGTGGCCGTGGCCACCGTCGCCGGTGCCGCCATGTGGGGCGGCGCGGCCGGCAACATCATCGCCGGCAACATCGTCGACGCCTGGGGTTGGCACTACGTCTTCGTGGTCGCGGCGGTCGTCGCCGCTGTCGGCGCCGTCGGCGCCCTGCTCCTGCCGCGCCCGACCGTCAAGGCGCGCCTTGGGCGCGTCGACTGGCTTGGTGGCATCCTGTTCGCGCCCGGGATCGGCCTCGCCCTGTACGGGGTCCACGAGAGCAGCACGTGGGGCTGGTCGAGCGGGAAGACCGTCGGCTTCCTCGCCGTTGGCCTCGCGGTCCTGGCTCTGTGGGTCGTCCGGGAGCTCCGCATCGACGAGCCGCTCATCAACATCCGGTTCTTCCGCAACCGCAAGCTCGGCCTGACGCTGGTGGCGACCGCGTTCGTCTCCTTCGGCACCCTGGGAGTGTCGGGCTTCGTCGGTCAGCTGATCTGGCAGATGCCCGAGGCCGCTCCGGTGGGCCTCGGCCTGAGCGCGGGCATGGCCGGCAACGTCTCCTTCGGGATCGGCCTCATCGGGTTTCTGCTCTCCCCGCTCAGCGGCCGGGTCTCCCGCAACGGCCGCTCGTGCAACGCCCTCATCGTCGGCGCGGTGTTGAGCATCGCGGCGGCCCTGCTGTCGATGCTGCTCCTTGACACCGTCATCGGCTTCCTGGTCTCGCAGGTCGTCCTGACCGGCGCGACCGGCTTCCTGCTCAGCTCGCTCCCGAACCTGGTCGTCGAAGGGGTTCCGGAGGCCAACACCAGCGAGGCGTCCGGTGTCTACATGGTCACGCAGACCGCGTTCTCGGCCGTCGGCACGTCCATCGGCACGGTTCTGCTGTCCCAACACCTCGTCGCCGGTACGTCGTTCACCACGCGCGCCGGGTACAACCAGCTGTTCCTCATGGTTGCTGTCGCCGCCGCGGTGGGCCTCGTGGCCGCCTGGTTCATCCGGCGGGGAGCCATCAGGTCGAGCGACACCCTGCCTCAGTCTGTCGTCGTGGTTCCGGACGCCGTCTGAAGTGGTGCGCACCCGACCGTGAGGTGAGGCCTCCCGGATACGAGATCGAGGCCCCCGGCCGCCGGGGGCCTCGATCTCGTCGCACCTGGCCACCGGCAGCGTGGTCTCTTTGTTCCAGGTCCCGTGCCACACCCTTCGGGCTCACATGGAAGCCGACCGGCCGGGCGATGAGGAGGCTCATCGTCCGGCCGGGGCCTGTGCATGTGGTGGGTTCTTGCTGACCTTGAGCCGGGCTACCTGACCGGATCCCCGAGCACGCTCGCGACAACGACGCCGTCAGCGATCAGCGAGTCGATCTCCGAGGCCGTCACGCCCAGCTCGTCGACCAGGATGTCGACTGTGTTCCCGCCGAGCGCCGGCGGGTAGGAAGGTGCGACCTCCGTGGTGCCCTCGAAGCGGATCGGGGTCGAGACGTTCTCGAAGGCCGCTTCGTCGCCCCGCACCACGACGAGACTCCCGTCGTCGGCTGCCCGTGCGTCAGCGAGCGCTTCGAGAACGTCGCGCACCGGAGCGGCGGGGACGGACGCGGCGGAGAGCAGGTCGACCCACTCGGCGGCAGGCCGCTCGGCGAACCGTCCCTCCAGGATCGCCCACAGCTCTTCCTTGTTGCGCAGGCGACATGCGGCGTCGAGGAAGCGCTCGTCGTCGACCAGTTCGTCGACACCGAGGACCCGGCACAGGCCCTGCCACATGCGCGGCGTGTTGGCCGTGACCACCAGCTCGCGGCCGTCTCCACCCCGGAAGGAGCGGTACGTCGCTATGGAGTCGTGGCCGGCGCCCTGCGGCCCCGGAGCCACACCGTTGAGGTTGGTGTACAGGGCCTGGTACGACAGCATGGCGAGCTGGCCGTGCAGCATCGAGACGTCGACGATCCGTCCCCGCCCCGTCTCGCGGCGCGCCTCCAGAGCGGCCAGGATCCCGATCACGGCGTACAGGCCGGCCACGACGTCACCGGCCGGTATCCCGAGCCGTGCGACCGGGGCCCCGGGGTGTCCGGTCAGGCTCATGACACCGCTGAGTGCCTGGACCACCATGTCGTAAGCGGGCCGGTCGCGCAGCGGACCGTGCTGTCCGAACCCGCTGATCGACGCCCATACGAGGGCTGGATGGCGCTCGGTGACGTCGTGCGGATCGATACCGAGCCGTGTGGTGACACCCGGCCGGAAGTTCTCGATGACGATGTCGGCGCCGGCGATCAGGCGCTGCACTATCGCCAGCCCCCGCGGCGACTTCAGGTCGATCGCGATGCTGCGCTTGTTCCGGTTGTTGGCCAGGTAGTAGGCGCTGTCCCCGTCGACCGTCGGTCCGACGATGGCCCGGCTCGAATCGCCGCCGAGCGCTTCGACCTTGATGATGTCCGCGCCGAGGTCCCCGAGGAGCTGGGTCGCCGAGGGGCCGGAGAGGAAGGTCGTCAGATCGATGATGCGCAGGCTCTCCAGGGGCGGGCGCTCGCTGGTTGTCGTCATGCCGCCTCGAAGATGTGGATGGTGCACGCTCCGTGGTCCAGGCCGGCGGTGCCGCCGCCGGTGACATGGGTCAGTGCTGTGCGGTTGTTTTCGATCTGCCGGGCCCCGGCCTGCCCGGTGAGCTGCCAGAACGCCTCGGTGATCTGGGCGACGCCGCTGGCACCGACCGGATGACCCTTGGCGAGGAGGCCGCCGCTGGGGTTCACCACGACGTCGCCGCCGAAGGTCGTCCTGCCGTCGCGCAGGAGTGCCGCGGCGCTGTACTTCTCGGTGAGGCCGAACGCCTCGTAGTAGACGAGCTCCGCGATCGAGAACGCGTCGTGGAGCTCGATCATGTCGAGATCCTCCGGACCGATACCTGCCTGCGCGTACGCGTCACGCGCGGAGTCGTACGTGATCTCCGGCTTCGTCATGTCGCGGAATCCCTCCGCGACCTGGCCCGAGTGCAGGACCGAGGCGGCGACGCGCATACCGTGCGGCGTACCGAGGCGCTGACGGGCGCGTTCGGAGGCGAGGACGACGACCGCCGCTCCGTCGCCGGTCGGGCAGCACATCAGCAGCGTGAGGGGATCGGCGACGGGCCGCGCCGCGAGGACCTGCTCGACGGTGACCTCTTCGCGGAACTGCGCGAAGGGGTTCAGCGCGCCATGCTTGCGGGCCTTCACGCTGACCCGCGCCAGATCCTCGGCGGTGGCCTCGGTCTCATGGAGGTATCGCGTCGCGCGCATCGCGTAGACGGCGGGCATCGCGATGCCCTGCTTGACCTCGCGGTCCTCGGGGGACAGCGGCAGCATGCCGCCGCCGAACTGGGTGAGCTTCTCCACCCCGATGACGACGGCCACGTCGATGAGGCCCTGGGAGATCGCTGTCCACGCCTCGTGCACGGCGGTGGCGCCGCTGGAGCAGGCGTTGTCGACGTTCACGGTCGGGATCGTGCCGAGGCCGATCTCCTTGGTGATCCGCTGGCCGGTCATCATGCCGCCGTAGGAGTGCCCGACGTAGACGGCGTCGACATCGGACTTCTGGATGCCCGCGCCCTGCAGGGCGTCGATCAGCGGAGGCACCGCGAGACCCACGTAGGACGAACTGTGGTGCTTGGCAAAGGGGACCATCGCCGCGGAGACGACGAACACGCTGTCACTCATGAGTTGCCCTCTCGTCCCGCGCCGGTGACCGGCACGAAGAACCAGCTGTCGCCGTCGACGCCGAGCTCGACGCGCATGCCCGGCTGGAGCGGTGTGGAGTCCTCGCGCAGGTCGGCGAGGGTCCGGACGCCGTCGAGATCGACGTATCCCAAGGGGCGCACGTCCTGGCCTTTGGCGTGGAGCCGGGTGAAGGTGTACAGCGTCCCGGCCGTGGGCAGGGCGACGCGAGAGACGTCTCGGCTGACGCAGGAGCTGCAGACCACCCGTGTGCCGATCATCGTCTGACTGCACCGGTCGCACCGAGATCCGACGAGGCGGTGGCCTTCGGGGAAGGTGCCCAGCAGGCTGTCACTCTCCAGGTCGGGGATCGGCAGGGAGACGACAGCCTCGGTCTCGACGGTCATCGCACTCCTCCGTTGTCTGCCGCGGCGGTGGCGCGGGCGATGGACCGGGTCGGGCACACGTTGATCGCCATGTCGACCTTGTCGTCACTGTCGCCGTGCGGATCCGTGACGAACGCGATGCTCAGGTCGTCGAGGTCGAAGGTGCTCGGCGCGTAGAAGGTGCACTGCCCCGACCCCATGCAACGGTCGCGGTCGACCGTGATCTCGTCAGGCATCAGCCGGCCCTCCGCTCGCTGAACTCCAGGTGCAGGTGGGTGTGCCCGCGGAACTTGTAGCTCTCCATGAGCTCCCAACGGCGATCACCCGCCGGCCCGTGCCGCTCCTCGGACAGGGTGATGCTCTCCGTACGCTCCAGGAGTCGCTGGAGCGAGTACACCGCCTCGGCGCGGGCCAGCGGAGCTCCGGGGCAGGTGTGGATGCCACGGCCGAAGGCGAGGTGCTGGCGAGCGTTCGGGCGCTGCGGGTCGAACTCGCCGGGGTTGTCGAAGACCCGCGCGTCGCGTCCGGCGGCCCCGTGCAGCAGCAGCACCACGGTGCCGGGCGCGAGATCCAGGCCGCCGATCGTCGTGGCGACCTTCGTGAGCCGGAACGACCCCTTGATCGGCGCCTCGATGCGTAGTACTTCCTCGATGAACTTGGGGATGAGCGCGCCCTCTTGGCGCAGCAGGCCCTGCAGGTCCTGGTCCTCGGCGAGGCGCGCGAGCGAGATGCCGAGCAGCTGGACGGTCGTCTCGAGCCCGGCGGCGAAGAGGTTCGAGGCGATGCGGGCCACGTGGATCGGCTCGGGGAGGGTGCCGTCGGGGAACGTCGCGAGTGCCATCCCGGTGAGGATGTCCTCGCCCGGGTTGGCCCGCCGCTCCTCGATCTTCTCGATGAAGTAGTCGTAGAGCCGTTCCAGGCTGTTGTGGTGAGCGGCCTGAAGCTGGAGATTGCCGAGCATCGGGCCCTTGACGGCCAGCAGCTCGATCAGCATCTGGTGATCTGCCTCGGGTACCCCGAGGAGGTCCGCCACGGCGAGCACCGCATAGCGCTTGGCGTAGTCCCAGATGTAGTCGCAACTGCCCTTGGGCAGCAGCTCGTCGAGGAAGTGGTCGGCGGTGCGCCGCAGGAACTCCTCGTTCTGCTTGAGCCGCTTCGGGGTGATGAGCCCCATCAGGAGCGCACGGTGATCCGTGTGCAGGGGCGGATCGAACGTGACCATCTGGTCGTTCGAGGGGAAGTACTCGCGGTACTGCTCCAGGATCTCGGTCAGATCGTCGCCGGCCAGCTCCACGGGCAGATCGAGGACGGGACCGCCCGTCCTGTTGATCGAGGAGTAGACGTCGGGCTGGTGGTAGACCTGCAGCGCCTCCTCGTAGCCGGTGACGATGACGACCCCGTACTTGGGCTCGCGCCACACAGGGTGGTGGGTGAGCATGTGGTCGAAATACGGCAGCGGATCCGCCGCCACCTCGGCGTCGGTGAAGTAGTCGGTTTGAGCCGGGTTCATCTCCGCGGTACTCATCCGCGCCCCTCTCGTCGCGGTGCGCCCTGGTCCGGCTCCGTGAGCCGGAGGCGTCATCGCTCTCCGGGACCGGCCGTTCTGACATGACCGGTCCGCAACGTTCCATTGAACCGAACACTTTTACTGTTGTGCGGTAACCGCAGAATGGCTTCGCGGACGTTGCCGTGTCAAGAAGTGAGCTCGCGTTAAGAGAATGAGAGTGCGGCTCTGTGGTCGCCCGTTGACATTCCCGACCAGGCAAGAGCAGAATCCGAGCCGTTGCGTTGTAGCGGCTTCTTGTTCTGTTGTGCGGGATGCGATATCCGGTGGATACGTACCGAGCGACACGGCAACTCGCCATGACGGGCGCGACGCCACCCTAAGACGGAAGCCGTCGCCCGCACGAGAGCTGCGGTGGTGAGGACCCGGGCGAGCCGCCGGTCTCGCCAGGCTCGGGTGCGCATTCCTGAGAGAAGAACGGAGTCAAAGATGACTGACGACCTCGGTCCGGATCCGCTCGCCCCGTGGCTGCGCGAGATCGCCGACGCCCATGACAAGGAGCGTCACGTCGACGGGGCGCAGTGCCGGGGCTCGGTGGCGCTCATCGACGAGGCGGCCCGGCTGCGTGGCGTCACCCAGGTGAAGTTCGGCAGGGCCGCCTCGCTCGAGCGCGAGGTGGAGACCCGGCCCGGGCGCCTTGCCGACGGCCGTGCGGTGGCCGAGGCCGAGAAGCGCGACTGGCAGAAACTGGGCGTGTCAGAGCTCCGCGACGGCCACGGAAGCGTCGAACTCGACGTGCGGATCGGCGTCTACGGCCGCCACGCGCACGGCGGCGACGTCATCAAGTACGACGCGCACGGCGTCCACAACACCCACCTCGACGGGCTCGCGCACATCGGCGCGGACAACGGCTGGCACGGCCCGATCCCCGCCTCGGCGTCCGAGACCGACGAGGACACCATGGTGAACTGGGCGCAGCACGGCATCGCCACCCGTGGCGTGCTGCTCGACGTCGCGGCGGTACGCGGCGTCGACTGGATCACCGCCGAGGAGCCGGTCACGGCCGCTGAGCTCGACGCGGCCCTCGCCGCGACCGGCGTCACTCTCGCGTCCGGCGACGCGCTGATCATCTACCAGGGCCGTGACCGCTACGAGGCCGCGGGGAACGTGTACCCGAGCGGGGCGGCGGCCGTACGCCGGCCCGGTATAGGCGAGGACGGCGCGAAGTGGATCGCCGCGCAGAACCCCGGCCTCGTGCTCTGGGACTTCCACGACGCGCGTGACGACCCGGGCGGTTCGCTGGAAGTGCACAACCTCATCTACGCGATCGGACTCTGCCTCGTCGACAACTGCCTGATCGGCCCTGCCGTCGCCGAGCTGAAGGCGGCCGGCACGTCGACGGGGCTGCTCGTCGCCGCGCCGACAGCGATCCACCGTTCCACGGGAGTCCTCATCAACCCCCTCCTCCTGTACTGAACTTGCCCTGATCCTTTACTCACTCACGCCCGACCATTGATCCATGCAAAGGTCTGGTGCCGGTCCGGTGGAGCGGACCGGCACCAGACCTTTGCCATGCCCGCCCTGCACCGGTGCGGCACCATCCACGCTGAAGGAGTTGACGATGCTCATCGGAGTGCCACGCGAGCCGGCCGGGGAGACACGGGTCGCCGCAACCCCCGCGACGGTCGGACAACTACTGGGCCTCGGGTACGAGGTGGTGATCGAGGCCGGAGCCGGTGAGCTCTCCTCGTTCAGCGACGCGGCCTACGTCGAGGCCGGGGCCCGGACCGGCGCTGCCGACGAGGCGTGGGGCGCCGATGTCGTCCTGCGCGTCAACGGTCCCTCAACCGACGAGGTCGGAATACCGAAAGACGGCGCCACGTTCGTCTCGACCCTGGGGCCCTCCGTCAACCCCGATCTGGTCGACGTGCTAGCCACACGCAAGATCACGGTCCTTGCGATGGACGCGGTGCCGCGCATCAGCCGCGCGCAGTCACTCGACGTCCTCTCCTCCATGGCCAACATCGCGGGCTACCGCGCTGTCGTCGAGGCCGCCCACGAGTTCACCCGGTTCTTCACCGGCCAGGTGACGGCTGCGGGCAAGGTGCCGCCGGCCAAGGTGCTCGTCGCCGGAGCCGGCGTCGCGGGCCTGGCCGCGATCGGCGCCGCGTCGTCGCTGGGGGCCATCGTGCGGGCCACCGACCCGCGCCCGGAGGTCGCCGACCAGGTGAAGTCGCTGGGCGGCGAGTACCTCCCCGTAGTCGTGGCGGAGGAGGCGCAAGAGTCCTCCGACGGCTACGCGAAGGCCACGTCCGACCTCTACAACGAGGCCGCCGCCAGGCTCTACTCGGAGCAGGCCGCGGACGTGGACATCGTCATCACCACCGCGCTGGTGCAGGGCCGCCCGGCGCCGCGGCTGTTCACCGCGGCCGACGTGGCGTTGATGAAGCCGGGCAGTGTCGTCGTCGACATGGCTGCAGGCATGGGCGGCAACGTCGAGGGGAGCGTCGCCGGTGAGAAGGTCGTCACAGCGGGCGGTGTCACGATCCTCGGTTACACCGACCTCGCGGGCCGCCTCCCCACCCAGGCCAGTCAGTTGTACGGAACCAACCTGGTCAACCTCATGAAGCTGCTGACCCCGGGCAAGGACGGACAACTGGTCCTCGACCTGGACGACGAGGTGCAGCGCGGCATCACCGTCGTACGCGACGGCGAAAAGCTGTGGCCGCCGCCTCCAGTGCAGGTGTCCGCGGCCCCGGCTGTGGCTCCCACCGTCGAGGCCGCACCCAAGGAGGAGAAGAAGCCCCTCGCCGCCGTCGCGAAGCTCAGTCTCGTCCTCGGCGGCATGGCTACCTTCTTCCTGATCAATGCCTTCGCCCCGGCCCCGATTCCGCAGCACTTCACCGTGCTCTCGCTGGCGGTCGTGGTCGGCTACTACGTGATCGGTAAGGTGGCCCACGCACTGCACACGCCGCTGATGTCGGTCACCAACGCGATCTCCGGCGTCATTGTCGTCGGCGCGCTCATCCAGATCGGCATCGATCACCGCGCGATCCAAGTCCTGGCCGGAATCGCCACCTTGCTCGCCGCCATCAACATCTTCGGCGGCTTCGCCGTCACCCGGCGCATGCTCAACATGTTCTCGAAGGGTGCCTGACGTGTCCGTCGACTCGATCGCGACCGCGGCTTATCTGATCGCGGCCCTTCTGTTCGTCCTCAGCCTCGCGGGCCTGTCCAAGAACGCTACGGCCAAGCAGGGCTTGGTCTACGGCGTGGCCGGCATGGCCATCGCCCTGGCCGCCACGATCGGCCTGTCCCTCCACGACTCGACCGCGCGCGGCAGCGCAGTGGTGATCCTCGGGGTCGCCGTCGTGGTCGGTGGGGCCATCGGTCTGTGGCGGGCCCGCGTCGTGCAGATGACCGGGATGCCGGAACTCATTGCGCTGCTGCACTCCTTCGTCGGCCTTGCCGCTGTCCTCGTCGGCTGGGCGTCGTACCTGGAGGTCGAGCGCGAAGGCCTGGAGACCTTCACCGGCTCGCTGCTGCGCATCCACCACGCCGAGGTACTGATCGGGATCTTCATCGGCGCGGTCACCTTCACCGGCTCGATCGTCGCCTACCTCAAGCTGAGCGCCAAGATCAAGGCGGCCCCGCTCGTGCTGCCGGGCAAGAACCAGCTCAACCTGCTGGCCCTGCTCGCCTTCGCCGGTCTGACGGTGTACTTCGTGGCCGACCCCGCCCCGTGGCCGATCGTCGTCGTAACCGCGATCGCGCTGCTCTTCGGCTGGCATCTGGTCGCCTCCATCGGCGGCGGCGACATGCCTGTCGTGGTCTCGATGCTCAACAGCTACTCCGGCTGGGCTGCCGCGGCCTCGGGCTTCCTGCTCGACAACGACCTGCTGATCGTCACCGGCGCGCTCGTCGGCTCCAGCGGCGCGTACCTGTCGTACATCATGTGCAGGGCGATGAACCGCTCCTTCTTCTCGGTCATCGCCGGTGGCTTCGGTATCGAAGCCGGCCCGTCGGGCGACGTCGACCACGGCGAGCACCGCGTGATCACGGCGGAGGAGACGGCCTCGCTGCTGGACACTGCCTCCAGCGTCGTCATCACACCGGGCTACGGCATGGCGGTCGCGCAGGCGCAGTACCCGGTCGCCGAGCTCACGCGGCTCCTGCGCGAGAGGGGCGTCGACGTCCGCTTCGGCATCCACCCGGTCGCGGGCCGTCTCCCGGGCCACATGAACGTACTCCTTGCCGAGGCGAAGGTGCCCTACGACATCGCTCTCGAGATGGACGAGATCAACGACGACCTGGCCGACACCGACGTTGTCCTGGTCATCGGTGCCAACGACACCGTCAACCCGGCTGCCGCGGAGGACCCGTGCAGCCCGATCGCCGGCATGCCGGTGCTGCGAGTGTGGGACGCCAAGAACGTCGTCGTCTTCAAACGGTCGATGGCCGTCGGCTACGCCGGAGTCCAGAACCCGCTCTTCTTCCGGGACAACACCCAGATGCTCTTCGGCGACGCAAAGGCCAGGGTCGACGACATCGTGCAGGCGCTGCAGCGGGTGCCGGCCTGAGCGAAGAGGTCGGACGCGGGAGCGCCCCACTGGTGACGGACGCATCCGTCACCAGTGGGGCGCTCGTTCTGCGGTCGAGGGGCGTGGTGGCACCAGGTGTCCACGACTGATGCTCAGGCGTCGTCGGGTTCCGTCTCGGGAGCCCCGGGCCGGTTCCCCGTGAACCTGCTCGTCAACGCCGCCGCGGACTTCAGTACGAGCGCGGTCAGCTCCTGGGTCGAGGCGGCGTTGAACCGGGTCTCGGGAATGGTGATGCCCACGTCGCCGATCACGACGTTCGACGGTCCGAGAACCGGCGCCGCGATGGCGATCGCCCCGTCGATGCGCTCCCCGTGGGAGATGGCGTACCCGTCACGCCGGATCCCGGCCAGCCGTTCCGCCAGCCGGTCGGCGTCGACCCACGTCCGGTCCGTGAGAGCTTCCAGCTCGCTGTGCGTGATCGCGTGCTGGGTCTCGGGAGGGAGGAAGGCGAGAATGGCGAGACCGCTCGCGCCCGCGTGGAGCGGAAGCCAGACACCCTGCGGGACCGTGTACCGCAAGGGGTGGGAGGACTCCACCGACATGGCGAACATCATCTGGCGGCGCTGCTCGTTGACGACGGCGAAGAAGGACGACTCGCCGCTGCCCTCCGCCAGTTCGGAGAGGATGTCGAGGGCGGCCTCGCGCAGGGGGAAGCGGGCGTTCGCCGTCCAGGCCAGGCGGAGAAACTCCATGCCGAGCCGGTAGTTCCCGGCCGGCGTGCGGCCGACCATGCCCAGCTCCTCCAGGTCGCCCAGGAGCCGGTGAGCGGTACTCGCGCTGACGCCGAGGCGGTTGCCGATCTCCCGCACCCCGTAGGCCTTCTCGCCACCGTCGATCATCAGGGTGATGATCTCGATGCCGCGTGCGAGTGGATGGCGCTGGCGCTCAGCTGCGGCCACCGGCCCCTGCGGCGTGTTCTGCGTCGCCACTCCCTGCTCCTTCTCCATATCGCGTCCCGCATAGCAGAATCATGTTTCCTTTAAAGGAAACACTATCAGTCCTGCTACTGGCCGCTGGCTGTTTGCCGATGGTCGATTGTCGCCCGGTACCGGGGCGGCAATGCAACGGACCTCCCCGGCCCGAAGGCGGGGAGGCCCGTTGCTCCACAGCGTGGTCCGAACGTACCCGGACGGATGCCCGGGTGGCGACGCGCTATCTGGCTGCCCCGGCGGCGAGCAGCATGTCGGTCCTGTTGTGCAGCTTCACGCGGGTGCGCCCGGCGGCTTCGCCGCGGGCGGCTTCGGTGGCCTCGATGGCCCGCCAGCGGCTCCAGTCGACGACGGTGACGCCGCGCGAGCGCAGCAGTGCGTCCACCCCCACGGGGCCGGAGCCCTTCCCTGTCAGGCCGGGCGCGTCAGCCAGGAGGGCGGCGGCCGTCTCGCTCGCGCAGAGCCGGTTCGTTCCGATGACGCCGCTGGGGCCGCGCTTTATCCAGCCGACTGCGTAGAGGCCGGGCAGGACCTGTTCGCCGTCGAGGACCCGCGCGTCGCGGTGGGGGACGGTGCCTGACGCGTCGTCGAAGGGGACCCCGCTCAGGGCGGCACCGCGATAGCCGACGGCGGGCAGCACCAGTCCGGTGGCGAGGTCCTCGACGACTTCGGGACGTGTCGTGTGCGCCAGACGTACGGCGGAGACAGAGGTGTCACCCACGAACTCCACCGGCGTGCGGTTGAACAGGAAGCGGATGGAGCGCGGTCGCCCCTGCGGCTCGCGGGCGGCGACCTTCTGGAGGGTGGCGAGCAGCCGCGCGGTCGCCGGCCGGACGCCTGCCTGGGCCTCCTGCGAGAGGGCCAGATCGTCCGGAGAGACGATCACGTCGGCGCCCTCCACCTCGGACAGCTCCAGGAACTCCTTATTGGTGAACTTGGCATGCTCGGGGCCGCGTCGGCCGACCACGCACACCTCTCGGACCGCGTGGCCGGCCAGCGTGTCGAGCACGTGCTCGGGTACGTCGGTCCTGCGGAGCTCGTCGGGCGTGCGAACCAGCATGCGGGCGACATCGAGCGCCACATTTCCCACGCCGACCACGACGGCCCGCTCCGCGGTAAGAACCGAGGTGTCGAAAGCCGCGTCGGGGTGACCGCTGTACCACGACACGAAGTTGCGCGCGGCGACCACGCCGGTGAGGTCTTCGCCGGGAGTGCCGAGGCGACGGTCCAGCGGTGCCCCCGAGGCCAGGATCACCGCGTCGTAGTGCGCGCGCAGTTCGTCCATCGTGATGTCCGAGCCGACGGTCACGTTGCCGAGGAAGCGCACGGAGGGGGTCTCGAAGATCTCGGTCAGGGACGCGACGATCGACTTGATCTTCTGGTGGTCGGGGGCGACGCCGTACCGAACGAGCCCGAACGGCGTGGGCAGTTGCTCGAACACGTCGACGGAGACGTCGTGGGCGGTGTCCTCGGCCAGGATCTGGGCGCAGAAGGCCCCCGCCGGGCCGGAGCCGACGACGGCGACCCGCAGCGGCGCCATGCTTATGCCTCCTTGCGGGGGAGGGCCGCGACGAACTCGACATCGTGGTCGATCCTGCCCAGTTTGCGGGCGCCCTTGGGAGAGTCCAGGGCGTCGAAGAACTGGGCGTTGAGATCGAGGAACTGCTCGTCCCCACCGGTGAGGTCGGCGTCATAGCGGATCGCCGTCACCGGGCACACCTCCTCGCACGCGCCGCAGTCGATGCACTGGTCCGGGTTGATGTACATCATCCGGCCGCCCTCGTATATGCAGTCGGCCGGACATACCTGCACACAGCTCTTGTCCTGGATGTCCACGCACGCCTGTGTCACCACAAAGGTCACTTGTTCTCCCTGGTCTCCGTCGGTAGTGGGAAGGGAAGCCCGCGGCAGATGCGGCACCACCGGCGTCGGGGCGAGCCTCCAGGGGCGGTGGGTCATTCAACGGAACGAGCGATCCTTTCAACGGCGTCAGTGTCGGTACACCCGCCCGTCATGTCAAGGGGGGCGGGACGAGACGCGACGGGCGGTTCGCGCGGAGCGTGATTCCGGCGGTCGGACGAAGAAATGGGTCGCGACCCGGGTCTTCCGTTTTGGCATCGTGTGCCAATACGCTCCGGGTATCCACACGGCAGGTTCAGCGGTCGAGGGAACGCCCGGCGTTCCCGGCTGCCCTGTCGGCGATGCGTTCGCTAGTACGCACGCACGGCCGCGTACGCCGCCGTATCGCCTGATCACTTCCGCCCGCAGGCCCTGTACGGGGCCCTTCGCACAGGGAGAACACCATGAACGAGGCCGACTACTCAGCCCAGACCGAGCAGAACCTCCCCGAGGCGGTCGGCTCGCCGGAGGGGCTCATCGAGGCCGACGACCTGATCGAGGAGGTCTCGATCGACGGCATGTGCGGCGTCTACTAGGCCACGGACATGGCCACGCTGAACAAGAACCTGCTGAACATGGCCGCGCTGGACATGGACCGCGCCTGGGACCTGCACGAGCAGGTCTCGGTGCGGCCGGAACCCTTCGGTGCGCTGCTGTACCACTTCGGCACCCGCAAGCTGTCGTTTCTCAAGGACCGCACGCTGCTCGCGGTGGTCCAGGCGCTGGCGACGGCGCCCACCGCACGGTCGGCCTGTGCCGCCGCGGGCGTCGCCGAGGCGGATCTGCCGCGGTACGGGCGGGCGCTCGCCGCGCTCGCCCAGTCGTCGATGGTCGTCGAAAGGACCGAGCCCTCATGACCGCAACCCCGGCCCCCTCCCGCCTGGTGGACCTCTTCGAGTACGGCCTGGACGCCCCGATCTGTCTGACATGGGAACTCACCTACGCCTGCAATCTCTCCTGCTCGCACTGTCTGTCCAGCTCCGGCCGGCGCGACCCGCGCGAGCTGAGCACCGACGAGTGCAAGGCCGTCATCGACGAGCTGGAGGCCATGCAGGTCTTCTACGTCAACATCGGTGGCGGCGAGCCCACCGTCCGCCCCGACTTCTTCGAGCTGCTCGACTACGCCACGGCCCACCACGTGGGCGTGAAGTTCTCCACGAACGGCGTGCGGATCACCCCCGAGGTTGCCCGGCGACTCGCCGCCAACGATTACGTGGATGTCCAGATCTCCCTCGACGGCGCGACCGCCGAGGTCAACGACGCCGTACGGGGCCCGGGTTCGTACGACACGGCCCTGCGCGCGATGCGGAACCTGTCCGACGCCGGGATGCGCAACTTCAAGATCTCCGTGGTGTGCACCCGTCACAACATCGCGCAGATGGACGAGTTCAAAGCGATCGCCGACCGCTACGGCGCGCAGCTGCGGCTGACCCGGCTGCGCCCGTCGGGGCGCGGCGCGGACGTGTGGGACGAGCTCCACCCGCTGCCGGGACAGCAGCGCCAGCTCTACGACTGGCTGGTGGCCCACGGCGACAGCGTGCTCACCGGTGACTCCTTCTTCCATCTGTCCGCGTACGGCGAGGCGTTGCCGGGACTGAACCTGTGTGGCGCGGGCCGGGTGGTGTGCCTGATCGACCCGGTCGGGGACGTGTATGCGTGCCCGTTCGCGATCCACGACGAGTTCCTCGCGGGCAACGTGCGCGGACAGGGCGGCTTCGTGAAGGTGTGGCGGGAGTCGGAGCTGTTCGCCGAGCTGCGCGAGCCGCAGAGCGGCGGGGCGTGCGCCTCCTGCACGTTCTACGACACCTGCAAGGGCGGCTGCATGGCGGCGAAGTTCTTCACCGGACTGCCGCTGGACGGCCCCGACCCCGAATGCGTACGGGGTTATGGCGAGGAACTGCTGGCTCAGCGAGCCAAGGACGGCGGCAACCTCCCGAAGCCGACGGGGGACCATTCCCATCGCACCCGCCCCGCCCAGCGGACCGGACCGGTCGACTTGCAGCTGACTCGCCGGCCCGACCTGGACCGGCCACCGGTCAGCGCCTGCGCCGAGGACCCGCTCGCGGGGATGAGTCTCTGAGCGCCTGTCACTGAGGCCGAGGCCCCTTCCCCGTACGACTGACGACCATCGCCGAAGACGAAGAAAGAGCCGCACATGGGCAAGAACCCCTGGTTCGAGACGGTCGCTGAAGCTCAGCGGCGCGCGAAGAAGCACCTGCCGAGTTCCGTCTACGGGGCCCTCGTGGCCGGTTCGGAACGAGGCCGCACCATTGACGACAACACCGGTGCCTTCGCGGAGTTGGGCTTCGCGCCGCGCGTGGCCGGCTTCCACGCCGACCGGGACCTCACCACGACCGTGCTCGGAGTGGAATCCGCGTTCCCCGTGGTGATATCCCCGACCGGGGTGCAGGCCGTCCACCCCGACGGTGAGGTGGCGGTGGCCAGGGCGGCGGCCGAACGAGGCGTGATCATGGGCCTGAGCTCGTTCGCCAGTAAGCCGGTGGAGGAGGTCTGCGCCGCCAATCCGAACACCTTTTACCAGATGTACTGGACCGGAAGCCGCGAATCCATGGTGCAGCGCATGGAGCGCGCGCGGGCCGCGGGCGCGAAGGCGCTGATCGCCACATTGGACTGGTCGTTCTCGAACGGCCGTGACTGGGGCAGCCCGGCCATCCCCGAGAAGATCGACCTCAGGGCGGCGATGAAGTTCGCGCCCGACGTGCTGCCCCGGCCGCGCTGGCTGTGGAGTTTCGCCAAGTCAGGCACCATCCCCGACCTGACCGCCCCCAACCTCAAGCCCCCGGGCGGCAAGGCGCCCACCTTCTTCGGCGCCTACTTCGAGTGGATGCAGACCACGCCGCCCAGCTGGGACGACATCAAGTGGATGCGTGAGGAGTGGGGAGGCCCGTTCCTGCTCAAGGGGGTCTCCCGGGTGGACGACGCCAAGCGGGCCGTCGACGCCGGGGTGAGCGCCATCTCGGTGTCCAACCACGGCGGCAACAACCTGGACACCACGCCCGCCAGCATCCGCCTGCTGCCCCCGATCGCCGAGGCGGTCGGAAGTGACATCGAGGTCCTGCTGGACGGCGGGGTGCGCCGGGGCGGCGATGTGGCCAAGGCCCTCGCCCTCGGTGCGCGCGCGGTCCTGATCGGCCGCGCCTACCTGTGGGGCCTGGCCGCCAACGGGGAGGCGGGCGTGGGGAACGTCCTGGACATCCTGCGCGGCGGACTCGACTCCGCCGTCCTGGGCCTCGGGCACTCCTCGGTCCACGAGCTGTGCCCCGACGACCTGCACATCCCGGACGGCTTCACGCGCGCCGCCGGAGTGCCCAAGTAGGGTGTGGGCCGGACGAGTTCAGTGACAGCACGTACAGCAGAGGGCGGCCCCACCGGGGCCGCCCCTGCTGCACGTGGTTCAGGTATCTCAGGCCAACTGCCGGACCACGTCCGCGATGCTGTCGGCCGAGGTGTCCCCGGCCGACAGCAGCCGGCGCGCCTGGTTGAGGGCCCGCACCCAGTTCACGGTGACCGCTCCGCACGCGACGCCGTCCGCGTCCGCGTGGACGACGGCCGCCCTGCCGTCCGTGCGCAGGTCGCCGATGACGATCGAACTGCCCGCGGGATCGCGCCGGCCGAAGGTGTTCACCTTCCAGTCGTACTGGTCCGACCACACATAGTCCGTCGGCTCGTAGCCTGCCTCGACGCCCTTCGTGAGGGCGGTGGCGACGTACCGTGCCTGGTCACTGGCGTTCGTCCAGTGCTCGGCGCGGACATCGCCGTCGTGTCCCGGATGCGGCCAGCGGGCGACGTCACCGATCGCGTACACGTCATCGGCTCCGCTCGCCCGCAGGAAGCGGTCGGTCACGAGGCCGCCCGCGAGCGTGAGCCCCGATCCGGTGAGCCAGTCGGTCGACGGCACCGAGCCGATGCCCACCACCGCGGTCGAAGCCGACAGGCGCTCCCCGCTGTCGAGTTCGACCGTGAGATCCCCGTCCTTGCCCTCGATACCGACCACGCCGCTCCCGAACCGGGTCTGCACGCCGTGGCGTCGGTGGAGCTCGACGAGGCTGCCCGCGATCTCGGGGCCGACCAGTCGCGTCATCGGCTCAGGGAGCGGGTCGACGACCGTGACGGGACAGCCGTGTCCGACCGCCGCTGCCGCGATCTCGGTGCCGATGAAGCCGCCGCCGACGACGACGAGCGGCTCCCCGAGCGCGAGCCGCGCGGCGATCGCGCGCGCGTCGTCCACCGTCCTGAGCTGGTACACACCCGACGGCGGGCGCCAGGGGGAGGGCCGGGCCGCCGCTCCGGTGGCGATGACGAGTACGTCGTAGGACACGCTCGAGCCGTCGGCGAGGCGGACGCGACGCGCCACGGTGTCCAGACCCACCGCGGCAGACCCGAGCCGGAGCGTGATGCCGAGTTGGTCCCACTCGGCGCGCGTGGCCAGCCGGATCCCGTCCAGGGACGACTCCGACCAGGCGCCACTGAGGAGCTTCTTCGAGAGGGGCGGGCGATCGTAGGGAAGTTCGTCCTCGGCGCCGATCAGTGTGATGGAGCCGCTGTGACCGAGCCCCCGGAGGCCTTGTACGGCCCGGGTCCCGGCCAGCGACGCCCCGACGACGACTATGTGGCGATCAGCAGCGGGTTCGGTCATCGTCCTGCACCTTTCAAAGGAACGTTCAGTCGCTACAACGCAACAGGGGAATATTGGGTGTCCTGGCGTCAGGTGTCAATGAAGAGGTATGCGCAGGAAGGGTTGACATCCCATTTCCCGTCGCACCATGCTGATGATCCTCAACAGCAGAACATGCGTTCCGTTCACCGAAATGCTTGTTCAAGAAGAAGGAGGGCGTATCCCGATGACCAGGGTGCACGCCGCTCGACACTCTCGCGGAGAGACTCGATGACGGCCGAGGGCCGCGTGGCCGTCGTCACAGGAGGTGCCGCGGGCATCGGTCTGGCGATCGCCGAGCGCCTCGCGAAGGACGGATTCAGGATCGCGATCCTCGACGTCGTCGACGGCGCGGCCCAGCAGGCCGCGGAGGCGATCGCAGGCGTCGGCGGCCACGCACGCGGATACCGCGCCGACGTGAGCGACCGGCAGCAGGTCGACGCGGCACTGACCGCCGCCCGCGCCGAGCTGGGACCGCTGGCCGCCGTCGTCGCGAACGCCGCGGTCGCCCTGCAACGCCCATTCCTGGACATGACACTCGACGAGTGGAACCGCACCCTGTCGATCAACCTGACCGGGACGTTCCACGTCGTCCAGTCCGCCCTCCCGGACCTTCTCGACGCCGGCTGGGGACGCGTCGTCCTGATCGCCTCCTCCAGCGCGCAGCGCGGGGCCCCGAAGATGGCCCACTACGCCGCCTCCAAGGGTGGGCAGATGGCCCTCACCAAGGCGCTCGCCGTCGAGTACGCCAAGACGGGCATCACCGTCAACACGGTCGCTCCGTCCTCGATCGACACCCCGAGCGTGCAGAAGAAGCGCGCCACTGGCGCCATCCCGTCCGCGCAGGACATGGCGAAATACATCCCCGTCGGGCGGATGGGCACCGGCGAGGACATCGCCGCCGCAGTCTCCTACCTCGTCTCGGATGAGGCCTCCTACGTGACCGGCCAGACCGTCAGTGTCAACGGCGGCTCCTTCATCGGGTGATCTCATGACTCAGCCACGCATTCCCCCGCGTCCCGTCAAGGACTGGACCGACGAGGTCGACGAAGCCCTGTCCGTACTGCGCGCGCAAGCGCCCGGTACGCATGCCGCCGGGCCCAGCGGGCCCGCCACGCGTCCGCGCTCCCACATCCTCGGTATCTACGCCTGGCACCCGGACCTGATCCGTGGATGGATGCCCTTCTCGAACCATCTGCGGCACTCGACGCTTTCCGACCGCGTCCGCGAGATGGCGATCATCCGCACGACCTGGCTCGGCTTCGGCGAGTACGAGTGGGCCCAGCACGTCCGCATGGGCCGGGTGGGCGGCCATCTCACCGACGCCGAGATCGACGCGCTCGGCGAAGGCCCCGACGCCGCCGAGTGGTCGGACGCCGACGCGGCGATCGTCCGGGCCGTCGACGAGATGTGCACGGTGAAGAACGCCTCGGACACGACATGGCTCGCCCTGGAGAAGCAGTTCTCGCGCGAGCAGCTCATCGACTTCGTGTTCACCGTGGGCACCTACGACATGCATTGCACGGCGTTCAACACGCTCGGCCTCGAGCTGGAGCCCGGCATGACCGGGTTCCCCGACGACCACCGGCGCCGCACGTGACCCGCGCTGCGCGCAGGGGAGTGTTGCGCTGGCAGGTGAAGTCGTCCTTCGTCCATTACGTACGAGTGATCGCAGCCGGCACCTGCGAGGCCCTCGACGGGGCCGAGCTGGACGCCGACGGGATGTTCCAGTTCCCACTGACCGAGGCGTCGCGGGACGGCGGCGGCTGGGCGCTGCACTTCGGCGGAGGCGCGCGTTTCTCGGCCCACCACGGGTTCCTGGACGTCGAACTCCGCGGACTGGAACTCACGCTGCCGACGGATGCACGCGCCGGTTCCCTCGGTGTCACGACCTCTCGAGGTGACCGCGTCACAGTCGCCACCATGGTGCCCGCCGCCCCCGAGGAGGGAGACGGTGTGATGCGCTGGTCGGACCTCGTCCCGTGCCTTACCGACGCCGGGGCCGAGCTCTTCGGGAGCGTCTATGAGCCCGGCTCAGAGCTCGCGCCGCTCGACGCGGTCGTCCTGCTAGATTCCTAGGTCATGTCTTCATCCCCGCCCCAGCAGTCCGCGCGGCGCGGCGGCTCCCGGACCGGACAAGGGCGCAAGAACGTTCGCGGTGAAGCGACACGTCAGCTGATTCTCTCCGCAGCCGAGCAGCTCTTCGCCGAGCACGGTATTTCGGCCGTGCCTTTGCGTGACATCGGAATCGCCGCCGGCCAGCGCAACCACGCCTCCGTCCAGTACCACTTCGGCGACCGCGACGAGGTCGTGAAGGCCATCATGGAGCTGCGCGGCGCCGAGAGCGAAGCCAGCAGGACCAGCATCGTCGCCGATCTCATGCTCGGCACGACCCCGCCGACCGTCGTCGACGTCGTCGGCGCGTTCGTGCGGCCGCTCGCGATCCATCTACGGGAAGACAACCACTACCTTGCCTTCCTGTCCCGCTTCATCATCGAAGAGGGTGGATACGAGGGCTTGGGCGGGATCCGCACTGGTGCGTCGGTCCTCACGCTCCGGACTCTCCTCAGCCGGCTCGTACCGCAGGTCCCCGAGGCGGTGCTCGAGGAGCGATGGTGGATGACCCTGACGAGTGCGGTGCACGCACTCGCGCGGTACCAGGCGGCGCAGCGAAAGCGTTCCCACCTGCCCGCGGAGATCGACGTCCTGGTCGACGATCTGGTCACCTTCCTCAGCGGGGGGCTCACAGCGCCTCTCGCCGAGGGAGATCCCAGGGCGGCAGCGGGCGGTTGAGCGCGGCACAGCGTCTCGGCAGTGCCGCGACGGCGGACATGCGAAGGAGCCCGGTCGATGACCGGGCTCCTTCGCTGGGCGGGTTGACCCGCCGTCAGGCGCCGAGGTGGGCCATGAACCTCGACGTCCAGTCGTGCAGACTCGCGGGCACGTAGTAGCCGCTCTCGTCGGTGATCTCCTTCCAGGCTCCGGCGACCTCCTCGACCGTCGGTGTCCCGGTCCCGGCCGACTGGTATCCGGGGCTGACGGCGAGGAACCACCGGGCGAACCGCTGAGCGCCCGCCACCAGAATCTCGCCGTTCACCGTGCAGTCCTCGTGCGCCAGGTAGGCCACCATCGGTGACACCAGGTCGGTGCGCAGCGCCTGCATTCGGGCGTCGTCCAGCGCGGTGGTGGTGATGTTGGGCTTCGCCGCCGAGGTGCTCGGGCGCGTGATCGCGTTCGGTGCGACGCAGTTGACGGCGATGCCGTGCTTCGCGCCCTCCAGTGACAGGCTCCGGGTGAACCCGATGAGCGCCCCCTTCGCGGTCGCGTACGCCAGGTTGTCCGGGAGCCCGAACATGCCGGTCGACGTCGTCGTGATCACCCGGCCGTAGCCCTGCTCGACCATGTACGGCCAGGCCGCACGCGTCGTGTGCCAGGTGCCGCGCAGGTGCACGTCGAGCGTCAGCTCCAGATTCTCGGCGTCGGCCTCGGGGAACGTGGCGAAGCGGGAGATGCCGGCGTTGTTCACGACGATGTCGATGCGCCCGAACTCTCGGACGGCACTCTCCACGAGCGTGTGGCAGCCCTCCTCCCGGCCCACGTTGTTCGTGTCGGCGACGGCGATGCCGCCCGCGGCCGTGATCTCCCGGACGACGTCGTTGGCCGGTCCGGCGTCGCTGCCCTCACCCTCCTTGGTACCGCCGAGGTCGTTGACGACGACCTTGGCGCCGCGCTCCGCGAGCAGTAGCGCATGAGCCCGGCCAAGGCCTCGGCCGGCGCCGGTCACGAGGGCGACTCGTCCGTCGAACCGGACGTCAGGGGTGGCGTTCATCATGCTCCTTCGGCAGGGATCGTGGCCGGATTTCATCACGAGTGCTCAGATAAGACAATCCCTTGCAATGTCACCTTGGCCCAGCAATGCAGAAGTGGTTCCCATAATTGAGCGCCTGTGCTTATCTATGGCTGGCCGCCGCTGGAGCAGTCGTACCAAGTGGGAGTGAGTCAAAGTGGCAGGACAGATCGACAACGACGTTGACGTCGAGGTGCTGGTGATCGGCGCCGGCGTGGTCGGCATCTACGCGCTCCACCAGGCGATCGAAGCGGGTTTCACGGCGCAGACGCTGGAGGCCGGTGACGGGGTGGGCGGTGTCTGGTATTGGAACCGCTACCCGTCCGCGCGCTTCGACTCCGAGAGCTACGCGTACGCCTACATCTTCTCCAAGGAGCTCTTCGACGAGTGGCGGTGGAAGGAGGAGTTTGCGACGCAGCCGGAGATCGAGAGCTATCTCAACCACGTCGTCGACCGCTTCGACCTGCACCAGCACATCAGCACCGGCGAGAAGGTCGTCTCCGCCGAGTTCGACGAGACCGGCAAGGCGTGGGTGGTGCGGACGGAGAAGGGGAGCGTCGTCCGGGCCCGCTGGGTCATCTCCGCGACGGGCGGCCTTTCCGTGCCGAACTACCCCGATATCGAAGGTCTTGAGGACTTCGGCGGTCAGGCTTTCCACACGGGCGCCTGGCCCCACACGCCCGTCGACTTCGCCGGCAAGCGGGTAGCGATCATCGGAAACGGTCCGAGCGGCGCCCAGCTCCTTCCGGCGATCGTCGACACCGTCGAGGCCGTGGACCTGTACCAGCGCACGCCGACCTGGACGACGCCGCTGAACAACGCCCCCATCTCGGACGAGCGCCAGGCGTGGCTCAGCGACAACTTCGAGGACATCGTCAAGACGCTGAGCACATCGCCGACGGGCTTCCTCCACGAGCCCGCCGGCAAGTTCTCGACCGCCGACTCGGCCGAGGAACGTCAGGCCTTCTACGAGAAGATCTGGAAGAGCCCCGGCTTCGCCAAGCTCACCTCGAACTACTACGACATGACGACGAACCGCGAGGTGAACCTCGAGTTCTGCGCGTTCCTCGCCGACAAGATCCGCTCGATCGTCAAGAACCCGGTGACCGCCGAGCGGCTCATCCCGAAGGACCACCTCTTCGGCGCGAAGCGCCCGCCGTTCGTCACGAACTACTTCGAGTCCTTCAACAAGCCGAACGCCTCACTCATCTCTCTGCGCGAGACCCCGTTCATCCGGGTCGACGCCACCGGGATCGAGACCTCCGAGCGGCACCGGGACTACGACATCATCGTGTTCGCGACCGGCTTCGACTTCGGCACCGGCGCGCTCACCCGGATGGGCATCAAGGGGCGTGAGGGCCTCGACCTGAGCACCGACTGGGAGGACGGGCCGTCCGACTTCGCGGGCTTCAGCGCGCACCGGCTGCCGAACTTCTTCTTCCCCGGAGGTCCGCACGGCGCCGGCGGCGGCAACTACCCGCGCTACTCGCAGGACCAGGTCGACTGGATCATCAAGACGCTGCTCCACGCGCGCGACCACGGCTACGACGTCTTCGAGCCGACCGCGGCGCAGCAGGGTCGGTGGATGACGATGGTCGAGATGCTCGCTCCGCAGTCGATCTTCTCGGCCGAGCACAGCCATTACTACGGGGCCAACGTCGAGGGCAAGGTGCGCAAGTTCCTCCTCAACCCCGGCGGACGGGCGAAGCTCCACGAGATGCTCGGTGAGGTGACGTCGACCGAGGACTTCGGCGGCGCGTTCTCGCGTGCGAACGAGACCGTCCATGCCGGGTAGCAGCGCGCTGCCCAGGACCGGAACCCAGGGGCAGAGGGACACAGGGACAAGGAGAACGAAGTGACCGGTGTCGACCGCCCCTTCCGTGTGCGGATGCTGTACCAGCCCGTGATTCACGTGACCGGCCTCGACGAGGCGGAGGACTTCTACCGCCGGGTCTTCGGCCGCCCGAGCACCAACTTCTCCGTGGTCATGCCGGACCCGCCGGCTCCGGGGCACTCGGTCGGGTACTCGACGTTCACGGCGATCAGCGATGTACTCATCGACAACCTCGAACCGAAGCGCTATCTCACCGGCGGGGTGCAGAGGTATCCGGATGTCGCCGCACCGCAGCTGAAGACGACCGGCTGGTACGTCGAGGGCGTCAGGGAGCTCTACAAAGAACTGCGGGCACAGGGCTTCCGCCTCGCGGACGCACGCGGGGAAGTGCTGGAGGCGGACGAGTGGGCAGGGGGTCCGTCGCCGTTCCAGAGCCTCAAGGACGACGCAGGCCTTCCGTACCGCTTCTTCGAGATGTTCCCCTTCCCTCTCGACCCACGGGTGACCGACGGGTGGACGATCCCCGCGGTCACCGACGACGACCCGCTCGGCATCGTGCACGCGTCGCATCACACCGTCCTGACCTCCCGGCCGGAGCGCGCGCTCAAGCTCACCGTCGACGTCCTCGGCGGCACGGTCATCCACACGGGCCTTGACGAGCTGCGCGGCGTCCATGGGCCGTACGTCCAACTGGCCGACGCCGTCTTCCACTTCGCCACACCGGATCCCTGTGGTGAACGGGCCGAGGGCGCGTCGGGGAACGAGCCGCTGGACACGTACCACGCCATCACCTGGACGGTGGCCGATCTGGAGCGGGCGGCGAAGCACCTGGATGCCGAAGGTGTCCGCATCGCCCACCGCTCCGACACCGCCCTGGTGACCGATCCAACGACGAGCCTCGGCATCCCGTGGGGATTCACGACGGCTTCCCTTCCAGGTGACACCCGATTTCAGGAGACACGATGAGTGACACAGCACAGTCGCACCGCGAAGTCCTGCTGGCCCTCACCAACCCCGTCGAGGGTAAGGACAAGGAGTTCCAGGACTGGTACTGGGGAACGCACATACCGGAGATCCTCGCGCTGCCCGGGTTCGTCGCGGTACGGCGCCTGCGGGCGGCCGACACGTCGACGGAAGGCATCCCCTACCGCTACGCGACGATCTACGAGGTGGAGGGTTCCGCGGAGGAGGCGCGCATGAGGCTGTTCACCTCCGGGCTCGGTTCCAGCGACACCCTGGACACCTCCAGCATCGTGATGATGCCGCTGGTCATGCACGGCGACGCCTCGGGCGCGTGAGCGTGTGAGCACAAGGTCGTCGGCGCATGGCGAGGTGCCCACAGCGAGGTGACCGCATCCACCAGTGCGCCGTGCTGCTCGGCGCCGCCGCCTAAGTGGTCCGGCCCCCGTCTGCGGCGCCGACGCGGTAGGAGTGGCCCCGCCCTAGCAACGTCGGTCGGCCGACGAGCGGGTCGAGTCGCTGCCGCAGAGTGAGGGACGCGTGGGTCGCCGTGCAGCACGCCGGGGAGGTGGGGCAGAACGGCGTGCCTTGGGCGCGGCGAAGCCTGATGGGCAGTCAGGTCGTGGGCGCGGAACGGCAGGACCGGGAGCTGATGGCCGGCCTCGTGCGGTCGGTCCGAGCGCCTTATTGGTCTCGCGGACCACGTCCTTGAGCAGGGTCGGACCGAAGAGGTCACGTCCGGCAGGGCGTTCGCGCGCGAGGTCGACGCCCTCCCGCGGACGGGTTCGCGCCCGCGGGGGTCTGCATCGGGGCGCGATCATGGAGCCAGTCATGCGGCACCGTACGCAGCATCGCGTGCTCGTCGTCGAGCGCGTAGTTCGGCCCCGACTACCCGAGTCTTACGCTGTCGCATCGGTTACCTGTTGTGGCGAAGAAAGTATCCTCTTTTGTGGGACAGGTTGAGAAGTTGGCGGAGAAACTTCCTCCCCAACGGTCGACGGCGCAATTAGAGTAGCCTCATAATCGACATCGACCCTGAGACGGTTGAGGGCGAGGGGAGAACAGTGATGCGGCTGGGCGCCCTGGCGGGCGGCTGGTGACAGTAGGCGCACCTGTACTCATCGCACGTACACGATCGCCGACGGGCTGACGAAGGTTCTGCAGGCGCAGCGTGCTGAGCGGGGACTCGGGCTGCACCGGGAACCGCCGCGGGAGCCGACCGCCGAACGGAACAGCACAGACGGCGTGCGCGGGGGAGTGGCTACAGCCACCCGCGTCACGTGACCGGAGGCCGGCCGTGGCCTTCACGTAACTACCGTGATGGGAGAGTCCGATGGGTGTTCGCTCACTCGGGTACGTCAGGCTGGAATCCGCCGACATCGAGAAATGGAAGGCGTTCGGGGGTGACTTCCTCGGGCTGATGCCCGTCGATGGCGGCGATCCGGACTCGCTGTACTTCAGGATGGACGACAACCCGGCCCGTATCGCGGTTGCTCCGGGGCCGCAGAGCGGCATGACGGCGCTGGGCCTCGAGGTGCTCGATGAGCGGGAGCTCACGAGCCTGGCCGCAGCCGTCGAGAAGGCCGGCATCAAGGTGACAGCCGGTACCGAGGCCGAGTGCGCGGAGCGCCGGGTCACCGGGTTCGTCCGCTTCAGCGACCCGGGCGGTAATCCGGTGGAGCTCTACTACGGCGCCATCCTCGACCACAAGCCTGTCCGTACCCCGCTGGTGTCGAAGTTCGTCACCGGTGACATGGGGTTCGGGCACGCGATCGTGTCAGCCGAAGACGCCAAGGCAGCATTCGACTTCTACGTGAACGTCCTCGGCTTCATCGAGCGCAACACGATGCGCTCCGAGGGTGGCACCACCTGGTTCATGGGGTGCAACCCGCGTCACCACACACTGGGCATCACGCCCATGCCGGGCCCCGGGCGCCTGCTGCACGTGATGGTCGAGGCGGCCACATTGGACGATGTCGGGCTCGCGCTGGACAGGGCCCAGCGACAGCAGATCCCCATGATGCACACGCTCGGCAAGCACACGAACGACCACATGGTCTCCTTCTACGTCTGGTCGCCGGAGAACTACGCGATCGAGTTCGGCTGGAACGGGCTGAAGGTCCCCGAGCCCGTCCCCGTCTACGAGATCACCGAAGGCGCCTTCTGGGGTCACCACTTCACTCCGCCGCCGCAGCCTGCGGGCTGATCCGCCTCCTCCTCACGGATGGGGTCGGGGTCGGACGTCGAGCATGCGGTGGCCCGGCCTTGGCTCCACCTCCCTGGAGTGGCGAGTAATGTCCGGAAGCTGCGAGTGCGAGGCGGCGAAGGACGCGCACAAGCGGTCACCGGCGCCATGCGACGCTACAGAGCCGCCATGGTCGTTGGGCTACCGGAAGAGACGGCCTGGGGGGATAGCTGCTGTGCGGACGGGTGATGACCCTGATGGGCGGATGCGGAGCCGAGGTGCTGCGGCCGGCGTTCGGCGGTGTCGCGGAGCCGGAGCTTGCTGCCGAACGGCAGCTCCTTTGTTGTCAGTTGCGCCCAACGGCTTCGGATGGACGGCAAACTCTGGTCGGAACGACCGCTGGGGGTCAAGGGGTCGCAGGTTCAAATCCTGTCGTCCCGACCAGCGTTTACGCAGGTCGTAGGCCGTCTCCGCAGGTTTGCGGAGGCGGCCTTTGTGTTGTGCACGGCGGGTGTTGTCGCACGGTTGTCGCTGCCCGTCATCCCGAACGGCCGTCGATGGTGCTCGGGCCGCCGCTCGGAGGGGCGGCGTGGTCAGCTGGTGGGACGGGTGTCCGGATTCTGGATCTCACGCCTTTGCTGTGCTGCTGCTGGGGGTGATCCCAGAAGTATGCGGGCCGCATGGTTGTCGCGGGGTGCGACAACTCCCCGGGACGATTCCCTCCTGGCCTGGGGAGTTGTGTTGTCTTGTGCGCTAGGCGGCCATGGGCGGGGCGGGTGCTGTGAGGCTGTCGCTGTCGGCGTGGTCCAGGGCGGCGCCGAGGGCGCTGACCGCGTCGCGGGCGGCGTAGGCGAGCAGGTGGCCGTAGGTGTTCAGGGTGGTCGACAGGGTGGAGTGGCGCAGGGTTTTGGAGACGATCGCGAGCGGTACGCCGGAAGAGATCATGATCGTGGCCGCGGTGTGTCGAAGGTCGTGCAGGCCGATGCGCGGCAAGTCGAGTTCGGCGGTACGTCGGCGCAGCTGGTCCAGGACCCACTGCGGCCGTAGCGGTGAGCCGTCGGCGTGGGCGAAGACCAGGCCCTCCAGCGGGGGACCGGCTTGGCAACAGTGCGTGGTAGAAGCGGGCTTGGCGGGTCAGAGCCGCGGTGACGCGGGGCGACAGTGCGATCCATGCGCGGCTGGCCCTTGTTTTCGGCGGGCCGAGGTGCAGATGGTTGTTGCCCACGGCGGTCAGGGACCAGCGCACGTACAGGCGGCGCTCGGCGAGGTGGACGTCGTGCCAGTGCAGACCGAGTGCTTCGCCGCGCCGCAGCCCGGTGCCGATCATCACCTCGAAGAGGTCGGTGAGCTGGTCGGCGTAGGCGGTGGCGTTGTGCCGCAGGAACGCGGCTGCCTGCGCAGGGGTCCAGCACGGGCGCTCCGGCACGGTCGGCCGGACGGGGACGGCGTAGGCGGCCGGGTTGTAGGCCAGGCGCCGGGTGCGTACCGCGGCGTTGAGCGCGGTACGCAGCGTGCCCACGGTTCGGTAGAGAGTGACGGCCCCGCGTCCGGCGGCACGCTGGTCGGCGAGCCACTCCTGAACGTGCCGGGCGCGCAGATCGAGTAGACGCAGCGGGCCGAAGCCGGGCAGCAGGTCGTAGCGGATGGCCCGGGCGTATCCGGCCAGCGTGGATGGGCTGAGGTGTTCCTCGCGTTGTGCCAGCCATTCTTCGAGGTAGGCGCCGACTGTCAGGCGCGGTTCTTCGTATACGCCGGTGGCCTCTCCGGTGGCGAATGCGGTCAGGGCCCGTTCGGCTTCGGTGCGGCTGGCGAATCCGGTGCGCCGTCGCGTGGTGCGTCGTCCCGGGGTGCCGGGCAGGTCGACGGCGTAGGCCCAACTGCCGTGTCCAACATCGGCCTTGAGTCGTGGGCAGCGCGGTCCGTACTGCTTGCGTTGGTCGTCGCGGCAGCCGCAGGTGCGGTAGACGCGTCCGCGGGCGAGGCGGGATGCGGTCATGAACATCCTCCTGTATTCAACGAGGAAGGATCTCGGTGGATGTCACGGTCCCGCGTCCGGGGTGAGGGCAGGAGTGCTCACGGACGTGGCGTTGCAGTGTCGGCTGTCGTGAGTGTGCTCCGTCACTGCCCGGGTGGCGGAATGCCGTTCCGGCCCAAGTGTGCTGACGGATCGCCCGTCCATGGCGAAGCCAGTCAGGCGCGGACCCTGAACCGCTAATGTCCCAGCATCAAACCGCGGCCAGGTGGACCAGGGGGAGCAAGTGGCGTACCCGGCTACAGGTGCAAGTGGCCTCAGCCGCCAGATCCTTATCGAAGCCAACCCGCACGGTCAGCTGTTCTGGGGGAGTGCCGTACTGCTGAGCTTGCGCGAGCGTGGACCCGGCCTGACCGCCGACGTCGAGTGACGTGACCGGAGTCCATCTTGCGGACTCTCTCGCTCACGGCGGTTTGGGGGCGGTCCCGCGGTGCGCACGCAGCTCCCCTCCAGGAGACGGGTGACGGCGAGCTTGAAGTGTCGCTGAAGCCGATTCGGGTGCAGCCCCTTTCGAGGGGCGTCCTACCTGCATGAACTGCGGCGCGAGGCGCAACTGATTGATCGACTCGGCTCCCGAAGAAGTCATCGCGACGACCTGCGATCCCTGAACTGTCGATCTTGATGCGGTGCCCGAGCGTTACCTGGTGGCGCCGAAGGGATCTCCACAACCTGCAGCCAAGCCGATCCGGGCAAACACTCAGCTCAGTTCAGTCGGACTGTCCCTTGAAGGGTGCTGTACCCCGACCCTATGACTAGGCCGGGCAGCTGTTCCACGATGGCAAAGGATGGCAGACGATGAGGCCGCGCCGCGAAGGCTTTGGGCTGCGAGACTGTCCATGCTGCACACGGCCGCTGAGCCAGTCCAGATGTAATGAGGGGACGGTCTATGGCATTTGAGGCGCTCGGTGCATTACGCCGATACGGTCGGCCCATCGTTGCGGCCGATGTGCGCCGTGAACCGCCAGGGGGAGCCGTCGTGTCCAACCGTGTTCAGCCGGTGCAGCAGGGTGATCCGCGGCAGGTGGGCCGCTACCGCGTCGTGGGGCGGCTTGGATCCGGCGGTATGGGCACGGTGTACGCCGCTGTCACGGCCACTGGCGAGCGTGTTGCCGTCAAGGTTGTGCATCCGGCGCAGGCCGCAGACGATGAGTTCCGTGCTCGCTTCCGGCGGGAGGTACAGCTCTCCCAGCGTGTCCTCGGGCCGTGCCTGGTTCCGGTCCGCGACGCGGACGCCCAAGCTTCGACTCCGTGGCTCGTCACGTCCTTCATACCAGGCCCCACCCTTGATGGGCACGTGACAGCCAAAGGCCCCCTGTCGGGAGCGCGTCTATATGCGCTGGCTGCCGGCACCGCAGCCGCACTCGCTGCCGTGCACGCCCAGGGTGTCGTCCACCGGGATGTGAAGCCGCAGAACGTCATCCTGGCCCCGTCCGGCCCGCAGGTGCTGGACTTCGGCATTGCCCACGCCCTGGACGGCACTTCGGTCACCCGTACCGGGGTGATGACCGGCACGCCAGGCTGGATCAGTCCCGAGCACTATCGAACCGGTGCTGTCGGCTCCCCAGGCGACGTGTTCGCCTGGGGAGCTCTCCTCGCCTACGCCGCGACCGGCCGCCTCCCCTTCGGCGGCGGCGCCGCCGAAGCAGTGGCCTTCCGCGTCATGCAAGCCGAGCCAGACCTGGACGGCGTGCCGACCGGCCTGCGGCACCTGGTGGAGCAGGCGTTGTCCAAGGAGCCGTCCGAGAGGCCGAGCGCCGCTGAACTCACGGGTGAGTGCACCGAGTTGCTCGCAGCCCAGGCAACCGCCGCCCTCGCGCCCGGCGACCAGCAGCCCACACTGATATCCGACCTCGTCAGCGCGCACTGGGACCTGACTCCTGAAGCCGAACCCGCCTGGCCCACCCCGCCCGGGCGCAACAGCCGCACACGTTTGTATCTCACGATTGCCGTAGCCGCTGCCGTCCTCGGCAGTCTCGGCGGCTTCCTCTCGGCTGTCTCCCAATCATCAAACGCCGGCCGCGGCCAAGCCCCTACACCGAGCAGCCACACGAGCACCGTCACTGCCGCCACCGCGGCGCAGCCTTCCACCCCTCGGACAGCGAGCCCTGCTGCGGCCTCTCCCTCGGCGACAGCAGCGTCGCGAACGCCTCAGCAACGTGCTGGTGTCCCCTTGCCCGCCTACACCCGCAACGACAACGCCCAGCCCAACGTGGACGAATGGGCCGATGCCCGGCTGCCGGCCACGGCGGCCGAGAAGACTGCCGCACAGCACCTGATCACGGATGCAGCGCCAGTGCTTCGTGGACAGCAGTACATGGGCGACACCGTGACCGTGACCTTCAATCCCGCGGCCCAGACCATGTTCGTCACCTTCGGTCCCGGTATCTACCCGGAAGGACAGGAGTACCGTGACGGCACGGGCTTCACCGACATCGTCCGCGGCCTGATGTTCGGCAGTTGCTCCGAAGCCCAGCAGAACTTCGGCAACAACACTGCTTGGCCCTACGGCCGTGCCGTCCTCGTCTACCGAGAGTCCATGGCCAGCCCCACCATCGTCGACTACCGCGAAGTCACTCACATCGACAGCTGCCGCGTATAGCCCCGCTCCGTAACCGCGCGGCGTCAGTATGCCCCTGGCACTGCGTCATGGAGAACTACGAGTGTCCCGGCACGAACCCGGTAGCACGTCCTGTGCCGCTCGAAAACTCATCGCTGCTGGTCAAGCGGCAATCGCCGCGCAGCGTATGAGGCTCAGGCGACTTGCTCATATTCGTTGATGAGGCCACCGAGAACCTGTCGTCGCCGGATGTGATGGGAATCCAGGTCGGTTGCCGGAGTCGGCTGCATCGGGTGGGGGCAGTTGCCGCCGAGACTGGTGCGGTCGATGTTCGTTGTAGTGCTCTGCGTACTCGCGCAGCAGGGCCAGGGCGTGGGCCTCGTTGTAGACCAGGACGTGATCGAACAATTCTCTGCGGAGGGTGCCGACGAGGCGCTCGCAGACTGCATTCGCCCGTGGCGCCTGTGGCGGGGACTTGAGGATCTCCATGCCCTCGGCTTCGAAGATCGCGTCGAAGGAGGTGGTGAACTTCGCGTCCCGGTCCCGTATGAGGAACCTCAGCTCCTCCATCCGGGTGTCCAGCTCGACGGCGAGGTTCCTCGCCTGCTGCGTGACCCAGCCTCCGGTCGGACGAGCAGTTGCTCCAGCGAGGTGCAGACGCCGAGTTTGGTGCTCGACGAAGACCAGGATGTAGATCCGTTTCAACGTCAGGGCGCAGTCCACGTGGAGGAAGTCGCAGGCGATCACCCTCTTCGCTTGAGCACGGAGGAATTGTCGCCAGGTGGGACCTGAGCGGCGCGGGGCCGGATCGATGCCGGCCGCGTTCAAGATTTCCCACACTGTGGACGCCGCGACCGGGTAGCCCAGTCGGGCCGGCTCTGCGGGTGCCGATTAATCATCCGGCCTGCTCAGGCGGCATGTTGGTACTCGTGGAGGGTTGTAGGTGCCAAGAACCACGTCCGTGCTGGTCACGCCACGTGTTGATACTCGTGCAGGATGCCGCCGAGACGGTCGCGTCGGTGGACGTCGAGGTGGGTGAGCCGGTCGGGCTCGTTGATCGGTTCGGGCAGGGGACGTAGCGGTGCGGCGCTTGCGAGAGTGCGGTGGGGCCTGTGCTGGTTGTAGAACTGCTCGTATTCCCGCAGCGCGTGGAGTAGATGGGCCTGGTTCCAGACCAGGGTGCGGTCGAGGAGCTCAGTTCGGCAGGACCGCACCCATCGCTCCATGACCGCGTTCATGCGCGGCATCCGGACGCCGGTCTGGACGACCTCGATACCCTCGGCCTGCAGGACGGCGTCGAAGGCGGCCGGGTAGCGCGCGTCCCGGTCGCGGATCAGGAACCTCACCCCGGCGCCAGCGTCGTGGAGGTCCATGACCATGTTCCGGGCAAGTTGGGTGACCCAGTCCGCGGTCGGGTGCGCCGTTGCGCCAAGTATCCGCACGCGCCGGGTGGCGTGCTCGATGACAGCGAGGACGTAGAAGGTCGCACCGGTCAGCGTCTTGGTCTCGAAGAAGTCGGCGGCGACGATGGCTTGCGCTTGGGAGCTCAAGAAGTTCGCCCAGGTGGTGTGGTCCCGCTCGGGCGCGGGATCGATGCCGTGCTCCCTGAGGATGTTCCACACGGTGGCGGCGGCGACCTTGATTCCGAGCGCGGCGAGCTCCCCGTGGATGCGCCTGTACCCCCAGTTGGGATTTTCCCCTGCGAGCCTCAGTACCAGAACCCGGACGGAGCGTACGGTGCGCGGTCTCCCGGGGCGTTTGGGACGGGAGGCCTTGGCGTGGCGGCGGCGCAGCAGGTCGCGGTGCCAGCGCAGCACCGTGTTGGGGGAGACGATCAAGTGAAGGCGACGAAGATGTGCCCGGGGGAGGCGGTGCAGGAGTGCGGCGAGCAGCGCGCGGTCCGGCCAGGTGAGCCTCGGTTTGTCGAGCTGTCTTTGTAGTACGGCGAGTTGGTGGCGCAGCGCCAGGATCTCAGCGTCCTTGTCGCGGTCGCTCGTCGGCAGGAGCCGTATCAAGGTGAACATGCTTGTCAGGGCCAGGTAGGGCAGTCGCAGCAGCACCGGATCATCCTGGCGTCGGCCGGAGCTGCCCGGCAATCCCGAGGGCCCACCATCACCATCGACTGGCGGGAACTCACGACAGCGCCCCTACGCGGCCTGACCAGCGGGGATGAGGTTTCTGGCACCTACAACCCTCCGCCGCGAGCTCCTCGACCGGATCCTGATCTACGACGAGGCCCATGCTGTGAAGGTACTGACCGAGTACCTTCAGCACTACAACGGGCATCGGCCTCACCAATCCCGGCAGCAACTGCCTCCGGACAGCGCCTAATCGCCCGCCCCGGCCGCCGTCGCCGACCTCCAGGCCCACCGGATCCGACGACGATCCACCCTCGGAGGCTTGATCAAGGAGTACCAGCGCGCCGCCTGACCGAACGGCACCACAGCTCACAGCATCGAATCGTATTTTCGAGCGGGACAGGATGCGCCGAGGCCTGAGCGGCTCAGAGCGCGTTGATCGCCGATGGCGCGCGTTCCGCGCGGGCCAGAGCGCGCAGCAATGCTGCTTGACCGTGTCGGCGGGCGGCGAGTCTGGCCAGCAAGGTCAGCACGGGATCAAATGCGGTGGTCGAGAGCTCCGGCGCAGCGATTCCCACGCTGACCGCCAGGTCGTCCATGTGAACGGCGAGCTCCATCATGCGCGTCACAAGAAAGTCGCCGAGGCTCAGAGCCCACCCCGTCTGGGGCATGAACACGACCCAGTCACCCCGAACCTCGGGAAGGGCAACCTTCTGTTCGGCAAGCGCCGCGCGGGCGTGCTCCAGCAGCACTTGGGCGCCCTCGGACGCAATGTCCTCACCCTTCGCCCGAATGCCGGCGTTCACTTCACCGTCGAGTGGGGCATCGATCCACGCGGCGCGGGAGTAGTGTTCAAGAAGTGGGATCGGCGCCTTCTGGGACGTGGATTCCTGCAGGGCTGGAGTCACGCTCAAGACCTGGTAAGCGAGATGACCGGCCAAGCCGCCGACGGTCATCTCCGTCAACGCGCTGGTCTTCTCCCAGGAAGCAGTGACTTCTGGCGCACCGAGCAACGTCACCGCCTGAGCCGCGGCGCCCTGTGGGGTTCCAGAACTCGGCTACTGGCGATGACCTGCATCTCTACGCCGCGCCCTCGTACTCGTTGATAAGGCCTCCGAGGATCGGTCGGCGCTTGATCCGCTCGTGAGAGAGGTCGGCGATGGGGTGGTCGGGCCGGGGCGGTTGGAGCTGGCGTCCGCGGTGGGGTCTTCGTCCGTTGTAGTGCTGGGCGTACTCGTTCAGCACGGTGCGTAGGTGGCGCTGGCTGAAGAGGAGCATCCGGTCGGTGACCTCGGAGCGGACGGTGCGCACGAACCTCTCCGCATACGCATTCGCTTGAGGGCACCGCGGAGGGATCTTCACGACCTTGATGTCCTCGCTGGCGAGGACCATGTCGAATGACTTGCTGAACTGGCTGGCCCGGTCGCGTACGAGGAAGGCGAACTCGGATGCCCGGTGGCCGAGGTCCATCAGGAGACTCCGGGCCTGGTGTGTGGTCCACGGCCCGTCCGGATGGGAGGTCACGCCGAGGATGTGCACGTACCGGGTTTCGACCTCCAGAGCGAAGAACACATACAGTCGGCGCAGGGAGACCACGCAGTCCACGTGAAAGAAGTCGACGGCGAGCATGGTCGAGGCCTGGGTGCGCAGCAACTGCCGCCACGTCGTATCGGTCTGCCGTTCCGGTGCCGGGGGTACCTTCCGGGACTTGAGGATCCTGCGGATCGTCGAAGCACCCACGCGGTGACCGATTTTGAGCAGCTCACCCTGGATGCGCTGGTATCCCCATGAGGTGTTCTCCAGGGCGAGTTGTTCGATGAGGGCGGCGATCGCCTGGTCGATCGGCGGGCGGCCCGTCCGGTTCGGGTACGTCCACTTTTTCGTCACCAGCCGGCGGTGCCACCGCAGAATCGTGTCGGGCGTGATGAGACGGTGCCGTCTCAGTTGCCGGGGTAGCTGTTGGATCAGGGCGGTGAGGTAGGCGCGGTCGGCCCAGTCGAAGCGTGGTTTGGGGTTCGTGCGGCGCAGTACCGAGACCTCGTGCCGCAGCACCAGCAGCTCAATGTCCTTGGACGCTGAGGAGCGGCAGAGAAGCGCCAGCCAGCCGAGCAGCCGGGTGAAGACCAGGTAGTGCAGATGTAGCGACACAGTCCGAGATCCTTCCCGGCGCGCGTTGCTCTACCCATCGCTGCTGTTCACCGGGCCAGGCCGGGTTCTGGAACCCCACAGGGTGCGGGCGAGGGTGTCGATGTAGGCGCGGTAGCGGGCCAGGGTCGCCGGGCGCAGTCGGGGCCCGACGGTCTGCAGCCAGTCGAGCAGGTAGGCGGCGACAGTTTCGGTGGGGTCGGGGCGCAGCCCGGCGGCCAGGTTCTGGCGCATCTTTGCGAGTGCGGTCTCGGCTTCGCTGTGGGTGGTGAATCCGCTGCGGCGCAGGGTGCGTCGGCGTCCGTCGATGGTGCGGGGTACGTCGATGGCCAGGGCCCAGCTCCCGTGGCGCGGATCGGCAGCCAGCCGGGGGCAGCGAGGTCCAAGCTGCTTGCCGTGTTTGCCGTGGCAGCCGCATCGTCGGTAAATGCGGCCGGGAGAATGCCTGTTGTGGTTCATGGTGGCGCCCCTCGCGAGGTGCTTGAGTAGGTGCTATGGGCATGCCCGTGTCTGAGGTGGCGTGCACCTAATGGATAACGACGGCGCTCTGTGGGGCTGCGGTGCAGTCAGTTCGAATCCCCTGACCCTCATGGTTGCGTCCGAGCTGCACTATCCAGCCCGCCGTGGGGTGGGCGGTCGCGCCCAGGATCCGGATGCGCCTCGTGGGGTGCTCGATGACCGTGAAGACGTACCGGCGCGCCTCGGTCTGGGTGTGGGTCTCGAAGAGGTCGCAGGCGGCCAGCGCGTCGGCCTGGCTGCGCAGGAAGTCGGCCCAGGTCGTGCTGTGCTGTTCGGGCGCGGGTGGGATGCCGTGCTGCTTGAGGATCTCCCAGATGGTCCAGGCGGCGACCTTGATGCTGAGCGCAGCAAGTTCACTGTGGTTCCGGCGGTGCGCCCGTGAGGCATTTTCGTGAGCGAGGGGCAGGACCAGGGCGCGGATTGAGTGGACGGTTGGCGGGCGCCCGCGCCGCTTTGGCATGCAGGTGGCGGCATGGTGCCGTTTGAGCAGGTCGAGGTGCCACCGCGGGTTCGTTTGGGGTTGTACGAGCAGTAGGAGGTTTCGCAGCTTGTCCATCGGGGGTGGTGGAGCAGGCTGGCGAGGATCGTCGGTGTCCGTGAAGCCGGGCTTGCCGACCTGGTGCTGCAGCACGAGCAGTTGGTGCCGCAGGGCGAGGGTCTCGATGTCTTTGTCGCGGTCGTTCAACGGCAGTAGGTGCAGGAGCGTCAGGGTGTTGGTCGTGGCGAGGTAGGCCAGACGCAGCAGCACGATAGATCATGATGCCGCGGTGGCCTGGGCACGTGAAGACACCGGGCGGCCGTCGGGCGAAGGGCGGAGATCGGCGACCGAGGCCGCGACCTGGGCGGATGGTTTATCGGCACCCGCAGTGTGGAACGACTCCGCCAACCCGCCATGGGGTGCGGACTATCACACGAATATCAACCTGCAAATGAACTACTGGCCGGCCGAGACGACGGGCCTTGCCGAGACCACGACGCCGCTGTTCGACTTCATCGAGGCCTTGCGCGCGTCCGGCCGCGAAAGCGCCCGCTCCCTGTTCGGCAGCGCGGGATGGGTCGTCCATAACGAGACCACGCCCTTCGGGTTCACTGGAGTGCACGACTGGCCCACCGCCTTCTGGTTCCCGGAGGCCGCAGCCTGGCTCGTCCAGCACCTCTACGAGAGCTACCGCTTCAGCGGCGACCTCGCCTTCCTGCGCGAGCGTGCCTACCCCGCCATGCGTGAGGCGGCCGAGTTCTGGCTGGTGAACCTTCACACCGATCGGGCCGACGGCACCCTCGTTGCCTCGCCCAGTTTTTCGCCGGAACACGGCACCCACGTGGCCGGCACAGCCATGGCGCAACAGATCATTTGGGACCTGCTCACCGGCACCCTGGAAGCCGCTGCGATCCTCGACGCCGACCCTGCCCTGCGCTCCCGACTGCGGGAGACCCTGGCTCTGCTCGATCCCGGTCTGCGGATCGGGTCCTGGGCCAGCTCCAGGAATGGCGGACCGATCGCGACGATCCCGCCAGCACGCACCGCCACGCCTCCCATTTGTTCGCTCTCCATCCTGGCCGACAGATCGCCGCAGGCTCGGCCATTGCCGACGCGGCACGCGTCTCGCTCACTGCGCGGGGAGACGGCGGGACCGGCTGGAGCAAGGCATGGAAGATCCACCTCTGGGCGCGACTGCGGGACGGGAATCAGGCTCACACCATGCTCGCCCAACAGCTGCGCCACAGCACCCTGGCCAATCTGCTCGACACCCACCCGCCGTTCCAGATCGACGGCAACTTCGGAGCCACCGCTGGAATCGCCGAGATGCTCCTGCAGAGCCACCTCGACGTCGTCGACATCCTGCCCGCGCTGCCCGACGCCTGGCCCGACGGTTCGGTAACCGGCCTGCGGGCCCGCGGCGGGCTCACTGCCACAATCCGGTGGCACGCGGGCACTGCCACCGAACTGATCCTGTCGGCAGACCGATCCAGCACGCTGTCAGTCCGCTGCAACCTGTTCCCATCCGCCGCACTGCTCGACCTCACCACCGGCTCGGGGATCGCAACCCGTCACGACGGTGACCGGATCACCTTCGAAGCCCGCGCGGGCCACACTTATCGCGCCACCCTTCTCCCCGGCACCCCTGCCGCTTGAACCGCCCCACCGGCGGTGAAGTGCGGGACGCCCGCGAAGAGACCGCCCCGAACACTCACACCGAATCGGCTCCTGGCCTCAGCCACGAAGGTCTTCACCCGTATGTCCACCCACCGAGTATGAGCCTTGTTCCCCGAAGGTTCCCGCTTGATCGGGCATGCAGGGGACATGATCAGCCTTCGCCGGGGCTGGGCGCCGTGAGGTCCACCCATATCCCCGGCTTGTGGTCCCACGCCCGCAGCTTGCCTATGACGAGGGCGACGGTCGCCCCCACAGGCGGCAGCTCCTGCGCGAGTCGCTTCACTCCCGGCTCGCTGCCACGGCGATTCAAATCAAGCGAGGCGTCCACGGGCTCGTATCCGTTGAGCTCTGCTGTGAGGCCCCATGGCTCGTGACTAGTGATCATTGCTTGGACTGCCTCGCCTTGGCGAAGCTCTCTGAGGGGACGTCTTGACTTATCTGCCATGGCGGATCAAGTCGCGTTCGATCCCACGATGATGAGGTTCTGGACGGAGTAGAAGAGCCGGTCGAGCCGGGTGACCGTGATGGTGCCCTGTAGAGCGCGACTCGGCTCAACTCATCCATTCCGCCTCGTACTTGGCGTACGTCCCGTCGTGCGTCGCCAGATGCACGAACTGGGTCACGTACTCCTGGAAGTCGCGGTCGCCGCGCGGCGTCGCGTACGCCTTCTCGGCGAACGTGAACGGCTTGTCGGGGTGGACCGAGCACAGCTCGGGGTGGAGCTTCGCCTGGTAGAGCGTCTCGCTCGCGTCGGTCATCATCACGTCCGCCCGGCCCGCCACGATCTCGTCGAAGATCGTGGTGTTGTCCGGGTGGACCTTGATGGTGGCCTGCTTGATGTTCGCGCGGGCGAACTGCTCGTTCGTGCCGCCCGGGTTGACGACCACGGTCGTCCCGGCCTGGTCGATGTCCTTGAGCGTCTGGTACTTGTCCTTGTCCGCGCAGCGCACGATCGGTGTCTTGCCGTCCTCGCGGGTCGGCTCGCTGAAGTACACCTGGCGGGCGCGGGGAAGCGTGATCGAGACGCCGCCGACGCCGATTTCGCACTTCCCGCCCGCCAGGTCCTTCGTGAGATTCGCCCATGTGGTGTCCACGAAACGGGCCTTGGCCTCCAGGCTCTTCGCGAGGTCCTGGGCCATGTCGATGTCGATGCCGCTGTACGAACCGTCCTTCGGGTCCTTGTACGTGAACGGGCGGTAGTCGCCCGTGGTGCACACGCGCAGCACCTTGGACTTCGGCACGGCGTCCAGCAGGCTCTGCTGCTGCTTCTTCGCGGGGCGGTCCGCCGCCGATGGCGCGGCGGGCGCGGCGGCGGTCACGGCCAGCAGGCAGACCAGGGCGGACAGGGTGGCAGCACGTTGTCTGGACGCGTGGCGGCTCATCGCGACTCCTCGGCACAATGGTTGCAGGATGAAGTGATTACCCTGGCAGAAGAGTTCACGCAGGTGAAGACGGTGTCCACGGGTCGGGAAGGCTGAGCCGGGCGGGACGCGTCCTACCTGGGACGGAGGAGCATGACGCGCATGGAGGCGCCGTTACTACACACCGCGCCGACGGACACCTCACCGGCATCGACGACCTCCACGCCGGCCCGCGCCGCTTTGACCTCGACCCCGCGGGCCGCGTCACCGCCGTGCGCGCGGCGGACTGGAGCGAGACCTACGCCTACGACGCGATGGGCAACCAGACCGACGCCACCTGGCCCTGCCCTTGCCGATAACCTCATCCGGGCAGGTCACGCGGCATGTTCATACTCGTTGAGGAGGCCACCGAGTCGGTGGCGTTTGCGTATGTCGAGGCGGGTGATCTGCTTGGGGTCGGTGGTCGGTGGTCGGTTGGGGGAGTGGGTGTAGTGGGCGGGCGTTGGCGATGCCCTGGTGCGGCCTGTGCTCGTTGTAGAACGTCTCGAACTCGCGTAGCGCGTGGAGCAGATGGCGCTGGTTCCAGATCAGCGTGCGGTCCAGCAGCTCGCGTCGGCAGGTTTGCACCCACCTTTCCATGATGGAGTTCATGCGGGGCATGCGGACCCCGGTGAGCACGACCTCGATGCCCGCGTCCTTGAGGATCGCGTCGAACCGTGCGGGGAATTTCCCGTCCCGATCTCTGATCATGTAGCGCGCCTGACATCCGGCGTCCTCGAGGTCCATGACGAGGTTCTTCGCGGCCTGGGTCACCCAGGACGCGGTGGGATGTGTGGTCGCGCCGAGAATCCGGATCCGCCGGTTGGTGTGCTCGATCACTGCGAACACGTACAGCCGGGCCCCGGACAAGGTGACGGTCTCGAAGAAGTCACATGCGAGGAGTGCGTCCGCTTCAGAGCGCAGGAAGTCGGCCCAGGTGGTGGAGGCACGCTCGGGCGTCGGCGGGATCCCGGCCTCTTTCAATATTTCCCAGACTGTGGATGCGGCCACCTCTACGCCGAGGACGAGGAGTTCGCCGTGCAGGCGCCGGTATCCCCAAGTCGGATTCTCTTTCGCCAGGCGAAGCACCAGGCCTCGGACGGAGTGGACGGTGAGGGGTCGGCCTCCGCGCGTCGGCCGGGACCGGGCGGCGTGGCGGCGGGCGAGCTGGTCGCGGTGCCAGCGCAGCACCGTGTCCGGCCGCACCAGCAACCGAATCCGGCCCAGCATTTGCGTCGGCAGCTGGTGGAGCAGCGCCGCCAGGAAGGCCCGGTCACTTGCCTGGAACCGCACCCGCTGCCCACTCATCTGCCGTTTGTCGACGGTGCCGTAATTCCCCCGGGGAAAGTTCATGGAATGGGACCTGGGGATGGAGGAGCTGCCTCCGTCGCGCCCCGGAGCGCAGGGGAGCTGCTCCTCGTCTCCCGCGGCGCCAGGACTCTCGGGCCGCCCGATAGCCAGACCGTCGTTCAGGCTGGTCAGGGCTGTCCAGGGTGGGCGCATGCCCAGCGCGAAGCGCCGCCGTAGGCGCCCTTGACCGACCGGACCAGCCCCACACTCTCCAGTCGGGCGGCCCGTCACCCGCCGCAACCAGTGGGGGAATTACGCAGTGCTCAACCTGCCCATGTGGGGGAATTACTCAGGCGCCGACACCGTTCCAGCACCGAGAGCTGATGGCGTAACGCCAGGATCTCGACGGTCTTCTCTTGTTCACTCATCGGCAGCAGTCGCAGCATCGCGAACGCGTTCGTCACACCCAGGTACGCCAGTTGTAGCAGCACAGCCGATCATCATGGCGCAGTGATCTTCGGCCCTGCCAGAGCGCCGGGCCGGGCGACGCGGCCGACATCCCACGCGTCGTGGCAC
>NZ_JBWKIS010000025.1:0-16878 GCF_056432625.1 Streptomyces sp. NPDC045026
CGCGGCGCCGAAGGCCGCTTCCTCGGTCTCGGCCAACAAGGCGACCGGCGGGAACGATGTCGACAGTTGGATCAACGACGCCCTCAAGATCATGAAGCAGAAGGGCATCCCCGGCTCTTACGAGGGCCTGCACCGCAACATCATGCGTGAGTCCTCCGGCAACCCGAACGCCGTGAACGGCTATGACGTGAACGCGGTCAACGGCACCCCGTCCAAGGGTCTGCTGCAGGTCATTCAGCCGACCTTCGACGCCTACCACGTTGCCGGCACCTCGAAGAGCCTGACGGACCCGGTCGCCAACATCACCGCGGCCGCCAACTACGCCGCCAACCGCTACGGCTCCATCGACAACGTCAACTCCGCGTACTGAGCCGTCGTAAGTACACGCCTCAACTGATCCACGGCACATCTCAACCCTCGAACGGAGGGCAGCGCCCATGCCGCACACCAGCGGAGACGAACGGCGCACGCCCTCAACCAGGCGGCTGCGCGTCATCACGTACACCGCGCTCGGAGCCGTCCTCGTCGGCGGCGGCGGTGTCGCCTACGCCTGGTCGCACCTGAACGGGAATCTCCAGGGCGCGGACATCAACGCTGCCCTGGGCAAGAATCGCCCGGACGCGGGCCACGACGGGTCGATGAACATCCTCCTCCTCGGCTCCGACTCACGCGCCGGTACACACGGCTAGTACGGCAAGAGCGTCACCGGCGCCCGCTCGGACACGGCGATGGTGCTGCACGTCGACAAGAGCCACAAAATGGCCTCCGTCGTCAGCCCCTGACTGCCGGCAAGTACACCCTCAAGGGTGAGCAGACTCTGGCGCTCGTGCGGACCCGGCACGGCGTCGGCGAAGGCAGCGACCTGGGCCGCATCCAGCTCCAGCAGACCTTCATCAAGGCACTGATCCACCGCGCCGAATCGATCGACGTGGTCGGCAACCCCGCCAAGGCGTACGAGCTCGCCGACACCGCGACCAAGACCGTGGGCGCCGACTCCGGTCTCGCGTCCGCGGACAAACTGCTCGGCCTGGCCAAGGACCTGAAGGGCATCAGCCCCGACCACATGAACATGGTCACGCTGCCGGTCAGCTACGACGCCGAAGACGCCGGCCGCGTCCTGCCACTGACCAAGGCGTCCCACCAGGCGGCCGGGGGCCGTCCGCTCGTCGAGTGTGTGGGGCCGTGACGGCTCGTCAAGGGTGTCTGTGGCGTCGCTCCGTGGTGTGCTGAGCAGTGTCGATGAGTTGCGCTGCTCGACGGCGGACCGCCTGGCAGACCTCGTCGGATGCGTCGAGGTGGAGCGGTGTCGGTAGACGGAACAGTGCGGCGGCGAGGCCGTCGGGGGTGGCCCCGCCGATGGTGACGTAGGTGGCGTCCGGACCGTCGGCCCGGCAGCTGCCCATGTTCGGCGGAACCAGCTGGCGGGCCTGCGCCAGCGGCAGGGCGATGCGTACGGTCGCGTAGTACGGGTAGTCGCTCACCAGCATCTTCGCCACCATGTCGGCGGCGTCCGGCCGGTCGTCGAGCTCGACGGTCACCCCCGTCGTATGAGCGGCGATGACTCGGTCCGCGCGGAACGTCCGCCATTGCTGTTTGGCGATGTCGAAAGCGACCAGGTACCAGCGGTTCGGGCTGCGCACCAACCGATGGGGATCGACTTGCCGGCGGGTCTCGGCGCCTTGGGTATCGCGGTAGGTGAGCGTGAGCCGTTCCCCGCGGTGGCAGGCGGCCGCGAGGTCGAACAGGAGGGGGACGGCGACTCGGCCGCGTTCGGCCTGCACGATGTCGACGGAGCTGCTGTCCACGGCGTCGAGTCGCTCGATGACCCGCGCCGGCAGCAGATGCCTGAGCTTGAGCAGCGCCGAGATGGCGGCGGGGTCGTCGCCTGGGGACTCGCGCAGCGCGGCGAAGACCGCGAGAGCTTCCTCGTCGTCGAGAGTCAGGGGCACCGTGTGTTTGCCGGGGCCCAGCCGGTAGCCGCCGTACGGGCCGCCTTCCGAGTCGATGCCGTATCCCGCTTCGCGCAGGCGGGCGATGTCGCGGCGCACGGTCCGTTCGGTGACGTCCAGCCGTTCGGCCAGCTCGGCGTTGGTCCACGAGGGCCGACTGGACAGCACCGCGAGCATGCGCAGCAGGCGGGCTGAGGTCGCAGTCACATTTCCGATCCTAGGCACGGGTCCAGGACCGATCCTGTCCTGGTCCGTCGCTACCTTCTAGATGTCTCCGGCACTTTAGAGAGGAAATGAGACATGATCGACCATGTTTTCCTGAACGTGAGCGACATGGACCGCTCCGTCGAGTTCTACAACCAGGCTCTGAAGCCGTTCGGCATGAGCAAGCTGATCGACTACGACGGCTCGACCGCCCCGGAGTGGGTCGGCGACCTCAAGGGGTTCGGCGCCGGTATGGCTTTTACGTTCTGGCTGCGCGAAGGCGCCACCACGGCAGGCACGCACGTCGGCTTCAGCGCATCCTCGAAGGAGGTGGTCGACGCGGCGTACGCGGCGGCCATCGCGGCCGGCGCGACCGACAACGGCGCACCCGGGGACCGCCCCTACTTCGCCCCCGGGTACTACGCGGCCAACGTCCTCGACCCCGATGGGTACAGCCTGGAGTTCACGCACCACGGGCAGCCCTGAACTGGGGATTCACGGAACTCCGGACAGAGACACGTTCAACGAGCGCGCCCACTTCGCCGGTGACCGGTGACCGGTGACCGGCGCCACCAGCTCACCTGTCGCTGAGCTGGACCGTCGCCTCCTTGGCAGGCGCGGCTGCCGCCTGTGACATCGCCGGGGACACGGTGAACAGTGCATGCACGGCGGCGCGCACCTGGTCGGCGACCACCTCGGGGGTGGAGCTGTCGAGCTTGCCGTCGAGGTGCAGGAACGCCAGGCCGTGGACGAGAGCCCACACCACGGTCGACAGCGCGCCCGCATCGTCCGCGCCGGGGAACGCGTCGCGGACGTTGCCCTGGACGTACTCGGTGATGACGGCGGTCGCGGCGACCCGCTCCTCACCGGCCGGATCGCAGGGCTCGGCGAACATCGCCCGGAACATGGCCGGGTGATCGAGCGCGTACTGCACGTGGACGACGGCGACTGCGGCAAGGTCGTCCGGTGTTGAGGGGGAGGGGTGGGCCGCGGCCAGGTTCTCGGCGTTGATCTGATTCAGCGGTGGGTCCAGCCCGGTGACGTTGGGGTCGCCCGGCTTGGAATGGTGTGATTCTCGAAGCCGGACAGCAAGGAAAGTCTGACTTGCGGGGCCACATCGGTCATCGGCAACGCCCCACAAACCAGGCACAGTTACTCGTCTCCTACGGCGCGGCCCAGCATGCCGTCCGGCCTCAGGGCCCGGGCGGCTCGCCGCACCTGGGCCGGGCAGCGGGTGCGTCATCCCTGCTGCTGGTTGCCTGGCTGCTGGTGGCCTGTGTGGCCTGTGGCGTTCCAGGGCCAGGTGGCGAGGTGGTGTGCATCAGCCGGGCGGCCGTCGAGAGTTGGCTGTCGGTGGCCCGGTGCAAGGTGAGGGTGCAACGGCAGGCGGGGTCGTCAATGCCGATCCATGCGCACGGTGCGCTGATGTCGGCACCGCGGGCCACGGCCGGGATGAGGCCGATGCCGATGCCGACGCTGACCAGGCCGGCGAGGGCGGCCGGCTCGCCGCCCTCACAGAAGGGCGCACCGGTTGGCCGAAACCCCTGGCCGCCCCGGGGCCTTGTTGCGGCTGGTCACCCAGCGGTGGAGCCCTCAGCAAGCTCAGGGTCGACAGCACCGCCGTAGCGGGCTCCGCAGGACTGCCTGGACCTGACCACTACGTGCCGGAACTGCCGATCGCGTATCGGGAAAAGACGAGTGGTCCCGCCCGACCACCGCGCGGGGGTTGCGGCGGACGGACGGGACCGGTTCGTGGGGACTTCGTGACCGGCACCTGAGGTGTGGTCACGGGGTCCGTTGGTTCACCCAGCGCCGGAGCCCCTCGGGCCTCGGCGCGGGTGGTGCGGTGGGGTCGGCGAGCACGGCCCGTTCGGGGCCGACCACGGCGGTGTACAGGGCCGCGAGCAGCCGACGCCCTTGCCTGAGAGCCGCGCGTCCGGGCATCAGAAGAACGTACGGACGAAGTCGATGACCGTCTCGCCACGCGTCACCGGGATCAGCTGCCACTTGTCGAAGGCCGTGCAAGGGAAGGCGAGGCCGAGGCGGACCCAGTCCCCGATCCGGACGTCGTTGCCGGGTGCGAGGCGGATGAAGGCGTGCTGGTCGTTGACGGCGCTGACGACGCAGTCGCGCAGCTCTTGCGACGAACCGTCGTCGCGGCGGACGGCCTGCGGCTCGGGCAGCCAGGCGTCGAAGGAGAGGTCGCGCTTGCCGGCCGTGACGAGGGCCAGGCCCGGCTCGGGCATCGAGGTCACCCTGCCCCAGGCGTGCAGCGCGGGGCGCAGCTTCCGCTCGGTGTCGCCGTCTCGGGAGAAGGGAGACATCCACCGGTAGAAGCCGTCGTCGTGGGCGATGTAGCAGCCGCTGCGCAGCACCGGCACGACGTTCATCCCTGGCTTCCAGGGCCGGGTGAGAGCGTCGGCCACCTGGTCGAAGAAGCAGCTGCCGCCCGCGGTGACCACGATGGTGTCGGTCTCGAACAGGCTCTCGTCATGGAGAAGGGTGGTGACCTCGCGCAGCCGGTCCAGGAAGCCGTCGATCACACAGAGGCTGTACGGCGAGGGGTCGTTGACCAGGACGCCCTCGTAGCCGCCGACGCCGACCAGGCGCAGTGCGGGGCTCGCGGCGACGGCACGCGCGGTGGCGAGGGCGTCCTCGACGGTACGGGCTCCGGCGCGGCCGCCCGTCCGGCCCAGCTCGACGATGACCTCGACGGGCCGGGACGGCGCGGGCCGCTGCGCCATGAGGACTTCGTGCATCCGGTCCACGACGGCGGGCGAGTCGGCGAAGCAGATGAACCGGAAGGACGGGTCGCGGTCCAGCTCCTCGGTGACCCAGCGCAGCGACGGGGCGTCCACCAGTTCGTTGGCGAACAGCACGGTGGAGACGCCGAAGTGGCGATACACGCGCAGCTGGGCGGTGTTGGCGGCGGTCAGGCCCCACGATCCGGCGTCGAGCTGGCGTTCCCAGAGCTGCGGGGCCATGGTCGTCTTGGCGTGCGGGGCGAGCTCGACGCCGCGTTCGGTGCACCACTTGGCCAGGACTTCCACGTTGTGGTCGAGGGCGTCGGCGTCGATGGTCATGAGCGGGCCGACGAAGCCGTCGTCGAAGACGTTGAGCCGGCGGGCCGCCACCTCGGCGACGGTGCTGCCCTCGGCCGACACGGGGAGTCCTTTGAAGCGCCAGTCGATCCGCTCGTCCGCGAGCGCCCGGACGGCGTCCTTGTCGATCTGTTCTGTGCGGGAAGGGTGGGGCATGGGATCTCCCTCGGTGACCTTCATCGGATCACTTCTCGTAGTGCTCGGGCGAACACCTCGGTGTCCTGGGGCGAGGTGTAGTGGTGCGGTGACACGCGCACACCGTGGTCGACGCCTTGTCCGGGCAGGTAGAGCGGTGTGTGGTTGCCCTGGGCCACCCAGACGCTGACGCCGCGGGCGGCGAGCTCGTCGCGGATCCGTGCCGCGGGCAGCTGCTCGCAGACGAAGGTGACGATCGAGGCGTGCCGGGTCCCGGGGTCGATCAGCCGGGTGCCGGGCAGGCCGGCGACGGCGTCCCGTACCGCGGCACGGGCGTCGTGTCCGGTGCCGGGCCCGTCCGTGCGGGCCAGGTGGTGGCGGAGCGCCTCGTCGAGTCCCCGGACGGCGGCCGCCGACCGCTCCGCGTACTCGAAGCGCCGTGCGCCGTCGGTGTGGATCTCGTAGCCGTCGGCCGACGTCATGTCGGCGACGTGGAGGTCGTGGAAGACGGGCGCGGCGGCGGTCCGCAGACGCGGTCCGACGGCTGCGAATCCGGTGCCCCGCGGCCCGCACAGGAACTTTCGGCCCGCGCCGGTGAGCAGGTCGCAGCCGATCCTCCGTACGGAGACCTCGAGTTGGCCGACCGACTGACAGGCGTCGACGAGATAGAGGCAGGGCCACGGGGCGAGGATGCGGCCGATCTCCTCCACCGGGTTCACGATTCCGCAGCCGGAGGGGACGTGCGGGACGGAGACGGCGGCCACGTCCTCGCGGATGTTGCGGCGCATCCAGCAGAGGTCGAGGTCCCCGGACGGGGTCAGGGGGATGACCTCGACGCGTAGACCGGTGCGTCGGCGCAGCTCGGTCCACAGGATGAGGCTGCCGGCGTACTCGTACGGGGTGATCCAGACGCGGTCGGCGTCGGTGAGGCGCAGGGCGCCGACGACGGAGCTCCAGGCGCGGGTGGCGCTGTCGAAGAGGGCCAGGTCGTCGACCGGTGCGTCGAGCACGGCGGCCAGCGCCTCGTACACGCCCTTCTCCAGAGTGTCCGAGTGGCGCAGCTCCGTCTCGTACGCACCCTCGGCGGCCTCCTCCGCCAGGTGGGCGCTCATGGTGTCCACCACCGCGGCGGGCATCAGGCCGGCGCCCGCGGTGTTGAGGTGCACGGGCATGCGCGGAACTCCTTCGTCGGTCGATGGGGTGAGGACTGTGGCGAGGCCTGAGCTGGTCATAGGAGCCGGGCGAGAGCTGCGGCCTCGGCGAAGGAGCCGCCGTTGTCGATCTGCGCGGGATCGCCCCCGAGGCGGCGCCAGCGGCGGTACTTCGACGCGTAGCTCAGCAGCGTCTCCTGGTTCTTCCGGCCCCGGGTGCGGGTGAGGACGCCTGCCCACAGACCGTCCCAGCGGGCGTAGCCGGGGTCCTGGAGCAGCACTTGGTGGGCACGCTTCATGTTCCAGAACGGCACCCCGGTGTTGAGGTGGTGCACCAGGTGGTAGTTGTCGTGGTGCCGGCCGAGCAGGAAGCGCTCGATGGCCCAGCCGTGCCGGTTGCGGGTCATCAGCTTCTGCCGGGACTCGCTCTCCGGCAGGGGGTAGTGCTCCGCCAGTTCCGACAGCCAGCCGATCGCGACGGCCGTGGTGAACAGGGGCACGAACCAGAACAGCACCAGGTGGAGCAGCCAGCCCTGCCAGGCGCACACCCCGGCGATTGCGGCCCACTGCACGAGGAGCAGGACGCGCTCGGTGCTCTGCCGGATCGGCATCGACACCGCGACGTTCTGGTTGAAGAGGATGCGGTCGCGCACGACGTAGGTGACGTACTGGAGGGTGCGCAGACCCAGCAGTGCCGAGGCGATGTTGCGGGCGAAGAACCGGGCGTCGGAGACCTGGTGGTCGTAGATGCCGATGTCCTTGTGGAACTGGTAGTCGGGGTCCTTCTCCGGGTCGCCGAGGAACCGGTGGTGGAAGCCGATGTGGGAGTTCCGGTACGGGTTGTACATGTGCAGCACCAGGTAACCCGAGAACACGGTGCCGAGGACGAGATTGAGCCGCCCGCTGCGTGCGAGGACCTTGTGCGAGGACTCGTGCAGCAGGTTCACGAAGGCCCGCTGAGTGGAGCCGATGAGCACGATGGCGAGCGGATAGAACCAGTAGGAGACGCCGACGCACGCGTAGATCGACGCGGCCACCAGCAGATAGTCGCCGAGCAGGGCGAGCAGGGCGTGGTGGTTGTCGACGGTGCACAGCGCTCTCAGCTGTTTCCGCACTCCGGGGTCGAGTCTGTTGAAGTCAAGACTCAGATCCTCGTTCTGTATGGACGTCGTCATTCTTCTTCTCCGGGACCAGGGGATGCAGGCAGAGCGTGAGGCGGAGCAAGGCCTGAGCGTACGAGTCAGGCACACTCTTGGCAAGATATTGCCAACGTTCTACATGGCTTTCACCTCGTCAACTGCCCATGTAGGGCGGGATGATGGCCAGGTCAGGACGTGCTTTGGTGGGTGATTGCATCGACTCGATTGGCAATTTTCCCTGAGACCATTGCCTATCAAGGCAAGGTTCTGGCAGGGTTATTGCCATGAAGCCCCGTGTACTGGTCCTGGGCGATCAGCAGACCCTGGTCGCCGCGGCCGTCGAGCTGGGAGCCGAGGTGTGGTGGGCGCAGCGCCCCGACCGTGTCCGGCCCGCCGAGGCCGCCGCTCCGGTCGTGACCCTGCTGACCGACTACACCGAGCCGGCGTTCGTCGACCTCATCGAGCATCTGCACGCGTTCCGGCCGTTCGACGCGGTCGTGAGCATTCAGGAGCACGCGCTGTTGTCGCTCGCCGCCCTCAACGATCGGCTGGGTCTGCGCGGGCCGCGCCACGAAACGGTCCGCCTAGTCACCGACAAGTGGGCCATGCGCACAGCGCTCGCCGAGCGCGGAGTGAGTCCGGTGGCGGCCGCCCTGGGGCGGACGGCGGACGATCTGCGCGCGTTCGGCGCCGAGCACGGCTTTCCCTTCATCGCCAAACCGGTCTCGGCGACCGGCAGCTTCGGGGTGGAACTGGGCGAGCCGGAGCGGCTGGACGAGATCGCCGAGCGGTTCGCCGACAGCGGGGCGAGTGCCTTCCTCCTGGAGGAGTACCTCGAAGGACCCGAGATCAGCGTCGAGTCGTTCACCTTCGCCGGCCGCCACGTCGTGCTCGCGCTCACCGACAAGTTGACCGGCGACGGCTTCGTGGAAGCCGGGCACACCATTCCCGCCGAGCAGGACGAGACCGTCGTCACCGCTGTGGTCGAGCTGGTCGAGGCGTTCCTGGACGCGGTCGGCCTGACCGACGGGCCGTCCCACGTCGAGGTGAAGCTGACCGCCGCCGGTCCGCGGATCGTCGAAGGGCACTGCCGCCGCGGCGGCGACCGCATCAACGAACTGGTGCGCCTCGCCTACGGGGTGGACATGGAAGCGCTGAGCGTGGCGTGGGCGCTGGGCCTGGCCGAACCTCTGGCCGGACCGCCGCCGGCGCTGCGCGCGTCGGCGATCAGGTTCGCCGAGGCCCCCTGCGGCGAACTGACGGCGGTGACCGGACAGGACGAGGTCCGCGCCGATCCGGCCGTGACGGAACTCAACGTCCTCCACGAGGTCGGCGCGCACATCGGGCCGGTGCGCTGGTCGGGCGACCGGGCCGCGTACGTGATCGCCACCGGGGCCACCCCCGCGGAGGCGGAGGCCAATGCCGCAAAGGGCGTGGCGGGTCTCGTCTTCACCGTGACGCCACGGTCGGCGGCGGAGCCCTTGCGCCGGGCGTCCGACGAGGGCATCAGCCGCGAGAACGACCTGTCCCGGCTCGTCGGCTACGAGCGGACGGACAGCTACGACGATGCCAATGACGACGGTGTCAGCGACGACGATGACAGCGACGACGATGACTGAGACGGTCGAACGGGCCGGTCCCGCACTCAGGTTGAGCGAGACGACGCTGCGGCGCACCCTCGGTGTCAACTACCTGCTCTGCCAGTTCGGCAAGTTCTCCCTGATGCCGGTCCTTGCCGTGATGCTGGCCCGGGGGAGCGGAGGCAGCACGTCGGCCGCCGGGTTCCACATGTTCGCGTTCCTGATGTGCGTGGGCCTGTCGTCGTTGGCGGTCAGCCGCTGGCTGCCGAGACTGCCGTACGCCGTGACGATGGCGGCGGGCATGGTCTGCTCGGGCGCCGGGTTCGGCGCCCTGGCCTTCACCACCCGCCCGGAGCTGGTGCTGCTCGCGCTGTGCCTGGCCGGATTCGGCAACAGCGTCCACGGCGTGCTCGTCCGGGTGCTGGTCGCCGAGAGCCTCACCGCCGAGCCGGCCCGCAACACCGTCTACGGCATCGTGCAGATCGCTACCAATGCCGCCGCCGCGCTCGGTCCGTTCATTGCCGGAGTGCTCTACGTCTCCAGTGACAACCGGTCGTTGCTCGCTTTCGTCGCCATCGCCTACCTGGCCGCGGCCGTGACGCTCCTCGTCGGCCTGCCGTTCGGGCTGCGACCACCGGGCACGACGCGGCGCACGGAAGGGGTCCGCGCCCGGCTGCGTATGCTGCGCGATCCCGAGTGTCTGCACGCGCTCGCGCTCACCGGGGTCGGGGCCTTCGCCTACGGGCAGTTCTACTCCGCGTTCGCGCTCTTCGTCGCCCTGGCGGTCGACCCCGCGATGCTCCGCGCGGTGCTGCTCGGCGGGCCTCCGATCCTCATCGTGCTGTTCCAGTCCTGGGTGACCGTGCTGACGAACCGGAGGCTGCGGGCCGGCACGGCGCCGCTCACCCTGCTGGCCCTCGCGGTGATCGCCTTCGGCGCCGGGATCGTGCTGCTGGGCGTCGGCCTGCCGGTCGTTGCCGGGGCGGCCGTGGCCGTGGCGGTGTTCGCGTTCGCCGAGATGCTGTTCGGCCCGATGGTCAGCATCGCGTTCAACCGCCTGACCAACGTTTCCCCCCTTACCTCCTCCAACTTCCAGGGCGTCTCGCTGACCACGGGCGAGGCCCTCGGATCGCTGTCCGGCGGAGCCGTCTTCCTGGCCTGCTACCACCACGGCGCGAGCGACTGGTACTGGCTCGCGCTCGGCGCGGCCACGCTGGCCGGCGCCGGCCTCTTTCTGGCACGAGCCCGAACCACCCCCGTACGACCCGACGAAGGGCATTGAGATGGAACACCTGAAGCGGATCGCGATCCTCGCCGAGGACGAGATCACCCCCAGCCCGGCCAAGACCCTGATGGGCATCCTGCGCTACCGGTCCGACCGGGTCATCTGCGTGGTCGACCGGCACAACGCCGGCCGGGACACCGGCGACGCGGTCGGGCAGGGCCTCGGCACCGGGATCCCGATCGTGGCGGACGTCGAGGCCGCGATGGCCTTCCAGCCGGACGCGGTCCTGCTGGGCGCCGAGCCCACCGGCGGCATCCTGACGCCGAGTTGGCGGGTCCTGGTCCTCGACGCGGTTGGCAAGGGCCTCGACGTGATCAACGGCCTGCACACCATGCTGGAGGAGGACGAGGAGATCCGGGCCGCTGCCGAGCGCACCGGCGCCAGGCTCTGGGACGTCCGCCGGGAGCCCAAGGAGCGCTACACCGTCGAGTTCCAGCCGGACGGCAAGCCGGTGTTCGAGATCGCGACGCACCGCCCCGGTTCGCGGACCGTGCTCACGGTCGGCACCGACTGCGGCATCGGCAAGATGACCACGATGCTCGAGATCGAGAAGGAGGCGATCCGCCGCGACCTCGGTCCGAAGTTCGTGGCCACCGGACAGATCGGCACCATGATCACCGGCCGGGGCGTCTCGATCGACGCGATCATGGTCGACTACGTCGCCAAGATCATCGAGGAGGAGACCCTCGCCGCTGTCGAGGAGAGCGACCTCGTCCTGGTCGAGGGGCAGGGCGCGCTGAACCACCCGCGGGGCTCCGGCGGGCCGCTGTTCCTGATGCACGGCAGCCGCGCCGACTCCCTGATCCTCTGCCACGACCTGAGCCGCCCGGCCATCAAGCTGCTGCCGGACTTCCCGCTGCCGTCCCTGGAGCGCTCGATCGAGATGCACGCGGAGGGCGCGAGCTGGGTGTGGCCGGAGGGCCGCTGCCCGATCGTCGGCATCTCGCTGATCACCCGCAACCTCTCGGACGAGCAGGCACGTGAGGAGATCGCCAAGATCGAGGCGGCCACCGGCCTGCCGGCCACCGACGTGGTCCGTTACCCCGACGGCGCCGCGAAGCTCCTGGACGCGATCCTCGCCGGCCCGACCGCCTGAGGCCCCTCTCTCCGACCTCCCGCCACCCCTCTACCTCCCCCAACCCCCACCGCTGGACCGCAAGACGACGCAGTCGACGACAAGGAGACGATGAAGTGACCGAGACCCTGACCCGCGAGCACACCGGCGTCGAGATCGCCCGCGTGACCGCCAACATCGGTGCCGAGATCCGCGGCGTGAACGCCGCGCAGGAGCTGTCGGAGGCGGTCGTCGCCGAGGTGCGCCAGGCCCTGCTGACCCACAAGGTCATCTTCCTGCGCGAACAGGACCTCTCCTACGACCAGCTCGTCGCGTTCGGCCGTCGCCTCGGCACGCTGACCCTCGGGCACCCGATCTACGGCGGTCCCGAGGGCTACCCGCACCTGCGGGAGATGGACTCCATGGGCGAGGGGACGCGCGCCAACTACTGGCACGCCGACTTCACCTACATGGAGAACCCCCCGGCGTTCGCCATCCTGCACAACGTGGTCTGCCCCCCGGTCGGCGGCGACACGCTGTGGGCCGACACCGCCCTGGCGTACCGCAACCTGCCGGAGGGGCTGCGCAAGCTCGCCGACGGCCTCCGCGTGATCCACAGCAACGACTCCGACTTCACGGACGCCACGTACGACGGCGACGTGAAGGACAGCTACCTGAAGAACGTGTTCACCGCCGAGCACCCCGCGGTGCGCGTGCACCCGGAGACCGGTGAGAAGGCGCTGATGCTCGGTGGGTTCGCCCGTCGCGTCGTCGGCTACAGCCCCCAGGCCGGCCGGGACGTCCTGCGCGCCCTCACCGAGTACGCCACCCTCCCGGAGCACACGGTGCGCTGGCGCTGGCGCAAGGGCGACCTCGTTATCTGGGACAACCAGGCGACCCTGCACTACGCCGTCAAGGACTACACCGAACACCGGCGCGGCGAGCGCGTCACCGTCGCCGGCCCGACGACCGTCGGCGCGGACGGCCTGCCGGGCTACGCCATCCGCGGCAACACCACGGAGTTCGGCGCCGGCGCCCAGACCATGTGATCCGGTCCCGCCTCCGAATCCCTTTCTTGAAGCCCGGCCTGGCGACGTCCCGTCACCAGGCCGGGCCGGCTCGGCGTTTCCCCGCCCGTTGTTGACACCTCTTGATCGATTCCAGGAGAAGACGTGACCATCCTGTCGGAGAACACCATCGGCCTCGATCGCGAGGTCCGCTTCGGCGACGTCCGCTACGACTTCCACGTACGCCACGGACAGAGCGCGTGGAGTGATCTGCGTGCCCGGTTCGCGGCGCTCGAGGCGGACCGGTTCGTGCTCGTGGCGGACGCCGGGCTGCCGGCCCACCTGGTCGCCGAGACCGAGATGCACCTGGCCGCGCTCGCGCCCACCCGGGTGCTGAAAGCCAAGGCCGACGAGGCGCAGAAGAGCCTCACGACCCTCGACCGGCTGGCCGAGGAGGCGCTCCGCGACGGCATCACCCGCCGCTCGGTCGTGGTCGCCCTCGGCGGCGGCACGGTCGGCAACATCGCGGGCCTGCTCGCCGCCCTCGTCTTTCGCGGCATCCGGCTCGTGCACATGCCCACCACCCTGCTCGGCATGTCCGACTCGGTGCTCTCCCTCAAGCAGGCGGTGAACTCCAGCTACGGCAAGAACCACCTGGGCACCTTCCACGCCCCCGTGTTCGTCTGGAACCACCTGGACTTCCTCGACTCGCTGCCGGCCGACGAGATCCGGTCCGCGCTCTGCGAGATGACCAAGAACGTGCTCGGCATCGTGCCGGAGCGCTACGACGAGGTCGCCGGACTACTGCGCCGCGACGCCCGCTACACGCCGGACGTGATGGGCCGCTTCATAGGCCTGTGCGTCGACGCCAAGACCCGGGTGATGCGCCACGACGCCAACGAGAAGGGCGAGGCCCTGATCCTGGAGTACGGGCACACCGTCGGACACGCCGCCGAACTGCTCACCGGCGGCCGGCTGCGCCACGGATACGCCATCGGCATCGGCATGCTGGTGGCCGCACGCGTCTCGCGTGAACTCGGACTGCTCGACCGCTCCGACGAGGCGGCTCACCTGAAGCTCCTCGAACTCAACGGCGCCCCGACCGTGCTGCCCCAGGAGCTGGACGCCGCGTCCGTGCTCGACATCGTCCGCCTCGACAACAAGCGGGGCTACGTCCCCGGCCGCAGCGGCGTCTGCGACCTGATTCTCCTGGAGGGTCTCGGCCGGCCACACCGGCCCGGCGGCAACCAGATCACCCAGGTCGACGAGCGCACCGTACAGATAGGCATCGAGTCGGTGCTCGGCGGCCGTCCGGCGCTGGTGGGTGCCTGATGGCCACCGTGGTCCGCGGCGAACGCCGCCCCTTCGGACCGATCGCCAACGACATCTCGGGACCGGCCGTCACCCATCGCCAGGTCGGCGGCGAGGGCGTCTGCCGGTGGAAGATGCTGATGAACGGCATGCACCTGGAAGGCGAGTGGAACTGCGTCGAGTACGTGGTCATCGAGCCGGGAGCCTCCGTCGGCGAGCACGTGCACCTGCGCACCGAGGAGATCTACTTCATCGTCAAGGGCCACGCCGTCGTCACGATGGACGGCGTGGAGATCGAGGCCCGGGCCGGCGATCTGATCACCACTCCGATCGGCTCCTCCCACTCCATTGCCAACCGGGGCGACGAGGACATGCACTTCTTCGTCACCGAGGTCTTCCCGGGCGAGGGCCCGGCGGCGCACCCCGCCCACCTGCACGTGCCCGCTCTGCTGGCACCCCGCGAGGGGTACCGGTCGGCGGAGGTCGACCTCACCCCGTACTTCACCGGGGACTGGCAGCGGTTCCGGCTGGTCGAGACATCGGACGGCGGACAGCTCGACGAGAAGGTGCCGGCCGACCGCAGCATCGTGCTGCACGTCCTGGAGGGCTCCGCCGTGATCTCCGTGGACGGCACGGAGTACCCGGGCGGTCCGGGCCTGTCCGTCGCGATCACCCCTGGGCTCGCCTTCACCGTGACGAGCGACCCTGGGACGGGACCGCTCCGGCTGATCAGCACGGAGGTGGCCGTCGTATGAAGCTCGGACTCGACGGCCGGACCGCGATCGTCACCGGTGCCGCGAGCGGCATCGGAGCCGAAACGGCGCGCACGATGGCCGGGGAGGGTGCCCGGCTCGGCCTGGTGGACCGCGACGCCGAGGCACTCGGCCTGCTCGCCAAGGAGCTGGGCGAACTCGGCGCCGACGTGACGGCGGTGACGGCGGACCTCGGCACCGCCGACGGCGTCACGGAGGCGTTCACCACCCTGCTCGCCGGCTTCGACGGGCACACGGACGTGCTGGTGAACAACGTCGGCCAGTGCCGCGCCCGCACGTTCGACGAACTCTCCGACCAGGACTGGCTGGACACCTTCGAGATCAACTTCCTCAGCGCGGTACGGGCCGTTCGGCTGGTCCTGCCCGGGATGCGGGAGCGCGGTCACGGCAGCATCGTCACCAACGCCTCCGACCTCGCCCGCCAGCCGGAGGCCGGACCCGCCGACTACCAGGTCTCCAAGGTCGCCCTGCTCAGCCTGACCAAGAGCCTGGCGCTGTCCGAAGGACCGGCCGTCCGCGTGAACGCCGTCGCCCCGGGCCCCGTGTGGACCCCGCTGTGGACCCGGCCGGGGGGCTTCGCCGACACTCTCGGGAACGTCCACGGCCGGGACGCCAAGCAGGCCGTCGAGTACGAGATGAGCAAGCGCCAGCTGCCCCTCGGGCGGATGGGCACCCCGGACGAGGTCGCCCGGGTCATCACGTTCCTCGCCTCGGAGGCGGCCTCGTTCGTCACTGGTGCGGTCTGGGGCGTGGACGGCGGCACCGTTCGAGGTCTGCTGTGACGGGCGCGGCCCTGGCCGTGCGCGGTGGGCGACCGGTGCGCGCCGGCCGGGCCTGGCCGCGCTGGCCGCAGCCCGCCCCGGGCGCGGACGCCGCCCTCCTTGAGGTGCTGCACTCGGGCCGGTGGTCCATCGCCAGCCCGTACGGCGGCGTTGCGACGTACGAGCAGCGCTTCGCCGGCGACTTCGCGGCGTACCTCGGCGTCGGCCACTGCGTCCCCACCGCCAGCGGAACGGCGGCACTGATGACGGCCCTTGAGGCGTGCGGCGTCGGGGCGGGCGACGAGGTGATCGTGCCCGCCCTGTCCTGGGCGGCCTCGGCCTCGACGGTGGTCGGGGTCAACGCCGTACCGGTGTTCGCGGACGTCGACCCGCGGACGCTGTGCCTGGATCCGGCCGCGGTCGAGGCGGCGATCACCCCGGCGACGAGGGCCGTCGTGGTGGTGCACCTGTACTCGGCCGTGGCCGACCTCACCGCGCTGCGCGCGGTGGCCGACCGGCACGGCCTCGCGCTGATCGAGGACAGCGCCCAGGCCCACGGGGCAACGTACAAGGGCCTCAAGGTCGGCACCCTCGGCGACGTCGGCACCTTCAGCATGCACCACACCAAGGTGCTCACCAGCGGCGAGGGCGGAGCGGCGGTCACCGACGACCCGGCCCTGGCCCGACGCATCGAGCACCTGCGGGCCGACGGCCGCTGCCGGGCGGCACGGCCGCCGCTTCCGGGAGCGCCCGAACTCGTGGAGACGGGCGAGCTGATGGGCAGCAACCGCTGCCTGTCGGAGTTCCAGTCCGCGCTGCTCATCGCGCAGTTGAAGACCCTCGACGCGCAGAACAGCACCCGCCGGGCCAACGCGGTCCTGCTCGACCGGCTCCTGGCCGAGCAGGACCTGTGCCCGCAGGACACATCCCCGGGCACGACCCGGCGCACCTACTTCGGGTACGCGGTCGAGCTGCCCGAAGAGGTGCGTGACGGCGCCGCTTCCGCGGCCGTCGCCCAGGCCCTGACCGCCGAACTGGGACTCCACGTGCGCCCTGTGTACCAGCCGCTCTTCACGAGTCGGCTGTACGCCCCGTCGTCCCGCCGCAGGTTCGACATCGGCCCCGGCCACCTGGAGCGGCTCGACCCCGGCCGGTGGTCGCTGCCCGTCAGCGAGCGTGCCGCCGGCTCCTTCCTCACGTTCCACCATGCCGCGCTGCTGGGCGAGGAAGAGGACATGCACGACATCGCCGAGGCCTTCCGGCGGGTCCTGGCCCGCCGCGCGGAGCTCACCGGCTGACCCGGCCGCCTCACGGACCGGACGTGGGGGGGGGCCCCCCGGCCCGGGGGGGGGGGGGGGCTCGCCTGCGGGGCCGGGGGCGCGGGGATAAGCTAGTCGTGGGGGGGGGTTAGGGGGGGGGGGCCCACGA
>NZ_JBWKIS010000025.1:16888-142609 GCF_056432625.1 Streptomyces sp. NPDC045026
CGGGCGTCGGGGGGGGTTCGCCCCCGCGGCGCGGCGCCCCGGGGCTCCCCCCCCCGCCCCCCGGCCGGGCGGTGCGCGCGCGCCGCGCTCCCGGGAGAGCGGGGCCGAAGCACGTCCGGTCCGCGGCCGTCTAGAACCTGATCGTGTGGGTGAGGAAGTCGGCGGTGGACCCCATGTCCTTCATGTCACGGACGTCGGCCCGCTTGATGGCCGGATACAGGACGCGGCGCTCGGGCCCCAGGACGGACATCATGAACTCGTCCTGCTCCAGGGCGTCCACGGCCTCCTCCAGCGACCTCGGCAACGGCCTGACCCCGCACTCGCGCAGCTCGCGGTCGGAGAGCTTGTTGGGGTCCTCGACCAGCGGCTCGCCGGGGTCGAGCCGGCGGCGCACGCCGTCCATCCCCGCGTGGATCAGCGCTCCGAGCGCCAGATACGGGTTGGCCGTCGAGTCGACCGTCTTGACCTCGATGTTGGTCGAGGCGGACTCGCTGCCGCGCAGTCGGCTGGGGATGCGGACGGCCGCCTCGCGGTTGTCGAACCCGTACCCGCCGAAGGCACCCGACCACATGCCGGGCTGGAGCCGGTGGTAGCTGTTGACGCTCGCGTTGGTGAGGGCGACGAGCGCGGGAAGGTGCTCGAGGAGGCCACCGATGAAGTGGCGTCCCAGGGTGGACAGGCCGAGGTCGTCCGACGGATCGGAGAAGAGGTTGACGGCGGGCTCTCCCGCCGGTCCGCGCTGCCAGAGTGAGAGGTGTGCGTGGTTGCCGTTGCCGCGCATCCCGGGGCGCGGGACCGGCGCGAAGGTGGCCCAGAGTCCGCGTTCACGGGCGAGCCCGCGGGTGATGGCCCGCTGCCACACGTAGTTGTCGGCGGCACGCAGGGCCGAAGCGTAGCGAAGGGTCAACTCGTGCTGGCCGTGGCCGAATTCGGGGTGGTACGTCTCCACCTCCATGCCCTGGGAGCGCAGGGCACGCACGAGGGCCACGGAGAACTCGTTGGCGGCGTCGAAGCCCTCGTTGTCGAAGCACAGGCTGTCGTCGAGGAGGTCGAACCTGCCCGGTTCCGGCTTCCCGGCGCACAGGGTGAACTCCGGCTCGAAGGCGGCGAACACCGCGTAGTCGGCGGCCGAGGCCAGCGCCTCCTTGAGGAAGGTACGCGGGCAGGCGGCCCACGGCTCGCCGTCCAGGGTCACCAGGTCGCACAGCATGGCCGCCGCCCCCGGGGCGTACGGGAGCCGGAGATACGAGTCCGGGTCGGGCATCAGCCGGACCTCGCCCACCGCATCGAAGCCGGGCACCGGCTGACCCAGGTCCAGCAGGCTCGACGCCTGCCGGGTGCGGGCCAGGCCGACGCCGGACTCCATGCGTGAGGGCAGAGCGCTCCGGGTCACGGCCTTGCCGCGGGTGACGGAGTTGTGGTCGACCCACAGGAAGCGGATCAGCTCGATATCGTCCTGTTCGACGGACTGCCGGATGCCGTCGAGGACGTCGTGGTTACGCACGTCAGCAGCTCTTCTCTCTCAGACCCAGGCGATGGCGTCGGTCAGGGCGTCGTCGAAGAAGCCGAAGAAGAAGCCCATGGTGACCCGGTCCGCCGTGCCGAGGGGCGCCTCGATCGAGTGGTAGTGCGTGGGGTTGAGCAGATAGACGTCGCCGGCCTCCGGCTTGAATCGGTGCGAGGGAGCGCCCCCGGTGACCGCGTCGTCGTAGCCCAGACCGTGGACGACCTTGAAGCTCTCGTCCTCGGGCGCCCACGTCTTGCGGTGGATCTCCAGCTCGCCGCCCTCCTCGCACTCCTGGAGGCACACGACGACGCTCAGGTGGTGGCGCAGGTTCTGCAGGAGCAGGCCGGTGTCGGCCGCGTCGCGCATCATGTTGTCGTTGTGGAGCGGAGTGCGGACGCCGTCCGAGTAGATACGGACGTTGTTCTCGGCGTAGCGGCGGCCGTCCGGCTCCACGGCCGCGTCGAACGAGTCGAGGCCGAGGACCTCGGCGAGGTGGGCGCGGGTGCGCGCGGCCAGATCGAAGCCGATCGAGGAGGTCAGCCGCGCGGCTGCGGCGGCCTCCTCGAAGTAGGCGTCCACGGCGCCGAGATGCTTGGCCAGGAACGGGCCGATGGTGGTCAGGCTGCCGTTGCTGTACTGCGTGGTGGCGGCCTGCCCGAGGAGTGGCACGACGCGCTGGACGTTCGCGTCGAACTCCTCCCGGGGGAAGAGGCCGCGGAGCACGACCACGGCGAGGTCGCCGTTGGCGAGCCCCTTCAGGATGCCGGGGCCGTCGGGCTCGGGCTCCCCGGGCCGGTCGAGGTGGTGGACGAGGCGTTCCCAGGCAGCGGGCATGTCGGGGTCCTTTCTCCAGCGCTTGCTCAGACGCTTATGCGGTCGCTCACGGGGACGCTCACTCGGGCGAACGGGAACGTGAGCACGGTGTCGGCGGGCAGTGGGTCCCATTGGTCGGCGGGAGCCAGGTCCGGGACGGTCTCGGAGGCCACCACGACCCGGTCCGCCGTGGTGTGGCGGTGCATCGCGAAGAACCGTGGGGTACGGGTCTCGGGCGGGCTCCAGTGGACGAGATGGGCCTGGTCGGGGTGGACGGCGACGGCATTGCCGGACATTCCGCCGGCCGGGATCGCCCGCAGCCGTGCCAGCGCGGTCGCCTGGTCCAGGCTCGGTGTCCGAGGCGGGATCAGGTAGTCGAAGTACTCCGCCGAGTCGAAGACGGACGCGCTCATGCCGAGCAACTCGTGCACGGTCGGCAGGTAGCCGTTGTGCATGAAGTACCAGTCGTCCTCGGGCCGTTCCAGTGGGTGGGTGAAGGCGATTCCCCGGTTTTCGGGCAGCGTGGCGTTGCGCACGTGAAGGGCCAGGAAATCGGTCCGGACGGTTGCCACGGGGGAGTCGACGGCGCTCTCGGCGGCCGGGCGCACGTCACGGTGGGCCCGGAGGCGGCCGTCGACGGGGTCGCGCCACACCGCTCCCCAGCCGTGGGCGTGCACGGTGTTGGCGTTGTCGTGGTTCGCGGTGACTCCGCAGCTCATCTGTACGGCGGCGGCGACGATGTCCGCCGGGTCGAACGAGCCGTGGGCCAGGATCAGTCGGCACATTGGCCACCCGTTTCCTCGGCGGGCATCGGGGCTCCTGCAGGTCTCGGGGGTCTGCTGTCGACACCGACCCTAGGAGTGATGGCAACTCTTGGCAATACGGTTGCCCACAAGGCAATGTCATGGCAACCTCTAGACCTCGACCAAGGAGTGACGATGGCTGACCACTTGCCTCCCAGGACCGTTGTGATCGTGGACGGCTACTCCAACGCCGCGTCCCTGGTCACCGCGTTCGCCCGCCGCGGGCTCGCCTCGGCGCACGTCCTGAGCACGCCCGAGCCGCGGCCGGCGATGATCCCGCCGCGGCCCGAGGACTACGGGGAATGGCTGGTCTGCCCGGACGGAACCGCGGTGGAGCAGGTCGTCGCCCGGCTGCGCGCACTGGATCCGGTCGCAGTGATCGCCGGCCAGGAGCCCGGCGTGCCGCTCGCCGACACACTCAGCGAACGCCTCGGCCTCGCCACCAACGGCACGGCGCTCTCCGGCGCCCGGCGCGACAAGTACGAGATGATCGAAACACTGCGCGCCGCCGGCATCCGCTGCGCCGACCAGTTCAAGACCGACGACCCGGACGCGGCCGCGGCATGGGCGGTACGGCACGGGCGTACGCCCGTCGTCATCAAACCGCTCTCCTCCGCCTCGTCCGACCACGTGTTCATCTGCCGCACCGCCGAGGAGGTGGCCGGCGCGGCGCGCCGCGTCCTCGCCGCGCACTCGATGTTCGCGGAGCGCAACACCGAGGTCCTGGTGCAGGAGTTCCTGGCGGGCCCCGAATACGCCGTGGACTGCGTCAGTGCCGACGGCAGCCGCTACCTGGCCGGCGTCTGGGAGTCCGAGCGGCGCGCCATAGACGGCGGCCGGACCATCTACGACATGTGCGTGCTGCGCGACCCCGACGCCGCACCCGTCCCGGCACTCGACGCATACGTCCAGACCGTCCTCGACGCCCTGGGCATCCAGCACGGCCCGTCCCACGCCGAGGTCATCGTGACCCCACAGGGGCCCACCCTCGTAGAGATCGGCGCCCGACTCAACGGGGCGATGAACGCCGACTTCTACGACGCCGTGTTCGGCACGAACGTCGCGGAACTGGTCGCCCACGCCTACACCGAGCCCGGCGACTTCGCCCGTCGGCTGGGCGGCCGCACGTACGAACCGATACGGGCCGCCGCCGTCTACGAAGCCCCCACCGCCCTCGACGGCGTCGTCGCCGCCGTCGACACGAGCGCCGTGGACCAGATCGTCGCCCTTCCCGCCGTACACAGTGCCGCCGTCCGCTCCGGCCCCGGAAAGCGCCTCCGGCCGACCGAGGACCTGCTCACCAGCCCGCTGCGGGTTTTCCTGGCCGGCCCGGACGAGGCGAGCCTGCGCCGGGACCGGGCCCTGGTCGACGACCTCAAGGACGAGGTCTACCAGCTGCTCTGACGGCCCCCCATACGGAAGGAAATGGCATGGGAAACGACAACCGCCCGCTGGTCCTGCTCCTGGGCAGCGCCCGGTACGTGGTCGAGGCGTGCGTCCGCCTCGGCATCGAAGCCGTGGTCGCCTCGGGTGCGGGGGAGAACGACGCAGGCCTCGCGGCACAGGGGCAGCTCACCGTACTGCGGGTCGACGACCAGGCCTCGCCGGAGGCGGTGCTCGCGGCCCTGCACCGCGGCGGGTTCGCGCACCACACCTTCGACGCGGTCGTCACCTCCGACGAGTTCGCCCTGGTGACCGCGGGCTTGATCGCGGAACACCTGGGCTGCCGGGCGATCGACGCGCGTACGGCGCTCCGCTTCCGTGACAAGTACCTGCAGAAGCGACTGGTCGCGGAGGCGGGGATCGACACGGCCCGGGTGACGCTCATCGAGGACGTCCACGACGTCTGTGCCCTGACGCAACTTCCCTATGGACGCGCCGTGCTCAAGCCGGTGGCCGGTGCCTCGACCCGGCTGACCGCTGTCGTGGACACCGTGGAGGAGCTGCACGAGCTGAGCCGCCGTTACCGCACAGCCGGAACCGCCGAGCGCACCTTCGTCCTTGAGGAGTTCGTCGCGGGCGAGGAGTGGATGGCCGACGGCATCGTCTTCGGCGGCGAGGTGCTGTTCTGGTCGCTCGGCGCCTACGGCGACCCGTGCCTGACCGCACTCGACGAGGGACTGCCGCTGTGGCTGCGGCGGATCGACCCGGACACCGAGCAGTGGCGGTACGAGCGGGCCGAACCGGTGGTGCTCGGCGCGCTACGGGCGCTCGGCCTGACGGACGGCGTCTTCCACATGGAGCTCTTCCACGACCCCGCCGGCGGCAGGCTCGTCTTCGGCGAGTGCGGCGCGCGACGCGGGGGCGCCCTCATCCAGGAAGAGGTGCAGACGAAGTTCGGCATCGACCTCGGCGAGGCCATGCTGCTGTGCGGACTCGGCCGGCGGCCGGAGCTGAACGTCAAGATCCGGCCCGGCACGGTCGGGACCGCCTATCTGCCCGGCCGCCCCGGCATCCTGGTCGACCGCCCCTCGGCGGCCGACCTCATGGCCCTGCCCGGGGTCGATTACGCCCGGGTGGAGGCACCCATCGGGACGGTCTGGACCGACGGCCCCGCCGGCACCGACCAGCGGGCGGCGCAGATCCTGGTCGCCGCCGGCTCCGAGGAGGAGCTGAAGCGACGCTTCGCCGAGGTCCGCCAGTGGTTCGACGAGCGGCTGATCGTCGCCCCGCATCCCGCGACACCGCGCGAACTGCGCTCCTGGCAGCAGGCGACCTGGCCGCAGAGCGACCTCGGGGACCGGCTGTGGCTCTGACCGAGAACACCGCACAGCAGGCCGGTACGGCGGACCCCCCGACGGCGGGGCGCGGACCGGGCCGGTGGGCGAAGCTGCTGCCCGCGCCCGGACCGCAGCGCGTCCTCGCCGCCGCCACCCTCGTCAACACCTTCGGCAGCGGCCTGTTCGTCACCAGCAGCGCGCTGTACTTCACCCGGGTGATCGGGCTGCCCGCGGCCCAGGTGGCGCTCGGGCTCACCGCGGGTGGCATCGTCGGTCTCGTCGCTGGGATGGCCGCCGGCCGGGGCGCGGACCGCTGGGGCGCCAAGCGCACGCAGATCGGCGTCATGGTGCTCGGCGCGTTCTTCATGACCTGCTACCTCTTCGTCCACACCTTCTGGCCGTTCGTCGTGGTGGCCTGTCTGACCGCCGCGGTGCACTCCGCCAACCCCACCAGCCGGGACCCGCTGGTACGCCAGTTCGGCGGCGAGCGGCCCGCCGCGTACCGCGCCTATCTGCAGGCCATGACGAACCTGGCGATCGCCCTGGGAGCGGTGGTGGCCGGCGTGGCCATCCAGGCGGACTCACGCGAGGCATATGTGAGCCTGCTGGTCGGCCGGACCCTCGCCTTCGTCGGCTGCGCCCTGGTGCTCACCCGGCTGCCGGGTCGTGCACGGAGCGAGACCCGGCAGCCGGAGAAGCTCGGCTGGGTGGCGCTGCGCAACCGCCCCTTCCTGGTCGCGACGGTGATCAACGGCGTCATGGAGGTGCACTACGCCGTGCCGACCTTCGCGCTGCCGCTGTGGATCGTCGACCACACCGACGCACCCCGCTGGACCGTCTCGGTCGTCCTGCTGCTCAACACCGCGATGGTGGCGGGCCTCCAGGTGATGGCCGGCCGGTCGGTGACCTCGACGGAGGCCGCCGGCAAGCGGATGCTGTGGGCCGGCTGCGCCCTGTGCGCGGGCCTGGCCCTGATGGCCGCGGCCGGCGGGCCGACGGCCTGGGTCTCGGCCCTGATCCTGGTGGCGGCCACCGCCGTCTACACCGTCGGCGAACTCTGGCACGCTGCGGCCTCCATGGAGTACTCCTTCGGCCTCGCCTCCGCAGAGGCGCAGGGCCAGTACTCCGGTGTCTTCCGGCTCGGCGCCGGCACCGGCGACGCCCTGGCCCCGACCGTGATGGGCGTCATGGTGCTGTCCTGGGGCCGGCCCGGCTGGCTGGTCCTGGCCGTGCTCTTCCTGCTCGTCGGGGCGGCGAGCCGTCCTGCGGTCGCCTTCGCGAGCCGCCGGTCCTCCGGGTAGGGCTGCGGAGTCGGAGCGTTCGGGAATTCACCAGTTCAGGAGTTCAACATGCAGATCAGGCTGATGAGGGAGAACGACCTCCAGCCCGCGGAACGGGCCTCGGCGGCGACGTTCCTCGTGGCCGAACAACTCAACAGGCGAGCCGTCGAACCCGAAGCGAAACCCCGCTCGGCCGCGGCGTCCGCCCTCTGGATCGACCGGATGCGCCTCTTCCTCACCGTGGATCCCAACGGGTGCTGGGTGGCGGAGGACGAGGGCGAGGTCGTCGGCTTCGCGATCTCGCAGAACCGCGACCGTCTCTGGTACCTGGCGACGTACGGCGTCCTGCCCGGCCACCAGGGACGAGGCGTCGGCAAGGGCCTGATGGACGCCGCGCTCGCGCACGCGGAGGACCGCCGGGGGATCTTCATCTCGAGCGTGCACCCCGGCGCGACCCGGCGCTACCGGCTGGCCGGGTTCTCGCTCCACTCCCAGGTGAGGATGACCGGCACCGTCGACAGGTCCGCACTCGTGGCGGTCGCCGGCGTCACCGAGGGCGACGCCGGCGACTTCGGCTGGATGGACGGGCTGGACACGGACCTGCGCGGCGCGGGCCACGGACCCGACCACGGCTGCATGCTGGCCACCCTGCGGCTGATCGTGTCCCGGTCCGACGACAGGCCGGGATACGCCTACGTCGACGACCGGGGGCACGTGGCGCTGCTGGCCGCCGCCCGCCAGGACACGGCCCAGGCCCTGCTGTGGGAGGCCCTGGCGTCGTCCCCGGAGGAAGCGTTCGTCCCGTCGGTCACCACGGTCAACGAGTGGGCGATGGACGTCGGCCTGGCCGCGGGGCTCGACATCGTCCAGGAGGGCTACGTCGCCGTGCGCGACATGGCGGTCCCGGGACCGTACTTGGCCAGCGGGCACTTCCTCTGATCCATCCCTGATGTCCTTCTGTGTTGGGAATCCCGATGAAATCGTTCTGGTTGCTGACCGGGGCCACCGCGGTGTCCACGGCCGGAAACACCTTTCTCTATCTGGCCGTTCCCTGGGCCCTCGTCGAGTCGACGCAGTCGAGCCTGCTGGCCGTCCTGAGCCTCGCCGCCCAGACCGCCCCCTATCTGGCGGCGCCCTTCCTCGGCGCGGCCATAGACCGGTACGACCGACGGTTCCTCTTCGCCGCGGGTGAGGTGGTCCAGGGCGTGTGCGTGGCCCTGATTCCCTTGCTGCTGGCCGTGCACGCGATCGCTCCGGTGTTCGGGGCGCTGTTCGTCATGGGCCTGGCCAAGGTCGTCTCCGACGTGGCGGGCGACTACGGTCTGCTCCCCGCTCTGGTTCCGCGCGAACGCCTGGACCAGGCGTCGAGCTGGTTCAACTCCATCCAGCTGACGGCCCGGTTCGCGGGACCCGCCCTGGCCGGCCTCGTCATCGCCGGCGTCGGTCCCCACTGGGCCCTGGCGATCGACGCGGCCACCTTCCTGCTGACCAGCCTGACCGTTGTCTTCATGCCGAAACTGGAGCTCGCCAAGACCCGGACGGCGCTGAGCACGATGCTCCGGGAAGGCATCGTGTACTTCCGCTCCCGGCCCGATCTCCAGCGGCTGACCCTCGCAGTCGCGCTGTACAACCTCGGCGCCGGAGCACTGGAACCCACCCTGCTCACGGTCGGCGCCGCCCAGTGGCACTGGTCCTCCTCCGCCCTGGGCGTCGCGGTCTCCTGCGGTGCGGTTGCGGCTGCCGTCGGTGCCTGGCTGAGCCCCAAGGTGCTGGCCCCCGGCCGGCGGCACCACCGGATCGCGTTCTGGCTCGGGGTGGCCGCCCTCGGCTCCCTCGGACTGCTCATCAGCGCCCCGGCGGCGGTGGTGGCCGGCTTCTGCGTGCTGTGCCTCGGCGAAGGCGGAGTCAACGCCACGACCATGGCCTACCGGCAGCACGAGATCCCCAGTGAGCTGGCCGGCCGGGTCAACGCGGTGATCCGCACGTTCATGACCGGCGCGGTCCCCGTCTCCGCGCTCCTCCTGGGCCTCACGGCGAACCTCACCGATTCCGTCGGGATCTTCCTCCCGGTCACGGCCACCGCGCTGCTCGGGGTGCTCGCGTGGACGATCCCCACCAGAGCGCCCCGGCCCGCCCCCGTAACTCCCCCACTCGCCATGACCGAGGAGAGGTCTGTGTGATGAAGAACGTCCTGTTGATCAACTCGAGCCGAAGAAACGCCGCCCACATGCTGCAGCGACGGGAGGACATACGGCTGTCGGTCATCACCATGCCGGAGTACGTGGACTACTACGGTCCCGGTGTGGACGTCGAGGTGGTCGACACCATCGAGGACCTCACCCAGGTCCGGCTCGCCGCGCTGCGCATCCGGGCCAGGAACCCGTTCGACCACGTGGTCGCCCCCTCGGAGTGGAGCATCCAGGCCGCCGGGTACATCCGTTCGTACTTCGGGCTGCCCGGCACCGGCTACGCGGTGTCCAACGCCTTCTCCAACAAGTTCGTGATGAAGCAGGAGCTGGCCGCTGCGGGGCTGCCGGTGGCGAACTTCCGCCGCCTCGACTCCTTCGCCGACGCGGCGGACGTCGGGGACGGACTCGGCTGGCCGATCGTCGTCAAGCGGGCCTTCGGCGGCGGCTCGGAGGACATCTTCGTGCTCCGCGACGCCGACCACGCCCGGGCCCTGGCCACTGCCGACAGCACAGCGAACCTGCGGGCGGCCCCCTACCCGCTGCTGGCCGAGGAACTCATCGACATCGAGACCGAGTTCCACTGCGACGGCATCGTGGTGGACGAGCAGGTCCGGTTCGCCCCGGTGTCCCGGTACTTCGCGCCGGTGCTGCGCAGCGTGGGCGGCGTCATCGGCTCGTACACCCTGCCCGACGACGATCCGGACGCCCGTGTCGTCGCCGAACTCCACGAGCGGGTCGTCGCCGCGCTGGGCCTCACCGACGGAGTGACCCACCTGGAAGTCCTCAAGTGCGCCCGGGGCTACCTGATCGGCGAGATCGCCTGCCGGACCGGCGGCGGGGGCATCGCCCCCCAGCTGGAGCACCAGTACGGCGTGGACCACCTGAGCGCCCTGCTGGACCTGTCCATGGGGCAGCCGCTGGACATCGAGCAGCCGGCCCGCTCGGACCACATGGTCCAGTACATGCTGCCGCGCCCCATCGGCACGGTCACGGCGGTCACCCCGCTCGAGGAGCTGCTGGCGGCGCCGGGCGTGGTCCACGCCGAGGTCGGGATCAAGGTCGGTGACGCCTTCCACGGACCGGTCGACTCGTCCGTCTACGGCGGCATCGTCGTGATGCGCGCCGCGGACGAGGCACAGGTGGCCGAGCGGATTGCCGAGATCGACCGGCGGTTCCGCGTGACCGTGGCCGGGAGCGGCTACGCCCAGCCCGTCCTGGCGGCGGTCGGCTCCGACGGGGTCGGGTGACCGCGCATGGACATCGTCGACGAGCACGGGCTGTCGGTCGGCCTGATCACCCCGGCGGAACTGGCCGCCCGGCCCTGGCTCGGCAGCGCCCGGCCCATTGATGTGGTCCGGATGCCCGAACCGCCGGCCGGAAGCAGCCACGAGCTGGCGGCGGCGGGGTTCGTCCGCAAGCCGGAACTGCTGTGCTGGAAGGCCGAACTCGGTTCCGACGAAGCCGAGTTCCTGGCCCGACTGGAGAACAAGTCGCGCCAGGACATCCGGCGGGCCCGGGCCCGGGCGGAAAGCGCGCTGCGCCTGTCGGTCCACGACAGGCTCGTGCCGGAGATCCTGGACCCGTTCCTCACCCTGTACCAGGACCGGGTCGCGGAGATGGCCTACGGCATCCCCATCGCCGTCCGGCAGCGGGAGCGGCTGCTCGGCGGCGCCGAGAAGTACTTCGCCGTCTTTGCCCACGAGGGCGACGAGCTGGTCGGCGGCTGCGTGGTGAGGGAGTGCCCGGACGAGGACGCCGTACGCATCCGGTTCTCGGCCGTGACGGAGCAGTGGCGCCGACACAGCCTGGCCCGCACCCTCTACTTCGCCGCGATGCGCACGGCCCGCGAGAAGGGGTACCGCTGGGCGACCTTGGGCGACGAGCCGAATCTGTACGGGCATCTCACGAAGGCAGGACTCTTCTCGTTCAAGGTGAACATGGGATTCCGTTGCGTCCCGTCCCAGGACTTCAACGACCTCGAGGGCCGCGATCTGGCGGATCTGGTCCTGAACCTGACGAACTTGAGCGGTCCTTGCCTGATGCTCGGCTACGCGGCCGACCCCGCCGAGGACCGGACGCTGCGCGCCGAGCTGTTCACCGATGACCCGGCGGGCACGGACCCGAGGAAGTACACCGCGCCGTTCCTGGCGGGCATCGAGGTGCGGACACCCGTACGTCCGGACGCCCGGACGGTAGGTAGGTAGGTAGGTAGGTAGGTAGGTAGGTAGGTAGGACGCAGCAAGGCCGTCGGACCGGGCCCCCGTTGTGCGGGGCCCGGTCCGACGGCCTTTTCGTGCGGCCCGGCCGCTCAGGCGCCTGTGCCGGGCTTTTCCGTGTGCTCCAGCGCCTCGGCCAGGAGACGCCAGATCTCCGCCGCCAGATCCATGTTGGAGGCGTGGCGGGCGTCCTCGCCCAGTTGCTTGAGCCGGGCGAGCCCGCGCTCCTGGTGCCCCTCGCCGATCAGCAGCAGGCTGTCGAGGGCGTGCAGCCGGATCTGGTCCCGGTAGGTCAGCAGCAACTGGTCGAGGTCCAGCCGGTCCAGGAAGCCCCGGGCCGCGACGCGGTCCTCCTCGGCGTAGGCCAGGTGCGCCTGCAGCGTCAGCAGCTCCTGCTCCTGGACGGGCGTGCCGACGAGCGACAGCGCCGTCTCCGCCTCCGCGACGTATTTGCGGGCCGGTGCGGTGAGGGCGGGCCGGGACTGCAGTGAGAGCGAGGCCGCGGCCAGCCGCAACCGCGCCCACAGCGTGAGGTCGTCACGGCTGTCCAGCGCCTCCATGGCCTGCTCCAGGTAGGCCCGTGCGGCCTCGTCGTCCCCGAGCCGGGAGTGGACCGTGGCGGCCGACCAGAGCGCCTCGGCGCGCCGGGCGTTGTCCCGGACGTCCGCCACGAGTTCGAGAAGCTCCTGCACGTGGGCGCGGGCCTCCGGAAGCCAGCCGGCTTCCGCCTCGGTCGCTACCAGGACCAGCAGCGCGGCCCCGGTGTCGGCCGTGGACAGCTGGGCCTCCTTCGCCTCCTGGTAGGTGCGCGTGGCCAGTTCCAGCGCCTGGGCGGTGTCGCCCGCCGTCCTGAGGCACCGGGCCAACCAGGTCCTGGACCGGCACTGGAGCGCGGGCAGTCCGAGTTCGTCGGCGAGCTCGGACAGCTGCTCCAGGGCGGCGAGTTCCTCAGCGCGCTCGCCGCGCCGGTGCCGGTACTTGACGATGAGCCACAGGGCCTGCCAGCACAGCAGGGGATCCTCGTCGGTCGCCCCGTCGAGCGCGTCGATGAGTTCCTCGGCGGCCGCATCGTTGTCCGACGTGGCCGCCAGGCTCAGGGCCTGGGTGAGAAAACCGCTGGTCGGCGTGGTGTCGAAGGCGGTGCGGTTCACCCCTAGCTGCGTGGCCAGATAACTGATGACCCGCTCGGTGGGTTGGCGCGCACCGGACTCGAGACGGGACAGATATCCCGTGGAGATCTCGTCGCCCGCCAGCGCTGCCTGGGAGAGCCCCTGCTGCTGCCTCAGAAACTTGAGGCGCGACCCGAAGGACGACTTTGATGTCATGCAAGTCCCGCAATCATTCCGAGCGGGGCACGTCGCGCCCCGCCATGTCTTCGCCACGCCCCCACTCGTGACATCCGAGTTGTCAACATAGTGCCACGAGGATGGCAGCAACAGGTACCTACCGGCCGAGAAATCTTGGCAAGTTTTGGCAACGCCACTTGTCAATGCTGGCATGATCGCCCTAGGTTTACGGCGGTCAAGCCGACAACCACCGTTGCTCGGCGGCGCCATCCATGTCAGCGTCCGGGCCTTACCTGGAGATCCCATGCCCAAGCACCTGCTGCTCCTTTCTGCCGCAATTCTGTCCTCCGCTCTGTCGGCCCTGGCCGTCGGGGTGAACTTCGACATTGACTGGCCGGCCCCCCAGTCCGTCGTCGTCACGGCATCGGCGGGAGACATCGACTGGCCCTGACCTGGCAGCCTCCCCACGCGAGGGGGCATTCCGAGGTCGCTGCCGGTTTCGATGACGTTGCCTCCGAGAGTGAGGCGGTCCGTCATGCCGCGCAGAGCCTCGGGTCGGTGAACGTCTTGGTCCACGCAGAGAAGGACCCTGGGGTTGGGTCATATCGATGCCCGTTGTCCGCAATGGCGGGCTACGGTGTTCGAGAGCCTGTGCAGGGACTGTCGTCCCGACAGTTCGAACGTATCGAACGTCGCAGGTGAAGGGCCGTTTTCATGACGGCCCTTTTTCTGTTCCCGGGCCGGGCTTGCTCGGCACGAGGACCAGCGCGGCGGGAGTGCGCCCCGGCGATCGCGTCGCCGCCTACCCGCAACTCGGCGCGGGCGCGGGCGACTTGGTCGCGCAGCTGGGCGAAGCCGAGTCGCGTGGGCTCGCCCTGCGATTCGTTGTGCGCGATCAGTGCCACTGTGTCGCCGGGGCGATCGGCGCCAAAGGCATGCTCGACGTAGTTGAGCCGGACGTCCGGGAACCAGCACGCTCCGGGCATGGCCCGGTCCGCGAGCACGAGGGTCGGGTCACCGTCGGCCCGGATGTCGAAGAACCGTCAGATCGACGCTGACCGGAACCGGTCGGGATCGGCCACCGACCGTTCCTACAGCCGCCGGTGGTCGGGAGCAGGCGTATCGATCTGGCCGTGGTCGTGCTGGTCGTGCAGCCAGGTGACGTAGCGGCCGATCTCGGTACCGGCGATGTCGCCAGGTTCCCGCAATCGGATCGGTTCGTCCGCAGGCGTTGTCATTTGATCGCCACCGCCGCGACAGGGGAACCGACGGCGCCGGTGATCGGCAGCGGTGAGGCGGCGAGCATGAACTCGTAGCGGCGGTCGGCGGCGCAATCCGCGGCAAGGGCGTCGAGGCCGAGCATCTCGCCGAAGGCCAGACCCATGTGGACGAGGGCGACGAGGTGCAGCGGTTGCAGGGCGTCGGTCTCGTTGGGGCGTACCTCCACGCCCCAGGTGTCGGTTGCGACAGCGGCGATCTCCCACTCGTACAGCCAGGGCGCCGTGTGCAGGGACAAGCCGGGCGCCGGCCCGCCGGCGTAGTCTCCCCGACTGCCGCGTCGCTCAGTCGTCTGCCCGGTCCTGACGAGGAGGGCGTCTCCCGGGCGCAGGTCGCAGCCCTGCGCCGAGAGCGCCTCTTCGAGATCGTCGGCGGTGATCGCGTAGCCCGGGTCCAGACTGCTGACTCCGTGGTGGGCGGGGAGGTCCACCAGCACACCGCGGAGCACCAGGCGGTCGCTCCAATGCTGAATGCCGTTGCGTGCCGCGCCGCGTGAGGTGTGTTCGGCCGCGCTGTAGCCGTTCCACATCCTGCCCCGGTAGAAGATGTGCGACAGCGCCAGTGGCGTCATCCGACCGCACTCCTGGTGGCTTCGAAGTCCTGCCTTAGCGCTGCCACTTGAATGTGGCGAGCCCTGCTAGGCGTACATGCCCCCGCGCAGGTTCTCGAAGAGCTCGACCCACTCGCTGAACTCGTGGGCGAAGGGCAGAGGGTCGACTTCCCGGATGCCGGCCATCAGTACCTCCACCTCTTGCCGGCGTTGTGCGTCGGCGTATTCCGGATCCTCGTCCCCGGCGTCGTACGACCCGATGTGGTCGAGGAACAGGGCCGTCGTCTTGATGAGGGACGAGATGTCTCCGTGGATGGCGATGGCCTGCTTACCGCCCTCGGTGTACTGGTAGACGACGCCCGTTTCCGGGTTGATCGTGACCGCGTTGATGGGGAAGTTCCCGATCTTGACGACGGTCTTGACGCCTTCTGGGGCTTTCCATCCCTCGGCGGCCTTGGCCGCGCAGTCCCAGATGAAGTCCGGGTCGAACTCCTGGGGCAGGTAGAAGCCGAGCTCGTACTCCTCGGCGCTGGGAAGCCCCACGCGGGTGAGGAAGTTCAACGTTTCGCCGTCGAAACCGTACTGCCTGGCCGTCGCCTCGGGCAGCGGGATGACGTCCTCCACCAGGTCGACATTCGTCAGGGCGTCATGGTCAACGTTGAAGAGCATCGCTTGCCTCACTTGTGCTTCCCCGCGGCCTCCACGGCCGTGCCGTCCAATTCCGTCATCATTCCGGCGCCTGGGCCGTGCGTCCTTCTCGGGGTCCTGCTTGCCATTCTCGTCGAGGCTCTGGCCGTAGCTGTGGGAGTGGGTCACTTCCATGTCTGGGCGGAAGCGCTTGGGGTCTTGGAGTCTTTGGACGGAGTGCGCGCAGGAGCGGTGCCGAAAGGGGCGCCCGATCTCCGGGGCGCCCCTCCACGTGGCCCGTGCCGATGCTTCGGAGTGCTACCGGCGTGCGCAGCCCTTGGTCTCGAAGTCGGCCTTGCTCGTATAGGTGACGTTCGGCAGGTAGTCGCCCATCACCGAGACCTCGTCGCCGGGGGTCTTGGTGTTCTGCACGGCGTGGTCGAAGCCGGTGTCGGGGAGCATGTTCCGGATCTGGAACCAGCCGAAGTCCGAGTCCCGGTACCCGTCACCGCTCGGTTTGCGCTGGATGTACGCGACGCCGCACGCTTCCTTCGCGTTGTGCGGCCGGTCCTGGTCCAGGCTCACCACGATGGTGTAGTTGCCGTCCTTGTCGGTGGGGACCTGCTCGTCGTCGACGCAGTCCATGACACGGGTGGTGTACACGGGCCCGTTCATGCAGAACGAGGTGTAGCGGACCTGGCCGCCGCCCATCACTGAGTTGTGGTGATAGGTGGAGGGGTGGGAGGGCAGCTTTCCAGTGATTACGGCGACCTGGCCGAAGCGGCCGTTCAGGACCGTGCGCACGTAGTTGTTGTGGACGTTCGGGAAGAAGCATCCGCCCGTCCGCGTGAGCGGAGACCGGGCGCCGACGGCGTCGTCACCGGTCCACGTCTGCAGCAGACCGGGTCGCGTCGAGGTGGAACAAGGTGGCCCGGACCCGCCTGCTGATGTCGGCGTCGCCGCTGATGCCCAGGCGTCCGAAGATCTCGCTGACGTGTTTCTCGACCGCTCTCAGAGTGAGGAAGCGGTCACGGGCGATGGCCGCGTTGCTCTTGCCCTCCGCGATGTCGGCCAGCAACTCGCGCTGGCGCGGTGTCAGCACGTCGAGGGCCGAGGTGCTGGAACGCCGGTGGCGGACGAGCTGTTGGACGAGGCCGGCGTCGATCCGGCACTCTCCCTCGGCCACCGCCCGCACGGCCGAGACGAGCAGGTCGAGGTCGTGCACCCGGTCCTTGAGCAAATACGCGCGGCCGGCGGCCCCCCTCTCCAGCATGCGAGCCGCCAGATCCACGTGGCTCTCCTGACTCAGCAGGTCGCCCCTCCGTCACCCGGTCGAGTGCCGACGACCTGCAATCGACCTGATACCAACCACTACCGGATCTGAGAATGACCACACCGGCCAGTATCGTGAAGCGCCACGACAGCGGGGACGGGAGCTCTGAGGTGCCGCAGAAGAACTACGATCTGCACGCTCTGCTCTACGAGTTGAAGCAGGCGTCGAGCGAAGGCATGACCGATGCCCAGGACCTGTCCCGGCTCACCGCACTGGCCCTTGGGCACCTGGGTTGCGGCACGGCGAGCGAGGCGTACGAGATGCTCTACGCCGACTGGAAGGCGTTGCCCAGGGGCACCGTCATGTCAGGTATGCGCGCGGGTCAAGTGCTCAGCATTCTCCCGATGCTGCGGTTCGACCAGCCGCTCGGCGACGGGGCGCGTCAGGAGGAACTCCTGAGCGAGGCGCGGGAGTACGGTCCCGCGGACGAGCGCTGGCAGGCCAACATCATGACCATGGCGAGCATGTCCGGGCTGCAGCAGCTGGAGAACCCCGGCGACATGGAAGCCGCGCTCGCCCGGATCGAGCGGGCCCGTGCCACGCTCCCGCCCGGCAGCCCCGAGCGCGACGCGCTGGACATCTCCCATGCGGGACTTCGTGCACACCTGGCGCAGCTCGGCGGTGGCGAGGACGACTTCGACTCGGCTGTCGAGGACCTGGCGCGCCTGGCCGACGCGCCGATGCTCGACGCCGGCCAGCGTCTCGCCATGGCGGGCCAACTCGCCGTCTTCCGCTCCCATCAGGCCGTGCGGCGGGAGGACGAGGCCGGCCTGGCCACCCAGATCAGACGCCTCGAGACCGTCATCGCCCAGCTCTCGCCCCATCACATGGACCGACTCGGCATGGAGGCCAACCTCGATGTCGCCCGGAGCAACCTGACCATTCTGCGAGCCCGCCGCACAGGCAACCACGAGCCCACCGCCGAAGACAGGGCCCCCAGTTCCTCGGTGCACGAGGTACGGCGCCAGATCTCTGCCCTGCCGAGGACCGCCCAGGCCGACAAACTCGGCGAGGTGGGGACGATCCGTGTGGGCCGCGCCCTGTTCGCCCGGGACTTCGAGGCTGCCGTCGCCGGACTTGAGCTCCTCGAAGATGCGATGGATCGGCTCGAACCCGATGACGAGCGCTGGATTCGCAACGCGTCCGCGCTCGGGACCGGGCACGCGGCCCTGGCCGCCCTCGGCCTGGCCCCGCAGACGCGGCGTGCGGACCACCTGGACCAAGGCATCTCCTGGCTCAGACACGCCATGCGACTGGCCAAGGGACCCGAACACCCCTTGTGGGGCTCCATGGGCATCTCACTGGCCAGGGCCTACCGCCTCCGCGGCGATACGCACGTACTGAACGCAGTCGTCAGGCGTCTCAACCGCGACGCGTCACGGCACGTCGGTCTCGACGCCGTAAGAGCCGCAGCTTGGAGCGTCCTGCTCCAGTCCGGTACCGCGCATGCGGCGGAGACCGCCCGGCGCGCCGGTGAACACGCGACCGAGGTGGCCCGTTGGTGCCTCGCCGATGGAGCCCACGACGACGCCGTACGAGCCCTGGACGCCGGACGCGGCCTCGTCCTGCACGCGGCCACCGTGGCGGAAACCGTCCCCGATCTGCTGACCGCACTCGGGCAGTCCTCACTGGCGGACGAATGGCGCGCCGCCGGCACCCTCGTACCCGAACTGGGAGAGGGAGCGGCGCTGACCGGGCAACCGGCGGCGTCGGGTCCCCCCAGCCGACTACGGCGTCGAGTCCTCCAGGCCCTGGCCGCCTCACCGCAGCGCCGGCGACTGCTGGACGCACCCACCACGGGCGAGATCGGGAAGGCGCTCCTGTCCATCGGCGCGACCGCGCTGGTCTATCTGGTTCCGGGCGAGGAGCTGGAACGGACACCGGCGGGTGCCCTCCTGGGCAGACGCAACAGCCCGGGAGCGGCGCTCATCGTCTTGGCCGACGGCACCACACGAACCATCGAACTGCGTCAGCTCGTGGTCGAGGCAGCTCCGCTGGTCCAGTACCGGGCCGCATTCGCCGGCGGCCGCGACGCCGGAGGCCCGCCTGCGGCCGACACGCCTCCTCCCGTGCCGGCCAAGGAGACGCGCGCCGAGCTGGACGAACTCTGCGAGTGGGCCGGGAAGGTGGCGATGCGGGAGCTGCTCGAGGCGCTCCCTCGCGGTTACGGCAGGGCGCCCTCCGTGGTGATGGTGCCCATGGCGGAGCTGGGTGCCGTGCCCTGGCACGCCGCGCGCGTGGCAGCACTTGATCGCGCGCGCCCCTACGCCTGTCAACAGGCAGGAATCTCCTACATGCCGTCCGCGCGGCTGCTGTGCGAAGTGGCCGGTCGGCCTGCGCCCGGATCGCGCGAGGCACTCGTGGTCGGCAACCCGACCCGCGACCTCCATGACGCGGGAGTCGAAGCGGAGGCCGTTCACCGCACCTTCTATCCCGACGGCGAATTCCTGGGCCCCGGTCAGGCCTCACCCGCGGCCGTGACGGACTGGCTGGCACGACAGCGTGGCGGTGTGCTGCACCTCGCCTGCCACGGAGCGGTGCAACAGGGCGAACGACACAGCTCCTATCTCGAACTGTCCGGGGGCCGGCTGGCGGCGGAGCAACTGACGGAAGGAGCAGCCAGGTACCGGCAACTCGACCTCGTGGTGCTCGCTGCGTGCCGGACGAACGTGTCCGGCCACGGCTACGACGAGGCGTACAGCCTGGCAACCGCCTTCCTCGTCGCGGGCGCCCGCTCGGTGCTCGGGTCGTTGTGGCCCGTCCCCGACGAGGCCACCTCTCTTCTGATGTATATGACCCACCACTTCATGAGGCGAGACGGGCTGTCTCCCGGACAGGCACTGCGAACCGCCCAGTCGTGGATGCTCGACGACCAGCGCCAGGCGCCGGCCGGAATGCCGGCGAACCTGGTCGCCAAGGTGCCACTGATCAAGAGCGCAGACCTGGCGGCCTGGGCCGGGTTCACGCACCTGGGCTGGTGAGACCGCCCGAGGGCCACTGTTCACGGCACCACCGTGCGGACGAGCACGTGGGCAGTGCCCCACCGGCCCACGGACTGCGCGGGCCCTCCGGCGTCCCGGCTGCCCTGCGCGGCGCCGAGCCGCAGCAGACCGCCGCCACCCCCTCGGCCCGCGCCGCCGCGGGCCGAGGGGGACGTGCCGGGAGTCCAGGCGGGAAGCCGGAAGGGCGCGAGATTGAACTCGTTCTCCGCCACGATCACCTTCAGCCAGTCCCGCGTGGACGCGCCGCGCACCACATTGCGCCCCGGCGGCAGCCGCAGCCACACGGGCTCGCCCCGCCGGGCCAGTCCCACCTTGTGGGCCGCGATGAAGTCGCCCTCGTACAGGCTCGGAGTACAGGCGTAGCTGTCGGTCAGGTCGAGCAGCGCACACCACAGCGGCCGGTCCGAGTCGTTATGGATACGCACCATCACCTGCGGTTCCTGGCCGTCGTGGGTGTACGAGCAGACAGACTCACCACCGGCGGTGAGCCGAACAGTGCCGACAGGGGTCTCGTCGACGGTGACGCGGACCAGCGCCGAGAGCCACGGATCCGGGTTGGCGAGTTCTCGCAGGTGGTGCCAGTGCGCGATGTGGGCCAGACAGCCCGCGACGCGCGCGGCATCCGCCGGGGTGCGCAGGGGCATGGGGGCCAGGGGATGGCCGTCGCCACCGTGGACCTGGGCCCACGCGTCCCCGACATCGACGTGCAGTGACAGTCCGGTCCCGCCGCTCGACAGCATCGGCTCACCGGAAATCGCCTCCGCGACCATGCGCACGGCTTCGGGCTGTCCGGACACCGACACCGCGGCCGGGGGGAATGCCAGCGCCGACGGCGTCACCGCGTGCACCGACTCCCGATCGCCCGCGCCGGGTTGCCATCCGGCCGGTTCCACCAGCGCGGACTCCGGCCGAATCTCGCGTACGACGACGACACGCGGTGCGCCGGAGGTCGCAGAACCGGTCTCCGGAAGCAGCGTGAACTCGGCGCCCACCGCAAGCAGCCCGTGCACGGAACCGCAGTTGACCTCCCAGCCGGCACCCGTCAGACGCAGCAGAAACGCCGAGGTCGGGACGGCGTCGCCGGAGAGGAATCGTCCGTCCTCCGGACCGCGGAGCTCAGGATGCTGGACAGCACTCAGACGGCGCACACGTTCCTCGACGACCGCGTGCACCGTCCCGTACGTCGCCGTGTGACCGAGTTGCTCGAGCGCCCCGAGCATCGCGTGGCTGTAGTAGCCGCGGATCCGTCCGTCGAGCGGGCCCTCGTGCGCGCGCTCCTGAGGGCGGCAGGCGGCGAGCAGCACATGGCGCTGCGGCTCGGCACCCTGGCCGCCGCCGTCCCGGGAGCCCGTGGCACTTTGCGTACGCCACCACGGGCGCCACGCCACGCCGCGGGCCGCGACGCCGGGCGCGGATTCTCGGGTCGCTCCGCCGGAGTGACAGCAGTCGAGGACGGCCAGGACGTGGACACCACGGTCCGCGAAGCCGTCCAGGATCAGGCCGAGTTCGGAGTCCTGGAGCAGCGCCTGCCCGCCGTCGTCGAGACTGTCGTGGCACACCAGAGCCTGGCACATGCCGGTCGCCTCGCGCGGGTCGTCGGTGGCTGTCTCGCTGCCGTGCCCGCTGAACCACAGCAACACGGAGTCTCCTGGCCGGCCCTGCCCGAGATGAGTGTGGATGGCGTGCAACATGGCCGCCCTGGTGGCCTGTTCGTCGTGCAGGACGCGGATGTCACACGCGGGACCCGCCTGCCTGCGTAGCCAGTTCTCGGCCTCCATCACGTCGGTGACACAGCCGTTCAGTGGTGCACCCGGGTACTTGTCAATGCCTACGAATAGGGCGTACACGTTCGTCATATGACGATCTTGCCAGTGTGCGCAGGGCGCGGGCGGGGCGTTTCCAGGGCGAGTGCAGGTCAGGTCCACCGAACCCCATACCCCGGCAGCCGCACGGCAGTTGACTGGATGAGATCACTCAGTCGACTCGGGCGCGACGCTCGCCGGCGCACACACCAGGAAGGAAGTCATCGTGAGTTTCGGGGGACACAACCCGTACCAGCCGCCACGACCGCCATACCCGGCACCGTATCCGCCACCCCAACCAGGATGGCCACCCAACCCAGGACCCTATCCACCGCGGCCTTACGTTCCACCGCAGCGAAGCACCTCTCTGTGGCGGCGCCTCCGCGAGGACGAATGGCCGTCGCTGGGGCAGTTGTTGCGCCACGCGCGCCGGGTGCACGGGTGCGTCTGGGCGCTGCTGGTGCCGTGCTTCCTGCCGGTCTTCCTCTTCGTCCTGGTCGGCTACCCGGTCGCCCGCTCGGCCCGTAGCAAGGCGCGCCAGATCTTTCCCGCGCGAGGCCGGCGCCGCATCGAGGATCCCCACGTGACGCGCGTGCAGAAGGCCCGTGCCTGGACCGCCACGGTCATGTCGGCGCTGATCCTGATCGTCTACGGCAAGCCCGGGGACATGGCACAGACGCAGGAGCAGTTCATGTTCCGCTTGGTTGTCACACCATGGCTGCTGATCCTCAGTGCCCCACTGATCGTCGCGCTGCTCTATCGCTGGGCGGCACCGGCCGCGAAGGTGACCATGCGGGTACACCTCCGGTCGGCCCGACGGTCGGCCCTCTGGTACTTCGGCGCCTTCAGCCTGGTGCCGGTGTTCGCCGTGGGGGCGTCATTCGCCGAGCAGTTCGTCGGGGCCGCTCTGGGGTCCTGGCTCATGATCGTGCTGCTCGCTCCGATGTTCTGGGTGCTGATCTTCGTGGTGTTCTCCACCGGCCCGGCCATCAGCAGCGCATTCAACACCGCTGAGGTGCACGCGGCGCTGCCGGCGTTGCTCACTGGTGTTCTGGTCTGGGAGTTCGCGTTCATCGGACTTGTCAGTGGCGGGCTGCCGCCCGGCCCGCCAGTCGTCCAGATCTGCGCCTTCCTCGGCGGACCCGCGTCCGTGACGGCCGTGGCCTGGTGGGAGATCACGCGCCTGCGCACCCGATACGGGGTGTCCCTTCGCGGGTAGGTGTCGATGCCGTCGAGAAGTGCGTAGAGGTTGCCTGCCGCGAGCAGGTCGGAGCGCGCGTGACCATCCGGTCGATGTCTGGGCGTGTTCGGGTCGCCGGCGCGAAAACCCTTCCGAACCACGTGGATCCCGTGTGGACTGACGTGCCTCGGGCCTCGCACCCGGCTTCGACCATGAAGGAGCTCTAGTGGGCTTCCTGTTCGTGCTTTGCCATCTCCTCGCTGCCTACGCCTGCGTCTATTTGGTATGGGGACTCACCTTGGCCGGCCGGAGGCGGGAACCAGGCCGGCTGAGCACGCTGGCGCGGACACGGGCAGCCCTGTCGGTCGGTGTGGTCGTGTTCATGGCGCTGCGATACGGCGTCGACAACGGCTTGGCCAATGCCCTTGAATACGGGACGGTCAAGTACACCCTGGGCGCCGCAGTGGTGCTCCCAGTCCTCCTGACCGCCGCGGCCCTCCTTGTCGTCAAGGCTCCTGCGCCCCTCCGCAGCCGAATGGTGCGCCTCCTGTTCAGAGGCGAGAGCGGAGTCGGCCCCGGTCTCGTGATTCTGGGAATCGCAGCAGGTGTCGGCTACTGCTTCTGGCTGTTGAAGCGGGAGCCCTGGCAGGTGCAGGGTTTCCCCGGCGACGCATTCGTCAGCCTGATTCTCCTGGTCGCCTTCCTGCTGCCCACCGGGGCCGTCATCATTGTCGGGCCCGCTGTGGCCCTGAGCACAGCGTTCCATTCCTACTCGGCCCACCCTTTGCTGCCTCCGCTGTGCGCGCCCTGGTTCGCTGTCGCGGCCGTCATCGTCGACGAGGCGTCCGGCATCTTCGGCCAGAGTGGAACCAAGATCATCAACGCGCCTGAGGACGTGGGCGACGCCGTCTCGTATCTCGGGCTGGTCGCCGTCATCGTCCTGTCCCTGGTCGAGTACCGGCTCGTCAAAGACCGACTCGGCGTGACCCTTGGTTCTGGACCGCCACCCGGCTGGGGAGACGACCGCATTCGCGGCGGGTACGGATTGCCCACACCCATGATGTGGACCGTACTCGGTTACCTTGGCGTTGCCCTCGTCATGCTCTCCGCAGGCCTCGTGGTGGCTCCGCAGGGTGACGCCAAGCCCGCACGGAACCCCGACGCTTGGGCCGGTACGTGGGAAGGTCGCGGCACCCTGGCTGGGCACCGGCGCTCGACAAAGGTCACCGTTCGCATACCCACGGATCCCGCCAAGCGCGGGCTCATCACCTTCACCGAGCCGCAGTGCGTCGCGTCACTGGGCACCAATCAGGCAAGTCCCATCGGCGTACGGATGATTGCGAACGGCGACAGCGAATCCAAGTGGTGCCGCGCACTCTGGCTCGTGGTCGTGAAGGGCGACTGGGAGAAGAACTCCTCCAGACCGAGTGGCTGGAAGAAGGTGTCAGGACGCGTCACCCTGAGCGTTGTGTCCCGGCCCACGGTTAACGAAACCAGCGACATCGTCGACGACTGGCAACTGACCCGTCGGCCCCTGGCGAGCGCCCGGTCCGGGCCGGCCTCTTCGCCATCGAGCTCCGTACGGCTCGGTCGCCCTTCGCTGCGGCCCGGACCGCAGTGTCCGTCTCTTCTTCGTCAGCAACTACGGGACCGACATTCCGGGCCCTGTCTCGGTCATGCCTCTGTTCAGCGTGAGTGCCGGCTTCCTTTACTGGGTCACGTCGTCCATCGTGCTGGGCATCCGCCCGCTCATCGCCCGGCGCGGCACCGAGCACGGAAGTGGCCTGGGCAAGAACCGCTGGGTCGTCGAAGCGGCCTTCGCACTTCTGCGCTGGTTCCGCCGACTGCGTATCCGCTGGGAAATCCGCGCCGACATCCACCAGGCCTTCCTCACCCTCGGCTGCGCAATCATCTGCTGGCGGCGCCTCAAAAATAGTGCTGATCTGAGCCCTCAGCCCGAACCAGCGACCAGTGCCTCGCCGAGCGGGGTGCGCCGGTAGAGCACCGACCGTCCGGACCGGGCGCGGACGAGCAGCCCCGCGCCTCGCAGGATGGCGAGGTGGTCTCCTACCGCGCCGGGTGCCATGGCGAGGCTTCGGGCGAGGTGGCTGGTACTGGCCGGGGCGTCCAGCGCCACCAGCAGCCGGGCTCGGGCCCGGCCGACCAGAGCGGTCAGCGCGTCCGGTTGGGGGACGGTCTCCTGTTCGCCCCACAGGGCGGCGGTGCCGCGGGCAGGGTAGATCAAGGTCCTGGGCCAGGGGTCTTCCAGGTGGGCGGCGATATTCGCGACGAAGACCGAAGGGATCAGCAGTAGCCCGTCGCCGGCGAGGTGGACTGTTCCGACTTGGGGGAAGTGGCCGATCTCGATACCGCCGGCTTGCCAGGCGATGCTCGGGTGCAGGCTCTCGATGGTCGTGGCCCATCCGTGTTCGCCGATCACACCCACCCGGTGCACGACGTCGCGCTCACAGATCGCGCGCAGTTGCGGCCAGTCCGTGGCGAGCAGCTCGTGCCACGCCTGGTCCATCGCCTCGGCGATCCTGGAGACGGCGTCCGTCGAGTCCAGGACCGCGCGTACGTGGGGATCGCGGGCGGACGGGCCGGTCGCGGTGGTGGCGATTTCGTGGCGGGCCGCTTCCAGCGGTGTGGCCCGGATCATGGCCAGGTCGTCTGCCCAGGTCTGGTTGAGGCCGCGCGGGGGCGGGGCGACGAAGTTCGGTCCGGATTGCGGGGTGTGCAGGGCGAGGGCGGCGTTCAGTTCGGTCTCGCGGCGAAGCCGTTCGAAGGCCGGCAGGAGCCGGGTGGCCCAGGCTTGCGGCAGTGGCCGGTCTTGGCCGGCGAGCGAGCGCAGCAGGGAGCAGAGGTCCATCGCGGGGGAGAGTGCGAAGCGGCTGCGCAGCAGGTCCTCGACGGAGACTTCGAAGCGGAGCACCCTGCCATGCTACTGCGGGACGTCTGTTCCGATTCGTCGAGCGACGAATCATTGTTGGGTGGGGTGGGCGCACGGCGAGGCTGGGCGTCATGACCCCAACCGCCGAGCCCGCGCAGGGCAACCACCGTGCCACCTACCGAGAGGTGCTGGCCGAGCCGCGATTCCGGCTGCTCTTCTCGACCCGCACCGTCGCGATCACTGCGGGCTCGCTGCGGATCACCACGTTCTCGGTGCTGGTCTTCGCGGCCACCGGCTCCGCGCTGTTGAGCGCACTGGCCTTCGGCATCGGCTTTCTCCCGCAGTTGTTCGGCTCGCTGCTGCTGGGCTCACTGGCCGACCAACTGCCGCCCCGCGCGCTCATCGCCAGCGGCTACGCCTTGGAGTGCGCCGCCGCCCTGCTGCTCGCCCTGGTGCGGATGCCGATCGGGGCAAGCCTCGGTGTCGTGGCGCTGGTCGCCCTCGCCACACCGGTGTTCAGCGGCGCGTCGAGTCGGCTGGTCGCGCAGTGGCTGGAGGGCGACGCCTATGTGCTGGGCCGTTCACTGAACAACATCGCTGCCTCCGGCGCGCAATTGTTCGGTCTGGCGCTGGGAGGTGCGGCCGTCGCGGCACTCGGCCCGCACCGGGCACTCGCGGTAAGCGCCGCCCTCTACCTCGGCTGCGCGCTCGCTATCCGCATCCGGCTACCCAGGCTGCAGCCGGGAGAGTTCGGCGGCACACCCGGCAGCGCTCGGGGCGATGGCGGGGCCGTCCGGGCAAGCCTGCACGGTGCCGGCCTGCTGCTGCGCGGACGCACGGTGCGACGACTGATGCTGGCCCAGTGGCTACCGTCCGCGTTCGTAGCGGGCGCGGAAGGCCTGATCGTCGCCTACGCGGGAGGACGCCACTTCGCGCCCGGCTGGTACGCGGTGCTGATGGGCTGTCTGCCGGTCGGCATGCTTGTCGGTGACCTGCTGGTGGGTCGACTGCTACGGCCACCCACCCGGGAGCGACTGGTGGTCCCGTTGATTGCGCTGATGGGACTGTCGCTGGTCGGCTTCGCCGCCGAGCCCGGAGTGGGCGTCTCGTCCTGTCTGCTGCTGCTCTGCGGCTTCGGATTCGCCTACGGTCTCGGCCTGCAACGGCCGTTCCTGGACGCCCTGCCGCAGGATGGCCAGGGCCAGGCCTTCGGTCTGCTCGGCTCCGGAAGCATGACGCTGCAGGGCGTCGGGCCGGCCTGCTTCGGCTCGGTGGCCGCAGGCATCGGAACAGGCGGCGCAATCGCCCTGGCAGGCGGCGCGGCGGCGCTCACCGCCGGCTGGATTCTCACCTGGCACCCGCCTACCTCCGCGGTCCCCGTCCCGAACTACTCAACGGGATCAGAGACCGGCACCGAACAGCATGCGTGTAGTTTTCCTGCTCAGTAACCGTCGCAGGTCGGGTCGGCCGCGAGCCATCACGCACCCCACCCCCACCCCCACGCCTCTCTGACAGACAGTCATTCCCGGTAGCTCATTGTGTTAGGAGTCCTTAAAGGGATGGTGCGTGGGCGGATACCGTGTGGGTCGGATGCTCGGCGTTGAGGATAAAAGCCATGCTGTCGTTCTTCGGTGGCAGGCCGAGGACCGCTCGGGCGGCGAGCTCGCCGAAGACCGGTGCGTTCTTGAAGCCCTTGCCGGAGAAACCGGCACAGACGAAGACCGAGGGCATGCGCGGGTGTTCGCGCATGAACTCGATGCGTGAATGCGTGTAGGCCTCGAAGTAGGCCTGGGCACGCATCGGGTAGTCCTCCAGTATCGGGAAGAGGTCCCGCGCGACGGCGCGGATGGGCTCGAGGTCCTCGTCGGTGATGCGCAGCGGCGCGGTGTCCGGGGACTCGACGGGCAGGTGGTCGCGGAATCCGACGCCGAGCTTCATGGCCAGACCGTCCGCGGTCGGCAGCCCGTACGAGTAGTCGGGTTCCGTGCGCAGGTAGGGGAGCATGCCGTCGAGCGTGCTGCCGGCCTTGGGCAGGTACCACGAGGAGATGAGGCGCCGCGTCGCGAGGTACGGGGCCATGCCCGGCAAGAGGGTGGCGGTCCACGCGCCGGCCGCGACGACGACTCGGTCGTAGCGTTCCGTCCCCTCGTCGGTCACGATGTCGACCTGGCTGCCGACTTGGTTGATGGCCGTGACACGGCATTCGCGCAGGATCCGTGCGCCGCGTGCGACGGCCGCGTCCGCGGCGGTACGTACGGTGCGTTCGGGGAAGATGATGCCGGCGCCCTTGTCGAGGATCGCTATCTCGTCCTCGTGCAGCCGGTATTGCGGGAAACGCAGCTGTGCTTCCTCGCGACTGAGCACCTCGGCGCGGCTGCCGAGAAGGGCCGCGCTCTCGAGTGCGGTGTGCGTCGCGGGGCTGGCGGTGCTCCCGATGGCGAGGGCGCCGGTCAGGTTGCGCAGCGTGCGTCCGGATTCCTTTTCGAGCTCGCGCCATATGAGGTCGGCCCGGTCGGTGATGGGCAGGTACTCGAGGTGTTCTACGTCGATGTGGCGGAACAGCCTGGTTTCGCCGCCGGCGGCTCCGCGTGAGTGTCCCGGGCTGAAGAGTTCGTAGCCGGTCACGTCGGCACCGTGTTTGGCAAGTTGCCAGAGCGTCTGTGCTCCGATGGTTCCCGTTCCGATCACGGCGATGCGAGGAGTGGGCATGGGGGTCAGGCCTCGATTCCGGCGTACAGGCTGCGGTGGACGGGCCTGCGGAACGCGTACAGGGACAGGCCCGCAGCGACTGCTCCGAGCGCGAGGGTCAGGAAGTAGGTGTTGTTCGAGACGGCGGTGAAGTACTGCCCCAGCAGGCCCGAGAGGGAGGAACCGAGAGCCAGCGTGAGGAAGTTGATGGCGACCATCTGCGCGGTGAAGGCCTTCGGCGCGATCTGCGTGGCCAGGGAGAGGCCGATGGGCCCGACAAAGATCTCGGAGCTTCCCATGATGAACATGAATACGGCGACGTAGGGGAACGGAATCGTGGTGCCGTCGAACAGTGCGGAGATCACCAGAATGAACGCGAAGCCCAGGCCTATCTGCACGAGACCGATGGCGAACTTGGTACCGGCCTTCGGCTGACGTGCCCCCATCTTCTTCCAGATGGCGGCGCCGATCGGGAGCATGGCCACGCCGGACGCGGACGAGATCATGGTGATCCAGCCGACGGGGAACGACCAGTCGCCGATGCTGAGATCCACGCGGCTCTTGACCAGCAGGGAGATTGCCGTGAACTTCGCGAAGAGCAGCCCGAAATACAGGGACGCGCCGAGAAACAGTGGGATGTAGGAGCGCACGCGGCGGCGCTCGAAAGACGTCACCGTTTCCGAGCGCAGGATGAGCGTGAAGTAGGCGGCGGCGGTGAGGAGGGTCCCCACCGTGACGATCATGGAGAGCCGCTCGGCCTTGAGAAGGCCGGACAGGGCCGCCAGGGCGATGACCACGATCGCGGCGACAGTGATGCAGAGGGCTTTGCGCAGTGCTGCCGCGGGCAGCGGGTTGCTGACCTGGCCGGCACGAGGAGGCAGGAAACGCGCCGAACGGACGTACTGGACGAGGGCGATGACCATGCCGACCGCGGCGAGCCCGAACCCGACGTGGAAGCCCCACTGGTTCTGGGCGAGGCCCGTGGTCAACGGGCCGAGGACGGCTCCCGTGTTGATCGCCATGTAGAAGTACGAGAAGCCGGCGTCCTTCTTGGCTGCACTCTCGCTCGCGAGGACGAAGCCCACAATGGAGGTGATGTTGGTCTTCAAGGCGCCCGTGCCGAGGACGATCAGGACGAGACCCGTGCCGAGCCCGAGCAGCCCCGGCGTGACGGCGAGCACGATGTGGCCCAGGGCGATGACGATGCCGCCACCGAGGACGAGCCGATGGGGACTGACCAGGCGCTCACCGGCCCAGGCACCCACCAGTTGGGCCAGGTAGACGGCACCGCCATAGGCGCCCGTGATGCCGACCGCTGCGGCGTCGGGAAGGGCGAGCCCTCCTTGGCTCAATGCGTCAAGGAGGTAGAAAGCGAGGATGCTCTGCAGGCCGTAGAAGGAGAAGCGTTCCCAAAGTTCCGTGAACGCCATTCCTCCGACGCCCCGGAGTTCGGACTTCGAATTCTGGGCGCGCTGCGGGGACGTAACGGCCAAAACGACTCCTAGGATGTCTCGTCACATGATCGTGGGCTGTTGCCGAGTGCTACGTCGCCGTGATGTGCCGGTGCCCGAACGGGGCTCGTCCGCCTGGTGTTGGGTGGTCGCAGGCGGTTGGGCGATTCGGCGGACCTGAACGGGATCGTGTGGAAGCTCAGGGTCGGCGGGACGCGCGTGAACGGTGCGGCCCCTGGGCCCCTCGCACAGGCGACTCCGGTCCCGCGACGGACATGACCACGCCGGAGTGACATGAGGTGTGCGGGTCAGTACGTGGGGGGCGCCATGGCCCACATGACCTTGGCGGGGTGTGTGCCCGTGCGTTCGATGACCTTGTGGGGGTGACCACTGTTGTAGCTCACGGAATCGAGCGGGCCGAGGGTGTGGGTGGTGGTGCCGACCTGGAGTTCGACCTGGCCCTCCAGTACCACGAGGAGCTCTTCGGAAGCGCCGTGCGTGTACTGGTCGGTGCCGGTGTCGCCGCCGGGCTCAAAGGTGCCGAGGAGCACTTCGAGGTGGTCGAAATGCGCCGGGGTCAGCTTGAACTTGGACGCCTTGTTGCCGAACTGCCGACTGGTGGCGTCCGCGAAACGCAGAACCGGCCGTGTCGGCGTACTGCTGGACGCGAAGAGATCACCGACGTTGAGCTTCAGTACGCCGCAAATCTTCTGCAAGGTACTGACGCTCCCGTTGGCGCGCCCGCGCTCAAGCTGCGACAGGTAGCCGACAGTGATGCCGGTGGCTTCCGAAACCTGTTGCAGCGTCAGTTGGAGAGCTTTCCGGCGACGCCGGAGGCGGTCTCCGAGCGTGAGGTCAGACTCTTCAGTCTCGAACATGTCGGCGACGCTACACGAGGCTTTGAGTTTTGTCTCAAAAAATTATTCTCCCAGTACGCTTGATCATGACTGGCGGTGCGCCGGCCGCGATCTGTCGTCAGGCTCGTCAGCTGAACTGGTGCACCGTTCAGGCCGGTTCGGTGTTGGCGAGCGCAAGGCGGCCGGCCCATGGACAGCGGAGGCGAGAAAGGCTGCGCCGCCCGTACCGCTGATGGCCCACGCCGGCCAGTTCGAGCAATCGTCAAGACCTGTCGATGGGGTGGGCATGCCGCCTCGCGCTGCGCTGCGCCGCGCCCGCCCGAAGCGAAGCCTCTTCACTTCGCTCACCGGGCCGCTCAGGAGAAGTCCGCGGCGGTGGATGTCGCTCGACGGCTACATTGCCGGTCCGGACGATCGACCTGACCGCGCTCGAGGCAGGCGCCGGCCCGCACCAGGGCGGCCAGGCGGGGGTGCGTTCACGGCACGCGTTCACGGCACGTCAGTGGGTCTGGGCGGACTCGATCGGCTGGGCAGACGCACGCGGAAGCTCCTGGTGGACAGGCGATCTTGGTCGTGACCTCGTCCACCAGGAGCATCTTCACGTCTGGGCGCCACTCACCCCAACTACCCGTCAGACTGCCCAGGTTGGAGCTCGCCGGCGCTGTTCGGGCCGAGTGTGCCTATTCCTGGACCTGCCTCGGATCGATGGGAATCTCTCGTGCCGTATTCTCGGCGCGCTTCTCGGCGCTCAACTGCTGCGCCGCCGTTCCGCAGCAGCGGTCGTACTGGTTCTGCCAGTCCGACATGAACGTGTCGTAGTCGGACTGGCCGATCAGCTTCAGGTCCGACTCGTCGTTGTGCCAGATGCCGTTGCTCGTCCAGTTCGAGGAGCCGACGAACACGAGCCTGGAGCCGGCCGTACCCGCGTAACCGCCGCTGACCATCATGTATTTGTCGTGCGTGTAGTGCAGAGCGTTGCCGTTCGCGTCGGTGCCGTGACTGGTGTCGTGCATGTCGATATTCGGCCGGTTCTTCAGGTAACTCTGCACGCTGTCATCGACCTGGCCGGCGGTGATGAGGATGTGGATCTTGACGCCGGTTCCTGCCAGGCTCACCAGCTTCTTCGGCAGCTCCAGATAGTTCGTGTCGCCCGACTGCCCGTGAGAAGTCCACTGGAACATGGCGATGTTGATCGTGGCCGGCGCCTTGATGTTGTTCAGGAAGTCGACCCAGGTGTCGCTTCTGGTGCGCGCCTTGGGCCACTGGTAGGAGGGCGGGGACAGTTTCCTGGCGGCCGTTGCGCCGGTGGAGTTGTAGTAGTCGGGTGCCAGCGGGCCCGGGCCATTGAGCGCCCCCTTGGCCATGGCGGTGAAGTAGCTGACGTAGGAGTTGTACAGGTCGACGTTGCCCTTGACGGTGGCGCTGCTGTTCCACGCGGTGCTGGCCTGGGCGGAGGTGGGGTTCGCGCTGCTGACGGTCACTGTCCTGTTCGCATCGCTCCCACCGCTGAGCATGTAGTACTTCGCGTGCAGGGCGGAGCCGGCGTAGTGGGTCAGGCAGCCGCCCGGGCACAGCGCGGCGAAGCTGGAGGCTCGCGGGTCGTTGCCCAACTCGGTGACCATCGACTGCCAGGTCGCATTGTCGCTGTGAGAGTCCATCAGCGCCTTGACGATGACGCCGCGCTGGTGCGCGGCGATCAGGGCGTTGGCGAAGTCCGGGCCCGGCTGTGAGTTGCCGATCGAGTACATGGCGACGCGTATGGTCTGCCCGCAGCTGGCGCTGTTGATCGAGTCGATGATCGGGCCCATGATCTCCATCTGGGCGGCGGGGTCCTCCGGGTCGTTGAAGCGCGGCCCCGGGCTGGAGGTGAACGTCCGGGACTCGCAACTGAGCGGGGACTTGGGCTTCTTGACCGCGGCGTGCGCCGGTGTCAGCGACAGCACGGTGACGACCAGCGCGGTGATTAACGTGAACGTTCGCTTCATGGGCGGCCCTTCGCTGGGGTGTTGACGATGAAGAGTCGGGTTGCCGTAAGAGGCCCGCAGAAGCGATGCCGCTGTCAGCGGAATCTACTACTGTTCCACCGATTGTTCCGAAATTCACTTAAAGTCCCCGCTGTGCATCGTGAGATTCCTTGGTCAGGGGAGCAATCGCGGGGTGTTGCTCTGCTTGTCGACCAATGAGTGGTCACCGTGGGGAACGACAATCGCCTGGCGTAGCGGCCCGTCCATGCCGTCGCGCTCGCGCCCCTGCCGCCATCCGCGTCTGGCCCGTCCACTGCGGGTGCTCAGGGTGCTCCGGGTGCTGTGCTGCCATACCGGCTCCCGGGATTGGTCGGTGGTCCGACTCAATGGTGACGACAACCTGACCTGGGCTGCTCTGGTTCGCCATCTGGCGCCCGGCGGTCGGATCCCTTTCGGCGGGCACTGCGGGCACGTGAACCCCCGAGGGCAGCCATGCGGCAGGATCGGCATGTGCGGCTCAGCAGTCCTCTTGCGTGGGGTTCCCGTACGAGCCGTCAGGCGCGCAGACCTGCCTGCCGCAGGCCGATCGCCGCCAGGTCGGCGATGACCTGTTCGTCGCCGCGCCGCCAAGCCTCCGCGAGGCCGCCGGGCGGCGTGGGCACCGCTGCGAGTTCGCGCTGCGAACCGGTGAGGACGCGCAGCGCGAGGAGGTCGGCACCACCCGGATCGGCGGCGAGGCGTCGGGTGACGGCGCTGCGGCGGATCCAACGCAGGCGCGGGGGCAGCCACAGCAGCAGCACGAACACCACCGGGATGACGATCAGGACGACCGTGGTCAGCGTGGCCACGTGGCCTACGGTGTCCTGGAGCGAACGACCTGCGTCGGCCAGCCCCGTGCCGGCCTCGGCGGCGGACCCGAGCTGCTTCTTCAACTGCCCCCCGACGAACGGCACCTTCGAGGCAGCCTCCCCTGCGTCGACGAGTCCGTCGGAGAGGCTGTTGCCGGCGCTTTCCGCCTTGCGGCCCGGATCTGCCAGTCGCCCGATCGCGTCGTGCACGACCAAGGCCAGCTTCACCGTGGCGTAGATCAGGGCCGCCGCGATCAGGTCCGCGAGGACCTGGCGGCTTCGACGTGCCGGGGTCTGAGCGTAGAGGCGCATGGGCGTGCTCCTATCCAGATAGGGCATCGGCGGTCGGCGGCTGCCCCTACGGCTACCCTGATCGGGAAGGCGGAACTCCGTGCCAACCGTCGGCGATGGGCCCTGAGGGATGGACCAGGCCCACAGATGCATCCGATGTCCTGTCGTCCCGACTTGTACTGTTGCAGGTCGGAGGCCGTTCTCTCGTGATCGAGAGGGCGGCCTTTCGTGTGTCCGGGGGTGTGGTGGTCGCAGCCACGTCGATCGGTCCGTTCGAAGGCCGGTGGTCTCGGCCTGAGTGAGGGTGCGATCGATGGTGTCGACACCTTCGCGTGTGGGGAGCGTTGGTGCCCGATGTCGCAGTGCTGCGGCGACGCGGGGCGAGATGGCGACCCAGCTGCGGCTCATGCGACGGCCTTGGACCGGAGCCGGTCCGGATCTTGTTTCTGCCCAGACCTTGAGCCGGGTCTGCCGGTTGTCAGTCGGCACGCCCGCCTCGGCCGCGGCGTCGGCCAGATCCACCTCGCCCAGGGCCCGGGTGGCGGCGGTACGGAGGTCGCGGATGTACGCGCGATGCGTGGCGACGTCCTCGGCGGTGCCGTACAGGCCCATGTGGCCCGAGACCACGGTGTCGAAGTTGTACTCGAGCAGGTGGTCCATCGCGGCGTAGTACGCGGGGACGTGTGGGGCGAAGATCAGACGGAAGAACGGGGCGTTCTTGACGGTGAAGCTGTCGATCGCCGTCAGGATCCGGCGGTCCGGGAGGTGGATGAACAGGTTGCCCGGCTGGTGCCGGTCCCCTGGGTAATCGAGGACGAACCGCTCGCCGTCGATACGCAGTTCGGTGCGCGTGCCGGCGAAGGTCTCGTTCGGCAGCGGCCGGTCCTGGAGACGGCGAAGGGCGTCGTCGTGGTGGACGCACCCCCGGACCTCGGCCCAGGGCTGCCCGCCGCCATCAAGGAGGCCACCTCGAAGCCGATCACCCACCTGATCTACAGCCACGCGCACGCCGACCACATCGGCTCCGCCGACCTGCTGGTCCGCGACGGCGTGAAGGTCCTCGCCCACGGCCTGACCGCCCGGTTCGTCAAGGAGTCCGACGACCCGCGCAGTCTGCCCCTGTCGTCAGCGGTGCGGGTCCGTGGTGCCTGTGGCGGGAGCGTCGATCTGTTCGGCGATCCAGGACGCTGCGAACCGGGTCCAGACCGCCGCGTCGCCGGCCCCTGAGGCAAGCCCGAGACTGTGGGGGCCGTGCGCGAAGACATGGACGGTGTGTGGGACGTCGTGCGCGGACAAGGCGGCGGCGAGACGGTAGGTGTGCTCCGCAGGGACGTAGGCGTCCTCGGCGGTGTGCCACAGGAAGAACGGTGGTGACTGGGCGGTCACGAGCCTGTCCAGCGACGTCTGGCGCCGCAGGTCCGGTGCGGCGTCCTCGCCGAGCAGGATGATCCGCGAGGGCCGGTACGTCTCGGTCTCCATCGAGGTGATCGGGTAGCCGAGTACGGCGAACTGGACCGACTCGCGAGGGTCTTCGGTCGGTGCGAGCGCGGCGTGCCCGGCCAGGTGCCCTCCTGCGGAGAACCCGATCAGACCGATGCGTTCGGCGCCCTGCTCGCGACGGCGCCGGATCTCGGCGCGCAGGGCCAGCAGGGGCTCCGGGTGGCGCACGTCGAGGGGGTAGCGGAAGACGTTGGCGGCCAAGCCGAGCCCGGTCAGCCAGCCGACGATCGGCTCGGCCTCGTGAGCCGAATGCATCGCGTACCCGCCGCCGGGGAGCACGATCAGGTGGGTCTCCGCAGGCCGGACGGCGTCGGTGTCCGCGCGGCGCGGCCGCGTCGGTTCGGGTTGATTCCTCATCACTGACCTCCGCATTCCCCCCGTGGACGGCGCTACCGGCTGTCTCCCGTGAGACCGGCCAAGCTGATCACTTCGTAGGATCCCTCGACATCACGCGAATATGTGGGAGCGCGGTCTTGAGAGGCCGCGGCCGTTCAAGACCTGGGTCGGCTCCCGACCCAGGTAGCGCGGGGGCGGCGTCAGGAGCCCCAGCGGGAGGCCCGTGCCGCGAGTTCGAGGGCGGTCAGGGCGCCGGGTTCGCCGCGTTCGCGGAGGAATTCGCCGGGGAGGGTGTAGCGGGCGCCGGCCTGCGGGGAGCGGGCGGCCTGCCGCACGACGTCGTCGACCAGGACGGTGGCCATGTCCAGCCGCGGGTAGCGGCCGTGGAGCGCCTCGCCCTGGGCGTCGGTCACGAACTCGGTGCCGAAGCCGATATCGACGCCGATGCCCCGGCGGGTGAGGTAGGCCAGCACGCCACGGCGCTCCGCGATGCCGTCCGAGGTGTGCAGGGCGATCGCCTCCCACACCGGGTCGGTCCTGTCGGCGCCATAGCCGTGCTCGGTGAGGAACCGGGCGGCCAGGTCGGCGCCTTCGACCTCGAAGCGCGCCTGGCCCGGGGCCGACGGCGAGGCCCCGAGCTCGTGCAGGACGCAGGCGTGGAAGAGGAGTTCGGCGTCGAAGTCGACGCCGGGCTTGAGCCCTTCGTGTTCGGCCAGCAGTGCGGCGAACACGTAGCTGCGGATGCTGTGGTTCGCGACCGGCTCGCTCTCGCTCGACCGGACGAGCTCGATGGCGGCACGGGCGACGGGTGTGTCCGGGAGCGCCGGCAGGAGGCGGGGTTCAGTGTCCATGAAACGACCGTAGGCGCGTTGCGGACCCACCTGAGAGTGGCACTGATGCCATGCAGCGATAGGATTGTGCCATGACGGGTCGGGCATCGGACGGGATGCACCATGTGGTCGTGGTGGCGCTCGAGAACGTCCTCGCGCTGGACATCGGGATCCCGATGCAGGTCTTCGGGAGTTGGCGGGACGGCCCGTACACGCTCACTGTCTGCGCGGAGCGGCCCGGCTCCGTCCCGATGCACGGCGGCCCGGTGCTGTCCGTCGCACACGGTCTGGACGCCCTGGCGTCCGCCGACACCGTGATCGTCCCGGGCTACCTGGAGCCGGACGTGCCCAGCGACGAGGTGACCGCCGCACTGGCGGGGGCGGCAGCCCGCGGGACCCGCATGGTGTCCATCTGCACCGGCGCGTTCGCCCTCGCCGCCGGCGGCCTGCTCGACGGCCGCCGGGCCACCACGCATTGGCTGTACGCGCAGGCGCTGGCCAGGCGGTACCCCCGGGTGACGGTTGTGCCCGAGGACCTGTACGTCGACGAGGGCCAGGTGCTCACCTCGGGCGGCGTGTCCTCCGGACTGGACCTGTGCCTCCACCTCATCCGCCGCGACCACGGCTCCCTCCTGGCGAACCAGCAGGCCCGTCTACTCGTGGCCTCCCCGCACCGTACCGGCGGCCAGAGCCAGTTCATCGACCTGCCGGTGCGACAGGAGTCGTCCGACGGCGCTGCGCTGTACGACTGGGCCCTGCGGAACCTGCACCAGCCGCTCACCGTCGACCAGTTGGCGCGCCGGGCAGGCATGTCCCGCCGGACCCTGATCCGCCGCTTCCACACCGACACCGGCCTGCCGCCCATGCGGTGGCTGCTCGACGCCCGGCTGGCCCACGCGCGCGAACTCCTCGAATCCGGCGACTTCACGGTCGAAGCCATCGCACGCCACTGCGGCTTGGGCACCCCGGCCAACTTCCGTACGCTTTTCAAGACACACGTCGGAGTACCGCCCAGCGTCTACCGCGAGACGTTCGCCAACTGACGGACGCCCAGGCGCAGTCTCCGCCTCGGTCACGACCGCCGGCAGGCGCAGGAACACCCCAAAACCCCGACTACCTGGATCGGACGCCCTCTAGGAGTGAAGTGCCCGTCGCAGTGCCTCGACGGCCAGCGTGCGTGCGACGACGGTCGCCTTGGAGTCGCGGAGGCTGTCGAGCATGAGGAAATCGTGGACCATCCCCAGCACACGCACCGCGGTGACGTCCACACCGGCCTCGCGCAGCTTGGACGCGTACGCCTCGCCCTCGTCCCGCAGCACGTCGGCCTCATCGGTGATGACCAAGGTGGTGGGAAGGCCGCGCAGCTGCTCGATGTCGGCCCGCAGAGGGGACGCGTAGATCTCTTCGCGCTGCCCCGGCTCGCTCGTGTAGGCGTCCCAGAACCACTTCATCCCGTCTCGGGTGAGGTAGTACCCCTCGGCGAACTGCTGGTACGAGGGGGTGTCGAAGTTGGCGTCGGTAACGGGGTAGAGCAGCACCTGGGCCGCCAGGCCGACATCGCCACGTTCCTTGGCCATCAGTGCGAACACGGCTGACATGTTGCCGCCGACCGAGTCGCCGCAGACGGCGATCCGGGTGGTGTCGAGGTTTTGCTCCTCGCCGTTTTGGACGATCCACTTTCCGACCGCATAGTTCTGCTCGATCTGCGTGGGGTACTTCGCCTCCGGGGCCAGGTCGTAGACCGGGAAGACCACCGCTGCGTCCGATCCGACCGCGAGTTCACGTATCAGTCGGTCGTGGGTGTTCGCGTCACCGAATACCCATCCGGCGCCGTGGATGTACAGCACCACCGGGAGGGTCTTCGTCGCTCCCTCGGGGCGGATGATACGGGCGCGGACCTGGCCGTATTGTCCCGCGTCCACGCTCACCCACTCCTCGGTCACGGCGGGCTTGGCCACGCCCTCCCCGGCCTGCAGGTCGTCGAGCATCTCGCGGCCGTTCTCCGGTGGAACTTCGTAGATGCGCGGGTGCGGTGAGGTGGCGTCCGCCAGCTCCTTGGCCGCGGGTTCCAGGACGGGGGTCGGGAACGACGGATTCGCGGGCATGCTGCGCCTCCTGTCTCGGCGGATTTGGGTACAGGGGACAGCGCCGAGCCATTTCCATCGTCTCGCAGCGTCGAATCGGCGCAACATCGGGAGAGGGCGGGCGCGGCCTGGCGGCAGGGCGGCAGGGCGGCATCGAGAGGCTCGCCGTTCTCGAGGAGCCCTGGGACCTGCCGGCCGGACGCTTCGACCGCGTCCGCCCGCTCCTCCTCGCCGCCGACCTGCCGGCCTTCCGCCCCCTTGGTGCGGCCATCTCACCCACCCCGGCGGCCATGTCCAACTCCACTTGGGCCGAGGCGAGTTGTGGTACGCGTGCGAGTCGGAACCGGGCCACGACTACTCGTGGCCCCGCGGCATCCCCGGCCTCGATCCGGTCGGCGCCCGACCGGCCTCGGCGCTTCGCCGGAGCGCTGACGGGTATGCACGTATGTGGCGCGACGGGCAAGGCGGCGCGACGGCAACGAGCGCGGGCTCTGTCACCCGGCGCCATTACACTGCGCCGTGGCACCACTGGACACACACAGCAACTGACCGAAAGTGAACGGGGGAGTGGCATGGCTACGGGAGGATGGGGGCCGGGAAACGGCCCGGGTCAGCCTGGCGGCAACGGGCCGGGAGGCCAGGGCGGTTGGGGCGCTCCGTACGGACCACCGCAGGGCGGCCCGTACGGTCCGCCACCACCGAATCCGGCCCCGTACCCGTACCCGAACCAGCCTCCGTACCCGAACCCGTACCCCTACGGTCCCCAGCCCACGCGGCCCGCCGTCCGGCGTTCCCGCGGCTGCCTGTCGTACGTCTCACCCGTCGGGCTCGTCGCCGCGATCCTGCGCTCCGCGCACCGCGTCGCCACCAGGCTCTTCGCGCAGGAGGGCGAAAGCCGGATCGTGGACCGCGCCGTGGACCGCGTCCAGCTGGCCCGCACGGTGCTCGGTGCCGCCGCCACCATCGCCCTGATCCTCGCCTACAACGTGGACCCGAACCGCTGGGAGGACGCGGCGTACGGCGGTGCCGCCCAACTCATGATCGCCCCGTTCGTGCTGATCGTCGCCGCGCCCCTGGTCATCATCGGATTCATCTACTACGCGCCCCCGCACCTGCGGCCGCATCTGCGCTCCCGGCTGCGCGCTCCGCTCAAGGCGGTCGGCTGGTACGTGCTGACGTTGGCCGTTATCGGCGGAGTCCTCGTCCTTACGGCCCTGACCGTCGACGAGCGCGATGGGAAGAGCTGGTGGGAATACGTACTGGCCGTCGTCGCGCTCGTCGTGGTCGCGTGGGGTTTTCCCTTCTTCTTCATGGCGTCGCTGTACTCGGCCCGCAGTGCATTCAACAGCGCCCAGGTCCACCCGATGCTGCCGCCCGTCCTCACGATGGCGCTGGTGTGGGTGTTCGCGGTCCTGAACCTGACCGGCGACGGCATGCCGGGGGGCCCGCCCATCGTCCAGATCGGCTCCACGCTGGGCGGGCCACTGTCGGTGACCGCCGTCTCGCTGTGGGAACTGCGGCGGATGAGGACCCGTTTCGGCGTCACCCTGCGCGCCTGATCCGGCTTCGACGGGCCCAGCTCCCAGAGGCACGCACAGCCCCGGCGTGGTCGGTGCACGAAAGCAGGGACCCTTGGCGATTCGGATGGTGTCGAAACCACACCGAGCGCCAAGAGGCCCTGCTTGTCGCAGTTATGCGCAGTTATGCGCAGTGTCGCGCGGTTGTGCGCCGTCGCCGCGGATGTCTTTGCCGGTCAGTCCTTTGTGGTGGTGGCGATCCGGCCGGCGTAGCGCTGCGTCCAGGTCGTGTCGCTGTCGACGGTGACGACCACGTCGTAGTAGCCCTCCTGGGTCGGCCACACGACGACCTTCGTCGCGCCGTGGGCCACCGTGACCTTCTGGGTACGGCCGAGGTAGTCGTTGGCGGTGAGCGTGTAGTCCACCGGCTTGGTGCCGTCGTTGTGCAACGTGAGCTTCGCCCGGGCCTCGTGCTTGGTGCCCTCGGCGTTCAGCAGGTCGACCTCCACGCGCGGGAGGACGCCGTCCCTCGTTCCGGCGGGCGCGACCTGGCCGGCGAAGGAGCGCACGAACCCGTCGTTGGAGTAGATCGAGAACGCGTACTTGCCGTCGGTGGCCTTGGCGTCCCAGGTGTACTCGCGCGTCTTGCGCGCGGTGACGGTGAAGGGCGTGCTGGAGAACGGCTGGTACTTGTCGGGGAAGACCTGGAAGCTCAGGGCCTTGTCCTTCGGGCCGCCGGTCAGGGTCATCCTGGCGGTGACCTTCCCCGTCGTGCGGTCCTCCGAGATCGTCGCGTGCGGATGGAAGCTCAGCGGGCGCGGCTTCATGTGGTCGGCGGCGATCGGCACCGACTGCTCGGACAGCGGGTCCACGAAGGTGGCCGACCCCGGTTGCGGGTGGGCGAAGTCGAGCGCGCTGGTCAGGTCGCCCGCGATCGAGCGCCGCCAGTCGCTGATGTTGGGGCAACGGAACGGCTTGCCGAGGTGGGCCGCCCAGATCTCGAGGAACTTGATCGTCGAGGTGTGGTCGAAGACTTCCGAGGCGACGTGCCCGCCACGGGTCCACGGCGAGACCAGCAGCATCGGCACTCGCGGACCGAAGCCGAGCGGGTAGTCGCCGACGTACTCGCGCGACGTGCCCGGCTCGGGCCACGGCGGCAGCACGTGGTCGAACTTCCCGTCGTTCTCGTCATAGTTGAGGATGAAGAGGGTGTGGTTCCAGATGTCGGGGTTGCTCTGCAGGATGTCGAGCGTCTTCTTGACGTAGCGCTCGCCGTGCAGGGTGTCCGCGCCCGGGTGCTCGGACCAGCCGTAGGGCGCCACGATCCAGGAGACCGCCGGCAGCGGGTGTTCCGCGCCCGGCCGGCAGGCGTCATCGAGGCTTTTGAGGACCGAGTCGAGGTTCGCGTCGGAGTCGTCGTTCGGCGCGGTCATGCCGGAGTAGTACGTGGCGTTGCCGCGCCAGATCAGTCCGGTGCCGGGCCGCAGCTTGGGGTCGTCTGCGCTCAGCCCTTCCGGGTCGAATCCCTTGAAATACTTCAGCTCGTTGTCGCCGTAGTCGCCGACCCAGGTACTGATGTAACCCTGTCGCCCGTTGCCACTGTTGTCGGAGTAGAGCCGCCAGTCGATGCCGACCTGCTGGAGCTGCTCGGCCACCGTGGTCCAGGAACGGGAGTAGTTGGACTCATCGGTGTTGCCCGTCTCGCTGTTGGCGGTACCGCTCCACAGGTACTTGCGGTTGGGGTCGGTCGGCCCGAACTCGGAACAGAAGTTCTGGTCGGCGATGGTGTACTGCGCGGCGACCGAGTGGTAGAAGCCCATGTAGGTGTCGCTGTGGTAGTTCATGCAGCTGGCGCCGTTGTGCTGTACCCACCGGTCCCACTTGCGATGGTCGACGTCGCCCCAGGCTCCGTGGTCGTTGCCCCAGGCTCCGTCGTCGACCTGTGGGGTGACGATGTTGCCGCTGCCGTCCTTCTGCTGGAAGACGGTAGTGCCGTCCTGGAACCGCAGCGCCTGCTTGTCGTTGAAGCCGCGTATGCCCGGGAACGTACCGAAGTAGTGGTCGAGGGACCTGTTCTCCTGCATCAGGATCACGACGTGCTTCAGGTCGGACATGTTGCCCTTGAAGCCCTTCGGCAGGACGTACCTGGGGTTCGGAGCGGCGTACGCGCCGCCCGCCCCGGCGGTCGCGCCGAGCATCAGCGCTCCGGTGGTGACCCCCGTGCTCTGAAGGAACTTACGGCGAGTGGTGCCGGTCGCCGTCCCGGGTCTGTCGCCCAGCTCGGACTCGGATGTCGGGTTGATCGGATCGGGGGACATGGAAGCTCCTCAGGGGGCATGGACAGTCGAGGTGGGTGCTGCAACCCGCTCATCGAAGCGACTGGACACCAACCCTTTGTGAACGCCGGCTGAGCGATCAGCGGGACAACGGCTGCGCGGTGAAAACTGGAGTTCACCTATGACGGGGCCGTGGTGCGCACCGAGACCGACCCCAAACTGATCAGCCAGGTCATGGAGTTCCCCATCCTCTCCCACGAGGTCCTCGACAACTGGGCCGACGGCTCCATCCACGACGAGACCTACGAGTGGACCTCCAACATGTACGTCGACTACATCCGCATCTGGCAGTAGCTCCTCAACTTCCGTACAGCCGCCGCCCGTTCAACGTCGGCAATGAGCATGTCGGCATGGGGCGGGCGGTGTTTCCCACGGTCGGCATCAGCATGCGGGGATGCCGCCGGCTTCGTCGGCGGGCCGGACCGGCGCGGTGAGGACGCGTTGCGCGGTGGGACGCACCTGGTGCCCCCGGCATCCCGCGCTCGCGCCCACGGGCATGCCGTGGGCCCCCGCCGGTGCGGAGCGCGGCGGCAGGCTGGGTGGTGATCTTTTGCAGGTCGGGGCGGCTCAGTGCCGCGGGCTCCAGCCCCAGATACGGCCGTATGTGGTGGTCCCTCGGGATGCGGTGCCGCGGCCGAACAGACGGCTTCGAAGGATCGTCGCAGAGGCTGTGCGGGCCGGTCTTATGGTCTGGGAGCTGCCAGGTCAGGTCCCGAATCGTGTTTTCGAGCGGCACACGGTCAGTTCCGCAGCTGCGGCGAACTGCTGGCTGTTCACGGCACTGAGCGCGGTGAAGCGGACGTAGCGTGCCTGGTGCGTGGCGAAGGTGGCTTCCTTCTCACTCTTCGAGCCGCTGTACGTGCCCGCGAAGGCTTGTCGGAACGACGCGTTGTCGTCGCTGACCTCGATGGAGAAGCGGGCCACGTCGCCATTGCCGCCGCCGTCCTGGCGAGGCAGGTAGCGCAGACCTGAGATGGGCTGGGTGGTGCCCAGATCCAGCGTCAGCTGATGGGGCATCGGCGCGGCGGAGGGAGTGTAGGCGGTGTGCCACTTCGTGGCCGGGTCGCCGTCGACGGCGTTGGCGGCACGGCCGTTCTCGGCGGCGGTCTCCTCGCTGTCCACCGAAGCGACACTGATGCCGGTCCGGTCGACCGGCACCTGGCCACCCAGGCCCGGCTCGATGGTTGCTGTGCCGGCGGCGTAGGAGCTGCCCTGGCGAGTGGTCAGGTGCGCGGTGTACTGGTATGCGTCGGCGATCGCGGTGTCGGGGACTGTCACCGGGACGGTGACGGTGACCTGCTTCCCGCTGCGGATCGTGGGTACGTCGACCACCGGAGCGCTCCAGCCGCCGGGCAGGTCGAGCCGCAGGGCGCCGCCCTTCAGGAGGTGCGGTTCCTGGTTGGTGACCGTCACGGTGAAGTCGCTGGTCCCACCGGTCGGAAGCGACTTCGGCGCGGCCATGGCGAGCGGCGCGCAGACGCCGTTCAGCCAGCCGTCGCCGAAACGGGCGAAGGTGATCTTCTCGTACGGGTGGGCCGTGCCACGCTCGTAGAGCAGGCCGAAGGAGCCGTCGCCGAGGCGGGAGAGGGTGGAGTACGCGGAGGGGCCGGCTTCGACGGTGCGGCGGATCGGCCAGGTCCGACCGTCGTCGCAGGACATCTTGACGGTGGTGTCGGCACGGTCGGTGGTGCTCTCGTTGTTGCTGAAGAGCAGCTTGTGGGCCGCGGGGCTGCGGGGTGCGGCGCCGGGGTTCCAGCGGATGACGGAACCGTTGTCTCCCGGGTCGATCAGGTTCGGGTCTGCGTGCAGTCCGGTCCAGTTGGCGCCGCCGTCGGAGGAATAGGCGACGAGGCGGTTGGGGCTGGACCGGACGTTGAGCATGAGGCGGCCGTCAGCCAGCTCGACGCTCTTGTTCTCGTCGGTGCCGGGGCCGACCAGGTTTCCCATGTGCCAGGTGTCGCCGTGGTCGTCGCTGTAGGCGCTGGCTGCCCAGTTGCCACCCTTGTACCGCACTGAATACTGCTGGATCAGCCGCCCGGGGTACGGGCCTCGCCGGATCTGGATGCCTTGGCCGCTCGCGGCGAACAGCCCACCCCAGGCGGGGTCCTTGATCTCGTGGGTGATGCGGCGGTGCTTCCAGGTGAGGCCGTCGTCGTCGGAGTAGCTGTAATCGGCCTGGAGGACGTTCGGGTCGCTCTCGTCCGTGCCGGTGGTGCTGCCGAAGTAGCCCTGGTTCTGTCCGGCCGCGTAGAAGAGGAATATCCGGCCGGTCCGGCGGTCGACGAGCAGGCTCGGGTCGCCGTAGCCGTGCGGGGCCGGATCCTTGCGGACGAAGCTCTGCGGCTGCCAGGTCCGGCCGTCGTCGGTGCTGCGCCGCAGCACGATGCCGATGTTGCTGGGCAGGTCGCCCAGGGTCGGACGGGCGTCGTAGGCCGCCAGAACGGTGCCGGCCTTCGTCGTGGTCAGCGCGGGGATGCGGTAGTAGGGGGAGCCGGTGCCGGCGGTCGCCAGGTCCTGCTGGGAGAGGGCACCGGACGGCGCGGGTGCGGCGACTGCGGCACCCGTCGTCAGTGCCAAGGCGGCGGCTGCCACCACGGTGACCGGAGCGGATCTCTTCACAGTGGAGATGCCTTTCCTCGGAGGGCATGCACGGATTCTGGGTCCACATTGGACTAGACATCAGAGGTAAGATGTCTGATGTCCTGGAACCGTAAGGGTGGTCGAGCCGTGCGTCAATGGCCTGAACTGGCGGGATCCAGAGGGTTGTTGGATCTCGTGCCAACGGTGTCGGCGCGCTCGGCCCGCAGCCGTCTCCTGCCGCAGCAGGAGCGCCACCGCCCCCAACGCGCCCGCGTTCACGCCGAGATCCGCCTGGACCACCTCGACGCGACGCATCGCGAGGGGGGTGTTTCAGGCGGGCCAGGGGCTGGCGGACGGGATCGAGCACCAGCGACCCGAGCTGCGTCAACTCCCCACCGACGACGATGCGTGACGGGTCGAGCTGCGCCACCGTCCCGGCGAGCACTCCCGGACTCCGCAGCCAGGGCAGGGCGTGCTCCCGCCTCACCGGTCTGGACTCAAGAGGTCCAGACCAATAGGTCTAGACAACATGTTGAGTGCTGTGCGACGGTGACGAGCGGGCATTCCTCGTCCTGGAATCCCCGCAACTATGTGCAGCACAGCCATGACTGATGCACCGTCATGCGCGTGTCGGCCGTTCGGATGGTGGCGGACGAACCCCGAACGCGCCCTGAGAGCCGCGCATACCTCCAACGGATCGGAGACCCATGAAGAGACCCAGCTCCCTTGTCGGCTTTTCCGCCCTGGTCGTCGGCCTCGCCGCCGGCCAGCTCGGTCTCGGTCCGTCGGCACATGCCGAGTCCCCGGCCGACTCCGCAGCCCGGCCTTCCCTTCCCGTGGTCTCGCCCACACCGCAGTCGATCGCCCGTGCGGGGGCGGATGCCGAAGTGACGGGGCGCGTGGTGGTGGTTGCGGACGACCGCACAGACGCCGCTGCCCGGGACCGCCTCAAGCGTGAACTGCGCGCCCATGGTGCCGATCGCGTCGACGTGGTCGCCCCTGGCACCCGGACCCCGCCCGGCCTGCTGACCCTGCGTCTGGGCCCCGCTTCCCGACCCGACATCGCCACGAACCTCGGCAGCACGAAGACGCCGGACCAGGCTGAGGGCTATGCGCTGCGCGTGACCTCGCACGGTGCGCACCGGCAGGTCGCTCTGGGGGGCACCGACGCCTCAGGGCAGTTCTACGCCGTGCAGACGCTGCGGCAGCTGTTCGTCCGGACCGACCATGGCTGGCACATCGCGGGAGCCCGCGTCAGCGACCGGCCGGCCATGCCGCTGCGTGGAACCATCGAGGGCTTCTACGGACAGCCCTGGTCACCGGCCGAGCGCCTCGACCAGATGGACTTCTACGGCGACGTCAAGGCCAATACCTATGTGTACGCGCCCAAGGACGACCCGTACCACCGCGACAAGTGGCGGGAGGCGTACCCGGCAGACAAGGTCGCCGAACTCGGCCGGCTGGTCGAGCGAGCCGACGTCAACCACGTCCGGTTCACCTTCGCCGTCTCGCCCGGCGGTTCCATCTGCTACTCCGACGCCGCCGACCGGGCGGCGCTGAAGAAGAAGTTGCAGGCGGTCTACGACCTGGGCGTCCGCGCGTTCTCCATCCCTCTGGACGACATCAGCTACACCAAGTGGAACTGTGCCGGCGATGAGGCGGCCTACGGAGCGCCCGGCCGGGAAGCCGCCGCGAAGGCGCAGGTCGACCTCCTCAACGACATCCAGCGCAACTTCGTCTCGACCCACTCCGGCACCCAGCCGTTGCAGATGGTCCCCACCGAGTACGGAGACCTCACCGATACCGCGTACAAGCAGACGATGCGGGCCACGCTCGACCCCGCGGTCGTCGTCATGTGGACGGGCACCGACGTCGTTCCGCCGGCCATCACCAACCAGCAGGCGGACGCCGCCTCCAAGCTGTTCGGCCGCAAGGTGTTCGTCTGGGACAACTACCCCGTCAACGACTACGGCCGCACGAGCGGCCGGCTTCTGCTCGCCCCGTACGACAAGCGCGAGGCCGGGCTGTCCGAGCACCTCAGCGGGATCGTCGCGAACCCCATGAACCAGCCCTACGCCAGCAAGGTCGCCGTCTTCGGCGCGGCGTCCTTCGCGTGGAACGACCGCGCCTACGACGCCGGCGCCACCTGGACGCAGGCCCTGGCCTACCTCGCGGGCGGCGACGACGAGGCGACGCGAGCCCTTGGCGTCTTCGCCGATCTGGAGCACCTTGCTCCCACGTTCGGGGAGACGCCGTGGCAGGACCAGGCTCCGGAACTGACCGCCCGCCTCACCCGGTTCTGGGCACAGTGGAAGGCCGGCGACCGGGCCACGGCCCTCGCGGCCCTGCGCTCCTACGCCACCGCCATCGCCCGGGCACCTGAGCGGATTCGCGACGGATCCGTACAGGCCGGCTTCGTGACCGACGCCGAGCCGTGGCTGGGAGCCACCGAGCTGTGGGGCAGGGCGACGGTGTCCATGGTGGACGCTCTCGCCGCTCGGGTCGACGGGGACGCGGACCGGTCGCAGAAGCTCCTCGCCGAGTCACGCAAGCTGCAGGAGCAGGCCGTGGCCGCGCGCGTCGATCCGCCGCGCAACTCCTGGGGTGCCGCCCCGGTGAAGGTCGGTGACGGCGTACTCGACGCCTTCCTCGTGCAGGCCGACACGATGCTCGAGCTGTGGGACTCGGCGGGCGGTGGCGAGAACCTCGCCCTGAAGGGCACCGCGAGCGCCTCCAGTGTGGAGGGCGACCTCGACAATCTGGCTGCCCGCTACGTCAACGACGGCTCCACCACGTCCCGTTGGGCATCGGGGTACGGGGACGGCGAGTGGGTGCAGGTCAAGCTGGCCGCGCCCGCGAAGGTCGCCGCGGTGAGCGTCGCGTGGGAGGCCGCGTGCGCGGCCGAGTACCGTATCCAGACCTCCGACGACGGCGTGCACTGGACCACCGCCGCCACCAGGACCCCGACCGCCTGCGCCACCGACGTCATCCGCTTCACCGGCGACCGGACGGCGACCTATGTGCGCATGCAGGGCGTCAAGCGCCGCACCGACTGGGGCTACTCCATCTACGAGATGGGGATCTACGGCACACCAGTGAACAACTGAGAGCGGGGTCGGTGGGTCCGTACCGCCGCCGCGCTTTGCGGGGCAGGAAGCCAGTGACCCTGGCTTCCTGCCCCGTCGGGCGGTCCGGCGCGGGAGCCGCCCGAGCCGTTCCCGACTCCACGCGAACCAGGGAAGTCGACGAGAGCCGCGCACCCGGGCCACGTGCCGGTGTTGAGCGGGCTGGGGGTCTGGAGCAGTGGGATGCCGGATCCCGGCAGAGCGCGGATCGACCTGATCAGCCTCAGGAGATTCGGTGCCGGTACACCGCCACGCCGATGCCTGAGGCGGCGACATCGTTCGTGCCCAGCATGACGGAGACGACGCTGGGCGAGAAGGCGGAGACCCGCTCGGCGAACGTGGCGGTGAGGTCGTTCGTCGTGCTGCCGCCGCCACCCGCACCTCGCGGCCGATGCCGGTGTGGCATCCGGTGGCAACGCCTGATGATCCAAACGAAAGACCCTATGACCCCCGCGGGGCCATGGCGCGCAGTTCGATGGCCGAGATCAGGGCGTCGACCGTGGCGTCGAAGATCTGGTCGTCCGCCACCTCGGCGAGTTCGCCGCTGAGACGGGTGATGTTGGGGAAGTGCTTCGGGTCGACCAGCCGGTACTCGCGGCTCCACGCGGAGTCGTCGGCCGCGCGGGCGTCCGCGTCGAACAGCAGGAACGCGGCCTGCTGCCCCACGTACGCGAGGAGTGTGTCGCCGACCATTCGGTAGTGGACGGCCGCCTCGGAGCCCTCCAGGCCGGCCTCCCGGACGGCGCCGAGGATGAGTTCGACGACCCGGAACTCGTTGGACCGGCGCGTGGTCCGGCTCGCCATGGCCGAGCCCACCACCGGGTACTTGAGGGCGACGGCGAGGGAGGCGCCGGCGAGTGCCCGGATGCGGCCCTTCCAGTCGAGCCCCTCGGGGATGGCGTCGAGCGCCTCGCCGAGCGTGCGGTCGGCAACCGACAGCAGCAGCTCGTCCTTGTCGCGGAAGTGCCGGTAGATCGCGGTCGGGTCCGCGCCGAGCTCTTCGCCCAGACGCCGGACGGTGAAGGCGTCCTTGCTTCCGCGGGCGGCGATGCGCAGGCTCGCGTCGATGATCGCGTCGGGCGTGAGCTGACTGCCTGCGCGTTTGCTGCTCCGGGCCGTGCTGGCGGGTGACTTCGCCGTGTTGGCGGGTGACTTCGGCATGGTGCGGCCAGTGTAGCGATCCGTCGCCCAATGGGCGCAACAGTGTTGACAGCGTTGTTGCGCTGCCGTTCACTCCTCCTCAACACACACGCCGGGCGGGTCAATCCGCCGAGCTGGAGGTTGAGTTGATGGCGCACAGCACCCGACGGGCCGACACCGTCTTCGTAGGGGGCCGGGTCTTCACCGGCACGGGCCTCCTCCCGGTGGACGCCGCCGTTGCCGTCGCGGGCGGCCGGATCGTCGCCGTCGCCGACGCGGGTACGGTGCGAGCGCTGGCCGGGGCCGGTACGGAGGTCGTCGACCTGGAGGGCGGGCTGCTCGTCCCCGGTTTCCAGGACTCGCACGTCCACCCGGTGATGGGCGGGACCCAGATGCTCGGCTGCGACCAGAGCGAGGAGTTCACCGCGCAGGGCTGCCTCGCGGTCGTCGCCCGGTACGCCAAGGAACACCCGGACGCGGCCTGGATCCGTGGTGGCGGCTGGTCGATGGACAGCTTCCCCGGTGGGACGCCGACGCGCGGCATGCTCGACGCGGTGGTACCGGACCGGCCCGTGCTGCTGACCAACCGCGACGGCCACGGCGCCTGGGTCAACTCCCGCGCGCTGGAGCTCGCCGGGGTCGACGGCGCCACCCCCGACCCGGCGGACGGCCGGATCGAGCGGGAGGCGGACGGCACCCCGGCCGGCACCCTGCACGAGGGGGCAGTGGAGCTGGTGGCCCGTCATGTTCCGGTCGCGACCGAGGAAGAGACGTACGCCGGGCTGCTCGCCGCGCAGGACTACCTGTTCTCCCTCGGGGTGACCGGGTGGCAGGACGCCATGATCGGCTCCTTCCACGGCCACCCGGACAACCTGCCCGTGTATCTGCGCGCGGCCCGTGAGGGCACCCTGCTCGCCCGGGTCGTCGGAGCCCTGTGGTGGGACCGCGAGCGTGGGCTGGAGCAGATTCCCGAGCTGGTGGAGCGCCGCCGGATCGGGCAGGCCGGCCGGTTCCGTGCCACCAGCGTCAAGATCATGCAGGACGGCGTCGCGGAGAACTTCACCGCCGGGATGCTGGAGCCGTATCTCGACGGGTGCGGCTGCCCGACGGGCAACTCCGGCCTGAGTTTTGTCGAGCCCGGCCTGCTGCGCGAGGCGGTGTGCGCGCTCGACCGCTCCGGCTTCCAGGTCCACTTCCACGCGCTCGGCGACCGGGCCGTACGCGAGGCCCTCGACGCGCTCGGTGCGGCCCGCGCAGCCAACGGTGCCAACGACCACCGCCACCACATGGCGCACCTCCAGGTCGTCCACCCCGACGACATCGCGCGCTTCGCGGAGCTGGGTGTCGCCGCGAACATCCAGGCGCTGTGGGCCGCGCACGAACCGCAGATGGACGAGCTGACGATCCCGTTCCTGGGGGCCGAACGGGCCGCGCAGCAGTACCCGTTCGGGGATCTGAGCCGTGCCGGGGCCCGCCTCGTCGCGGGCAGCGACTGGTCGGTGAGCAGCCCCGACCCGATGTGGGGCATCCACGTCGCGGTCAACCGTGCCGCCCCCGCCCAGGAGCTTCCCGAGGGCGCGACGTATCCGCCGTTCCATCCCGAGCAGGCGCTGAGCCTGGCCGAGGCCCTCGCCGCGTACACCGCGGGCACCGCCTGGGTGAACCACCTCGACGACGTGACCGGCACGGTCGAGGAGGGCAAGTACGCGGATCTCGTCGTCCTGGACCGCGACCCGTTCACGCGGCCCGCCGAGGAGATCGCCGACGTCCGGGTGCGCCGGACCTATGTCGAGGGCCAACCCGTCTTCACCGCGCACGACTGACGCACGTAACCCCTCAGGCACTTCATCGAGCCCACCCGGACGGAGACAGACGGTGCCCTCAGCCAGCGCAGGACCGAGACAGCTGACACGGAGACGACCGATACGGACACGGGGGGTGCGGCGCACCGCGGGGGCTCTTCTCGCGGCGAGCGCCCTGCTCGTCACCAGCGCGTGCAGTGGCACGGCGCACCCGGACAAGGGCGTCGGCGGCGGCACCGCGTACAAGCTCACGAAGCGGACGCCCGCCGCCGCGGGTGACATCGGCTCCTTCACCTGGTCGATCTACGCCGAACCGTCCTCGCTCGACTACGCCTACGCGTACGACTACCCGCCGAACCAGATCCTCGCCAACGTCTGCGAGAGTCTGCTGCGCTGGAACCCGGACCTGACGACGTCGCCGAACCTGGCGTCCTCGTACAGCAATCCGACGCCCACCACCTGGGTCTACAAGATCCGCCCCGACGTGCACTTCCACGACGGGACGGTGCTCACCGCGCACGATGTCGTCGCCTCGCTGCGCCGCCACATGGACCCGGCCGTGGGCAGTGCCTGGGAGAACACGTTCCGCAACGTGAAGTCGATCGACGAGACCGGGCCGCTGGAAGTCACCGTCAAGCTGACGAAGCCGGACGCGGTCTTCAACCAGGAGATGGCCACCAGTTCCGGAACCGTCGAGGCGGCGAAGACCCTCGCCGAGGCGGGCAAGGACTACGGCAGCCCCAAGGGCGGCGTGAACTGCACGGGCCCGTTCTCGTTCGGGACCTGGGCGTCGGGGCAGTCGCTGACCCTGAAGAAGTTCGACGGGTACTGGAACACCAAACTGAAGGCCAAGGCGGGCCAGGTCAAGTTCGTGTTCCTGGGCGACCCGACGACCCGCGTCAACGCCTTCCAGAGCGGTGAGGTGGACGGCGGCTGGATGGTCCCCGCCGACGCCTACGACCAGCTCGGCAAGTCCACCGCGGGCCAGCTCTACTACGGCGTCAACAGCACCGTCGCGGAAGAGATCGTCAGCAACCTCAAAGGCCCCCTCGGCGACACCGAGGTGCGCAAGGCCCTGCTCATGGCCATCGACCGCAAGGGCATCGTCAAGGCCGGCGCGGGCGGGGTCGGCGAGGTCACCGACTCCCTCGTCACCGACAACATGTGGAACCAGGCTCCCGCCGCGAGCCGCAAGGCCATCATCAAGGACGCACCGCACCACCCGTACGACCCGGCCAAGGCCAAGGACATCGCGCAGAAGGCCGGCGTGAAGGGGCAGCGGATCGTCATCGCGACCAGCCCGCTCGACTCGCAGACGACGATCGTCGCGCAGGCCGTCGAGCAGGCCGCCAAGGCCATCGGCCTCGACCCCAGAATCGAGACGCTCTCCCCGGAGAAGTACTCGACGCTCTTCACCGACGCCGCCGCCCGCAAGGGCATCGACCTCTTCCTGACGTTCTGGTACACCTCGATCACCGATCCGCTGGATGTGTACGGCTCCCTGGAGACCGGCATGTTCACCAACTACGGCGGCTGGTCGGACAGGCAGTTCGACAAGGCGGTCGAGGACGCCGCCGGCACCTATGACCCGGCTGCGCGGGCCCGGGCCAGTGCGAAGGCGCAGAAGATCGCCCTGCGCGAGCTCCCCTGGCTGCCCCTGTACACGCAGCCCACGAGCGTCTTCCTCGGCAACCGCATCACCGGCGTGCAGCCGTCCGTCGCCTACCTCTACTACCCGTGGGCGGCCGAGATCGGGGCCAAGAAGTGAGCCGTACGACCACACGGGCGCTCGGGGTCGCGCGCCGACTGGCCGGGATGGCGGCGACCTTGCTGGTCACCTCGTTCCTGGTGTTCTCCTCGCTGTACCTGGCGCCCGGCGACCCGGCGAGCTTCCTGGTGCGCGGCCGCAGCGCCGGCCCCGGGGAACTCGCCCAGATCCGCCACCGGTACGGCTTCGACGAGCCGTTCCTCGTCCGGTACGGGGACTGGCTGAGCGGCGTGCTGCACGGCGACTTCGGCCGCTCCTACGTCTTCCACCAGGACGTCAGCTCGGTCATCTGGTCGCGGCTGCCGGCCACGATGCTGCTGATCGCGGCCTCCGCCCTGCTGATCGCGGTGGTCGGCGTCGCGGCGGGCATGGTCGGCGCGCTGCGCCGCGGCTCGCGCACCGACTCCGTGCTGATGCTCCTGGTGACGGTCGGGGCCGCCGCCCCGGCGTTCGTCGCCGCGCTGCTGCTGCGCTCGCTGTTCGGCGTGAAGCTGGGCTGGTTCCCGACCATCGGCAACGGCACGGGCGTCCTCGACCGGCTGCACCACGTCGTGCTCCCGGCAATCGCCCTGTCGGTCACCTTCATGGCGATGGTCACGCGGGTGACCCGCTCGTCGATGCTGGAGGAGATGGGCCGTGAGCACGTCGAGGTCGCGGTGAGCCGCGGCACCCCGCGGTGGACGGTGATCCGCCGCCATGTGCTGCGCAACGCCCTCGGCCCGATCGTCACCGTCTCCGCACTCCTCATCTCCGGCATGCTGGTGAGCACCTCCATCGTGGAGACCGCGTTCGGCATGTCGGGCGTGGGGTCGCTGCTGGTGACGTCGGTCAACCAGATGGACTTCCAGGTGGTGCAGGCGATCGTGCTGCTCGTGGTGGCCGCGTTCGTCGTGGTCAACTTCCTGGTCGACCTGGTGCATCCGCTGATCGATCCGCGGGTGGCGGCAGCCGGGAGCGCACGATGAGCGCCCCGGTGGCAGGAGTGCTGCGCGGCCCGGCCGCCAAGTTGCGTGCCCTGGGCGGTGGTTGGCTTCAGAACCTGTGCCTGGGACTCCTCGTCCTCTTCGTCCTCGTCTCGGTGTTCGCGCCGTGGCTCGCGCCGCAGGACCCGACGTACGGAGAACTGGGCGCGGGCCTCGTCGGCCCGAGTCCCGACCACTGGCTGGGCACCGACCAGGGTGGCCACGACACGTTCTCCGCCCTGATCGAAGGCAGCCGGACGAGCCTGGTCGGACCGATGCTGGTGGTCCTGTTCTCGACGGTGACCGGGATTGCGCTAGGACTGTTCTCGGCGTGGCGCGGTGGCTGGATCGACACGGCCGTCGGACGCCTGCTCGACGTCGTCTTCGCCTTCCCGGCCCTTCTCGTCGCGATCCTCGCGGTGGCGGTCTTCGGCAAAGGCATGACTGCCCCGGTGATCGCCATGTCCGTGGCCTACATGCCGTACACCGCACGACTGGTACGCGGCCTCGCGCTCCAGGAACAGGCCAGACCGTACATCGCGGCCTACCGCGTACAAGGGCACTCCCCGCTGTACGTCGCGGTCCGCAGGCTGCTGCCCAACATCGGCCCGACCGTGCTCGCCCAGTCCACCGTCAACTTCGGCTACGCGCTGCTCGACCTCGCCGCGCTGTCCTTCCTCGGCCTCGGCGTCCAGCCGCCGACCCCCGACTGGGGAGCCATGATCAACCAGTCGCAGGCCGCCGTGCTGCAAGGCCGGCCGCTGTCCGCGGTCGTGCCCGCGGTCGCCGTGGTGGTCGTGGTCGTCGCCTTCAACGTCGTCGGGGAGAACTTCGGCGACCGGCTCGCGGGGAGGGAGTCCTGATGGCACTCCTTGAATACGAGAAGCTGAGCATCACCCTGCCCGGCATGGCCCGCCCTGTCCTCGACGGCATCGACCTGACGGTGTCCGCCGGTGAAGTCGTCGCGCTGGTCGGCGAGTCAGGCTCCGGGAAGTCGGTCACGGCCCGCTCCGCGCTCGGCCTGTTCCCGGCGGGGTCGAGCGTGGAGGGCCAAGTCCGGGTTGATGGGAGGGAGTTGGTAGGTGCTGACGCCGCGGACCTGCGGGCTGTCCGCACCGGCACAGCCGCGATGATCTTCCAGGACCCTCGGGCGGGCATCAACCCGGTGCGCCGCATCGGCGACTTCCTCACCGAGTCGCTGCGGGTCAGTCACGGCTGGGCCAAGGATCGCGCGCGCGCCCGCGCCGCCGAACTGCTCGGCGCGGTCGGCCTCCCCGACCCCGCCAGGCACCTGCGGCAGTACCCGCACGAACTCTCCGGCGGCATGCTGCAACGCGTCATGATCGCCTCGGCCCTCACCGCCGAACCCCGGCTGCTGCTGTGCGACGAACCCACCACCGCGCTCGACGTCTCGACCCAGGCCGAGATCATGGCCGTCCTCGGGCGGCTGCAGCGCGAACGCGGTCTGGGCATGCTCCTCATCACGCATGACATCGAGCTCGCGGCCGCCGCCTGCGACCGGATCTATGTGATGTACGCGGGCCGGATCGTGGAGACGGCGCCCACCGCCGCGCTCTTCGCGACGCCCCGACACCCGTACACCGCGGGCCTGCTCGGCTCGTCGCCACCGCTTCAGGCGCCGGAGGGGCCGCCCGCGCGGCTCACTCCGATTCCCGGCTCACCGATGGGGCTGCTCGACTCGGCGCCCGGCTGCTCGTTCGCGGCCCGCTGTCGCTTCGCCCGGCCCGGTGTCTGTGACCAGTCACCGCCGCCGCTGGAGCGCAGCGGCGAGGCCCTGGTCGCGTGCCACCTCGCGGACGAGTCGGCCACTTCCGCGACCAACCCCCGTGCGACGGAGGAAAGTTGACCACCGAAACCGATGCTCGCACGCTGCTCCAGGTCAGCGGTCTGCGCAAGACCTATCGAACGGGTAGGACGGAGGTCGTCGCCGTCGACGACCTGTCGTTCTCGCTGCGGGCCGGCGGCGCTCTCGGCATCGTGGGGGAGTCGGGCTCCGGCAAGACGACCACGGCCCGGATGCTGATCGGCCTCGAACGGCCCGACGCCGGACAGATCCTCGTCCAGGGCGAACCCCTGGCCGCCGCCGTACGCGGCCGGGCGGCCCGCCTCGCCCGCGCCAAGGCGGTACAGATCGTCTTCCAGGACCCGTACCTCTCGCTGGACGGGCGGATCAGTATCGGCGCGACCCTCGACGGAGTGCTGCGCCTGCACGGTCTCGCCGAGCCCGCGGCCCGCAGCGCCCGGGTGCGGGAACTCCTCGCCCAGGTCGGCCTCGGCGATCGCGAGGCGGCGGCGCTGCCACGCAGACTCTCCGGCGGGCAGCGTCAACGAGCCGCCATCGCACGGGCGTTGGCGGTAGAACCCGCCGTACTCGTACTCGACGAGGCGGTGTCGGCGCTCGACGTGTCCGTTCAGGCGCAGGTGCTCAACCTGCTGTCGGACATCCGCCGCGACACCGGCATCGGCCTGGTCTTCGTCAGCCACGACCTGGCTGTCGTGCGGTACGTGTGCGACGAGGCGCTCGTCCTGTACCGGGGCCGCACCATGGAACACCGCCCCGTCGCGGAGTTGCTCGCCGACCCAGGACACCCGTACACGCAGCTGCTGCTGGCGTCCGTCCCCCGGCCGGACTGGGACCCCGACTCCATCAGTCGACGGCGCCGGGAGCTCGATCCGCTGTCGGCGGGAGGCGGCGGCTGACGCCCCGCCGGGCTCGGCCACGGACGCGAATCACCTCCGTCGGGCATGGTCGATCGGGTGACTCCGGCCGTCGGGCAACATGGCCGATCGGTGTGAGGGCTAGGCATGGGGTTATGAGATTTGAGTCCCGACGCAAGAAGACCGGCATTCCGCGCGCCCGCCACCTCCGTGTCGTCGGCGCCGTGTGCGCCGTCGTAGCCTCAGCGGCACTGATGACAGGCTGCGGCGGGGGCAATGGCAAGACGACAGCCGCAGCGACCGAGGAAGCGGCGAAGGCCATTCCGAGCCCGGCGGCCACCCCATCGGACAGCCCGTCCTCCAGCGCGAAGCTCACGGAGGACCAGGCAGCGCGCATGAAGCTGCTCGGTGCCACCAAGGTCACCTTCGACAAGGCCGCCGCCACGGCGGAGGGGGAGGTCTCGGGCAGCAAGCTGGCCGAACTGGCCCTGAAGGGCCCGGGCGACAACGAGAACCACAACGACAACAACGCCGACGACAGCGGAAGCCCCAGTCCCAGCGGTAGTCCCAGCCCGAGCGGGACCGCCGGCTCCAGCCCGAGCGGCAGCTCCACCTCCCCCGAATGGGTCGCTGAGGTCGTAGGGAAGGACGGGACCACGCACACCGTCCGCATCGACGCCGTCTCGGGCAAGGTGATCCAGTCCGTCGTCGAGAGCGGCCAGGACTCCGGCGACAAGCGCGAGATGGCCGACCGGATCGCCCGTGCCACCCAGACGCCGCAGCAGGCGGCCAAGGTCGCCACGGACAAGAAGAAGGGCACGGTCACCTCCGTCAACCTGGATGACAACGACGACAAGACCCTCATCTGGTCCGTCGGCGTCGTCACCCCGGACTGGAACAAGACCGACTTCGAGATCGACGCGGTGAAGGGCACCATCATCCGCGAGGAGGTCGACCGCGACTGACGCGCTGCCGCCGCCGTGGGAGGCCGGCGATCCGGCCTCCCACGAGCACAGCTCCAGCTGCCGGAGCCACGTCAGGGAGCGGGCATCGGCCCCGAAGCACCGAGCCGGCGGAGGCTCAGCGCACCGGGAAGCCGAAGGAGTAGCCCTGTTCCTTGAGCCGGGGGAGGATACGGCGCAGGGCTTCGACGGTCTGGGCGCGGTCGCCGCCCGCGTCGTGGAAGAGGAGCGTCGTTCCGTTGGGCAGCTCCCGCTCGACGGTGGCGACGATGGTGTCCGTACCCGGACGCTCGAAGTCCTTGCTGTCCACGTTCCAGCCCAGCGGGCGCATGCCCCGGGAAGCGGCGAGCTTGCGACTGTAGGGCGTGAAGGCTCCACCGGGTGCCCGGTAGTACATCGGCCGTACGCCCCCGGAGGCCTTGGTGATCATGCGTTCGGCGTCGAGTATCTGCTGCGACTGGTAGGCCTCGGACTTCTTGTCCATGGCGGTGTCGTGCGACACCGAGTGATCGCACAACCGGTGTCCGGCCGCGACGACCTTCTTCACGAGGTCTGGGTGCGCCTGGGCCTGCGGGCCCACCATGCAGAACGTGGCCTTCACCTCGTACTCCCGCAGCACGTCGAGTACTTGAGGGGTCCACCGGGGGTCGGGTCCGTCGTCGATGGTGATGTTGATCCCGCGGGTCCCCGCGTCCGAGGTGTGGGCGATGGTCACCGCGGTCGGTCTCACCTCACTGCCCGGTCTGGCCGGGGCGCCGGCCTCGGGTGACGAGCCGTCCGCGGGACCGGCCTGCGCGGTCCACACCGAGGCACTGGTGGCGAGCAACGTCACCCCGAGCGCGGCCCCGATCACCTTGCTGTTCCAGCCCCGCCTGTTGCTCCGCCGCCCCATGTCCGTCCCCTTCACGCGCTGCCCCGCCGGCCCCGATCACTTTGCGATCACTGGGCAGGACGAGAGGCACGGGCCCGCGGATCCCTCCGTTACCGATCACGGACAAGTCCGGGAAGGTTCGCGGACAACCTGTTCGCGAAACAGGCCTACGCGTACGCCTGTCGGGGCAGAGGTGCGGGAGTGATGGGCATCGCATTATTGACATGTCCCTGACTTAAGAGCACTCTCACGGATGCCTCCACCGCCCCGCACCAGTCGGCTCGACCGCAGAAGACAGGGGATTCGCCGTGGGCACGAGCACCGGACCATCGGCCGCCACACACAGCCACCGCAATCGCGCTGTCGTCGCCAGCACGGTGGGCACCGCCATCGAGTGGTACGACTTCTTCCTGTACGGCACGGCCGCGGCGCTCGTCTTCCCGCACCTGTTCTTCCCCGGCCAGTCCGACTACACCGGCGTCCTCGCCTCCTTCGCCACGCAGTTCGTCGGCTTCGCCGCCCGCCCCGTCGGCGCCGCGATCTTCGGACACTTCGGCGACCGGGTCGGCCGCAAGTCCACTCTCGTCATCACACTCCTGCTGATGGGCGTGAGCACCGTTCTCATCGGCTGTTTGCCCACGTACGACTCGATCGGCCTCGCCGCGCCGATCCTGCTCGTCGTCCTGCGCATCGTGCAGGGCATCGGCGTCGGCGGTGAGTGGGGCGGCTCGGTGCTGCTCGCCATGGAGTGGGGGCCGAGGAAACGGCGTGGCCTGATGGCCAGTTGGCCGCAGATGGGCGTGCCGCTCGGACTGCTCGCGTCGACCGGCATGGTCCGCTGGATGACCTCGGCGACCGGCGGCGACTTCGAGAGCTGGGGCTGGCGGATCCCCTTCCTGGCCAGCGCCGTCCTCGTCGCGGTCGGCCTGTACGTACGGTTGCGGGTCGTGGAGAGCCCCGACTTCAGCGCAGTCAAGAACGCACGGGCCGTGGTCCGGCTGCCGGGTTGGGAGGTGCTGCGCCACCAGTGGCGTGAGGTCCTCACGGCGGCGTTCGTACGCCTCTCCGAGCAGGCTCCGTTCTACCTCTTCATCACCTTCGTGCTCTCCTACGGGACCGAACACCTCGGCCTCGCCCGCAGTGACCTCCTCGACGACACGCTCGTCGCCGCCGCCGTCGGACTCGTCTCCATCCCGCTCTTCGGCCACCTCTCCGACCGGATCGGACGCCGTCTCGTGTACGGGATCGGGATCGCCTGCATCGCCGCGTTCGCGTTCCCGTACTTCGCGCTGCTGAACACCGGGTCGCCGGGGCTGGTGCTGCTGGCGATCGTGCTGTCCCTCGTCTTCCACGATGTGCAGTACGGTCCGCAGGCCGCGCTCATCGCGGAGGGCTTCGGCACACACGTCCGCTACAGCGGCGCCGGTCTCGGCTACCAGCTCGCCTCGGTCATCGCGGGCGGACCGGCACCGCTGATCGCCGCGGCGATCCTGGAGGACACCGGGTCGAGCGTCGGCATCAGCATCTACATGGTGGGCTGCTGCGCGCTCTCCTTCGTGGCGCTGCTGCTCATACCGCGGCGCGCGGACTCCGACCTGACGGTGGGGGAGCCGGCGCGGCAGGAGGCGTGACCCGCGGGCCCGGCGCACCGGCGAGTGATCGGAGCGCACCAACTGCCTTGCCCTGGCGCCGGGTTGTGGCGCTGGACAAGAGGCCCCAGGTGCGTGGGAGTTGTGAAGAGTTCCCGTGCGAGTCCCGGGATTCGGTCACAGGAGCGGAAAACTCGGAGGGCTCACTCGGCGCTTTCGAACAGGTCGGGCGCCGACCATGCGATGGGAGACCGATCAACGATGTTCAGTCTGGTACGGAGCAGAGTGCGGACGGCCGCCCTCGCACTGTCGGCCGTCGCCGCCCTCGCCGTCGGCGCGACCGCTGCGACCGGCGCGGCAGCGGCCCCCGCTCCGGCTCCCGCGAAACAGGGACCGACCTCGGTGGCGTACGTCGAGGTGAACAACAACAGCATGCTGAACGTCGGCAAGTACACCCTCGCCAACGGCGGCGGCAACGTCTTCGACGTCGCCGTGATCTTCGCGGCGAACATCAACTACGACACGGGTACGAAGTCGGCGTATCTGTCCTTCAACGAGAACGTGCAGCGCGTCCTCGACAACGCCGCCACACAGATACGGCCGTTGCAGCAGAAGGGCATCAAGGTCGTCCTTTCCGTGCTCGGCAACCACCAGGGCGCGGGCTTCGCCAACTTCCCGTCCCAGCAAGCGGCTTCGGCGTTCGCGAAGCAACTGTCGGACGCCGTGACCACGTACGGCCTCGACGGCATCGACTTTGACGACGAGTACGCCGAGTACGGCAACAACGGCACCGGCCAGCCCAACGACAGCTCGTTCGTGAACCTGGTGACGGCGCTGCGCGCGAACATGCCGGACAAGATCATCAGTCTCTACAACATCGGCCCGGCCGCCTCGCGCCTCTCCTACGGCGGCGTCGACGTCACGTCCAAGTTCGACTACGCCTGGAATCCGTACTACGGCAGCTGGCAGGTCCCCGGCATCGCACTGCCCAAGTCGAAGCTGTCGCCGGCGGCCGTCGAGATCGGCGGAACCCCGCAGAGCACGGTCGCAGACCTCGCCCGCCGCACCGTCAGCGAGGGCTACGGCGTCTATCTGACGTACAACCTCGACGGCGCCGATCGCAGTGCCGATGTCTCCGCGTTCACCAGGGAGCTGTACGGCAGCGACGCCGTCTACACGCCGTAAGACGACCGCACGCACCCGTGCGCGGTGCTCCCTCGGGGATCGCGATCCGAGAAAGGCGCGTCGGCGAGGGGCGACCGTTGTTCCAGCCGCATCCCGTCTATCCCAGCCACATCCCGTCGCGCATGATGACTCTCCCGCGTAGTTCCGGCTCGCCGCGCCAAGCGCGCACAGTCCTCGGGACCACGCGTACGTACACAAAGGAACCCTCTTCCGCGCGTGGATCCCACCCGAACTTGTCGGCGAACGCCTCCGCTGCACCTCCGGGCACCTCCTGGTCCGGGAAGCACTCCGCCTCACCCTGGACGAGCACCACGTCGAAGGTGTCCGGCAGCGACAGGCGTACGCGCGGCTCTTTGCGGACGTTTCGCACAGTCACGGAAGTGGCGCTGGTGCACATCCATACTGCTCGCCCATCCCACAGGAACCACAGTGGCACCTGGTGCGGCCCGTGATCAGGGTGAGCCGTCGACACCCATGCATCCCGCTCGGCATCGAGCCGCTCCAGAGTGTCGCGCATCCGCTCCGCCGTCCGGCGACGAACGATTCCTGTTGTCTCCATGAGGACCGACCCTAGCCAGCAGGCGCGGAGCGCGCCTGAGGCGAAGGACCTACTCCCAGCGACCGACGACAGTGTTGCGAGAGCTACCGGTCGCGTGTGATCGACGACCTGTACAGCATCGCCGGAGTCAGCCCTCGTCCGGTCCTTGCATGCGTGCTGCGTCCTGGGTACGGAGCGCGGGCTTGACCACCTTTCCGCCCGCGTTACGGGGGAGCTCGGCGACGAGCACGAGGTCCTTCGGCCTCTTGAAAGAGGCGAGCCTTCCCTCGAGGAACCCCGTCAGCTCACGCAGCGACAGGTCGGTTCCCGGGATGACGGCGACGTAGGCGACCGGCACCTGGCCCCAGCGCTCGTCGGACCTGCCGATCACTGCGACCTCCCGTACGGAAGGGTGCGCGGCGACGGCGTTCTCCAGTTCGGCGCAGTAGATGTTCTCGCCACCGCTGATGATCATGTCCTTCTTGCGGTCGACCACCCAGACGAAGCCCTCGTCGTCCCGCTTGACCAGGTCACCGGAGTGGAACCATCCTCCGTCGAAGGCCTCTGCGGTCTCCTGCGGCTTCTTCCAGTACCCCTGCATCAGCGTGGGCCCGCGGTAGACGATCTCACCGATCTCGCCCACGGCGACATCGTTCATGTCCGCGTCGACGATGCGGTACTGGATGCTCGGGATCGGCCGGCCGACCGAGCCGAGCTTGCGCAGTGAATCCTCCCCGCGGAGCACGCAGGTGACCGGTGAGGTCTCGGTCTGGCCGAATACGGCCACGTTGAGTGCGTCGGGGAACTTCTCACCCATGGCGCGCAGGGTCGCGTCGCTCGCGGGGGCGGCCCCCCAGCTGATGATCCGCAGCTTCAGGTCACGCTTGTCGATGTCGGGCTGGGCGCAGATCAGGTCCCACTGCTGCGGAACGTTGAACACCACGGTGGCGCCTTCGCGTTCATAGGCGTCGAGCACCGCCTGCGGGTCGAAGGCCCCCAGTGGATGGATCACGACCGTGCTGCCGACCACGAAGTTCGCCGCGATCGAACCCAGACCCGCGATGTGGAAGAAGGGCGCCGTCAGGAAGCCCACATCGGAGTCGTCGAACATCTCCATCGCGCGGATGCACGTGACCGCCTGTACCTGCATGTTGCGGTGGGACAGCATCACCCCCTTCGGCAGGCCGGTGGTACCCGAGGTGTACATGATCAGCGCGGTCGACTCCTCGCTGACATCGGGCAGTTCCATCGGCTCGTACGCCGACAGGAACTCCTCGTACGCGGTGCGGCCGTCGGCGCCTTCGGCCCCGGCCTCGCTCGATTCGCCGATGACGACGACCGTTCCGATCGACGCGGCGTTCGGTACGGCCCGGAGCAGCGGCAGGAGTTGGGCGTCGACGACGATCGCCGAGGGAGTGCAGTCGGTGAGGATGTGGTCGAGTTCCAGCGGCGCGAGCCGGAAGCTGAGTGGCACAGCCATGGCCCCCAGGCTGTTCGCCGCGAACACGCTCTCCACGAACCACGGATGGTTCAGGGTGAGCAGGGCGACGCGGTCACCCGCGGAGACGCCGCGGTCGGCGAGCGCGGCAGCCACTTGCAGCGATCGCCGCGACAACTGTGCCCAGGTCGTGGTCTCCCCGAGGTACCGCAGCGCTGGCTTGTCGGGACGCATCATCGCGTGGGTGGCCGCCTGTGACATCCAGTGGTGCCGGAAGGACCAGGCGGGAGCCGTGTCTGTCGGCATGGGCGACTCCTCGGGTGTCGTATCCATCGGTGGTCGCTGCTCGATCGGTGGCCGCTGCGGCATTGTGCCGTCCCATGCCGTGGTTCGAGAAGCGTCTTGACGCTTTTTGTTAATGGAGAATCACATGGGTGGCGTCTCGGGACCGCCTGTCGCGCGGCCGTCACGCGGGGGCCCCGGGGCCTGCTCACCGTGTGATTGACTGGGCCGCATGGCCCCGTCTCCACATTCGTGTGTGCGTTCATGACCGCCGAACCGAGCGCGGCCACTCGCCCCCGCAACCGCAGGCAGCTCATCGTCGAGGCGGCCGGCCGGCTCTTCGGCGAGCGCGGCTACCACGCGGCGTCCATGGAGGAGATCGCCGCCGGTGTGGGCATCACCGCCACGGCCCTGTACCGGCACTTCCCGAACAAGTACGCACTGTTCGCCGAGTGCGCGCATGCCATGGTGGACCGACTCGTCGGCGCGCTCGACGAGATGGCGCCCGAGGCGCCTCCGGCGGACGTGCTCACCGCCCTCATCCGGGTCACCCTCGCGCATCGCGCGTCGGGCGGTGTGTACCGATGGGAGGCCAGGTACCTCGACCGCGAGGATCGCCGGCTCCTCAGGGCCAAGTTCGGGTACGTCGTCGAGCGGGTCACCGAGGCGGTGCGGCGCGAGGAACCGCTGCCTGACGAGCAGCTGCGGGTCGCGGCGGCGCTCGGTGTGATCGGATCCATCACGATGCATCGCACCTCCATCGCTCAACGCCGGGTCGAGGAACTGCTGTTGGTGTGCGCCCTGCGCGTGATCGCGACCGACCCCGTACCGGCCACGGGGAGCAGGCACCCCGTCGAGCTGCCGGCCCTGCCGGTGCCGCGCTCACGGCGCGCGGAGATCCTCGCTGCCGCCGTCCCGCTGTTCGCCCGGGACGGGTTCGCCAACGTCACGAACGGACAGATCGCACAGGCGGTGGGGCTGGCCCCGTCCGCGCTCTACCGTCACTACCCGGGCAAGGTCGACATCCTGGCGGCGGCCTGCCTTCAGGCGGCGGGGCTGCTGGCTCAGGCGGTGGACCGGAGTCTGCACAACGTTGCCGATCCGCATGACGCCGTCGTGGCGCTGGCGGCGACGTACGTGGCCTACAGCTTCGAGCACACCGCGCTCACGAGCGTTGCCGAGGCCGAGTTCGGCGGCCTGCCGGCCGATCTGCAGCGCCCCTTGGTCCATGCGCAGCGTGAGCACATCGCTGTCTGGGAGCAGCAGTTGCGGCTTGCCCGTCCGGATCTGGACCCGCGTCAGGCCCGGGTACTGGTGCACGCCGGATTCGGCGTGGTGGTCGAGGCCGGGCGCAGACTGCGATGGCAGGACACCCCTGACCACCGGGCCGCCGTGACCAGCCTGGTCGTGGGCGCCCTCGGTCTCTGAGCGGAGCCTGGGTCGGTTGACGGGCGGAGCCCGGGTGCCTGGGAGATCGGCCGGGGGACTCAGGAGGTCGGCCTGTTCCCTGTCGGGATCACGATGGGGGTGGTCGTCCCCGAGGAGCCGTTGTTCAGGAACGCCATGGCCAAGGCGCGCACGAACTGGTCGAATACATAGAAGGCGCCGGGCATGACGGGCGACAACCCCTCGCGGAACAGGATGAAGGCCGGCCATGCGGTGCGGATCAGTGCCGCCGAGGCGTAGTCGCGCTTCAGCCCCAGCCAGTCGCCGATCTCGTTGCTGAGGACGTAGCGCACGAACTCGTTGAGGAATCCGCGCGTGACGCCCAGGTCGACCTGCGCGGTCAACCCGAGCAAATCCTCCGCCAGTTCGATGCCCTCGGTCGTCGGGGCGAGGATCGGTGTGAGCACCTGCCCCGACTGTGCTTCCGCGTCGGCCCACGACTTGGGGATGTACTCGTCCCGCACGCCGAGCAGGTGCAGGGCCACCTGCCAGCTGTGCAGGAAGGCGTCCTGGTCCTCGGCCGGGAACGGGACCTTCCAGTCGAGCAGCTTCCTGCGCACGAAGGTGCCCAGGCTGTGGAAGGTGACCAGGATGTCGGCGTTGCTGATCGGGATGCGCTCGTCCGTGACCGCCGTCCAATGGGGCGACTGCGGCAGCAGGTGGCGCACCGCGGCGTGCACCACACGTGTCTTGTTGGCGGTGACCACGAACTGGCCCGTCGGTTCGAAGCCCTTCAGCTGGGCCAGGTCGTAGCCGAACGTGAACGTCTTGGCCGCGCGGTCCTTCATGTTCGCGCCGCCTGCGGACCAGTAGACGCTCCTGGCCTCCCGCGGGATCACCGTGCTCATGATCCCGCTGCCGAGCCCGTAGAGCATGAAGAGGTAGGTGTCCTTGCGCCGGTTGAAGTCGGCGGCGCGAGCCAGCTTGCCGGAATCCGCCCAGGAGGGAAGCTTGTTGACCCTCCGCAGGTATGTGGTGAGGTCGGCCGGCAGGCCGCTGGGCAGCGGGTCGTTGTTGTTCACCCAGGACGCCATCGCGGTGTTGACCGCCGGAACCTGGCCGTTGTCGAGGAGTGCGGCCACCAACTGGTCCACCTCGTCGTCCCACACGTATTCCGGGTCGGTGCCCGTGCCGGTTCCGGCGACCGAGCCTGTCGGCGACCACGCCCACGCGTCAGTGGTGCTCGTCGCGCCCACTAGGCCCAGCGCTGCGCCGAGGGACAGAACTCTTCTGCGGCTGAGATTGTGCATTGACTTGCTCGCTTTCCTGGTAGGGCGTGCGGCTCATCTCGCCTTGTTCAGTGCGGAGTTGGCGTTGCCGGCGCGGTCTGTTGCTTGTTCCAGGATGTGATTTCTGATTAACATAGCGAGGCGCGCTGCCGCCGACAAGGGCATCGACGTGACCGAGGAGCCCGCATGACCACGGAGCAGGAACAGACCCCCGCGCCCGACCGTTCTGCGCCTGACAGCCCCGCACCCGACAGTCCCGCGCCTCGGTGGGCCTGGCCACGCCCCTTCGCGCCCCTCTTCGCTCCCCCTTTATCCATCTTGCTCATCTCTCTTTGTCGCATGTACGAGATCAGTCCGGATCGGAGTCCTGATGACGAGTGCGATCTTCGCTGAACGGTCGCTCTACGAGGATGACCACGAACTCCTTCGAGACACGGTGCATGCGTTCGTCGGCAAGCACGCCACGCCGCACGCCGAGCGGTGGCGGGCCGAGGGCAAGGTCGACCGCGAGCTCTTCCAGGAGGCCGCGCGGGCCGGGATCCTCGGCTTCAACATCCCGGAGGAGTACGGCGGCGGTGGGGTCACCGACTTCCGTTTCAACGCGCTGATCGGTGAGGAGTTCTCTCGCCATCCCGCATCGGACGGCCTCGCCGGGATAGGGCTGTCCAACGACATCGTCGTGCCCTACTTCACCGACCTGACCGATGACGAGCAGAAAGCCCGCTGGCTGCCGGGCATCGCAGCCGGGACGCTCGTCGTCGCTGTCGCGATGACCGAGCCCGGAACCGGGAGCGACCTGGCCGGCATCGCCACCTCCGCGGTCCGGGACGGCGACGACTACCTGGTCAACGGCAGCAAGGTCTTCATCTCCAACGGCCAGAACGCCGACCTGGTCGTCACCGCCGTACGGACCGGCCCGGACCGCCACAGCGGAATCAGCCTGCTGGTCGTCGAGGCCGATCGGCCCGGCTTTTCGCGTGGCCGCAACCTGGAGAAGATCGGCCTGCACGCGCAGGACACCAGCGAGTTGTTCTTCCAGGACGTCCGGGTGCCGGCCGCCAACCTGCTGGGCGAGGAGGGTTCCGGCTTCAAGGCCCTGATGCGCAACCTTCCCCAGGAGCGGATCTCGATCGCCGCCAACGCCGTGGCTTCCATCGGGGGAGTGCTGGAGCGGACCGTGGAGTACGTCAGGGAGCGCAAGGCGTTCGGCCGGACCGTCGGCTCCTTCCAGAACACCCGTTTCCAGCTGGCCGACATGGTCACCACCGCCCGAGTGGGCCGCACCTATATCGACGAACTGCTCGCCAGGCACTCCCGCGGCGAACTGAGCGCCGTGGACGCCGCGGCGGCGAAGTTCTGGGCCACGGAGCACTACGTCGACATCGTCGGGCGCTGCCTGCAACTGCACGGCGCTTACGGCTACATGCTCGAATACCGCATCGCACACGACTACCTGGACTCCCGTATCACCACGATCTACGGCGGCACCACGGAGATCATGAAGGAGATCGTCGCTCGCGACCTGGGTCTGTAGGACCCGGCCACCACCCGGCCCACTCCCCGAGCCGTCGTTCTTCACATCCCGCCTCCCCGGCCCGCGCGCAGGGACCGGGGGTGTGGGGTGGGGCCCTCGCGTAATCCGGTCGTCTCCGCAGGCCAGACGGTCCCGTCACCGAACGGAACAGGGGGACGTCCCGGTCGTCACACGCGACCAGGGCGTGGTCGGCTCACGCTCCTTCCCGTGCGAAGGAGGGGCGGTCACCGGGCGGCCTATAGTCGATCTCATGAGTCGTTGGCAGGAACTGACCGGTGGCACATCCGGAGGCGAGTACGCCGCGCGCTTCGAGGCGTTGGCCCGCAGCGGGACGGATGTGCACGGCGAGGCTCGGTTCTGCGCGGCCCTGGTGCCCGACGGGGCGCGCGTGCTGGACGCCGGATGCGGCACCGGACGGGTCGCGATCCGGCTGGCGGAGCTTGGGCGCGACTGCGTCGGGATCGATCTCGACGCCTCGATGCTGGATGTGGCGCGGGCGCACGCACCGGAGCTGTCGTGGGTGCGGACCGATCTCGCCGAGTTCGATCCGGCCCTGCTCGGAATCGCCGTGGACTTCGACCTCTTGGTCGCCGCCGGCAACGTCTTCCCGCTGCTCGCCGCCGGGACCGAGGCGACGGTGGTCGAGCGCCTGGCCGCGGCCCTGCGGCCGGGCGGCCTGCTGGTCGCGGGCTTCGGCCTGGACGATGCCCATCTGCCCGTGCCGCCCGGCATCACGCTGCCGCAGTACGACGCGTACTGCGCTGCGGCCGGCCTCGCCCTGGTCGACCGCTTCGCCACCTGGGATGCCGCCCCCTACGACGGCGGCGGCTACGCCGTCAGCGTCCACCGCGCCGGCACCTGACCCTGCGCGTGCCGACAACTCTCGTCACCCATACGTGAGTTGCGCGTATTCGGGGACGGGTTCACCGCGGAATCCGTCCCGGGCGGTTGGCTGCGAGCGGAGACCTCGCCATCGTCGACGAGGACGGTTACCGCTGCCCTGAATTCCCGGGCCCTCACGCCCGCCTCACCTCCAGCAGGATTCACCCGAGTGGTGAGCCGTCCGACCCCGGTCAGTGATCCGACCGCGGATCGAATAGATGTATTTGCCCCAAGTAGGCCAAGTCAGCCTCAATGACACACATTTCTCATGGTTTCATCTCGCCATGGAGGAGATCAGATGATGACTGGAGACGAACAGGCGGCCACTTCCCGGCGACGCCTGCTGACCGCTGCCGCACTGGCGCCGGTGCTGGTCGGGGCAGGGGCGGCCGCCGCTCACGCGATGCCCGACCGGGCGACCGGGGCCAGGCCTCACCGCCGGATCGAACCGCTGGCCACCACCATGTCGGACTGGGCGGCCGTAGAGAAAGTGCTGGGCCGCAAGGGCAACCTGCTGCGAGAGACGACGTACCACACCCCCTTCCCCCGCGACGATCTTCGTGTCGTCGTCGAGGGCGACATCGTCATCACGCCGGAGCTCGCACTGGGTGCGCACGTGGCCTTCGTCCGCTACGCCGACGGCAGCACGATGTGCATGGGCGATGTGGCGGTCACCGAGACGGAACTGCAAGGGGTGATCGACGCCTGGCAGGCGAACGGGATCATGGTGACCGCGCTCCACAAGCACCTGCCCGCCCACAGCCCGGACATCTGGTGGGTCCACGTCCACGGACACGGTCATGACGAACTGGCCCTGGCGCGCGGCGTGCGCGCGGGATTCGACCGCACCGGCATCCCGCCGGAGACACCGTCCGGCCCGCCGAGCCCCATCGATCTGGACGTCGCCGGAATCGAGGCTGCGCTGGGCGCCAAGGGTTCCAGCGACGGTGTGGTCTACAAGGCCGTCTTCGCCCGACGCGAGACGATCTGCGACGGTCACCTGTTGCTGCCCTCCGGTCTGGGTGCGACCAGCGCGTTCATTTTCCAGCCGCTGGGAAACGGCAGGGCAGCGCTCAGCGGCGACTGCGTCATGATCGCCGAGGAGGTCCAGAACGTGCTGGGAGCCTTGCGGCGCGGTGGGATCCAGCTCGTCGAGCTGCACAACCACCACTTGACGGAGAGCCCCCGCCTGTTCTTCACCCACTTCTGGGCCGTGGGCGACGCCGTCGATCTCGCGAGAGCGCTACGCCCTGTAGTGGACGCCACCAACGTGGTGGAGACCACCGGCAATTGACGAGCGGACGGTGGATTGCTGCCCCACAGCATCCCCGCGCTGTTGGTGACGGTTCCTCGTTGCCGGCTGCCCCGCCCCATCGGCCCCACAGGCCGTCACCAGGGGCGGGCCGCGGCCCGTATCACCCTCAGGACCCAAATCGGTCGATCCATGATGCCGGGCCGCTCGCGGGCCTGATCCATCGGTGCGCCGGCAGGCCGGACGGTGTCAGATGGGGAGCGTGAGACGGATGGTGGTGCGTCCGGGGCGGCTCCTGAGGACGGTGGTCCCGCCGTGGGCGGTGATGACGGCCTGGACGATGGCGAGGCCGAGACCGGTGCTCCCCGTGCTGCGGGAGCGGGCGTGATCGGCGCGGACAAAGCGACCGAAGACTTCGGGCTGGAGTTCTTCGGGGATACCCGGCCCGTTGTCGCTCACGCTCAGGCAGACATCTGCCGGCCCCTTGGCGAGGGCGATGGCGACTTCGGTGCCGGGCGGGGTATGGGTGCGGGCGTTGGCGAGGACGTTGCCGATGGCCTGCTGAAGGCGGTGGGCATCGCCGGTGACGGTGACCGGTTCCTCGGGCAGATCGAGCAGCCAGCGGTGGTCCGGGCCCGCGGCGCGCGCGTCGTCGGTCGCGTTGAGGATCAGCAGGGTCAGGTCGACCGGCTCGTGTTCGAGGGGACGTCCGGCGTCCAGGCGCGCGAGCAGGAGCAGGTCGTCGACGAGGCGTGTCATGCGCTGCGATTCGCTGCCGATGCGTTCCAGGGAGTGCCGGACCTCTTGGGGGACGGGGCCGGAGTGGCGCAGGGCTAGTTCGGCGTGGCCGCGGATGTTGGCGACGGGAGTGCGGAGTTCGTGGCTGGCGTCGGCGGCGAAGTGCCGTAGGCGTTCCTCGCTGGCCTGGCGGCTGGTGAGGGCGTTCTCGATGTGACCGAGCATGTGGTTGAGGGCGCTGCCGACCTGACCGACCTCGGTACGGGGATCGGTGTCGGGCAACGGCCCCGGCATGTCGATCTCTCCACTGGCGAGCGGTAGTCCGGCCACCTCCGCCGACCGGGCTGTGACCCGTTGCAGGGGCCGCAGGGAGATCCGTACCCATACCGCACCGGCGATGCCGGTGATCACGAGGGCGGCGCCGAACAGCACCGTCTCGACCGCTTCGAGGCGGTGAACGGTCTCCTCCACGGGATGCAGGGACAGGCCGGTGATCAGCGTGTCCTGGTCGTCGCCCTGGAACGCCATGACGCGGTAGCTGCGCAGGGTGGAGAGACGGATGCTGTGCCCCCGCCCGTCGGTGGGGACCGCCGCCAGGGTGCGACGGTCCTCGGAGGTGAGGTCGACGGGGCGGTCGGTGGCGTCGTCGACGACGGCGGCCTGGGTGACGGTGCCGGCCAGGAGGCGGGCACCGAAGGTGTCGTCGGCCTGGCCCCGGGTGTCGGGGCGGTTGTCGGAGTCAGGCTCGGCCTCATGTTCCAGGCTCGCGGCGAACCGGCCGCCGGACGCGGTGAGCTGCTCGTCGAGACGTCCTATCAGGAACCCCCGCAGGGCGAGGGCGGTGGTGATCCCGACGGCGAGGCAGGCGACCGCGAGCAGGGCGACGAGGCCGACGGTGAGCTGGCCGCGCAGCGTGCGCGGCGGCAGGCGCCTCATGCGCAGTCCGGCTTGAGTACGTAGCCGACGCCGCGCACCGTGTGGATCATCGGGGCGCGCCCGGCGTCGATCTTCTTCCGCAGGTAGCTGATGTACAGCTCGACGATGTGGGCGCGCCCGCCGAAGTCGTAAGCCCACACCCGGTCGAGGATCTGGTCCTTGGACAGGACCCGGCGCGGGTTGCGCATGAGGAAGCGCAGGAGCTCGAACTCGGTGCGGGACAGCTCGATCGTGGCCCCACCGCGCCGGACCTCCCTGGCGTCCTCGTCCATGGTCAGGTCCCCCACGGTCAGCAGGTCCGCGCCCGGTTCAGCGGTCAGCCCGGCCCGCCGCAGGAGCCCTCGCAGCCGGGCCAGGACCTCCTCCAGGCTGTAGGGCTTGGTGACGTAGTCGTCGCCGCCCGCGGTGATGCCCGCGATACGGTCCTCGACCGCGTCCCGGGCCGTCAGGAAGAGCACACACACCCTGGGCTCGTCGCGTCTGAGCCCTCGCAGCACCTGCAGACCGTCGAGGTCGGGCAGCATCCAGTCCAGGACCACCGCATCGGGCCTGAAGTCGCGGGCGGCCTCGAGCGCACTCGCCCCGTCGGCCGCGGTGCGCACCTGCCAGCCCTCCGCGGTCATGACCCCGGACAGCACATCGGTGACGTCGGGTTCGTCGTCGACGACCAGGACCCGCACGGGTCCTCCGTCGGCGCGGTGCAGGGATGTCGTGGGCAGCTCGTTCATGGTTCCTTCAGCATCCCCCGACGAAGACCCGGCACGGGCGGCCGGGGTCTGTGAGTTTCCTCTGAATCGGCTCTGAGGGCGGCTGCCCGCGTCGTTTCAGAGGGTTCACAGAACTTGGGCTGTGAGGCTGGGCCGCCCATCGCCGGAACGGGACCCATCCGGAGGAGTGCCATGACCACCACATTCGCCACGACGACGCAGACGAGCGGCGGGATGCGCCACCGGCGCCCGCGTCGCAGCGTCGTGCCCACCCTGGCGCCGCTGGTGATCTGGGCCGGTGCCGCCGGGGTGCTCGCCCTGTGGTGGAGCGACACGACGTCGGTGGTGGGCCCGGCCGGCTGGCTGACGGGCGCGGGACGCATCACCGGTCTACTGGCCGGATACGCCTGCGCGGTGCTGCTCGCACTGATGGCCCGCGTCCCGCTCCTGGACCACGCGATCGGCACGGACCGCCTCGCGCGCTGGCACGCACTGGGCGGCCGCTGCACGATCTCCCTGGCACTCGCCCACACCCTGCTGATCATCTGGGGCTACTCCCTGACCTCCCACACGAACGTGGTCAGCCAGACCTCCACGCTCGTCCTGAACTACCCCGACCTCCTCAAGGGCACAGTCGGCTTCCTGCTGTTCGTGGCCACCGGGATCCTCTCGGCCCGCGCGGCCCGCCGGAGGATGAGCTACGAGACCTGGCACTACCTGCACTTCGCCACGTACCTGGCGGTCTTCCTCACGTTCGGCCACCAGCTCTCCAACGGCGCGGACTTCGTCGGGAACCGCACCGCCCAGGCCGCCTGGTACACGCTCTTCCTCAGCGTGGCCGCGCTCGTCGGCTGGTACCGGTTCGCCGTCCCCGTCCGGCGCGGGCTGCGCCACCGCCTGCGGGTCGCCGCGGTCCACCAGGAGGCGCCGGGCGTGGTCTCCGTCCACCTCACCGGAGAACACCTCGACGAACTGGGAGCCGAGCCGGGACAGTTCCTGCGCTGGCGCTTCCTGGCCCGCCGCCTGTGGTGGACCGCCAACCCCTACTCCCTCTCCGCCCCGCCGCACCCGCGACATCTGCGCATCACGGTGAAGAACGCCGGCGGCCACAGCTCCGCACTGGCCCGCCTGACACCCGGAACCCGCGTCTGGGCCGAGGGCCCGTACGGCGCATTCACGGCGCGGCGCCGCACCGCTCCGAAGGTCCTGCTCCTGGCGGGCGGCGTCGGCATCACACCCCTGCGCGCGCTCTTCGAAACGCTCCCGGGCGAGGTGACCCTCGTCTACCGGGCCCGTCGCTCCGACGACCTCGCCCTGCGCGCGGAACTCGACGCGATAGCCGCCCAACGCCGGGCCACCGTGCGCTACGTCGTCGACGAACCCGCAGGATTCTCCTCGCCCCTCACGGCCCGCGGCCTGGTCGCGCTGGTGCCCGATCTGGCGGCACACGACGTCTACCTGTGCGGACCACCCGGCATGACCCGCGCCGCTGTCCCGGCCCTGCGCCAGGCCGGAGTGCCGGCCCGCCGCATCCACCACGAGTCGTTCGAGTTCTGAGGAGAAGACATGCGCCGTGCCGTCCTCGCCACCACAGGGATCAGCGCCCTGACCGTCACGCTGCTCGCCCTCAAACCCCACCAGCTCCCCACCGTCGCCAGCGGCGCAGCGCACACACCCTCAGACGCTGCATCCCCGTCCACCCCGGCAGGCAGTGCCACCCGAACGGGCACCTTCACCGGGGACCCCATCGACACCCAGTACGGAACCGTGCAGGTGGCAGCCACCCTCGCCAAGGGAAAGATCACCGCGGTCAAGGTGCTACGGGCCCCGGACCAGAACGGCCGGGACCAGCAGATCGCCTCCTACGCACTTCCCCGACTGACTCAGGAAGCGCTCGGCGCGCAGAGCGCGCACATCGACGCCGTCTCCGGCGCCAGTTACACCAGCCAGGGATACATCCAGTCCCTGCAGAGCGCCCTGGACCAAGCCCATGCCTGAGACCGCCACCAGGCTCCACCACGTCGAGCACGTCATGGGCACCGTCTTCTCGTTCGACATCCGGGACACGCCCACCCCCGCCATCCACCGCGCGCTCGCCGAGGCCGTGCGCCACCTCCACCGGATGGACGCCATCTTCTCCACCTACCGGTCCGACAGCCACATCAGCCGCCTCGACCGCGACGACATCCGCCTTGCAGACTGCCCGCCCGAGGTGCACGAGGCCCTGTCCCTGTGCGCGCGAGCCGCCCACCACAGCGACGGATGGTTCAGCATCACCCCGGCCGGAACCCTCGACCCCTCGGGGCTCGTCAAGGGCTGGGCCACCGAAACAGCATCCCAACTCCTCTACGACGCCGGCGCGCACCAGACGTGCGTCAACGGTGGCGGTGACCTCCGACTCCGCGGCCGGTCCACCCCGGACAGTCCCTGGCGGATCGGCATCGCCCATCCCCTCCGCCCGAAGGAACTGCTCACTGTCATCACCGCCGACACCGACACCGACCTCGCGATCGCCACGTCAGGCGTCGCCGAACGCGGCGCCCACATCTACGACCCGCACCACGGCGCACCGGCCACCACGTTCGCCTCCCTCACCGTCGTCGGCCCCCGCCTGACCATGACCGACGCCTACGCCACCGCCGCTTTCGCCCGAGGCGAGGGCGCACGGGGCTGGCTCACCTCCCTCGACGGGTACGAGGCACTCGCGGTCCGGCCCGACGGCCAGACATGGCAAACACCGGGATTCACCCGTTACGAGCGGATCCCGGCAGGGACCTAGAAGCCGAACTTCTCGTCGTCCGATGCACTAATCACGGTCATCGCCCGCACCAGGCTCGCCGACAGCTCCCTCTACTCGCCCGGGAGCACCCGATGTCCATGGCCGTCCGGTCCGCTCACCGGGTTCAACGTGCGCGGCGGACAGCATCCGCAGTGTTGTCCTCGGCTACTTCTTGGCCTTCTCGTCGTTTTCCTTGAAGCAGACGACGAACGAGTCTCCCGCGCCTGACTGGGTGAGGGAGCCGGTCGTGCCGGGGACGTCGGAGCACGAGAAGGTGTCGACGACGCCGTCCTTGTCCATCTTGAGGACCTTGTAGTCGGCGTGCGGGTCGGTGCAGTCGAGCTTCTTGGTCTTCGCTTGCTTGTCCGTCCCGATGTTCTGGAAGCAGTCGCCGGCCGTGAGCGACGTTGACTCGTCCTTCGTGTCGGACGGGCCGAAGGCCCAGAGCGCTACCAGGCCCGCGAGGACGAGGACCAGGCCGAGGAGGACCAGCCGGTTGCGACGTATCTGCGCTGCGGTGTACGAGGCGGTCGGGTCGCCCAGGGGCGGAAGGTTGGACACGGGTTATTCCTCAGGCAGTTGAGCAGTGGGGGGACGCGCGATGGCGACCATGAATCTAGCCCACCGCCTGTACTCGTCGTTCGCCGCGTCTGTCAGGAGGGATTCCACTTGCCCGTGCGCTCGTCGTCGACGCCGGTCGAGTCCATCTGGAGAGTCACGGCCGTGACCTTCGCTTCCTCAGGCACGTCGAATGCCGCCCAACCGGCGGTCCGCTCGCCAGGGTTGAGGAGATGGTGGAACCGACCGTGCCGTGGTGTCCGGGCTGTTGGCCAGGCATTTCAGCTTGAGAGTCATTGAGACTTTCGCTCGCCGAGCTCGCCGAGCTCGCCGGCCAGCGGCTGCGCGCCGGGCGCCTGGGCGCCTGGGCGCCGGCGGGGTTCCCGTCCGACCCCGTCCCGCCATACTCCGGCCCTACCTGGCGTCATCTCCTGACCGCCCAAGTCCACTGCATCATTGCCGCCGACTTCCTGCATCTCGGCACCGTGCTGCTCCAGCGCCTGTACGCCCACCCAGGGGACCCAAGGCGAACGCGATCTGCGAGAGAGCCGTGGGCACCCTGCGCCGCGAGCTCCTCGGCCGGATCCTGCTCTGACCGGGTACCTCCAGGTACCTCCGCCACTGCTACGGGCACCGTTCCCACCGATCCTGGCAGCCATCGCTCCCGGACAGTGCCCAATCGCCACCGGACAGTGCCCGATCGCCCGCCATCGGAGGACTGATCATGATTGTTCAATGAGTTCACCGCGCCGCCTGACCGAACGGCATCGCCACAGCTCACAGCACCGAATCGTGTTTTCGAGCCACACGGGGTGCGGGGTGTGGCCTGTGGCCGGTCAGGATCGTCAGTGCTAGAAAGGTCACATGGCGAATCGTTTCGCCGACTTGAGAAGCCTGTTCAGGTCCCTGGTCAGCAGAAGCCCGCGAAGCGTAGCCGGGCAGGTGTTCGTACTCCAGGTGGCGCTGGTCGTGCTGCTCGTGGTCGCTGGCGTCTTCGCCCTGGTCCTCCAGTCGGACCGGGACACCAATGCCGAGGCCAAGCGCCGATCCGTCGCCGTGGCGGAGACGTTCGCGCACTCTCCCGGCGTCGTGGCCGCATTGGAGAGCCCCGACCCGAGCAAGATCCTCCAGCCGCTCACGGAGGCGGCGCGCAAGGCTGCGGGCGTCGACTTCATCGTGGTCCTGGATACCAAGGGCATCCGCTACACCCACCCCCTGCCGAACCTCATCGGAAAGCAGTTCGTGGGCACCATCGGGCCCTCGCTCGAGGGGAAGGTGTACACGGAGAGTGTGAAGGGCCCACTCGGCCGCGAGGTCCAGGCCACCGTCCCCATCGACAACGCCGACGGCAAGGTCGTGGGGCTCGTCTCCGCGGGGCTGAGGGTCAAGAACGTGGCCAGTCAGGTGGCCCGGCAACTGCCGATCATCCTGGGCGCCGGTGCCGGGGCACTCGTGGTGGCCACCGCGGGCACGGCACTGGTGGGCCGGCGGCTGCGCCGGCAGACCCACAGCCTTGCCCCGGACGAGATGACCCGCATGTACGACCACCACGACACGGTGCTGCACTCCGTGCGCGAAGGGGTGCTGATAGTCGGCGCCGGCGGGGAGCTGCTGCTGGCGAACGACGAGGCCAAACGGCTGCTGGAGCTGCCCCCTGATGTCGAGGGGCAGCTCGTGTCGGAGCTGTCGAGCCTCGACCCCGAGACGGCGGAGCTGCTCGTCTCCGGGCGCGAGGTCACCGACGAGGTGCACTACTCCGGAGACCGGCTGCTGGCGGTCAACCAGCGGCACACGGACAGCGGCGGCGGCTCCATGGGGACGGTGGTGACGCTGCGCGACTCCACCGAGTTGCGGGCGGTGACCGGCAGGGCGGAGATCGCGCGGGAGCGGCTCAAGCTGCTGTACGACGCCGGTCTGGGCATCGGCACCACCCTGGACGTCCTGAGCACCGCCGACGAGCTGGCACAGGTCGCCGTCCCCCGTTTCGCCGACTTCGTCACCGTGGACCTGGCCGACGCCGTACTGCACGGTGAGGAACCGGCCCTCACCGCGACGGACATGCGGCGTACAGCCGTTTACGGCATCCGGGACGACCACCCGCTCTACGAGGCGGGAAGGCTGATCGACTTCCTGCCGTCCACCCCCCAGGCACGCGGCTACGGGAGCGGTCACGCCGAGCTGGTGGCCGACCTGTCGACCGCCACGGGCTGGCACGCGCAGGACCCGGAGCGCACCAAGTGGATCATGGACTACGGAATTCACACCCTCATCGCCGCCCCGATCAAGGCCCGCGGCGTCGTGCTGGGCATGGCCAACTTCTGGCGCTCCCAGCAGCACGGCCCCTTCGACGAGGAGGATCTGTCGCTCGCCGAGGAGCTGGTGGCCCGAGCGGCGGTCAGCATCGACAACGCTCGCCGCTACACCCGCGAGCACGCCCTCGCGGTGACCCTCCAGCGCAGCCTGCTGCCGCGAGCCCTGCCCGAGCAGAGCGCCCTCGAAGTCGGCTTCCGCTACCTCCCCGCCCAGTCGGGCGTGAGCGGCGACTGGTTCGACGTGATTCCGCTGTCGGGCAGCCGGGTCGCGCTGACCGTCGGTGACGTGGTCGGCCACGGCCTGCACGCCGCCGCCACCATGGGCCGGCTGCGGACCGCGGTGCACAACTTCTCCTCGCTCGATCTGCCGCCCGACGAATTGCTGAGCCACGTGGACGACCTCGTCGGCCGCATAGACCAGGATGAGGCGGACACGGTGAGCGCCACGGACATCGTGGGGGCCACCTGTCTGTACGCGATCTACGATCCGGTGACGCGCCGCTGTGTCATGGCGCGTGCCGGGCACCTGGCGCCGGCGCTGGTTCTCCCCGACGGCACCGTCACCTTCCTGGATCTGCCGACCGGGCCGCCCCTCGGTCTGGGCGGGCTGCCGTTCCAGACCGCCGAGGTGGACCTTCCGGACGGCGCCCAGCTCGTCCTGTACACCGATGGCCTCATCGAGGACCGCAGGCGCGATCTGGACGTGGGCATGGAGCTGCTGCGCCAAGCGCTGTCGGGCCACCCCGGCAGGTCGCCCGAGGAGAGCTGCCAGGCCGTGCTCGACGAGCTGCTGCCCGGACGTCCCAAGGACGACGTCGCGCTGCTGATCGCCCGCACGCGGGGGCTGCCGCGCGACCGGATCGCCGACTGGGACGTGCCGCTCGACCCGGCCGCCGTCGCGGGGATGCGCGACGCGGTGGCTCTCAAGCTCGACGAGTGGGGCTTGTCCGAGCTGGCCTTCAGCGTGGAGCTGATCCTGAGCGAGCTGATCACCAACGCCATCCGTTACGGCTCCGAGCCGATCCATGTACGGCTGATCCGCGACCGTACGCTGATCTGCGAGGTCGCCGACGGCAGCAGCACCTCCCCGCACCTGCGGTATGCCGCGACGATGGACGAGGGCGGCCGCGGCCTGTTCCTGGTGTCGCAGATCGCCGAGCGCTGGGGCACCCGGTACACCCCCCAGGGCAAGGTGATCTGGGCCGAGCAGGCTCTTCCCTAGGTCTCCGAGGAGTCCGGCCCGCCACCCCCCTGCCCCGGGGCGTCCGCCCCTTTCCCGCCTGCCGCTGTGGGTCTTGACGCGTGTCTCACGCCCCCACATACTTGCGGCCAAATCGATTTGGCCAAATCGATTTGGCCCTCCGTCCAGGGCCCGATCACGGCTGAAACCCGAGCATGCCGAACGTCGAACGGAGCTCGAACGTGTCCAGTCCCCGTCGTACCCTTCCCGATGCGGAGCGCCCCGGGCGCGAGTCCACGCGCCCAGCCGCCCCCCACCCCGTGGACGAGTGCCGGCCGCTGAGCCGCATATTCCTCTTCGGAATCCAGCACGTCCTCGTCATGGCTGCCACGCCGATCTCGGCGATCTTCCTGATGAGCGCCACTCTTCGCCTCGAACACCGTCTGACCGTCGACCTGCTTTCCGCGGCCTTCGTACTCTCCGGGGTCGGGTCCCTGATCCAGTCGCTCGGACCGTGGAGGTTCGGTCCCCGGCTGCCGTTCATGATGCTGCCGGGCGGCGCACCGCTCGTACTCTTCCTCGCGATCGCCGAGCAGCATGGCCTGCGGACGGCCAGCGGGGCGGTCATCCTGACGGCGGTCTTCACCTTCGTCGTCCTGCCGGCCTTCTCGAGGCTCCTCGGATTCTTCCCGCCCCTGGTCATCGGCACCATGATCGTTATCGTGGGCGTCAATCTCGTGAAGGTCGGGGCCGTACTCGTGACCGGCCGGCCTGGCGAACAGGGGTTCGCCGACACCACGAATCTCGGACTCGGTATGGCGACCATCGGGTTCACCGTTGTCTTCTACCTGTTCTTCAGCGGCATCCTGAGGCAGCTCGCGGTCATGCTCGGACTGCTCGCAGGTACTGTCCTCGCGGCGGCTGTCGGCGCGATGGACCTCGGTCACGTCGCCGGAAACAGCTTGGTCAACGTGCCGCAGCTGATGCCGTTCGGCTCCCCCGAGTTCAATCTCCTCGCCGCGCTGCCCTTGATGTTGTACAGCGTCGCTTCCATGGCCGAGGCCACCGGCCAGACCGTCATCAATGCCGAGGCGGTCGGCAAGGAGATCGACGCGCGCACCGCTGTCCCCAAGACCATTCGCGGCGACGCGCTCACCTCCCTCTTCGGAGGGTTCTTCGGCCTGCCGCTGATGGTGACGAGCGGCGAGAACATCGGGATCGTCCGCGTCACCGGCGTCCGCAGCCGCTTCGTCACCGCGGCGGCCGGAGTCGTCCTCATCGTCATCGGGTTCCTGGCACCAGTGACTCGCGCCATCTCGGTCGTCCCGTCGGCGGTCGTCGGAGGCACTGCCATGGTCGTCTTCGCGGTGATCACTGTGCTCGGGGTGCAGATGCTCGGCCGCTCGGATCTCGACAAGCACACCAGCACGTTCATTTGCGCGGTGGCCCTCGCCCTCGGGTTGCTGCCCATCCTGATACCCGGTGTGTACGCGGGCTTCCCGCCGAACATACGCATCCTGCTCGAAAGCGGCGTTGCCGTCGGTGCCGTCGTCGCGGCAGTTCTGAACATCCTCTTCCACCACGTGAGGCCCGCCGTTGCCACACGTCTGACCGCCACCCGCACGGAGAGCGACTGATGAATCAGCTCACCCCCGAACTCCTCGACGGCCAGGGCCCGCTCCTGCTCGTTCCGGACGTCGTACTGCTGCCCGAAGGGCCCGCGCACGGCTTCGCGGTCGTCGTGGCCGACGGCTGCTTTCGCGCCGTGGGGCAGGCGGAGGAGCTCAAGCGCACGCACCCGCACCTCGACGCCGTACCGCTGGCCGGATGTCTGCTGATGCCGGGCTTCGTCGACGCTCATCACCACCTCACGCAGAGCTTCGGCTCCGCGCTCGCATTCGGCGAGCCGTCGGAGATCTTCCGACGCGTGTGGGTGCCGTTGGAGGGGGCGCTCGACGAGGAATCGGCCTACGTGGCAGCCAAGTTGGCGGCACTCGAAGCCTTGCGGGGCGGCTTCACGACGGTCACCGACGCCGGTACCCGTGCCCACCTGGACGTCGATGTTGTCGCCTGTGCCGCCCGTGACGCCGGGATCCGCTGTGTGCTCGGGCTGGTCTGCAACGACGCCGACACCTACAACGACGCCGACACCTACAACGCCGACAACAACAATGCCGACAACAAGAACGCTTCCGTCCTCGACGCCGCGGAGAAGCACCTCGCCCGGTACGAAGGCGACCACCTTGTCCATCCGTCTCTCGCCATCTCCATTCCGGAGGCCGCTACCGCCGCGACCCTGGAACGCACCGCCCGGCTCGCAGCCGAGGCCGGGGCCGTCGTGCAGATTCATCTCAACGAGCATCTGGCAGGCGTCGAACGCTCCCTGGTCCGGCACGGCCTGCGCCCACTCGAGTACCTGAACAGCATCGGAGCACTCGGCCCTCAACTGCTCGCCGCACACGCCACGTTGCTCACACCCCACGAACTGACCCTGCTCGCCGACACCGGAACCGCCGTCAGTTACAACCCCGTCGCCAGCGCCTGGAAAGGCAACGCCGTCGCCCCGGCCACCGCCATGGCCGAGCGAGGCATACGCTTCGGCCTCGGCACCGACGGCACCCGCGGGGACGGGTTCCGGCTCGCGGACGCGGCCGAATTCGCGCAGCGGCTCGTGTACGGGCTGGCCACCGGCGACTCGTCCTGCGGCGCCGGCTGGACATGGCTGGAGCACGCCGCGGCCGGCGGTGCCGACGCCGTCGGACTCGCCGGCCGCACCGGCACCGTGGCCGAGGGCAAGGCGGCCGATTTCCTGCTCGTCGACGTCACCAACCCCGAACTCGCGCTCTCCTGGGACCTGCCCTGGGAGCTGGTACGGCGTGGCAACCGCGATCAGATCACCGCCGTATTCGTCGCAGGCCGCATGCGCATGTGGCGTGGCTGGCCCACGGACTGGGACGGTCCCGCGCTCGTACAACAGGCAGTGCACTTGGCCCGCGCGGCTGTGGACGCGGCTCCGATCACCCGCGTGCACTCCACCTCTGTCGCGGCACGGAAACGGAGTATCGGACAGTGAATACCGAGACATTGGCGCTTCTCGCCGTGGCGGTGACGGTCGCCGCGTTCATCCAAGGCAGTAGCGGACTGGGCTTCGCGCTGATCGTCGCACCAGTGGTCGGGATCCTGGATCCCCGCCTGCTCCCGGTGTTCGTTCTCGCGTCCATGATTCCACTCAATCTGTATGTGGCCTGGCGCGAACGGGCCTCGCTCGATCTGCGCGGCGCGGGCTGGATCGCCGGCGCCCGGCTCGCCGCCACGCCCGGCGGGCTGGCGTTGCTCTGGCTGATTCCGGACCGCAGTCTCGGTCTGTTCGTCGGCGCCGCCACCGTCCTGGCGGCGGTCGTGAGTCTTGCCGCGCCCGCCTTCACGCCCGGCCGTGCCGCGTATGTCGGCGCGGGGGCTGTGACAGGGCTGACCGAGACCGCCACCGGTGTCGGCGGTCCGCCTCTCGCGTTGGTCTACCAGCACCGGCCGCCGGCCGAGTTGCGCTCCACTGTCGCCGCCTGTTTCCTCATCGGCGAGGTGGCTTCGCTGGGCCTGCTGTTCGCGACGGGCGCGGGGAACCCGTCGGATCTCAAGTGGGCGGCCGCGCTGCTGCCGGCGATCGCGGCCGGAGCGTGGCTGAGCCGGTTGGTGCATCACCGGTTGGACGCGCGCAGGATGCGTCTGTTCGTGCTCGTCTTCGCACTGGTCTCCGGGCTGGTTCTCATGCTCGGGCTCTGACCCTCAGGCGGCCCCGGCCTTACCCCCCCTGTCCGCCAAGCCTTGGCCGATCGCAGGGTGGGGTAGGGCTCAGGCTTCTGCTGGGCGCCGCTGTGACGAGGCACGCGCGATGACGACGGGCTCGGGTGCCGAAGCCGTCGCCGGGGCGGCCTCGTCGCCGCGCAGCCGGGCCAACAGCAGCTCCACCGCGTCGGATGCGGCACGGTCCAGGTGCAGGTCGACGGCTGTCAGTGGTGGTTCACACGTGCGGGCGCGCAGCCCGTCGTAGCGGGTGACGACCATGATGTCGCCCGGTACGGTGCGTCCGCTGTCGACGACCGCCTTGACGGCGCCGACCGCGAACGCGTCCACCAATGCGCACACGGCGTCGATCTCAGGGTGCTGGGCGAGCAGGGCGGCGCAGCACTCGTAGCCGGCTTGTTCGCCCCCTGCCTCTGATGCGGTCGCCACGACGGGGGTCCAGCCGCGCGACTCGGCGACGCGCGCGTACGTCGACAGCGCGTCCACCGACGAGTGACGGGAGCCCGAGCCGACGATCAACGCCGGGTGCTCGGCTCCCTGCTCGTGAAGATGATCCAGCAGCAGGTCGGCGACGAGCCCGCCGTGCAGATCCACGTACGGCGCGTTGTCGTCGGGCGGCATCGGGCGACCGAGCGCCACATACGGCAACCCGCGTTCCCTCAGCTGAGCCACCGCCGCGTCGTCCACATCCGGCTCGACGACGATCGCCCCGTCGATGTCGACGGAGTAGAGCGCCGAACCGGACTGCACGGGCGGAACGAGTACGAGGGCGTACTCGTGAAGAAGGGCACTTTCGGCGGCAGCAGCGGCCACTTCCATGTAGAAACCGAGCCTCGACGGGCCTCCAGCCACTGCGAACGGCATGGAAGAGGCCAGCGCAATGGCTCGGGCCTGCCCGCGTCTCAGCCGTTGAGCCCGCAAATTGGGGCGGTAACCCAGCTCAAGGGCAATCCGTTTGATGCGCTCGCGCGTCCGAGGATCAACCTTGCCGATCCCGTTGAGAGCGTGCGAGACCGTTGTGCGCGACACCCCCGCGGCACGTGCGACATCTGCGATCGTCGGTGGCCTTGAGCTGGAACCGGACATGGGCATCCGTGCGGACGCTCCTCACGTGCGAGGACGGGTGGGAACCCCACTATCTTCGCCGACTGAACGATGTGCGCGCTGGCTCAGTTCTGGCCATGACCACGTTACGCAGTTCCGTGCGCCACGAGGTCCGGCCCGACTCCAGCGCGGCGACGGCGGTACTGCGTCCGCGGGTCAGTGCAGTTGGCCGATCTCCTTCAGGCGGTCGACGTACACGTCGGGGATGCGCCCGCTGAGGTCAGGTGCGACGTTCAGCAGGAACAGGGCGTTGCCCTCGTTGGCCTTCTTGAGGTTGGTGACGATCTCGTCGGCCGGCCGTGGTGCGCCCGTCCCGGTGGTGTGGAACCACGTGCGGTTGGTGTCGAGTGTGTCGCTGGCGTCGGTGGGGCGGGGGTTGGAGGCCGGCGGCATGCCCTGGACCGGTACCTCGTACACTATGACGTCGGTGGTTCGGAGCGAGCCCTCGTGGTCGTTGTTCGCGACGACCGTGTGCGGCGAGGTCTTGCGGATCATGTCGCGGACCGGCTGGTAGGGGATCTTGGAGTACGGGATGTTCCAGCCCCAGCCGTCGAACCAGAGGTAGTCGATCTGCCCGTACTGGGTGAGCAGTTCACGCAACTGGTTCTCGATGAGCTCGGTGCTGTCGCCGTTGTGCCGGTCCCAGATGGAGAAGTAGAGGCCGACCTTGAGGCCGTTGGCGTGCATGGCGTCGACGTACTCGCGGACGATGTCGCCCTTGCCGTTCTTGTACGGGCTGGCGGCGACGGAGTAGTCGGAATACTTCGTCGGCCACAGGGCGAAGCCGTCGTGGTGCTTGGCGGTGAGCACGCCGAACTGCATACCGGCCGCCTTCATGGACTTCGCCCACTGGTCGGCGTCGAGGTTCGTCGGGTTGAAGTCCGCGGGGTCGCCGTTGGGGTCGGCCCACTGCTCGTCCTGGTACGTCGACATGTTGAAGTGCATGAACATGCCGAACGGGTTGTTGTCCACCCACTTCTGAGCGGCCCTGCTGGGCTTGAGGACGGACGTTCCGAAGACCTGGACCTCCGCGAGGGCCAGGTAGTCGCTCCCTTCGAGCTGTACCCGTACGTAACGGGCCGAGCGCTTCAGGGCGACCTCGGCCGAAGCGCCGTCGAGGGTCCCGAACCGGGTGGCGCTCACGCCGCTCTGCGCCTTCGCCTCTTCCAGGCTCGCCGAGCCGAAGGGCTTGTCGGAAGTCAGGACCCAGAAGTTCGACAGCCGGTCGGTGCAGCAGTCGGTGCGGTTCCACACGACGACCTTGGTGACGTCCCGGCTGCTGCCGAGGTCCGTCTGCCACCACGGCTGTGCCTCCAGCGCCGTGTGCGAGACCGAGTCGGCGGAGTAGTTGCCGTTGTGCTCACCGTCGACGGCGCGGGCTGCCGCGCCGTCGTAGGCGGTGCTGCTCTGTGTCGCCCTGGTGCCGATGGCCAGGTCCCGCAGCTCGCTGCCGGTCGGCGGCGTCGCGTTCGATGTCGCGGCGGAACCGCTCTGAACTCCCGTTGTCAGCAGGGTCAGTACGGCCAGTACGCCGATGAGATACGTCCTTGCGGAGCGTCTCACGCCTACCTCCTCGTCTGAGAATTTTCCTATACGATTTCGGCGCGTAAGGGGGATGTCAAGAGGTGTGGCAGTCTGGGCGGGCGCCTGCGTGCTTCGTGTCAATTGCCGCTATTGGGCCCATGTTTGGGCAGTAACTTCCGTGCGCCGTCCTGTCGAACGTATTGACGCGGCCGCACTGTCGGCGCACCATCGCCCTGCAAAGATCCTATTGGATTGGGGTAGATGGTCGTGAAGAACCAGCTCCTGCTGAGAACCGTGGCGCGGGCCGCCGTCGCCGGGACGCTCCTGGCAGCCGGTGCGGTGGGCTGCACCATCAAGAACTCCGGGGATCCGGTGAACGCGGGCGCCGGAGCGTCGGCGAGCACGGGCGACGGGACGGCCGAGCTGGCGAACGGCTCGGGCGTGAAGGTCGCATTGGTCCCCGGCGGGGCGCACCCCTACTTCCAGCCCTGGAAGCAGGCCGGGCAGACCGCCAAGAGCACGTACAAGCTGGGAGGCGTCACCTTCGACGAGACCGCCGAGTGGGACCAGCAGAAGCAGAACGACCTGCTGTCCTCCCTCGCCGCCCGCGGCTACAACGCCTTCGGCGTCTTCGGTGTCTCGCCGACCGACATCAACAGCACCTTCGCCCGCCTCAAGTCCCAGGGGCTCTCCGTCGCCTCGCTCGGCTCCTGTCCCGCGGGCACGGTCGACAAGGCGGACTTCTGTCTGTCGACCGACGTCGAACTCGCCGCGTACAAAGCCGCCAAGGCAGCCATCGACCAGATGGGCGGCAAGGGCACCCTGGTCCATCTGACGGGCAACAACGTCGACGCCAACACCCAGTTGCGGATCAAGGGCGTGAAGAGGGCGGTCCACGAGAGCGGCGGGAAGGTGAAGCTGCTGCAGACCGTCACCGACATCGACAAGGACCTCCAGACGGCGCAGAAGGCGGTCTCCGACCTGATGGCCGCCAAGGGCAAGTCGATCCAGGGCATCGTCGCCACCGCCTACAACCCGGCGGTCGCCGCCGCGGGTGCGGTGCGCAGTTCCGGGTCGAAGGCCAAGGTCATCGCGATCGACGACGACGCCAAGATCCTCAGCTCGATAAGGAACGGCTCCGTGAGCGCGACCGTCGTGCAGAACCCGGTCGGCCAGGCCGACATCGGGTCCTGGGTGCTCGCCCTGCTGCAGACCAAGCAGTGCACGATGCGGACCCCCGGCGTCACGGTCGACTCGGGGTCGTTCGTGGTGACGAAGAAGAACGTCGCCGACTACGACACCGCCCGCAAGTCCAAGACCGCCGAGCTGAAGAAGAAGTTCGCCGACGAGCTGCTCAACTGCCGCTGACCGGCGGCCCCGTACCCCTGCACCTCCCGTACACCCGGAGTCCCATGAGCATCGTCATCACCGCCGCCACGGCCCATCTCGCCGACATCGAGGTCGAGACGGTACGGACCGACGCCGTCCAGTCGTTCGTCAAGCAAGAGACGATCTTCGTCGACCTCACCACGTCCGAGGGCCTCACCGGCACCGGATACGCGTACACCATCGGCACCGGCGGCTCGTCCGTCCTCGCCATGCTGCGCGACCACCTGCTGCCCCGGCTGATCGGGCAGGACGCCCGCCGCGTCGAGGGGCTGTGGCAGGAGCTCTTCTCCCTGACGCGCGCCACCGCCGTCGGGGCGATCACCTCGCTCGCCCTCGCCGCGGTCGACACCGCCCTGTGGGATCTGCGGTGCAAGCGGGCCGGAGAACCGCTGTGGCGGCTGGCCGGCGGGTTCCGCCAGGACGTCCCGCTGTACGACACCGAGGGCGGCTGGCTGCACCTCAGCACCGAGGACCTCGTCAAGGGCGCCCTGGACGCCCGGGACAAGGGGTGGTCCGGGGTGAAGATCAAGGTGGGCAAGGAGCACGTCTCCGAGGACGTCGAGCGGCTGAGCGCCGTACGGGAGGCCGTCGGGCCCGCCCTGCACATCATGACGGACGCCAACCAGTCCCAGACCGCGTCCTCCGCGCTGCGGCTCGCCGCGGCACTGGAGCCCTACGCTCCGTTCTGGCTGGAGGAACCCCTGCCGGCCGACGACGTGAGCGGCCACGCACGGCTGGCGCAGGCCACCTCGATTCCCGTGGCTGTGGGTGAATCCCTGTACTCGCCCCTGCAGTTCAGGCAGTACCTGGAGTCAGGTGCCGCCTCCGTCGTCCAGGTCGACGTGGCCCGCGTCGGCGGCATCACGCCCTGGCTGAAGGTCGCCCATCTCGCCGAGACCTTCAACGTCATGGTCTGCCCGCACTTCCTGATGGAACTGCACATCAGCCTCGTCGCCGCCGTGCCCAACGGCCGGTTCGTCGAGTACATACCGCAGTTGAGGGCCGTCACCCGCTCGGAGCTCGCCGTGGACGGCGGACGCGCTCTCGCCCCGGACGTGCCGGGCATCGGCATCGACTGGGACCGGGACGCCCTGGACGACCGGACGGTGGCATGAACACCACGACCGCACCACCCGCGCCCGCGGCGGGACCCGTCACCGACAAGCCCCGGTCCGCCGGCCGGCTGCCGTTCTGGGTCAACCAGCAACTCGGCCTCCTCGTCCTGGTCGTCGCGCTGGCCGCGCTGTTCGGGGCGCTGCGTCCCGCATTCTTCAACGCTCAGTTCTCCCTCTTCCCCCTGCTCAGCGACATCTCCACGCTGACCGTGGTGGCACTGGCGCAGATGGTCGTGCTGTCGGTCGGGCACATGAACCTCGCCGTCGGACGCATGGCCTCCTTCGGCGCCATGTTCGCCGGACTCGGCTACGACCGGCTCCATCTCCCGCTCGCCCTGGGCCTGTTGCTCTGCCTGGTCGCAGGCACCGCGATCGGGGCGCTCGCCGGATGGGTGATCGCCCGGACCGGAGTGAGCTCCTTCGTCGTCACGCTGGCCATGGACTTCGCGCTCCTGGGACTCGTATCGCTGCTGTACGGGGCGCTGACCGACAACGCGGCCTTCACCTCGACCCCGGCGGGCATGGCGGAGCTGCGCAGCTACTCGCTCGCCGACATCTGCGCGGGCCCCGTCTGCGGCTCCAGCGCGGTGCCGCAGCTCGCCCAGTTCACGGTCCTGGCCCTGCTCGGCCTCGGCTTCCTGTACCGCTACACCCGCACCGGCCGCGAACTGCTCCTCACCGGCGCGAACCCCGCCGCCGCGGAACTCTCCGGGATTCCGACCCGCCGGCGCATCGTCACCGCCCACGCCCTGTCCGGGCTGCTCGCCTCCCTCGCCGGGTTCATGGCGGCCGTCAGCACCGGGTCGTTCCGGGCCTCCATCGGCGGGGAGTTCATGCTCCCCTCGTTCCTCGGGGCGGTGCTCGGCGGCACGCTGCTGACCGGCGGAGTCGTCTCCGTACTCGGCGCGCTGCTCGGCACCTCGCTGGTGGACGTGATCCGCAAGGGGCTCGATCTGCTCGGGGTCGGTCTGGAGAGCCTGAACATCTATCTGGGCGGCGTCCTGCTGCTGGCCCTCTCGGCCGACCGGATCCGTAACGTCGTCTCCTACCGCAAGGTGGTGCGGTCCACATGAGCCTGACCCGTGACGTCCTGACCACACTCACCCCCGCGATCCGGCGGCACTCACGCTCCACCGAGACGACGCTGCTGGCCGTCGTCGTCGTGGGCTGCGCCGGCCTCGCGATCGCCTCCTCGGGCGACTTCCTCGGCGGGAACTCCGTCCGAACCCTTCTGCAATACCTCGCCACTCCGGTGCTCATCGGGCTGGCCCAGATGGTGGCCCTGTGTGTGGGCCAGCTCAATCTGGCCGTCGGCGCCCTGGGCGGATTCACCGCCGCCGTGATGGCCGTCCTGATGGCCGACGCGCACTGGCCGATGGCGGTCGTGGTGGTGGCCGGCCTACTGATCGCCACCCTGATCGGGCTGCTGACCGGGGTGTTCATCGTGGCCACCCGGATCAACGGCTTCATCGTCACCCTGGCCACCATGACCATGCTGCTGGGCGCCCAGTACCGCGTGGTGGGCACCCGGACCGTGGACGGCTACTCCTCCTTCCTCAAGGACCTGGGGTCGGCCGCACCGCTGAACATCCCCCTGGTGTTCCTGGCGGCTGTCGCCACGGCCGCGCTGCTCGCACTGTTCATGCACCGCGGCATCGCCGGGCGCCGGCTGCTCGCGGCGGGCGGCAATCCCCTCGCCGCACGCCTGTCCGGCATCTCCACGGACCGGCAGATCGTCCTCGCCCACACCCTGTCCGGACTGCTGATCGGCGTCGCCGCCGTCACGGCCACCGCATCCCTTCCCGGAGTCAACGCCAGCGTCGGCGGCGACTGGCTGCTGCCCAGTTTCGCGGCCCCCATCATCGGGGGAGTGGCACTCACCGGCGGCTCGGTGGCCGTACTCGGCACCGTCCTCGCTGCCTTCCTCATGCGGCTCATCGACACCGCGCGGGCGCAGTTCTCGCTCGACCCGAGCTGGGTGAACTTCCTCATCGGCATCGTCGTCCTGGGCACCGTGATAGGCGGCCGTATCCGTCAGTCGAAGGCCACAACTCCACTTCCTCTCAATGGAGTTGCGTCATGAGCGAGGTACTTCTCGAAGCCCGCGGCATCGTCAAGGTCTTCCCCGGTGTCCGGGCGCTGGACGGCGTGGGGCTGCGCCTGGAGGCCGGCACGGTACACGCCCTGCTCGGCGAGAACGGTGCGGGAAAGTCCACCCTGATCAAGGTCCTCACCGGGGTCCACCCGCCGGACGGCGGGCAGCTTCTGCTGCACGGTGAGGACGTACGGTTCCGGTCGCCGCTGGAGGCCGCGCAGGCCGGGATCGGGGTCGTGCACCAGGAGCGGAACCTGGTGCCCGCCTTCTCCGTCGCGGAGAACATCTGCCTCCAGGCCCCGCCGTCCCGACGCGGGATGATCGACCGCGAGGCGATGTCCGCCCCCGCCCTGAGGTGCCTGGCCGAGATCGGGGTGGAGCTGGACCCGCAGACCCCGGTCTCCCAACTCTCCGTCGCCCAGAAGCAGTTGGTGGAAATCGCGAAAGCGCTGTTCACCGAGAGCAGGGTCCTGCTGCTCGACGAGCCGACCGCCTCCCTCTCGCCCCAGGAGACCGAGCGGCTCTTCGGGGTGATCCGCAGGCTCGCGGACCGGGGCACCTGCGTCGTCTTCGTCAGCCACAAGCTGGAGGAGGTGTTCGCCGTGTGCGACACGGTCACGGTGCTGCGCGACGGGCAGTCCGTACTGGACTCCGCACCCCTCGCCGACCACACCCACGACGACGTGGTGAACCTGATGGTGGGCCGCGCCCACACGACGTCCGGCTTCACACCACGGACCGTCGACACCACCGCACCGCCCGCCCTCTCGCTCTCCGGGATCTCCACCGGGGCAGGTCACCGGGACATCTCGCTCGATGTCCGGGTGGGCGAGATCGTGGGCCTGTACGGACTCGTCGGCGCGGGCCGCAGCGAACTGGCCAAGGCGATCCTGGGACTTGACCGCATCGAGTCCGGCGAGATCCGGGTGCACGGTGCCCCGGCGCGCATCAACTCACCCCGGCAGGCGCTGCACGAGCACGGAATCGGCTACGTGACGGAGAACCGCAAGGAGGAGGGCGTCTTCCTGGAGCAGCCGATCGTACGGAACATCACGGTCACCGTCTGGCGGAAGCTTGCCCGCGCCCTGGGCTACGTACCGGCCGACCGCGAACGCGCCACGGCGGCGGAGCTGGTCGAGCAACTCGGCATCCGTATCTCGGGACTCGACCAGCCCGCCGGGGAACTCTCCGGAGGCAACCAGCAGAAGGTGAGCCTCGCGAAGTGGCTCGCCGCCGACACCCGTCTGCTGGTCGTCGACGAGCCCACCGTGGGCGTCGACATCCGTACGAAGAGGGCCTTTCACGAACTGCTCTGGGAGCTCGCGGGCAAGGGCCTCGCGATCCTGCTGATCAGCAGCGACCTCGGCGAAATGGTGACCCTGGCGGACCGCGTCGTCGTCATGGGCGGCTACCGCAGGCGCGGCGAAGTGCAGAACGATCACGACTACGAGGAGATGAGCGGCCGGATCATCCGTCTCATCCACGGCCGCCCCGAGGAGGCCGTCCAGGAGAGGAACACGGCATGAAGCGCATCGCCCAGGTCATCAAGGTGCGGCCCGAGAAGCTCGCCGAGTACCGGGAGCTGCACCGCGACGTCCCGCAGCCGGTCCTCGACCGGCTGCGCCGCTCCCACATCGCCAACTACTCGATCCACCTGCTGGGCGACCGGCTGTTCAGCTACTTCGAGTACCACGGCGACGACCTGGAGGCGGACCTGCGGGCCATCGCGGACGACGCGGCGACGCAGGCGTGGTGGAGGCTCACCGACCCGTGCCAGGAGCCGGTCGAGGAGGCGGCACCGGGGGAGTGGTGGACCGGCCTTGAACAGGTGTTCCTCATGGAGTGAGGAACGGCCTCGATAGACTCGTCCCCGCCGATCGATCCTTCGCTGCGCACCTGGAGGCCGGATGCCGTCCCACGACCCCACCGCCTCCGACCGCCTTGACGACCCGGCCGCGAAGCCGCAGCGCCAGGTCCTGACGGACACCGTGTACGAGGCCATCAAGGCCATGGTGATGGACCACGAGATCGTCCCCGGCGCCCGCGTCGGCATCGAGTCCCTCTCGCGGTCCCTCCAGGTCTCGCCCACCCCGGTGCGCGAGGCCCTGGCCCGCCTGGAGTCCGACGGGCTGCTGGTCAAACGGTCGCTGGCGGGCTACCGCGCGACCGAACTGCTCACGCCGGAAGGGCTGGAGCAGCTCTTCGAGATGCGGCTGCTCCTGGAACCGCGGGCCGCGGCCCTCGCGGCGACGTATGCCGATGAGACGCAGCTGGACACCCTCGAGCAGCTGCTGGAGGAGATGCAGACCCGCCCCGCGGTGGACGGCCGGTACGCCGCCTACCGAGATTTCGTGGCACTGGACCAGCGCTTCCACGACGCCGTTGCGGCCGGCGCCGGGCGCCTGCTCCTCGCGGACGCGATCGAGCGCCTCCACTCCCATCTGCACATCTTCCGGCTCCGCTCCATCCCCGGGGCGGGCGAGCCGACACTCGCCGAGCACGAGCGCATCGTCCGTGCGGTGCTGCGCCGCAGTCCCGAGCGTGCGGCGGAAGCGATGGCCGAGCACCTGCGGCTCAGCCTGGACCGGCAGCGCAACCGCGGGGACGCCCCCTGAGCCGGCCGCCGGCCGCTCGACCGGGTGCCCATTCCCGCAAGACCTGGGCCCCACCTCCTACCCGGCGAATGGATGATCTGTTTCTGCGACCGAATCAAAGCCAGGTCAAAGACAAGTCAAGGGACAGCAAAATGGCATACGTGGTTCCTGGCTGGCCGGATCTGGATGTCCACGAGTCGAGACGCCGGTCCTTCGAATGCGCCATCCAGAAGCCTTCACGGAGCCGACCGGGTTCGTCAGAGCGCCATGCCCTCATTACGTGGATACTCTGGGAAGCGTGATCGAGTCTGGACGGCCGCGACTCCATAGGCGCCCCGGTCCAGGAAGACTTGTACGGCTGTCGCCGGTCATCCTGACCGTCGTCATCGCCGGCCTGGCATACGCCACTCCGCCGGAAATGGCCTTCAGCCGTCTTCTGCCTGCGGCGCCGGCCCTGGCCGCCGCCATGTGGCCAGTCCTCCCCACCGTCCTGCTCGGGACGGTCTGCCTCTTTCTGATGATCGGCCTCAGCCTCGTCTTCCCCGGCCTGGGGACGTGGTGGACGTCCGCGGGGATCATCGCGGTCACCGTGGCCGCAGCGTACGGAAGCCATGTCCGGCTCAAGCGGGAGCGCACCCTCTTCCAGGTGCGGCTCGTCGCCGACGCGGCGCAGCAGGTGGTGCTGAGCCCCATGCCGCGCCGCCTCGGCAGTATCGAGATCGAGTCGCTGTACCTCGCGGCCGCGGCGGAGGCCCGCATCGGCGGGGATTTCTACGAGGTGGTCGATACGCCATACGGGGTCAGGCTGCTCATCGGTGACGTGCGGGGCAAGGGCCTGCCGGCAGTGGGGGCGGCCGCGGCGATCGTCAACGCCTTCCGGGAGGCGGCCTACGGCGAGGCCGACATGGTCGACGTCGCGCGCAGGCTGGACGCCAGCAGCAACCGATACAACGCCGCCTTTGCCCCCGAGGGGGCGATGGAACGCTTCGCCACCGCCCTTCTCGTCGAGATCCCGCACGACGGCAGACGTATCGGCATCCTCAACTGCGGACACCCGCCCCCACTGCTCCTGAACCGCGGGACACTCCGTGTCCTCGAGTCGGCAACACCCTCGCCACTGCTCAGCCTCGCGGAGCTGATCGGCGATCAGTACAACGTCGAAACCTTCGACTTCACCCCGGGCGACCTGCTGCTTCTCTACACCGACGGGATCGCTGAGGCCCGCGCCCGCGACGGCGAGTTCTTCCCGCTGGCAGCTTGGATGCGTCGACAGCCCCAGACGCCGCCGCGCGAACTGCTCACGGCTCTTCACCGCGATCTCCTGCGCTACAGCAGCGCACGCCTCGACGACGACGTCGCCGCCCTCGCCGTACGCCTGTGTGAGCCCTGACGACGTCTGCGGCGTTGCTTACCGGTACCAGTCGTCTCCGTCGCTCCCGAGTGCGCTGCGCAGGTACTGCTCCAACGACGGCGCGACCCAGATACGACTGTCGGTCTCGTGGTCCCAGACGAAGACGTCGTCACGGTCCGGGGTGCGCACGAAAGCGAACTGGTCGCCGCCGCCGTTGTCTCCGAAGAACATCAAAGCGTCGAACGGCATGTAGAGGCCGCGAAATTCTTCATTGCTGCGAAAGGAACGGTTTTCTTCGAGGATCTTCTCGGCCGTCCAGGCCACCTCGGTTCCGTAGTCCGCCTCGATACCGTCGGTCTCCAGCAGCAATTGACGCAGAGCTTCGGGCAGCGGCTGGCCGAGCTGTTCCTCGACAGCTGCCAGGGCGTCGGGAGCGGCTGCATCCTGCAGCTCGACATCCGGGAATTCTGAGGCCAGTTCACGCCACATCTCGGCCTGTTCTCCATTTTCTGTCGATCATCTGATGCGAGGGTTGAACCAGTTCCCGAGGTTATCATCCACTTGCGTGACGTGGTCCAGGACCTCTTGCCGAGTGGGGTTGGGGTGGGTTCTGTAGAACTCATTCCAGGAAACGCGGATCTCGCTGAGATGTATTCTGCTGTTGATGTCTCCTTTGGGAATTCCGCGCAGATTCTCGAGCGAATGGATTTCGTCCGGGGAGAACAGGCCCGGGTAACGTTTCAGGACCTGCTGCTCGATGGCGTGATGGACGACCACCTTGCCTTTGAGCTCCGGGTGTTCGTTGAAGAACGTCTGCTTGTACTTGTGGTTCGTCGTGCTGCCGACGGAGGCCTCGTCACGAGTCGGGATTTCCTTGCCGAGCGGGGTTGTTTTGTCGGCCTTGGCGTTGTTCGCCGCGTCTTCACACGGCGTCAGGCCGAGCGGGTCGGCCCACAGGTGGGGATTGTGGACGTATGTGGACGGGTTGGGGGCCGGCGCCAGGCCCAGCGGGTCGGAGGTCAGATAGCGCGCCGTCTCCGGGTCGTACTGACGGAACTGGTTGTGGTGCAGGCCTGTTTCGGGATCGAAATACTGTCCCGGGAAACGCAGGGGAGTGTAGGCCGAGTTGCCGACGGCCCAGGCCGTCGTGCCCCACAGGGTGCGCCGGGTCTGCCAGGCGACGTCGCCGTCTTCGTCCACCAGCGTGGTGGGGGTACCGACGAGGTCGGTGATGATGGCGAAGAACCGGGCGTCGATCTCGGCCTGGGGGGCGTCCGCGGTGGTGACTCTCTCGGTCTGTGTGATCGGGTGCAGGCCGCGGTGATCCCAGGTGAGGGTCACGGGGTGGGGGGCTTGTACGGAGACGGTGGTCTGTTCGCACAGCGTGGTGCCGTCCCAGGTGAAATCGGTGCGTTCGATGACGGTTTCGCCGTCGTCGGCCAGGTGCAGCTTGCCGGTGCGGCGTCCGAGTGGGTCGTAGGTGTAGCGCCAGCGGGTGCCGTCCGGGGTGACAGCGCTGGTCAGGCGGTCCTCGGCATCCCACTCGTAGCGCCAGGTGTCGGGCTTGCGGGACAGCCGGGCCTTCTGACGCAAAGTGACGCGCCCTTGAGCATCGTGCTCGTAGCGGACCATGCCGGCGCCGGTGAGCCGGGTTCCGCGGTAGGAACGGTGACCGGTGGCCTCGTGACCGGGGTGGTTCGGCGGCCACGAGGCGAAGACCTGGTTGCCCGCTTCGTCGTAGGCGTAGGTCTCGCTCCAGTCGGTGGACTGGATGGCGGTGACGCGGCCGGACGGGTCCAGGCTGATACGGCGTGGTCCTGTGGCGTCGTCCTCCACGCCCGTGAGGTGGCCGTCGGCCCGGTAGGAGTACGAGCGTTGCTGGATCGTGCGGCGGCGTGCGCTCGCCGCGACGGTCCGGGCAGTGAGCCGTCCGACCTCGTCGAACTGGTTGCTCCAGGAGAGGGAGCCGCCGATATGGCGGGAGACTTCGCGGCCCGCCGCATCGTAGGCGAAGTCGATCGTGCGGCCCGCTGCGCTCATCCGGGCCGGACGGCCCAGCGCGTCGTACTGCCAGGTCGTGGTGGCGCCGGTCGGAGTGGTTCGGCCGATCAGCCTGCCCCACTCGTCGTACGTATAGGAAAGGGTGCGGCCGTTGACGGTCTCGGAGCGCAGACGGCCGAAGCGGTCACGCAGCAGTGTCAGCGTGCAGTCCGGGCTGGTGGCCTGGGCCAGCTGATCGGTGACGTCGTAGGCGAATTCTGTGATGTGCCCCTGAACGTCCTTGCGGGTCACCTGTCCGAGGAAGTCCCGTTCGTAGTGCACGGTCTGCCCGGATGCGTCGGTGCGGGAGATCAGGTGGCCTGCGGCGTCGTAGGCGTAGTCGAGGCGACGGCCGTCGAAGTCGGTCTCGGATGCCAGATTGCCCGCTGCGTCGTACGCGTAACTCCACGTCAGGCCCTGTGGATTGACGACTGCGGTGAGGCGCAGCTCCGTGTCGTGACGGAATTCGTGGCGGGCGCCGTCCGGTCCCGTCCGGGCGACGAGCAAGTCGAAGTGGGTGTACTCGGATCGCGAAGTGCCGCCCAGCGCGTCGGTGTGGCTGGTGCAGTTCCCCTCCCCGTCGTACGTCCAGGATTCGACTGCGCCGTCGGGCGCGGTGTAGCGGGCGAGGTGGCCCTCGCGTGTCCAGGCCAGGTGCGCCGAGGCTCCGACCGGGTCGGTGATCGTGGTGGGCCTGCCGAAGACGTCACGCTCGTAGCGTGTCACCGCCCCCAGCGGGTCGGTCACTTCCACGGCCAGACCGGCGCGGTTGGAATTGATTGTGGTGGAGTGCCCCATCGGGTCCGTGACGGAGGTGAGCCGTCCGGCTTCGTCGTAGGTGTAACGCTTCTCTTGCCCGGGCCCGCTGCCGACGGAGGTGCAGTTGCCGCGGTCGTCATAGGTCTGCCGGGTGACGGTGCCGTCCGGATCGGTGACCCTGACCGGAAGCCCCAGGTCGTTGTACTCAGCGCGGGCCGCACGTCCGTCAGGGCGAGTCACCGTGACGAGGTTGCCGGCCTCGTCGTACTCGAGTCTCATCGTGTGACCGAGTGGATCGGTATGTTCGAGGAGCCGGTTGCGGGCGTCACGCGTGAAGCGGGAGGCGTGGCCCGAAGGGTCGATCCGTGCGACCACCTGGCACCGTTCATTGATCACGAACTGTGTGTCGTGGCCGAACGAGTCGGTGATGGTGGTCGTCCGCAGGCCCGTCGCGGTATCGACGGGACCGTAAGTGAAGACCGACTGCTGGTGCCCGGCCTCCCCGGATTGAGAGCCGCAACGATTTCGCTCGTCGTAGGTATAGGTGAAGGAACGGCCGTTGGTATCGGTCCAGGAGATGATCCTGCCGCGCTCGTCGTAGGCGAACCGCGTGGGACGACCACACGAGTTCACGATCTCGGTCAGATGCCCTTCGGCGCAGTAGCCGTAGCTCAGGAGCTCTTGATCGCTTTCCTCGGACCCCGCCCCGGCCAGGGAGAGCGCCGTCACGCGCCCGCCGGCGCAAGCGACGACGAGCCGGTAGCCGGCGCTGTGCTCCACGGCGCGCGGGCTGCCCTCCTCGTCGTACTCGATGCGGATCCAGTTCCCATTGCGGTCGTCGAGCTGTTCGAGCAGCGCGGTGCCGTGCGTGGTGTCCTCGAAATGCCAGGTGCGCCCGCCGGCGGGGTCGGTGACGGTGTAGCTGTCTCCCTCGCGGTCCAGAGGCCAGCGGGAGCTGCCGTGACGAGGCAACGTCGGTACGCCAGGGGCGGGATGAGGGTAGCTCAGGAGGAGGCCGTCCTCGCCGACGAAGATGATCCCTTCCTCGTCGATTTCCAGACGCTGGTCGATGGTGGAGGACCAGGATGGGCCGAACCACCGGCCGGAGCGGTAGGCCGAGGAGTACTCGCGCTTGAGGACGAGCGGCAGCACCGCAGGCAGGCTGACATCGGTTTGGGACAGCAGCACGCAGCCCGTGGCCATGTCCACGGGGTCCTTCTCACAGGTGCGCTCGCCGGGATGCCTCGATGTGCCGTGCGGTTCCTTCTCGAGGGCGTTGCGTGCTTCGCGGCGCAGGGCGTTTTCTGCACCGTCCTTGACTGCGGTTTTGAGTCCGAGTCGTAGGCCGCTGCGGGCGAGTCCGGCGCCTTTGGTGCCGATGAGTTCGGGAATGAGGCGGCCGACGAATTCGGAGGGGTCTTTCTTGAAGCCGTCGACGGCGGCGGTGACGATGCGTTCGGGGTGGGCGGCGGTGGAGACGAGGCCGGAGAGCGTCATGGAGACGTTCTGCATGTAGGCGGCGGGGTGGGTGAGGTTGTACGGGTCGGTGGGGTTGAGACCGCGGGCGAAGTTGACGAGTCCGGCGGTGCCTTTGAGGGCGCCGCCGACGACGTGGGTGAGTTCGGTGTTGACGGCCTGGTAGCCGTCGACGAGGTCGTTGCCGAGGCGGTCCAGGGGTGGGGGTTCGGCGGGGGCGTGTGCGAGGGCGGTTTTCACCTTGCCCTGGGCGTCGCCCGCGGCGGTGTTGCGCTGTTTGCGGGCCTCGGTGAGGGTTTCGTGGGCCTTTTTGATGTCGGCCTTGCCGGGGTCCTGGAAGGGTTCGGGTTTGGGGCCGGGGTCCTCGTTCGCCTTGATCTTGGCGTTGTAGGCGTCGGCCTTCTTGTTGTAGGCGTCGACCGCGTCCTTCGAGGCCTGCTGCCCCTTCTTGTAGAGCTCGACGGCTTCCTTGGCTTTGTCCTGTGCCCACTTGACGGTGTCGGCGAAGGTGTCGAGCGCTTCGGCTGCTCTGTCGCAGGCGTCGGAGGCCTGGGCCCATTTGGTGGGGTGGACACCGAACTTCTTGCGGAACGCGTCGCCGCCCTCGCCCGCCCAGCCGGACGAGTCGACCTTCTTCATCCCCTGGGAGACGTGGTCGAACGCGGTGTGGAAGTCCTTGAGGTGCTTCGCGGACTCGCGGATCTTGGCCGGGTTGCCGTGGACGAGCTCGTTGGCCTCCTCGGTCTGGCCGAGCTGCTGCTCGCCGGGGGTGGCGCCGAGGTCGGAGGCGACTTCGTCGCCCCAGTCCTCGACCGCGTCGGCCGCCCCGTGCAGGCCGACGTAGTCGAGCCCGTCGCCGACCTTGTTGGTGGCGTAGTCGACGCCCTCGCCGACCTTCTTCTTGCCCTCGTCGATGAGATCCTCACCGGCCGAAAGCCCTTTGTTGATACCGCCCTTGACACCGTCGACGAGGTCACCGAGTCCCATCAGCCCTCACCCCCGCCCTGAGCACCCTGCTGCTGCTCGGCGGCCTTGGCCCGCTCCTCGGGGGACGGGCCGAAGGCGTCGTCCAGCCACTTGTTGTACTCGGCATCGGACATGCCGGCCGCGCCGTGCAGGTTTTCGGGGTTGAGGCCCCCGGGGCCCACGGTGTGCGACGTCATGACGTCACGGCCCGCGTCCTTCCAGCCCTGGCCGCTGTTGGCCAGTGCCTGGTCGAAGGACTCCTTGCTGTAGTCGGGGGTCGAGAGCACGCCCGACGTGGCGATGTCGCCCCAGCCCTTCTTGGTGACCTCGTCCTCGGAGGCGTACGGGTTCCCGATCGCGGCGTTCGTGACGACCTTGAACGAACCCTCGACGTACTGCTCGGTCTCGTAGTAGGTGCCCGCCGACAGACCGGTCTTCACCGCGAAGGAGTTGCCCTCGTTCACCAGCGAGCGCACCCCCCACTCCCAGCGCTCACAGAAGGACTTGAAGTCCCCGGTCAGGCCCTCGTGACCGAGTTCCAGGCCGGACAGCGCGATGTCACCGAAACCGCGCCCGGCTCCGGCCTCGCCGACCATGCCGAGCTCTTTCAGCTCGGCCAGGGCCTCGGTCAGCCCTTTGGCGATCAGATCCAGACCGCCGGTCTTCAGATCCTTCCCGCCACCGCCACCGCCACCGCCGCCCCCGTCGAGTGTCATGCGCCGTCCCCCTCATCGCGTTCGTCCTCGTCGCGGTCGACCGCCGCGTCGTCCGGAACAATGCCCTTCACCGGCGGAAACACCATGCCGTCCGGACCGTCCGCGCAGTCCAGGGCCACGCCGCACGGCACCCCGGCCGCCGGCACGGCGACATCGAGCAGCCTCGCACCGATGATCGTGTGGTAGGTCCACTCACGGGTGTACCCGCCACGCGCTTGCGCGTACCGGGCCAGTGCCTGTTCGTCGGAGAACGCCAGGATGAACCGGATGCCGTTGAAGTCCGCGGTCAGCAGTCCGCGTTCCTCCTCCGGGACGGGCTCATCCCCGAGCGGCACCAGTACCGCCGTACGCCGGAACTCACCCAGCAGCCGGGCGAACTCACGCCTACGCGCGGCCACTTCGGGATGATCCTCGGCCAGCGGCTCCTGGCCGGCCTGCTGGGTGTCCTGGCCGGCCGTCTCCTGGGAGAGGGGCGTCGGATCCTCTTCGGAATCCGGCCGCTCCTGTGCGGGCGTCGCCGCTGCCTCGGTGGCCGGTGGGCCGCTCATCTCCGCGTAGTCAGCGAGACGTGACCTCGGAACTCGCTGCGGCTCACCTGCCGCGTCCCCGTGCTCAGGCATACGGCCCATCATCACAACCCCACATCGCACGCGGCAACGGGTCTGCGTCACACCCTTGACACAGAGCATCGCATCGGCCCGGGGGCACGAACAAGGACGACGCCCAGCGCCGACCAGCTGCATGCACCCAGGGCAGCGTCGAGGAACTCGTGGCGTTGAGGCGGCCCGGCGACGGCAGACCGGCCGGGTACGTGGGCGACGGCGCCAAGCGCGGTCCGCCGCCCACGTCTTCACCGCAGCGTGCTTCCCCGCCGGTGACCGGGGAAAGACCCCGGACTCAACTGTGCGTCACATCGACCCCGTACAGAGCGACCTCGCCGTAGTTCGAGCTGTCGCACGGCGAGGAGTTGTTGCAGTTCGCCTGGGTGTAATCGCCCGCCTTGAAGTAGCCACTGCCGAAGTCGGCGTCGACCGTGGCCTGGAGCGTCCCGTTGTAGTAGACGTCGACCTGCCCGTCGTGGACGACGAACTTGCCCTTGAAGCGTGTGCCCAACTGGTAGGCGGAGGTCACGAGCTTGTAGTGGGTGGTGTTGTACGAGGTGACGTACAGGCTGCTGCCTTCGAGGCGGAACGACGTGACGTCGCTCGTCTCGTCATGGATCTGACCTGCCATCACATGCGGCTTGTCCTCGGGGAGATGGGTGATCGCCTCGTCGAAGGTCATGGTGTGGGTGCCGGAGGTGGACGACCAGCTCGCCGTCGACGATCCGTCCGCGGTCATCTCGCGCAACTCGGACCGCGGGTAGCCGGTGTTGCTGGTGGTGGCGCCGTTGACCGCGGCGCGCAGCAGAATCGCGTCGCAGGTCGACTTGGTGGTGAACCACGGGGACTTGCTGTAGGTCGCCAGAGCGGGCTGCTCGACCTCCTGGGGGGAACCGGAGCTGGTGGGCAGGGGGAGTTGGAGTTTCCAGCCCGCGCTCAGGCCGATCGCCTTGGCCGGTGCGGGGCAGGCCGCGGCGCCTGCCGGGGTGGCGGAGGCGCCGGGGACCGCCGTGAGGAGTGCGGCGGCGAGTATCGGTGAGGCCAGCAGGGCCGCGAGGTTGCGGCGCGATGTCATGGACGAGCGGACGTACTTGTTCATGAGCGGCTCCTTCAATCCTTCGGTGTCTTCGATCCTTCTGCGGACTTCGATCCTTCGGTGGACTTCAATCCCTCTGTGGGCCTTCCATGCGGCAGCCGGGGCAGGCCCGGCCCGGGATCGTTCAGCAGGCGAGTTCTCGTACCGTCCCTTCGTCGACGCCGATACCGAGGCCGGGGCCCGTGGGAACCTCGGCCGTTCCCGCGCGCACCCGGATCGTGGGTCCGGTGGCGTAGGGGCTGGTCAGGAACTGCCGGCCGTTGAGGTCGGCCGGAGCGACGAGGTCGTAGGCCGCGAAGAGGTGCAGGGACGCGGCGAGGCCGATGTCGGACTCGGTCAGGCCCGAACCCATCAGCGCCACGCCGCAGTCCTCGGCCAGCTGGCACTGGCGCAGCGACAGGGTGAGCCCGGCGCACCGCTGCACCTTGGCGACGGCGATGCCGATCGCGCTCCGCCGGACGAACGCGGCCAGGTCGGTGGGGTGGCGCAGGCTCTCGTCCACGGCGATCGGCACCGGGCTCAGGTCGCGCAGCCGGCGCAGGCCCTCGATGTCGTTGGCGGGCAGGGGCTGTTCGAGCGCAGCGATGTCCAGGGGCGCGAGCAGCCGGGCGAGGCGCAGGGCCGATTCCTGTGTGCCGGCCTGGTTGGCGTCGACGACGAGGCGCGCTTCGGGAGCCGCCTCGCGTACGGCCGCGACGCGGGCGGCCTCCCTGCTTTCCGGCTCTCCCGGCATGAGACCCGTCTTGATCTTGAAGTGCCGGTATCCGTGCGCCTGTCCCTCGGCGACCGAATCGGCGAGCCCCGCCGGATCGGAGCCGGTGGCGATCCAGCACAGGTCGACGGTGTCGTGGCGGCGTCGTCCCCACAGCTCGCCGAGGCTCACGCCACGGGACCGGGCCAGTGCGTCGTGCCATGCGACGTCGAGGGCGGCGCGGGCCAGCGGCATCCCGGTGGACCAGCCGTGCCGGATGGTGCGGTCGCACACCCGCACCAGGCCGTCGAGATCCCACAGCGGCAGCCCGGTCGCGGCCGGCGCCAGGTAGTGGCTGAGCGTGGACACGATGGACTCGGTGGTCTCGTACGTCCATGAGGGGATCGGCGTGGCCTCGCCCCAGCCGGTGCTGCCGTCCGAGGCGGTGACTTTGACCAGGACCCGTACGCCGGGCCGCCCCTTGACGGTCACGCCGCCGCCCGCGACCTCGAAGTCCCGCAGGGTTGGCAGGGCGACCGTAAAGGTCTCGATGCGCTCGACGGTGATCCCGGAACTGGAGTCGGAGTCGGAGTCGGCGGATGATTGCTCGGTGTTCAGAACCATTGCGTCTTGTCCACTACGTTGATCAACGGGCGCCCGGCGGCGAACCGTTGCGCGTTCTCCACGAGCACCTGGAAACGGCGCTCTGCGGCATGCGGACCCGCCCCCGCCACGTGCGGGGTGATGAGCGCGCGCGGGTGGCGCCACAGCGGATGACCGGCAGGGAGCGGCTCGCGCTCCATGACGTCGAGGGCGGCGCCCCGTAGGTGCCCCGCGTCCAGGGCGGCGGCCAGGTCGTCGAGGCGGACGGTCGGGCCGCGGCCCACGTTCACCAGACAGGCGCCGCGCTTCATCGCGGCAAGGCGGCCGGCGTCGAACAGCCCTTCCGTCCGAGGGGTGTGCGGAACGGTGACGATCACGATGTCCGCCTCGCCGAGCACCTTGTCGAGGTGGTCCGGCGCGACGATCCGGCCGAAGCCGGGCGGCCGCGTCGTGACGCGGGCGTCGACCCCGTCCACCCGTGAGCCGAACGCGGCGAGCAGCCGCCCGATCTCCGCGCCGACCGCCCCCGTCCCGACGACGAGGGCGCGTGCCTCGCCGAGCGCGACGACGGCGCCGTCGGACCAGTCCGGTGCCCAGTGGGAGGCGGCCTGTTCGCGCACGTAGCGGGGGATCTGCCGGGCGAGGGCCAGGACGAGGGCCAGCGTATGGGCGGCGACGTGATCGGTGTAGGTGTCGCGCATGTTGGTCACCTGGACCGCGTGGCGCACCAGCGCCGGATGGTAGAAGCCGGGCGGCGGTCCGGCCTGGGGAGCCTGCAGCCAGCGCAACTGGTCGGCGGCGGCGAGGAGTTCAGGGGTGAGCGCGCCGTACGCGGCATCCGCCCGGCCCAGCGCCGCGGCGACGTCCTTCGGGCCCTGGGGGACGAGCACGTCGATTCCGGGGACCGCCTGCGCGAGCCGTTCGGGCCAGGTCAGCGTCTCCTCCGGCGCGGGCGGCACCAGTACGAGGGTGAAGCTCATGCGGCATGCTCCATCGCTTGGGCGGCCACCTCGTGGCGCAGCGGCTGTCCGGCGACGTAGCGGCCCAGCTCCTCGGCCATGGCCCGGCCGAGGAGACGGCGCTCCGGGCCGAGACTGCCGGCGAGATGCGGGGTGACCACCACGTTGTCGAGCGTGAACAGGGGTGAACCGGCAACGGCCGGCTCCGGGTCGGTGACGTCGAGTACGGCGAACAGGTCCGGCCGTTCCTCCAGTACGTGCAGCAGTGCGGGCTCGTCGATCAGTCCGCCGCGCGCGGTGTTGACGAGAGTGGCGTCGGGGCGCATGGAGCGCAGCAGCGGCGCGTCGATCATGGCGCGGGTCTCGTCGAGAAGCGGCGCGTGCAGGCTCACCACGTCGCTGTGGGCGAACACGGCTTCCAGCGTGGCCGGTTCGACTCCGAGGGTGCGCGCGTCCGCGTCGGACACGTAGGGGTCGTGGGCGAGGACGCGCACGCCGTGCCGGACGAGGAGCTTCGCGGTGGCCCGTCCGGTGGCACCGAGGGAGACGAGTCCGACGGTGGCGCCCGCGGTGCCGGGTTCGCCGCGGCGGACGGCGGCGGCCCGCGAGCGGCGCGCGGTCAGCGCGTAGCGCCAGCCGTGCTTGAGCGCGTACAGGATCTGGGCGAGCGTGAAGTCCGCGACCTTGTCGGCGATCACGGCACCGGCGGACGTGATGCGCACGCCGCGCGCCCACGACTCCTCGGTGACGACGGCCCGCACGGAACCGGCCGCGTACAGCACGAGCGACAGGCGCGGGGCGCGGGCGAGCAGGCCGGGCGAGAGGCGAGGCGCACCCCAGCCGGTGACGAGGACGTCGACGCCCGCCAGCGCGTCCCCGGACCCGGACAGCTCTGCCGCGGAACACGGCGGCTGCTCGATGGTCAAGTGCCGTTCTATAAGGGCGCGTTCGTCGGGTCCGTAGACGTCGTCGAAGCGTGCCGGGTCCATCACGTACATCCCGGTGAGTCGCTCGTTCGTCACGCTGCTCCTGTTCCTTCTCGTGTCGGTGTGGCGATGTCCGTGTCTGTGGCTGCGTCCATGTCTGTGGTGGCTGCTGCCGCGCGCAGGGCGCGCAGTCGGGCGGGTGAGGCCAGGCCCGCGTGGTAGTAGCGGAATCGCTGCGCTCCGGCGGCCCGCAGCCGTGCCACGCGGCGGGCGAGAGCCCCGGAAGGCTCGTCGAGGACGGAGACGTTGGCGATGACCGGGCGCGGGCTCGCCGCCACGGCGTCCTTGATGCGTGCCGCCGAACGGTCCTCGTCGTCCCAGCACTTGACGACCATGGCGGAGGCGGGCCCGTCGAAGCGGCCCAGGTCGAGTCCGCTGTCCGGGCCGGTGGCCTGCGGGTCGCCGTCGGCCATCAGGAGCAGTTCGCGGTCCGGCGCCTCGGCCGCGATACGGCGCGTCAGATCCTCGATGACTGCTCGGCGGTGGCCCAGCACGGCCCGTGCCGGCTGCTCGCCGAGCGATTCGGCGAAGCTGTCCGGCGCACGGCGCCCGTCCCGCAGCTCCGCGTCCACGGTGCGGCGCACGGCTGCGGCGACGGCGGCCGGGTCCGCGCCCGCGGCCTCGATGCCGCGACGGCACATCCCGCACAGGCAGATCGACAGGAGGTTCCGACAGCCGGCGCTGAGGTCGGCGCCCGCGGTCTTCTCGTGGTGGCTGCCGTGCTCGAAGCCGAGCCAGCCGCACGCCTCGAGCATCAGGGCGGGAACCTGCGCGGCGTCGTAGCGCGCGCAGAAGGACCGCACCAACCGGCTTGCGTACGCGGACACTTCAGGCTGCGCCGGGCAGAGCGCGTAGCCGTACCGCTCGTCGAACGCGTTGCGCACCGTCAGGTCGGGCGCCCGGTCGCCCAGTGACGTGTTGTGCGTGAGAACCAGCCACGCCTCGACGCGCAACCCGTGCCCGCGCAGGGCCGAGGCCGCCGTGCCGAACCGGTCGGGCACGTCGACGCCCCAGCCCGGCGCGGCCGGTCTCAGGCGGGTGCCGCACCAGTCGTGCGGATCGAGCGGGAAGTACGCGGCGGCGCGCGTGGCGTGCACGATGCGGTGGGCGGGGTGGTGCGGCGTCATGGCGCGCACCGAGTGGTACGCGGCCTGGAGGACGACGGAGCCCACGCCGAGCGAGGCGATGCGCTCGGCTGCCGCCGGGTCGCCCACCAGGTCCCAGGTGTAGGCGAACGTGCCGTCCAGTCGGGTGGAGCTTGGTCGGGTGGAGCCTGATCGGGTGCGGGCTGGTCGGGTGGAGCCTGGCGGCTCGGTGGTCACGGGGTCACTCCTTGGTGGCGCCGGCCAGGCCGCGCACGAAGTAGCTCTGGAAGAAGATGAAGACAACGAGCATCGGAATGACGGACAGCGTCATTCCGGCGGCGAATCCGGTCCAGTCCACGGAATGCTCGCCCTTGAAGGACAGCATGCCGACCGCGAGATTCTGCAGATCAGGCTGGCCGAGGGTGAACACCAACGGGATGTTGAATTCATTCCAGTTGCTGATGAACTGGAAGATGACGACCACCGCGATGACGGGTTTCGCGAGCGGCAGGACAAGCCGGAACGTGCGCAGGAAACCGGCGCCGTCGAGCTTCGCCGCGTCGAACAGATCGCTCGGCACACCCGCGAAGAACCCGATGAACAGCAGCACATACAGTGCGCCCGCCGCACCGGACATCGCCAGGATCACGCCGGCCCGGGTGTTCAGCAGACCGAGACTGTCCACGAGGACGAACTGCGGGATGATGATGGAGGCAACCGGCACGAAGAGAGTGGCGACGATCAGCTGGTGCAGAGCCTTCCGGCCGGGGAATTCGTAGCGGGCCAGAATGTAGCCGCACAGCGCCGACTTGAAGAGTTCGACGAGCGTGGACACGACCGCGTAGACGACGGTGTTGAGGAAGAACTTCGAGAATCCGGCGTCCACCCACGCGCGCCGGAAGTTGTCGAAGTTCCACTGGTCGGGCATGAGACTGGCGCCGCCGGTGAACAGACCGTTCTGTGTCTTGAACGCGCCCGTGACGATCCACAGGAACGGATACACCCAGATGAGGCCGATCACGATGAGCAGCGGCAGTGCGACGAGGTTGGCCCGCACGGGCCGCGACAGCCGTTTTGCGCGTGCTGCCGTTCTCGGTATGCGGAGTTCGGGACGGGACATCAGACTCCGTACTCCTTCCGCAGCTTCTGCGCGCGGCGCACGAACAGGCCCTGACCGGTGACGAGGAGGAACGCCATGACGGAGAACAGCAGGGCCGCGGCCGAGGCGTATCCGTAGGCGAAGGGCATCGAGCCGAACGCCTGCTTGTAGATGAAGTACGAGACGACGTACGTGCTCGTGCCGGGGCCGCCGCCGGTCAGCGTGACGACGAGCCCGAACACGTGCATCGCGTTGACCAGGGCGAGCATCACGATGACGACGGCGACCGGACGGATCAGCGGCAGCGTGATCCGGGTCAGCTTCTGCCACTCACTGGCACCGTCGAGGGCCGCTGCCTCGTACAGCTCGTCGGGCACGTTCTGCAGCGCGGCCATCCAATAGATCATGTACTGGCCGAACACCTGCCAGACCGAGATGAGGATCAGCGCCAGCATCGACGTCCAGCGGTTGGCGAAGACATCGGTCGTACCGTCGGTCAGACCGAGGCCGTGCAGCGCGGAGTTGAGCGCGCCGTTGGACGGGTTGAGCAGATAGGTGAAGACGAGGCCCGCCATGGCCACCGGGATGATCAGCGGCGCGAAGAAGACGGTCCGCAGCGCCTTCTTCGCCCGTAGCCACTTGCGGGTCATCACCAGGGCGGCGAGCAGCGAGAGCGGCAGTTTGATCAATGTCGTGCCGACGGCGAACAGCAGGGTGTTGACGACGGCCTGCCAGAACAACGGGTCGCCGAGTACGCGGCTGTAGTTGCCGCCGCCGACGAAGTTGTTCAGCGGCCCGGTGCCGGACCAGTCGAAGAACGAGTAGTAGACCGTCGCGATCAGCGGCCACAGCGTGAACCCCAGATACAGGACGAGGAACGGCACGAGGAAGGCCGCCACCCACAGCCGGTCGCGTCCTTCGGCGCGTTCACGGTTCCCCTCCGGCGGCGGCGCGGGCCGGCGCCGGCCCGCCCGGCTGCGCAGGCGGACGGAGGTGGGGGCTGCGTCGGGTGGACGCGAACTGGTGGGGGCGAGAGCCATACGGGGTCCTTTGGGGTCCTGGCCGAAGTCCGTTGCCGAAGTCCGTCTGCCGAAGTCCGTCTGACGGGGCGCGAGCGGTTACTTGGCCGCTCGGTAGTCGGAGGTGTACGACCAGTCGGGGAACGTGAAGCAGTCCATGGAGACCTTCAGGCCCTTGGCCGCCTCCTTCTTCAGCTCGGAGGTGAGGGTCTTCTGCCGCTGGTCGACGATCCGTTCGGCCTCGGGGCCCAGTGAACTGCCGGAGTTCAGCGCCCCGGACATCGCCTCGTACTCCCATGTGGGCCGCTGGCCGATCGCCTTCACATACGCCGTGGACCTGACCAGGTCGGGGCACTTGGAGACGGGCAGTGGAAGCGTGACGCGGAAGTCGCTCTCATCGGCGATGCGCATGATCTGCTGGATCGCCGGGTCCTTGATGTAGCGCTTGTTGTCCGCGAACGCCAGCGTTCCGAAGCCGCCCGCCAGGTACTGCCTGGCGAAGTAACCGTCGGGCTGCGTCATCCAGTTCAGGAACGTCCAGGCGGCCTTGGACTGCTTGCTGTCCGCGCTCACCCAGTATTTGTTGCCGTCGGGCTGGCTCCACAGGGAACCCTCGCTGCCCGAGTCGGGGACCGGATGCGCGGCCACCGTGTATCCGGAGGATTCCAGGCCGAGGGTCTTGAGTACGGACGGCAGCCAGGTGCCGTCCATCATGATCCCGGCCTGGCCCGCGGCGAACTGCTGACGGGAGAAGTTCTTGTCGTTGTTGCCGGGAGCCAGATAGCCGTCCTTCTTGAGCTCCTGGATGAATGAGAACACCTTCTGCGCCTGAGGTTCGGACAGCGAGAACGTGCCCTTCTTGTAGTCGAAGAACAGGTCGTTGGTCGTGTACTCGCCCGCGGCGAGCGCGTAGAAGATGCGCTGGAAGTCGACGTCCTTGGTGGGCGACGCGATGCAGTACGCCTTCGTCCTCTCCTTGATGCGGGCGCAGGCGCTCTTCAGGTCGGACCAGGTCTTGGGCGGGTTCGCGGTGTCAAGGCCCGCGTTCTTGAAGACCTTCTTGTTGAGGAACATGTAGCCGGGGCCCCAGGAGGTGCTCTCCGACAAGGGGAACCCGTAGGTCTTGCCGCCGAGTTGGTTGACGCCCTCGGTGAACGACCCCTTGGGCCAGCGCTTGGTGAAGCTCGCGGGCAGCGCGGCGCCGTCGTTCAGCGGCTGGATCCACTTCTGGCCCATCAGCTGGGACATCGCCAGCGGGCCGTTGTCGCTCCAGTAGAAGATGTCCGGCCCCTGGTGGCTCTGGAAAGCCAGGGGGAGCGTCCGCTTGTACTCGTCCTGCGCGATCGACTGCCACTGCACGGTGATGCCGGGGTGCTGCCGGTGGAACTCCTCGGCGACCTTCTTGTGGAAGTCCGTCTGCTCCGCCGAGTAGTCCCAGATCTTCAGCGTGGTGCCCGAGCTTCCCGAACCCCCGCCGCACGCCGCGAGCAGCGGCACCACCAACGCGCAGACAAGGGCCGGCCTGCCGCCCGCCCTGAATACCCGCGCTCTGATTCCTGTCCCCTTGCCCATCGGTCGGCTCCTGCTCTGTCGAGACGGCGGCCTTGGCGGCCTTGGCGGTCCTGACGGTCCTGGCGGTCCTCGGGACTGAAGCGCGGATGACGTTAGGGCGCCTCATGAGGGCGAGCAAGCGTTTTCACACACTGAAAATTGTCGATCTTGAGTGGCGGATGACATGGATAGCTTGTGACCTGGCACTTTCAATGAGCTGACAAATCGGTGGCCGAGGAGGGGATAAGTTCAGGGAGCGCTTTCACAGGAAAGCGTGTGGTGCGAGAAGGAGCATGTGGTGAGGGTTCTGGTTCTCACGAAGCCGTTCGGGGATCTGCCGCCGAGCCGGCTGGCCGACCTGCTGGCGCACGCCGGTGCCGACGGCGCGGATCTACTGGTCAGGGACGGGCAGACCGTCACGCCGGGCACAGCGGAGCGCATCGCCGAGACGGCCCGCGCCCTGCGGGGAAACGGTCTCGGCCTCGGCATGGTCAGCACGGACCTGACCACGGCGGACGGCGAGGCGGAGCGCGTCATCGGGCACTGCGCCGAGGCGGGGGCCACTGTGCTGCGCCTCGGCTTCTACCGCTACGACGCGCGAATCGACCACGCCACGGCCGTCGACCGGGCCCGCCGGGACCTCGCGGGCCTCGCCGAACTCGCGGTACGCCACGGCGTCCGGCTCGTACTCGCCCTGCACCACGGGACATTGCACCCGTCGGCGGCGCACGCGGCACGGCTCCTGGCAGGCTTCGACGGCATCCACGTCCACCCCGACCCCGGCAACCAGGCCAAGGAAGGCAGCGAGCACTGGCGCCTCACCTTGGACGTGATCGGCGGTCCGGCCCGGGTCGGCTGCGTGGGGGTGAAGAACGCGGTGTGGGAGCAGGGAGCGCGGTCCGGCGACTGGACCTGCGTGTGGCAGCCCCTCGCCGACGGGGGCGTCGTGCCCTGGCGCACGATCCTGTCCGGGCTCGGCGGGCTCGGCTACACCGGACCGCTCTCCCTGCACGTCCACTACCCGACCGACGATCCGTTCGCCGCGGTCCGCCGGGACGTCGCCCACCTGCGAGGACTCCTGCTCGAAGTGGGGAGCGGAGCATCGCGCGGCGGCACGACGAACTAGGCTGGCGACAGAGGATGGGCAACGGGGAGCTGGCTTTGGTTACTTCAAAGGTTCCGGACGCGAAGGGCGGCCCCGGCGCGTCCGCGGGGGCGCGCCGCACGACGCGGGAGCGGTCCGAAAAGTCCGGAACGGAGAGCTCGGCAGGCCCGTCCGCCGGGCGGAAGGGCGCCCGGTTGCGGCGCGTGACGATCACGGACGTCGGCACGGCGGCCGGAGTGTCCACCTCCACCGTCTCCCGCGTGCTCAACGGCACGGCCCGCGTCGACCCCGAACTCGTCCGCCGGGTGCACGACGCGGTGGCCGAACTCGGCTACCGGCCCAACGCCGCGGCGCAGGGCCTGGCCCGCGGCGAGGCCGGTGCCATCGGCGTCCTCGTGCCCGACCTGGCCAACCCGTACTTCCCCGATGTCCTCAAGTCCGTTTCCGCGGTGGCCCGTTCGCACGGGCGGCGGGTGATGGTGATGGAGTCGGACGAGGACGCGGCGAGCGAGCACGAACTCGCGGAGGACCTCATGGGGTGCTGCGACGGCGTGCTCCTGTGCTCCCCTCGCATGGAGCGCACCGCGCTGGTCGACCTGGCCCTGCGCGGCCACCACGTCGTCCTGGTCAACCGCATCGTTCCCGGGCTGAACATCCCCTCGGTCTCCGCCGACTTCTACGGCGGAATGACCCTGGTCTGCGGACACCTCAGTCAGCTCGGTCACCGCCGCGTCGCCTATCTGAGCGGGCCCGAGGCATCCTGGGCGAACGCGGAACGCATTCGCGCCTTCGACGCCGCCGCGGCGTTCGGCGTCGAGGTCACGGTGATCCCCTGCGGCCACACGGCCCGGCACGGGTACGACGCGGCGACCGCCGTACGCGACCTGGACGTCACCGCGGTCGTCGCGTACAACGACCTCGTGGCACGGGGCGCGGCGAGCGCGCTGGAGGAGGCGGGCGTGCGCGTGCCCGAGGACATGGCGGTCATCGGCTGCGACGACATCTCTCCACTCGACGACCTGCCCGGTTCGCGCCGGCTCACCACGGTCTCGATGGCCCGGGACGAACTGGGCCGCCAGGCCGCCGAGACCCTGGAGACCCTGATGACAGCCTCCGGCGACACAGAACCCCGCCTGATCCCGATGGAACTGCGCGTACGTGAGACGAGCGCGGCCCCGTCGACGCGGTCCCGGTGAGTCCGAGTCGAGCGGCCTCGCGTCCTGGCCCTCCGTACCGGTGAGCGGCCTCACCCGCCACAGTCAGAGCCGGGATCCACGGCGAACCGTGGATCCCGGCTTCTCGTGAGACGGGGGCTGGGCGACGCATTCGGGCTTGACGGGAATTTCGGGCCTGCGCTCCCGCAGCTCCGGGACCTATCGGTTCCATCGCGCAGGCAGTTCCGGGACCTATCGGTTCCATCGCGCAGGCAGTTCCGGGACCTATCGGTTCCATCGCGCAGGCAGTTCCGGGACCTATCGGTTCTGTCGCGCAGGCAGTTCCGGGACCTCTCGGTTCTGTCCCGCCGCTCCCGGCCCTATCGGTTCTGTGCCCGCTAGCTCAGCGTCTTGAGCGCTGCTGCCGCGTCGTACGGCTTCAGTTCATCGAAGCGGCCCTCCAGGACCTTCGCCGCCCAGTCAGGGTCCTGGAGCAGGGCCCGGCCGATGGCGACCATGTCGAACTCGTCGCGCTCCAGGCGGTCGAGGAGGTCGTCGATTCCCTTGACCGCGGAGCCCTCGCCCGCGAAGGCGCGGATGAAGTCGCCGTCGAGGCCGACGGAGCCGACCGTGATGGTGGGCTTGCCGGTGAGCTTCTTGGTCCAGCCCGCCAGGTTCAGGTCGGAGCCGTCGAACTCCGGGCTCCAGTAGCGGCGGGTGGAGGCGTGGAAGGCGTCGACGCCGGCCTCGGCGAGCGGGGCGAGGATCGCCGCCAGCTCCTGCGGGGTCTCGGCGAGCCGCGCGTCGTAGGCCTCCTGCTTCCACTGCGAGTAGCGGAAGATCACCGGGAATTCGGGGGAGACGGATCCACGGATCGCGGCGACGATCTCTGCGGCGAACTTCGTGCGGGCCACGGCGTCGCCACCGTAGGCGTCGGTACGGCGGTTGGTCCCGGCCCAGAGGAACTGGTCCAGCAGGTAACCGTGGGCGCCGTGCACCTCGACGCCGTCGAAGCCGATGCGCTCGGCATCCTTGGCGGCCTGCGCGAACGCGCCGATGACGTCGTCCAGGTCGGCCTGGGTCATCGCCTTGCCCGTGCCCTCGGTGCCGTCCATGCGGAGGCCGGACGGGCCGACGGCCGGAGCCTCGGCGAAGGGCGGCTTGCCCTGCTGGCGCACCATGCCGATGTGCCACAGCTGCGGCACGATCGTGCCGCCCGCCGCGTGCACGTCCTCGGCGACCTTCGCCCACCCGGCCAACTGCTCCTCGCCGTGGAAGCGCGGTACCCGGTCGCTCTCTCCGGCCGACGTGTGGCCGACGTAGGTTCCCTCGGTGACGATCAGGCCCACGCCCGCGGCGGCGCGTCGGGAGTAGTACGACCGAACGTCCTCGCCCGGGATGCCGTTCGGCGAGAACATGCGCGTCATGGGCGCCATCGCGATGCGGTTGGGGACCTTCAGTCCGTTCAGCGCGACGGGGCGCGACAGAATCTCGGCAGCGCGGGAAACGGGCGACGCGGCATCAGTCACGGAGTGCTCCTCTTAAGTACCAGTCGGTATGTGCACAAGCATGGAATCTGCGTGTGCCAACCGCTCCGGATCTCATGGCATTCCGCAGGTCGGTCGCGCCTTCCTGTGATCCCGGCCACGCCTGAAGGGTCCAGGAGTGGTCGACGACGGCGCTGACTTCGCCCAAGACGCGAATTCCCGTCGCACTCATCGGCGTTGTCGCTCTCGTGCTGGGCCTCGTCGCGTTCGTGCACAGTTCGCCGGGGTGGATTTTTCGAGCGTGAGTTCGATTGGGGGTGCGTTTTCGGGTTGGCTGGACCATTCTGGATGTATGGCCGAAGGTGCGCCCGTGACTGTGCACCCGCCCCTGCCTGACGGCGGTCGACGGGTGACGATTCACGGCAAGGACGTGGGGACCGCCTACAACCTGCTCGATGTTCTCGAATTCCTGCGGGCCGCGGGCCTGCCCGAGGCGGATACGACCGTCGACGACCCGGAACTGATCGACTGGCACGGCGCGGGGCCCGATCTCTGGGGCCCGGACGGGCCGGATACGGCTCCGTGACCGGTCGCCCGTAGGGCGTTCGCGTCGGCCGGCAGGGTGTGCGCGCAATCCCGTCAGGACTTTTAAGCGAGCCGGTCAGGGCGTGTGCGCAATCCCGGCAGGGCATTTGCGCGAGCCGGTCAGGGCGTGTGCGCGAGCTGGTCAGGGCGTGTGCGCGAGCCGGTCGACCAGGTCATGCCATCCCGCCTCCACGCGGTCGAGCGGCATGCCCCGTTCCCTGGTCAGGTGGTGGATGAGCGCCGTGTCCGCGGCGGCCAGCAGCGTGTGCGCGAGCAGATCGGTGTCGCCCTGCACGCCCGCCTGGCGCAGCAGCAGCATGACGTGCGTGTGGCGCAGGCGGTTCGCCGGGACCGCGTAATTGCGCACGGGATCGGTGCGGGCGGCGAGGATCAGCCCGTGATGGTCCCGCTCGTGGCGGATGAGGGCCGGCCCGAAAGCGTGCAGGCGTTCCAGAGCGGGCGCGTCCGGGCCCAGGGGCGGCGGGCCCGACAGGAACGCCGCCTGAAGCTGCTGCTCCTGGTGGTCGAGAAGGGCGATGAGCAGCCCGGTGCGGTCGCCGAACCGCCGGAAGACCGTGCCCTTGCCCACTCCGGCCGCCGACGCCACGGCCTCCATGGTCAGGTTCGCCGCCCCGCACTCGGACAGCAGGCACGATGCGGCTTCCAGCAGACGCGTGCGGTTGCGGGCCGCGTCCGCCCGCAACGCAGGCCGGTCGCCTGCCGGTGTCAGGGCGAGGTCGGTCGGCGTGAGGGTGAGGTCGGTCGGTCCGCCCGGGGCGCCGGACGTCGTGACGGGAGGGGGGATCGGGCCGGTCATGGCTTCAGAGTAGCGCCGCGAGCCAGAAAGTGGACCGCGGTCCGGATCGGTGGTACAAATTTAAACGGACTTCGGTCCGGTTGGGCCCGCACGAGATCCATACGCACTTATCTGGAGTTCTGCCATGTCTGTTCGCATTCTCGCCCTCGTCGGGAGCCTCCGCGCCGGTTCCCACAACCGTCAGCTCGCCGAGGCCGCCGCCAAGCACGCGCCCGCCGGCGCCGACATCCAGCTCTTCGACGGCCTCGGCGACGTGCCGTTCTACAACGAGGACATCGACGTCGAGGGAAGCGTCCCCGCCGCGGCCCAGCGGCTGCGTGAGGCCGCCGGTCAGACCGACGCCTTCCTCCTCTTCTCGCCCGAGTACAACGGCACCATGCCGGCCGTCCTGAAGAACGCCATCGACTGGCTGTCCCGCCCGTACGGCGCCGGCGCGATCTCCGGCAAGCCGGTCGCCGTCGTCGGCACCGCGTTCGGCCAGTACGGCGGCGTGTGGGCGCAGGACGACGCGCGCAAGGCCGCGGGGATCGCCGGTGCCTCGGTGCTCGACGACGTGAAGCTGTCCATCCCCGGCTCCCTGACGCGCTTCGCCGAGACCCACCCCGCCGACGACTCCGAGGTCGCGACCGCCCTGACCGAGGTCGTCGGCCGCCTGAGCGAGCAGGCCGCCCCCGCCGCTGCCTGACGCTCCTGGTACGAGTGCGGCCGGAGGTCCGGGACGAAGCTGTCTCCGACCTCCGGCCGCTCCCGTTTTCGGGTGACCCTTTCCGGTTTCCCGTTTCCGGCTTCCGGCCTCCGGGTGAACGGGGGCGGTCCACGAACGGCTGATCCGTGGCGGCCCCGGAGCGCGCACACCGATCCGCTCTGCCTACGATGCAGCGGTGACCACCCGCCTCGGACCGCCCACGCGACCGCAGTTGACGCTGCGGCTCCTCGGGTTGCTCGTCGGCGCCGTACTCCTTGGCCTGCTCGGCATGCACGGCCTGGGACCCGTACCGGCGGACGGGCGGGGCGCGATGCAGGGCGCGATGCATCCCGCCGCCTCCGCGATGGATGCGGGTGGCCCCGCCGGCTCTGGTGACCACGCCGGGCCCGGACAGCGAGGCGTCAAGGCTTCTACTGCCGACGTGTGCGAGCACGGAGACGGTGGATGCGACGGGCACATGGCACACGCCGACGCGGTGTGCGCCTCCGCGTCCGTCGCCGGACCCCCGGCAGTCGACCCCGCGCTGCTCCCCGACGTGATCGCCTGCCCCGCCCGACCGCAGGCCCGCACCTCGTCGGCCGGCAGCGGCCCTGACGGCGGCCGTGCCCCGCCGTCACTCTCCGAACTCCAACTCCTGCGGATCTAGAACGGCCCGCGCGGTGCCGTACGCCCCGAGGGTCGGCGCCGCGCTCGCGCGAGCCCTTCACCGAAGATCAGCACCAGGAGTTCCGCATGACCGCACACAACATGACCGCGCACCGAATGACCGCATACCGCACGTTCGTCCGGCGCACCGCCGTCGCCGCCACCGCGGGGGCGGCCGCCCTCGTCCTCGCCGCCTGTGGCAGCGACACTCCTGCCGGGGGACAAGACATGGGGGCGAAGGAGTCCGGCTCCAGTCCGGCAGCCTCGACCCAGGCCGAAGGCCATGACAGCGCAGGGGGTCATGACACCGCAGACGGTCACAACGGCGCCGACGTCTCCTTCGCCATGGAGATGATCCACCACCACCAGCAGGCCGTGGAGATGGCAGAACTGGCCAAGGGCCGCGCCGCGTCGAAGGACGTCAAGGAACTCGCCGCCAAGATCAAGAGTGCCCAGGACCCCGAGATCGAGCAGATGTCAGGCTGGCTCACCGCGTGGGGTGAGGAAGTCCCCGCCGACATGTCGGGCATGGAGCACGACATGCCCTCGTCCATGCCCGGCATGATGAGCGCCGGCGACATGGACGAGCTCAAGAAGGCTACCGGCGGCGACTTCGACAAGAAGTTCCTCGCGATGATGGTCGATCACCACGAGGGCGCCGTCACGATGGGCAGGACCGAGAAGGCCGACGGCAAGTACGGCCCCGCGACGCGCCTCGCCGCCGACGTGGTGACCGCGCAGACCGCCGAGATCGAGCAGATGAACAAGATGCTCGGCAAGAGCTGAAGAAGCCAAAGGAGCTCAAGGAGCTCAAGGAGCTGAAAAAGCTGAAAAAGCTGAAAAAGCCCTCGGACATCTGACGAAACGCCCTGGGTGGGCGCGCCGTTCACCCCCTGGTGCGGCCGACATGCACCCCGTCGGCCACACCAGGGCGGGGTGCACTCTCAGGGAGTTCGCCGCCGGACCCGTGACGGCGGGCGCGATCGGGGGCATGGTGGGAGACCCTCACCGCAACGGCCGTCCGGCACCCGCGCCGGCCGTGAACCGGAACCGCCACGACCTGATCCTGCGGCCCCGGGGCACTCGTCCGGTTCGGGAACCGGCGCCGGTGTGTGCGAGGCTCGACGCCAAGGGCCTTCGTACGTCGGCCGGATGGAGGTGCGATGTCCACGCAGAGCCACCGTTTGATGATCACCGAGCTGGCGAGCTGCGAAGGCTGCGCGGTGCTGCGGATCAGTGGCGAACTCGACCAGAGCGGTGAGGAGCTCTTCCTGGGCACGCTCGGCGCCTGCGTCGACGCGGGCCACCCGTACCTGGTCCTCGACGTCACCGCGCTCTCGTTCTGCGACTCACGCGGTCTCTACTGCCTGCTGGCCATGCGGTGGCTGCTGGACCGTCGGGGCGGCAAGCTCCTCCTGGCGGGGGCCGGGCGGCGGCTGACCGAACTGCTCAACCAGACAGGCAGTGTCGATCTGCTGCCCGCCCAACGGTCCGTCGGCCAGGCTCTGTTGTCGCTGCCTCCCTCGCACCGGCCGGTCTGGCCCCCCGTAGCGAGGCCGGACGCCCTGGACGACGGGCCGCCCAGACCTCCACGGCCGCGGCCGCCTTCGCCCTGACCGGTCCCTGGGCCTGCGGGCACGCGTGACTCACCCGACTCAGGCGACTCAGGCGGTCCCCGGCGCTCCGGCGCGCAGGCCGTTCATGACGAGGTCGAGCAGCCGTCCGGCGCGCGACTGCCAGTCGCTGTGCGGGTCTAGCTGCCAGAGCCCGGCGATGGCGAGGGCGAAGTCGTCCGGCGTCACCCCGGGGCGGATCATGCCCGCCTCCTCGTTCGCCTTGAGCAGGAGCGACATGGCCGACGTCACCGGGCCGTGGCCGAGGGCGGCCAGACTGCCGCGTGCGGTGGCCTGACGCAGCGCGTCGGCCAGCCCGGCCTTCGCCATGGCGTACTGGGCGAGGCGGTCCATCCACGCGCGCAGGGCCTCGTCGGGCGCGCGGGTCGCGAGCAGGTGGGACGCGGCGTCGGCGACCTGCTGCATCTCGTAGCGGTAGACCTCGAGCACGAGGGACTCGCGGTTGGGGAAGTTGCGGTAGAACGTGCCCTGGCCGACGCAGGCCTTCTTCGCGATCGCGCTCAGCGGGGCGTCGGCCGACCGGGTCAGCTCGGTCAGCGCCGCTTCCAGGATGCGGTCGCGATTGCGTTGCGCGTCCGAGCGCAGCGGTGCTTCCTTCTTCGGCTGCACCCGTCCCCCTTTCGGGAATCGCGAACCCGTGTCCGCCCTTGCTAAGCGGACAGCTGTCCGTTAGGTTCGAACGTAACGGACACTTGTCCGCTTAGGTTCACCATAGCGGCAGACTCGGCTCGAGCGGAGGGCCGGTGGCCGGTGCAAGCGGCTTTTCGGCCGACGGGCGCGCGACAGGCCCGGAATCCCGATCCTCTCCCTCTCCGTACAGCCGCTTGTGCTACGTACAGCCCCTCGCACCCCATGAGCGAAAGAAGGCTGATCATGGCCCCATCGACGTCCAGCGTCATCACGCTGAACATCAATGGTGAGAAGTACACGCTGCCCGTCGATCACCGCACCACCCTCCTCGACGCCCTGCGCGAGCGCCTCGATCTGCCTGGGACCAAGAAGGGCTGCGACCAGGGCCAGTGCGGTGCCTGCACCGTGCTGCTCGACGGCCGCCGCGCCGTCTCCTGCCTGCAGCTCGCGGTGGCCGCCGAGGGGCGTGAGATCACCACCATCGAGGGCGTGGCCGGTGCCGACGGACTGCATCCGGTGCAACAGGCGTTCCTCGACCTCGACGGGTACCAGTGCGGATACTGCACCCCTGGCCAGATCTGTTCGGCCCTCGCGGTCATCGAGGAGCACGCGGCGGGCTGGCCGAGCGCCGTGACTGCCGACGTACGGCCGGAGGCGGGAGTTCCACCGTTGAGCGCCGACGAGATCCGGGAGCGGATGAGCGGCAACCTGTGCCGCTGCGGCGCCTACGTGTCGATCGTCAACGCCGTCGCGCGCGCCGCCGGAACGGAGGCCGTCGCATGAGGGAATTCGGTTACGAGCGCGTCTTCGACGTGCCCGCCGCGGTCGGCCTGCTGGACGCCGACCCCGACGCGCGTTATCTGGGCGGCGGCACCAACCTCGTCGACCTGATGAAGACCGGCGTGGAGAGGCCCGCCCGGCTCGTCGACGTACGGGAACTGCCGCTCGACGGCATCGAGTTGACGCCCGACGGCGGCCTGCGCATCGGAGCGACGGCCACCAACAGCGACCTCGCCGCCCATCCCGAAGTGCGGCGCCGCTACCCGATGCTGGCGCAGGCTGTCCTCGCCGGCGCCTCCGGCCAGCTGCGCAACATGGCCACGGTCGGCGGCAATCTGCTCCAACGCACCCGCTGCGGCTACTTCTCCGACCTGGCCAAACCCTGCAACAAGCGTGTCCCCGGTAGCGGTTGCCCGGCCGTCGAGGGGGAGCATCACAACGCCGCGATCCTCGGCGCCTCCGCCCACTGCGTCGCCGTCCACCCCTCGGACATGGGAGTGGCCCTCGCCGCGCTCGACGCCGTCGTCTCGTACGAAACGGCCGACGGTCCGGGCGAGTTGCCGCTCGCGGAGTTCTATCTGCCCGTGGGCGAGACCCCACACCTGGAGACCGCGCTGCCGCCCGGCGCGCTGATCACCGCCGTCACCCTGCCCCCGGCGCCCGTCGCCGCCCTCTCCCGCTACCGCAAGGTCCGCGAGCGCGCGTCCTACGCGTTCGCCATCGGATCCGTCGCCGCCGCGCTCGACGTCCGGGACGAAACCGTCCACGAAGTGCGCCTCGCCTTCGGGGCGGTCGCGTCCCGGCCCTGGCGCGCACACGCCGCCGAACGCGTTCTGACCGGCGGCCCGGCGACCGCCGAGGCCTTCGCCGCCGCCGCGGACGCCGAACTCGCGGCCGCCGAGACGCTGCCCCACAATGGATACAAGGTGACGCTGATGCGCAATCTCGTCGTGGCCGTACTTAGCGAGCTCGCCGAGGAGGCCGTGCGATGACCACGACGACTCGCACCGCGGCCGTGACGGGCGCCGTCGGCGCCGCCCACGTCCGCGTCGAGGGGTACGACAAGGTCACCGGAGCCGCGCGCTACGCGGGAGACATCCCCTTCACCGAACTCGCCCACGGATGGCTGGCGTTGTCGACCGTCGCCCGAGGACGCGTCCTGGCCGTGGAGTCCGATGCCGTCCTCGCCATGCCCGGCGTACTCGCCGTCCTGCACCACGGGAACGCCCCGCGCGTCGACGGCGAGTACATGAGCATGCTCGGCCCGCCCGACCCCGCCCTCCAGGTCTTCCAGCACGACCGTGTGCCGTACGTCGGCTGGCCCGTGGCCCTCGTCGTCGCCGAGACGTCGGAACAGGCCAGGGAGGCCGCGGAGGCGCTGGTCGTGCGATATGAGGAGGAGCCGCACGACGTCGCCTTCTCGGCCGGCCGGCCCGGCATGTACACGCCCGTGGACACGCCCGACATGGTGGAGGAGAAGGGGGACGTCGAGGCCGAACTCGCCGCCTCCGCCTTCGTGGTGGACGAGGAGTACACCACTCCGGAGGAGCACCACAGCTCCATGGAGCCGCACGCGGCGACCGCGCACTGGGACGGCGGCCGTCTCGAAGTCGTCGACTCGAACCAGGGCAGCGTGTGGGTGGCCGACGAGCTCGCCAAGCTGTTCTCGCTCGACGCGGCCTCGGTGCGAGTGCGGTCCGAGCACGTCGGCGGGGCCTTCGGCTCCAAGGGTGTGCGCCCGCATCACGTGGCCGCCGTGATGGCCGCCACGACTCTCGACCGGCCGGTACGCGTTGTGCTGACGCGCCGTCAAATGTTCACGGTCACCGGCTACCGCAGCCCCACCGCCCAGCGCGTGCGGCTCGGCGCCGACCCCGATGGCAGGCTGCGCGCCTTCGACCACCAGGCGGACTGCCAGACGTCGACCGTCAAGGAATTCGTCGAGATGAGCGCCGCGTACGGGCGCGTCATGTACGAGGCCGACGCGCACCGCACCGTCCACCGCGTCGTGCCGCTCGACGTGCCGACCCCGACGTGGATGCGTGCGCCCGGCGAGGCTCCCGGTTCGTTCGCCGTGGAGTCGGCGCTCGACGAACTCGCAGAGAAGTGCGGCGTAGACCCGATCGCGCTGCGCGTGCGCAACGAACCCGACGTGGGCCCCGTGTCCCGCCTCCCGTTCAGCAGCCGCAACGTGGTCGCCTGCTTCGACGAGGGCGCCCGCAGGTTCGGCTGGGCCGGCCGCGACGCGCGTCCCGGCCGGCGCCGCGAGGGTCGCTGGCTGCTCGGTACGGGCACGGCCGCCGCCACCTACCCCTCGGGCGTCGCCCCGTCCACGGCGGCCGTGACCGCTGAGGCCGACGGCACCTACACCGTCCGAATCACCGCGGCCGACGTCGGCACCGGCGCCCGCACCGCGCTCACCCTGATCGCGGCGGACGCCCTGGAGGTGGCCCCGGAGCGGGTGCGGGTGCGGATCGCGGACAGTGACTTCGGCCCCGCGTGGGTCGCCGGCGGCTCGATGGGCACGCGCTCCTGGGCGTGGGCCGTCACCACGGCGGCGGGCGCGCTGCGCGAGCAGCTCGCCCTGGGCGGCGACATCCCGGCCGAAGGGATCACGGCCCGCTCGGACACCACGGAGGCCGTCGCCCGGCTGACGAAGAAGGAGCGGCACTCCTTCGGCGCCCAGTTCGCCGAGGTCGCCGTCGACGTCAGCACCGGCGAGGTACGCGTACGGCGCATGCTCGGCGTCTTCGCGGCCGGCAAGATCGTCAACCCGCTGACCGCGCGCAGCCAGTTCATCGGCGGGATGATCTGGGGACTGTCCATGGCACTGCACGAGGAGGCGGTCAGGGACCAGGCCACGGGCGGCCACGTCGGCGCTGACCTCGCGGGCTACCACGTCGCCGCCAACGCCGACGTACCCCTGATCGAGGCGGACTGGGTCGACGACCCGGACGCGGACGACCCCGTCGGGATCAAGGGCATCGGCGAGATCGGCATTGTGGGCGCGGCGGCCGCCGTGGCCAACGCGGTCTGGCATGCGACCGGCGCCCGCCACCGGCACCTGCCGATCCGGCCCGACCGCGTCCTGTCGGCCGGAGCCCCTGCCGAAGGTGACGGCGATGCTTGACATCGCCGACGAGCTGAACCGGTGGGCCGGGCAGGGCCGGGACTTCGCCGTCGCCACCGTCGTCTCGGTGGGCGGCAGCGCACCCCGCCCGCCCGGCGCCGCCCTCGCCGTCGACAGTGAGGGCACGGTCATCGGCTCGGTCTCCGGCGGCTGCGTCGAGGCGGCGGTCTACGAACTGTGCGTCCAGGTGCTCCAGGACGGCGGCTCCGTCCTGGAGCGGTTCGGCTACAGCGACGAGGACGCCTTCGCCGTGGGGCTCACCTGCGGCGGGGTCATCGAGGTCCTGGTCACGCCGGTGCGCGCCGACGCGCCGGACAGGCCGGTGTTCGCTGCGGCGTTCGCGGCCGCCGCCCGGGGCGAGACGGCAGCGCTCGTCCGGGTGGCCCGGGGACCGGCCGAACTGCGGGGCGGGGCGATGCTCGTGAGGGCGGACGGCTCGTACGAGGGAGGGCTGGACGGGGGCGCCGGACTTGAGCGCACCGTGGCGGGCGAGGCGCGGGCCCTGCTCGCCGCGGGCCGCACCGGCACGTTCGACCTCTCGGCCGACGGCTCCCACTGCGACGCGGACCTGACGCTGTTCGTGGAGTCGAGCGTGCCGCCACCCCGGATGATCGTCTTCGGCGCCGTCGACTTCGCGGCGGCGCTGGTCCGTGCGGGCAAGTTCCTCGGCTACCGCGTGACGTTGTGCGACGCCCGCCCCGTCTTCGCCACGCGGGCCCGCTTCCCCGAGGCGGACGACATCGTGGTCGACTGGCCGGACCGCTACCTGCGGAGCACCACAACCGACGAACGCACGGTCCTGTGCGTGCTCACCCATGACGCGAAGTTCGACATCCCGCTCCTGGAGATCGCGCTACGGCTGCCCGTCGCCTTCGTCGGGGCGATGGGCTCACGCCGCACCCACGAGGACCGTGACCGCCGCCTGCGCGAAGTAGGCCTGACCGGCGAGGAGCTGTCGCGCCTGCACTCACCGATCGGCCTGGACCTCGGCGCCCGCACACCCGAGGAGACGGCCCTGTCCATCGCCGCGGAGATCATCGCGTCCAGGCAGGGCGGTACGGGCGCGCCCCTGACGGCTTCGCGAGCACCGATCCACCACGACGGCGACGCGGGTGAGCGACGCCGGATGTTGTCAGGGCGGAGCTGAGGGGCAGGGGAGGCGGGCGCCCCTGCGCGAGCACAACGCGGCGCACGTCGAGGGCCGGCGGCAGGTGAGCGACGCACCGGAGGGCTCCCGGTCGCTGCGGAAGTGAATTTTCGGCGCCGGGGGCCCCGTGTTTTGCGCAATCTGGGGTGAAGGTTCACGGCGACGCGCCAAATATTCTGGCTCCCCGTGCTCCCAAGCCCGTCTCGTGCTAGTCTTGATCTCAGTTGCAGTTGTGGTTCCCATAGATACTTCAAGTGCCTTAGGTAACTTCACGTTGCCGGGCGCTTTTCTATTTCCGGATGCATTTTTCCGGGCGGGGCGATCATTGCGGCGACGCCGAGGTCCGCACAGTGTGGGCCCCGGGCACTGCCCCGAAGGAGAATTTGCATATGGCTACTGGCACCGTGAAGTGGTTCAACTCGGAAAAGGGCTTCGGCTTCATCGAGCAGGAGGGTGGCGGCCCCGACGTCTTCGCCCACTACTCGAACATCGCCACCCAGGGCTTCCGTGAGCTTCAGGAAGGCCAGAAGGTGAACTTCGATGTCACGCAGGGCCAGAAGGGCCCGCAGGCGGAGAACATCGTTCCCGCCTGACGCTGAAGCGTTGAGCGCAGCTGGTGCCCGTACCCTAGTGGTACGGGCACCAGCTCGTTGCTGTTTGCGGGGTATCCCGCCCGGGTAGGCACGTCCACCGGGTGTCACACCACCCCGGCGGGGCGCGTAGACCCCCGCACCTCATTGATCCGGCCCGTCCGAGAGCCGCCTGCCGCAGTGGAATCCCAGCATTCCGAGTCAGGCGCCGCCATTCTCGGCACCGGCGCGCCGGTTGATTTTCAGTCTGTTATTCGGCTCGTTCTTGCAATTCGTCCGGCACTCGTATGCCGGGAATTCCTCGATACGTGCCATATCGAGGAAGGTTCTCCATGAACCGTTCAGCTCGCACGAACGACCGTTACTCCAACCCCCGCAGGGGCTCCGCCGGCGGTGACCGGGGCGCCCGTTTTCGACCCCAGGGCCAGGGACAGGGCCAGGGACGCGCCGGTGGCAAGAGCTCCGGCGGCTACGGGCGCAGGCCCTCCGCGCCGCAGGGCGAGTTCGCCCTGCCCGTCACCGTGACGCCCGCCCTCCCCGCCGCCGAGACCTTCGGTGAACTCGACCTGCCGGCCGAGATCCTCAAGACGCTCACCGGCCTCGGTGTGACCGCGCCGTTCCCGATCCAGGCGGCGACCCTGCCGAACTCGCTCGCGGGCCGGGACGTCCTCGGCCGCGGCCGCACCGGCTCCGGCAAGACCCTCGCCTTCGGGCTCGCGCTCCTCGCGCGCCTCGCAGGTCAGCGGGCCGAGGCCAAGCAGCCCTTCGGCCTGATCCTCGTCCCCACGCGGGAGCTCGCCCAGCAGGTCACCGAGGCGCTCACCCCGTACGCGCGGTCGCTGAAGCTGCGGATCGCCACCGTCGTCGGCGGCATGTCCATCGGCCGTCAGGCCAGTGCCCTGCGCGGTGGCGCCGAGGTCGTCGTGGCGACGCCCGGACGCCTCAAGGACCTCATCGAGCGCAAGGACTGCCGCCTGGACCGGGTGAAGATCACCGTCCTGGACGAGGCCGACCAGATGGCCGACATGGGCTTCATGCCGCAGGTCACCGAGCTGCTCGACCTCGTGCACCCCGAAGGACAGCGGATGCTGTTCTCGGCCACCCTCGACCGCAATGTCGACCTGCTGGTGCGCCGCTACCTGCACGACCCGGTCGTCCACTCCGTCGACCCGTCGGCGGGCGCCGTCACCACGATGGAACACCACGAACTGCATGTGCACGGCGCCGACAAGTTCGCCGCGGCCACCGAGATCGCGGCCCGCGACGGGCGGGTCATCATGTTCCTGGACACCAAGCACGCCGTCGACCAGTTCACCAAGCACCTGCTCGGCAGTGGCGTGCGGGCCGCCGCCCTGCACGGCGGGAAGTCCCAGCCGCAGCGCACCCGCACCCTGGCCCAGTTCAAGGCCGGTACGGTCACGGCGCTCGTCGCCACGAACGTCGCCGCGCGCGGCATCCACGTCGACAACCTCGACCTCGTGGTCAACGTCGACCCGCCGAGCGACCACAAGGACTACCTGCACCGCGGCGGCCGCACGGCCCGTGCCGGTGAGTCCGGCAGCGTCGTCACCCTGGTCCTGCCGAACCAGCGCCGCGACATGAGCCGGCTGATGCGCGACGCGGGGATCCGGCCGCAGATCACCCAAGTCCGCTCCGGCGAGGCCGAGTTGAGCCGTATCACCGGTGCGCAGGCGCCCTCCGGCGTCCCGATCGCCGGCCCCGCGCCGGCCACGGAGCGGCCCAAGCGCGGCGGAGCCCCGTTCCGCGGCATGGGCTCGCGCCCGGGCCGCGCCGGCGGTGACTCGCGCCGCAGCTCAGAGGCCCGCCAGCTCGCCGATGCCCGCAAGGCCGCGCGGGTCCGCCGCGCCGGCTGAGCCATACGCACGAAAGCCGGAGGCCCGGGACCGATATCGGTCCCGGGCCTCCGGCTTTTTCTGCTGCTGTCAGCCCTTGCGGGTGTTGACTTCCTCGGTGAGCTGGGGGACGACGTCGAAGAGGTCGCCGACGACGCCGTAGTCGACGAGGTCGAAGATGGGGG
>NZ_JBWKIS010000026.1:0-141871 GCF_056432625.1 Streptomyces sp. NPDC045026
GGGCAACATCTCCTACGACCCGGCCAACCACGAGTTCATGGTCCGCACCCGCCAGGCCAAGATCGACGGGATCGAGGTCCCCGACCTCGACGTCGACGACGCCTCGGGCCAGGCCGACACCCTCGTCCTGGGCTGGGGTTCGACGTATGGGCCGATCACCGCGGCGGTGCGCCGGCTGCGTGCGGCGGGCGAGGACATCGCGCAGGCGCATCTGCGTCATCTGAACCCGTTCCCGCGCAATCTTGGCGAGGTTCTGGGGCGTTACGACAAGGTGGTGATCCCCGAGATGAACCTCGGCCAGCTCGCCACCCTCATCCGGGCCAGGTACCTGGTGGACGCCCGCTCCTACAACCAGGTCAACGGCATGCCGTTCAAGGCGGAGCAGCTCGCCACGGCTCTCAAGGAGGCCATCCATGGCTGACACCGGCACTCAAGGCACGGGCACGATCGAGGCACTCTCGCTGGTACCCAAGGCCGAGGCCAAGCAGTCCATGAAGGACTTCAAGTCGGACCAGGAAGTGCGCTGGTGTCCCGGCTGCGGTGACTACGCGGTCCTGGCCGCCGTGCAGGGTTTCATGCCCGAGCTCGGCCTGGCGAAGGAGAACATCGTCTTCGTCTCCGGGATCGGCTGCTCCTCCCGCTTCCCGTACTACATGAACACCTACGGGATGCACTCCATCCACGGCCGTGCCCCCGCCATCGCGACCGGCCTCGCCTCCTCCCGCCGTGACCTGAGTGTGTGGGTGGTCACCGGTGACGGCGACGCGCTGTCCATCGGCGGCAACCACCTCATCCACGCCCTGCGCCGCAACGTGAACCTGAAGATCCTGCTGTTCAACAACCGGATCTACGGCCTGACCAAGGGCCAGTACTCACCCACCTCCGAAGTCGGCAAGATCACCAAGTCGACGCCGATGGGCTCCCTCGACGCGCCCTTCAACCCGGTGTCCCTCGCCATCGGCGCGGAGGCCTCGTTCGTGGCCCGCACCGTCGACTCCGACCGCAAACACCTCACCGACGTACTGCGGCAGGCGGCCGCCCACCCGGGCACCGCACTGGTCGAGATCTACCAGAACTGCAACATCTTCAACGACGGCGCCTTCGAAGTCCTCAAAGACAAGCAGCAGGCCGAGGAGGCGGTGATCCGCCTGGAACACGGCCGGCCGATCCGCTTCGGCACCGACCTCGCCAAGGGCGTCGTGCGGGACCCGCAGACCGGTGACCTGGAGGTCGTCGACGTGACCGAGGACAACCAGTCACAGATCCTCGTCCACGACGCCCACGCGGCCTCGCCCACGACGGCCTTCGCCCTGTCCCGCCTGGCCGACCCGCACACCCTGCACCACACACCCATCGGCGTCTTCCGCTCCGCCGAGCGCCCCGTCTACGACGTGCAGATGTCCGAACAGCTCGACGAAGCGATCGAACAGAACGGCAAGGGCGAGCTGAGTGAGCTGCTGGCCGGGGGCGGCGACACCTGGACCGTTGTGGGATGAATCCCGGGGTCCGGGAGCGGGAGCAAAGGGGCTCCCGGCACCGCCTACCCTGGAGTACATGACCAGCAGCGACCGGAGCCAGGCAGTGGACGTTCAACAATTCAAGACGTACGAGGTGCGCACCTACGGGTGCCAGATGAACGTCCACGACTCCGAGCGGCTCTCCGGCCTCCTTGAGGGCGCCGGCTACGTCCGTGCGCCCGAGGGCGCCGACGGTGATGCCGATGTCGTCGTCTTCAACACGTGCGCCGTCCGCGAGAACGCGGACAACAAGCTGTACGGCAATCTCGGCCGCCTGGCGCCGATGAAGACGAAGCGGCCCGGCATGCAGATCGCCGTCGGCGGCTGCCTCGCGCAGAAGGACCGCGACACCATCGTGCAGCGGGCCCCGTGGGTGGACGTCGTCTTCGGCACGCACAACATCGGCAAGCTGCCGGTCCTCCTGGAGCGCGCCCGCGTGCAGGAAGAGGCGCAGGTCGAGATCGCCGAGTCGCTGGAGGCGTTCCCCTCGACGCTGCCCACGCGCCGCGAGAGCGCGTACGCGGCCTGGGTCTCCATCTCGGTCGGCTGCAACAACACGTGCACCTTCTGCATCGTGCCCGCCCTGCGCGGCAAGGAGAAGGACCGTAGGACCGGCGACATCCTCGCCGAGATCGAGGCCCTCGTCGGCGAGGGCGTCAGCGAGATCACGCTGCTCGGGCAGAACGTGAACGCGTACGGCTCGGACATCGGCGACCGTGAGGCCTTCGGCAAGCTGCTGCGCGCCTGCGGCAAGATCGAAGGCCTGGAGCGGGTGCGCTTCACCTCCCCCCACCCGCGCGACTTCACCGACGACGTGATCGCCGCCATGGCCGAGACGCCGAACGTGATGCCGCAGCTGCACATGCCGATGCAGTCCGGCTCCGACACGGTCCTGAAGGCGATGCGCCGGTCCTACCGGCAGGAGCGCTTCCTCGGGATCATCGAGAAGGTGCGCGCCGCGATCCCGCACGCTGCCATCTCCACGGACATCATCGTGGGCTTCCCCGGAGAGACCGAGGAGGACTTCGAGCAGACCATGCACGCGGTCCGCGAGGCCCGCTTCGCGAACGCCTTCACGTTCCAGTACTCCAAGCGCCCCGGGACCCCGGCGGCGACCATGGAGGGCCAGATCCCCAAGGAGGTCGTCCAGGAGCGCTACATGCGCCTGGTCGCGCTCCAGGAGGAGATCTCCTGGGACGAGAACAAGAAGCAGGTCGGCCGCACCCTGGAGCTGATGGTCGCCGAGGGCGAGGGCCGCAAGGACGGCGCCACGCACCGCCTGTCCGGCCGCGCCCCCGACAACCGCCTGGTGCACTTCACGAAGCCGGACGCCGAGGTGCGCCCCGGTGACGTGGTCACCGTCGAGATCACCTACGCGGCCCCGCACCACCTGCTCGCCGAGGGCGACGTCCTCGAGGTGCGCCGCACGCGCGCGGGTGACGCCTGGGAGAAGCGGAACGCGGAACCCCAGCAGAAGCAGGGCGTCCTGCTCGGCCTGCCCTCGGTGGGCGTCCCGGCCCCGCTGCCGGCAGCCACGGGCGGCTGCGCCGTCAACTGACGGGCACCACCCCCTGAGGGCCGTATGTCGCGCAGTAGGCTGCCGATCATGCTTGTCGCCGCCGCCGTCTGCCCCTGCCCGCCCCTGCTCGTACCCGAGGTCGCCGCGGGTGCGGCCCCCGAGCTGGACGCCGCGCGCGCGGCCTGCGACGAGGCCGTCCGCGCGGTCCTGGCCGGCCGGCCCGACCTGATCGTGGTCGTCGGCGAAGGGCCGGTGAGCCGCACGCACGAGCAGGGCGCCACGGGTGGTTTCCAGCCGTTCGGCGTGGACCGCGAGGTCCGCCTCGGCGCGGTCACCGGGAGCGCCGGGACGTCGGCGCACCGGCTGCCCCTTTCCCTCGCGGTGGGCGCCTGGCTGCTCGACAGGGCCGGGTGGACCGGCACTGTCGAGGGCTTCGAGGTGCGGGGCGACAGGTCCTGGCCGGCCAACGGCGAGGACGGCGTGCGTCTCGCGGCGCGGGCCGAGCGGGTGGGACTCCTGGTGATGGGTGACGGGACGGCCTGCCGCAGCCTCAAGGCACCCGGCTACCTGGACGACCGTGCGGAAGGGGTCGACGCGTCGATCGCGCAGGCTCTGGGCAACGGCGACCACGACGGATTCTTCGCGACCCTGGACGCGGACCTCGCCCGCGAACTCAAGATCTCCGGCCGCTCCCCGTGGCAGATCCTCACGGCGGCCTCCGGCGAGGGCCGAAAGTGTCGCGTCCTGTACGAGGACGCTCCCTACGGAGTGGGCTACTTCGTCGCCGCCTGGTCGTAGAGCGAGGGCGCACGGCGACGGCCGCGGAGCCGGAAAAGGGCTCCGCGGCCGTCCGTGGTCCGTGGTCTGCTGGTACCGCGCGCCTCAGGAGGCGGGAGGCGGCGGCGGAGGGGCGCCGCCGTCCGCGCTTCCGCGCTTCTCCTGACCCGGCCCCCCGAAGCGGTCCATCGCGTCCTTGGCCTTGCCCGTGCCTGTCTGGATCTGGTCGCTGTACTTGCCCTTGGTCCTCTCGTCGGCCGTCTTCGCGGCCTTGTCCATGCCCTGGTCGATCTTGTCCCCGTGCTGCTGCGCGAGGCCCGCGACCTTGTCCTTGCTGAGCTTGGCTTTCAACGTGTCCAGGATGCCCATGGGTTCACCTTCACTCGCGGGGGGACTACTTACGGGCGCTCTCACCGGCCTCGTTGTCGGCGGCCTGCTCCGCGGACTGCTGCTTCGGGATCTCCACGGGCTCCGCCGCGGCGGGCTCGCGGGTATCGGCAGCGTCCGCGGACGCCTCCGGGGACGTCTCCGGTGCTGCGTCGTCGGAGGCCGCGGAGGTGTCGGCACCCTCTGTCGATGCCTCGGAAGTGCCGGAAGCCCCGGGAGAGGAGTCCTCGGCCTCGGGCTCGGCCGTCAGAGTGGCGGCCTGCGCCTCAGTGGTTGACGCCTCCTCCGTGGCCTTCGACTTCCGGCGAAACCTGGCGAAAACACCCATTTCAACTCCATACGTTACTCGTGCGGGCGAAATCCCGCGTCGCCCGGTGCGTCCGTTTGCGTCGCCCGGGTCTGAGGTACTCGAAACCGGCGGTCGCAACCTCGCAACAGGGAACGACCCCGGACCTGTGGCGTCACGTAGCTCGTTCGGGAAGAGGTCCTGAGGTTTGCGAGACTGGGGCGGTGAGTAGTGCAGCTCCCGCTCCGCGGGTCATCGCCATCGTCGGACCCACCGCGGCCGGAAAGTCCGATCTGGGCGTTTTTCTCGCCAGGGAGCTCGGCGGCGAGGTCGTCAACGCCGACTCCATGCAGCTCTACCGGGGGATGGATATCGGCACCGCCAAACTGACGCCCGAGGAACGCGGCGGCATCCCGCACCACCTGCTGGACATCTGGGACGTCACCGAGGCGGCCAGCGTCGCGGAGTACCAGAGGCTCGCCCGCGCCGAGATCGACCGGCTGCTCGCCGAGGGACGCTGGCCCGTCCTGGTCGGCGGCTCCGGCCTCTACGTCCGCGGAGCGGTGGACCACCTGGAGTTCCCCGGCACCGACCCCGAGGTGCGTGCACGCCTGGAGGAGGAGCTCACCCTGCGCGGCTCCGGCGCCCTGCACGCCCGCCTCGCCGTCTCCGACCCCGAGGCCGCCAAGGCGATCCTCCCGAGCAACGGCCGACGCATCGTCCGCGCCCTCGAAGTCATCGAGATCACAGGCAAGCCCTTCACGGCCAACCTGCCGGGACACGAGTCCGTCTACGACACCGTCCAGATCGGCGTGGACGTGGCGCGCCCCGAACTCGACGAGCGCATCGCGACCCGCGTCGACCGCATGTGGGACGCCGGGCTCGTGGACGAGGTGCGCACCCTGGAGGCGCACGGCCTGCGGGAAGGGCGTACGGCCTCGCGGGCGCTCGGCTACCAGCAGGTGCTCGCCGCGCTCGCGGGGGAGTGCACCGAGGACGAGGCGCGGACCGAGACCGTCCGCGCCACCAAGCGCTTCGCGCGCCGTCAGGACTCGTGGTTCCGGCGCGATCCGCGTGTCCACTGGCTCAGCGGCACGGCGGCCGAACGCGGGGAACTCCCGGCCCGGGCAATGACGTTGATCGAACGACCGGTCACAGCCTGATCACGTGATGGCATCGGGACGCTCCGGCCGTCATCGCGGCCCCTGGGAGCGTGCCATCATCGACCATCGATCGACCAGTGGAGTCCGAAGTGGGAGGGCGCGTGGCGATGGAGGCCGGCCCTCGTGACACCGCACCCGGCGGGGAACAGCTGAGCCCTGACGGACCGGACGCGACCCCGGACGGTGTGATCGCCGACGGCCCCACGGCCGAGGAGCTCGCATCGCAGTCCCAGGGCGCCGAGGTCGAGGTGGAACTGCGCCCGCAGCGCCGGCTGCGCCTGTGGCAGCTCGCGCCCATCGTGATCCTCTCCGCGATCGGCTCCCTGATGTTCGCGTTCCCGCTCTTCTTCGAGTTCGGGGACGGCGGTGCCGTCGTGGCCATGCTGGGGCTCCTGATCAGTTCCTGCGCCGCCGGCTGGGGAATGATGGCGGCCCGCCGCGTCGGCTACACCTGGCCCGGCTTCCCGGCCCGGGGATCGGGCAGGCGCCCGGACTGGCGGGTCGTGGGCGCGTACGCGATCGTGGTCGCCGCCGTCGCCGTCCTCGCCGTGTGGCGCGTCGCCCGCCTGCGCTAGGGCCTTTCGCAATACACCTGGTCCGCGTACCGGGCCGCCCGGACGGGTTGTCGTGGCCACCCCGTACGATCGAGGAATGAGCACGCGGATCGCCTTCCTCAAGGGGCACGGGACCGAGAACGACTTCGTGATCGTCCCTGACCCGGAGAACGCCCTGGAGCTGCCCCCGGCGGCCGTCGCAGCCCTGTGCGACCGCCGCGCCGGAATCGGCGGCGACGGCCTGCTGCACGTGGTGCGCTCCGCCGCGCACCCCGACGCCCAGCACCTGGCGGCCGAGGCGGAGTGGTTCATGGACTACCGCAACGGCGACGGCTCGATCGCCGAGATGTGCGGCAACGGCGTGCGCGTGTTCGCCCACTACCTCCAGCGGGCCGGCCATGTCGGCGAGGGTGACCTCGCGGTGGCCACGCGCGGGGGCGTGAAGAGCGTGCACATCGACAAGGAAGGCGACATCACGGTCGGCATGGGCAAGGCCCTGCTCCCCGAAGGGGATGTCACCGTCGGCGTCGACGACCACAGCTGGCCCGCGCGCAACGTGAACATGGGGAATCCCCACGCCGTCGCCTTCGTGGACGACCTCGCCCAGGCCGGCACCCTCTTCTCCGCCCCGCCCTTCACCCCGGCCACGGCCTACCCGGACGGGGTGAACGTCGAATTCGTCGTCGACCGCGGTCCCCGTCACGTCGCCATGAGGGTCCACGAGCGCGGCGTCGGCGAGACCCGCTCGTGCGGCACGGGCGCGTGCGCCGTGGCCGTCGCGGCGGCCCGCAGGGACGGCCTGGACCCGGCGGTCACCGGATCGCCGGTGACGTACACCGTGGATCTGCCCGGCGGACGACTCGTGATCACGGAGCGGGCCGATGGAGAGATCGAGATGACAGGGCCCGCAGTGATCGTCGCCGAGGGAGAGATCGACGCGGACTGGCTGGCGGGTCTCGAAACCGTAAACCCCTGAACGTTCGCTCGAATGGGTGATCCGTTTCACGCTGGGCGAGAGGGGGACTGCTCCACGTGATGGGCTCGGTAGCATCAAGCACCGGCCCGGACGGGAACCCCACAGACCGCCGCCGGTCGACGCAGCCGGAGGTGCTCATGAGTGCGGAGGCGACCAATCCCGCGACGCCGGGCCCGATCACACCGGGCGCGCACCGCAGGCGCGGCCGTCCCCGGATCGACCTGCGCCGCATCGGGGCCGCGCTGCTCGGCCCCGCCGCAGGCAACCGGCTGCCCGACGCGATCGGCCACGTGGTCGAGGCCCACCGCGCCCACCACCCGGAAGCGCCCCTGGAGCCACTGCACCGGGCATACGTCCTCGCCGAGTCCTCCCACCGGGGACAGATGCGCAAGAGCGGCGAGCCCTACATCACGCACCCGCTCGCCGTGACGCTGATCCTCGCCGAGCTGGGCGCCGAGACCACGACCCTGACCGCGTCCCTCCTCCACGACACCGTCGAGGACACCGAGGTGACGCTCGATCAAGTGCGTACGGAATTCGGCGAAGAGGTCGCGTATCTCGTCGATGGGGTGACCAAGCTCGAAAAGGTCGACTACGGAGCAGCCGCCGAACCCGAGACCTTCCGCAAGATGCTCGTCGCCACCGGCAACGATGTGCGGGTCATGTCGATCAAACTCGCCGACCGGCTGCACAACATGCGCACCCTCGGAGTGATGCGCCCCGAGAAACAGGCGCGCATCGCCAAGGTCACCGGGGACGTGCTCATCCCGCTCGCCGAACGCCTCGGCGTCCAGGCACTCAAGACCGAGCTCGAGGACCTCGTCTTCGCGATCCTGCACCCCGACGAGTACGCGGAGACCCACGAGCTCATCGCGGCCAACGAGGCGCGGGGCGCCGACCCCCTCGCGGAGATCGCCGAGGACGCCCGCGTCGTCCTGAAGGACGCGGGGATCACGGCCGAAGTGCTGATCAGGCCTCGCCACTTCGTCTCCGTGCACCGGGCGAGACGCAAGCGCGGAACGCTGCGCGGAGCGGACTTCGGGCGCCTGCTGGTACTCGTCGGCGAGGACGCCGACTGCTACGGGGTGCTCGGCGAGCTGCACACGTGCTTCACGCCGGTCGTCTCGGAGTTCAAGGACTTCATCGCCGTACCGAAGTTCAACCTGTACCAGTCGCTGCACACGGCCGTGTCGCGCGGCGACGGCGAGGTCGCCGAAGTCCTCATCCGTACGCACCAGATGCACAAGGTCGCCGAGGCCGGCGTCGTCGCCCTCGGCAATCCCTACGCTCCTCCTTCGGAGGAGCAGGCTGACAGCGACGGGGAGCGCGCCGACCCGACCAGGCCCGGCTGGCTCTCCCGCCTGCTCGACTGGCAGGAGGCCGCCCCGGACGCGGACACCTTCTGGTCGACGCTGCGCGAAGACCTCGCCCAGGACCGCGAGATCACCGTCTTCCGGCCCGACGGCGGCACGCTCGGCCTGCCCGCGGGCGCCAGCTGCGTCGACGCCGCGTACGCCCAGTACGGCGAGGACGCCCACGCCTGCATCGGAGCCCGCGTCAACGGCCGGCTGGCGACGCTCAGCACGGTCCTGAGCGATGGGGACACCGTCCAGCTCCTCATGGGCCAGGACCTCGCCTCCGAGCCCTCCAGGGACTGGCTCGACCATGCCCGTACGCCCGCCGCGCGCATCGCCATCCGGCGCTGGCTCACGACCCACCCGGCCACGCCCCAGCCCGAGCCCGAGGACAGCCGCGCCCCGGAGCCGGCCCCCAGGACCCCTCAGGGCGCGCCCGCCGGCCGCCCCGCCGAGGCGAACGCCGTCGTGGACCAGCCGGGCGCCACGGTCCGCCTCGCGGGCTGCTGCACTCCCGTGCCGCCCGACGCGGTGACCGCCTTCGCGGTACGCGGCGGCGTCGTGACCGTGCACCGCGCGGAATGTCACGGCGTGGCGCGCATGAAGAGCGCGGGGCGCGCCGAGGTCGGAGTGCGCTGGGGCGACACCGCGGAGTGCCGGGTCTCCCTGATCGCCGAATCCTTCAGCCGGCCCCATCTGCTGGCCGATCTCACCGAGGCCATCGCCCTGGAGAGCGTCGCCGTCATCTCCGCGACGGTGGAACCGCCGACCCAGGGACGCGTACGCCACACCTACACGCTCCAACTCCCCGACGCGACAACACTCCCCGGACTGATGCGCGCCATGCGCAACATCGCAGGGGTGTACGACGTCAGCCGCGCACAGCACCCCGCCCAGACCACGTCCTAAGGTCTCATTCGGGTGGGTGTGGCGCGTCCGGCCGGAGTCCGGACGCGCTCGCTGGTAGCCGTAGTTCATGCTGCTCACCCCCCGCACCATCCGCATGGGCACCGCGCTCGTCGCCGCGGCCGCCTCCACCGCCCTTCTCGCCGCGAGCGCGCCGCCGCCGGCCGTCCCGCTGGGCATCGGCGACCGGCTCTTCCCGCACCTCGGCAATCCGGGCTACGACGTGGAGTCGTACGACATCGCGTTCACGTACCACGGCGACAACAAGAAGCCGCTGGACGCCGTCACCAAGATCGAGGCCACGGCGACCGCCCCCCTCGACCAGGTGAACCTCGACTTCTCGCAGGGAACCGTCCGCTCCGTCGAGGTCAACGGCAGTCCCGCGCGGTTCGACACCAGCGACGAGGACCTGGTCGTCACGCCCGCGACCCCCGTCCCGGAGGGTGCCCCGCTGGAGATCACGGTGCGGCACACCAGCAACCCGGTCCGCGGCAAGGAGGAGGGCGGCTGGGTGCAGACCAAGGACGGTCTCGCCATGGCCAATCAGGCCGACGCCGGACACCGCGTGTTCCCGAGCAACGACCACCCTTCGGACAAGGCACTGTTCACGTTCCGGATCACCGCCCCCAAGGCGCTCACGGTCGTCGCCAACGGTGTGCCCTTCCTGAAGATGCGCCACGGCGCGGACACCAGCTGGTCGTACCGCACCCTCCACCCCATGGCCACCGAGCTGGCGCAGGTCTCGATCGGCAGCTCCGCGGTACTGCACCGCGAGGGGCCGCACGGGCTGCCCGTCCGTGACGTGGTGCCCGCCAAGGACCGCAAGGTCCTCGAACCGTGGCTCAAGAAGACGCCCGCCCAGCTCGCCTGGATGGAAGGGAAGGTCGGCCGCTACCCCTTCGAGAACTACGGCCTCCTGATCGCCCAGGCCCAGACCGGCTTCGAGCTCGAGACCCAGACGCTCTCCCTCTTCGAGAAGGACATCTTCACGGAGCCGGCCTACCCCGCCTGGTACATCGACTCGATCATGGTCCATGAGATGGCGCACCAGTGGTTCGGCGACAGCGTCAGCCCCCGCACCTGGTCCGACCTGTGGCTGAACGAGGGACATGCCAGCTGGTACGAGGCCCTCTACGCCCAGGAGAAGGGGCACCAGTCCATGGCCAAGCGCATGCGTGAGGCCTACCGGGCCTCGGACGGCTGGCGCGCCGCGGGCGGCCCGCCGGCCTCCCCCAAGGCCCCGAAGCCGGGCCAGAAGATCAGCATCTTCCGCCCGGTGGTCTACGACGGCAGCGCCCTCGTCCTCTACGCGCTCCGTCAGAAGATCGGCACCCCGGCCTTCGAGCGGCTGGAGCGCGACTGGGTGCGCACGCACCGTGACGGCACGGCGGGCACGGCGGACTTCATCAGCCTCGCCTCGCAGACCTCGGGCCGCGACCTCCAGGGCTTCTTCAAGGCCTGGCTGTACGGCAAGACGACGCCGCCGATGCCGGGTCACCCGGACTGGAAGTCGGCGCCGGTGCAGAAGGCGAAGCCTGCCAAGGGCTAGGCCGTCGGCCCACAACCCAGGCAGGACAAGGCTTCGAGCCCGGCTTAGGCGGGCAATAAGTCGGATGACGAGACGGGCCGTACCGTGCGACCATCTTTCAGGTCGGCGGCACGGCCGCCCCGGGAATCTACGGACGTCCCGGGGCGTTGTGTCAGTCGTAGGACCACGCTGTCATGCGCGGACCCGCACCCTTTCGAACCACCTCGACGTAAGGATCCAATGACCTCCTCTTCTTCCCCTTCCCAGGACGCGCAGAGCTTCGCGCAGAACAACTCCGAAGGTCTTCGGGCCGATGCCCTGATGGAAGAGGACGTCGCCTGGAGCCACGAGATCGACGGAGAGCGGGACGGCGACCAGTTCGACCGCTCCGAGCGCGCGGCCCTGCGCCGCGTCGCGGGCCTCTCCACCGAGCTCGAGGACGTCACCGAGGTCGAGTACCGACAGCTCCGTCTGGAGCGGGTCGTGCTCGTCGGCGTGTGGACCTCGGGAACGGTGGACGACGCGGAGAACTCCCTCGCCGAGCTGGCGGCCCTCGCCGAGACCGCCGGCGCCCAGGTGCTCGACGGCGTCATCCAGCGCCGGGACAAGCCCGACGCGGCGACGTACATCGGCTCGGGCAAGGCCCTGGAGCTGCGCGACATCGTCCTCGAAACCGGAGCCGACACCGTCGTGTGTGACGGTGAGCTCAGCCCCGGCCAGCTCATCCACCTCGAAGACGTCGTCAAGGTCAAGGTGGTCGACAGGACCGCCCTGATCCTCGACATCTTCGCCCAGCACGCCAAGTCCCGAGAGGGCAAGGCACAGGTCGCCCTCGCGCAGATGCAGTACATGCTGCCGCGGCTGCGCGGCTGGGGTCAGTCGCTCTCCCGGCAGATGGGTGGCGGCGGCGGTGGCGGCATGGCCACCCGTGGTCCCGGTGAGACCAAGATCGAGACGGACCGGCGACGGATCCGCGAGAAGATGGCGAAGATGCGCCGGGAAATCGCGGAGATGAAGACGGGCCGCGAGATCAAGCGCCAGGAGCGGCGCCGCAACAAGGTGCCTTCGGTGGCCATCGCCGGATACACCAACGCGGGCAAGTCGTCCCTGCTCAACCGACTGACGGGCGCCGGAGTCCTGGTGGAGAACGCCCTGTTCGCCACCCTCGACCCGACCGTCCGCAGGGCCGAGACGCCCAGCGGCCGTCTCTACACGCTGGCCGACACGGTCGGTTTTGTGCGGCACCTGCCGCACCACCTCGTCGAGGCGTTCCGCTCCACGATGGAGGAGGTCGGTGACTCCGACCTGATCCTGCACGTGGTGGACGGGTCGCACCCGGCGCCGGAGGAGCAGCTGGCCGCCGTGCGCGAGGTCATCCGCGACGTGGGCGCCACGGAGGTGCCCGAGATCGTGGTGATCAACAAGGCGGACGCGGCCGATCCCCTCGTCCTCCAGCGGCTGTTGCGCGTCGAGAGGCGCGCGATCGCGGTGTCGGCCCGCACCGGGCTCGGCATCGACAAGCTGCTCGCGATCATCGACGACGAGCTGCCGCGTCCCGAGGTCGAGATCGATGCGCTCGTTCCGTACACGCACGGCCAGCTGGTCGCGCGTGCGCACACCGGCGGCGAGGTGATCTCCGAGGAGCACACGCCGGAGGGCACGCTGCTCAAGGCCCGGGTGCACGAGGAACTCGCCGCCGAGTTCGCGCCCTACCTCCTGGCGGCGGCCGCGAGCTGACGCTCCGGCAGCAGCCGGGCATCCTGTACCGACGGCGAGGGCCCGCCCCCAACTTCCTGGGGGCGGGCCCTCGTTCGTGCGTTCTCGTGCAGTGAATCGTGCGGTGCAGCCGGCGCTTACTGGCTGCCGTACTTCTCGCTCATCGTGTCGAAGACCTGCTGGGCGCCCTTGCCCAGCTGCGGTCCGGCCAGCCAGGTGTTCTCGGCCGGGCCGATCGACGTGTTCGACACCAGCTGAGTCTTCCCGTCGACCATCCGGAACCAGCCGCCACCGGACGAACCGCCGGTCATGGTGCAGCCGATGCGGTACATCGTCGGCATGTCGGGGCTGAGGGACAGACGGCCCGGATGGTCGATGCACTTGTGCATCAGCTGGCCGTTGAAGGGCGGCGCGGCCGGGTAGCCCCAGGCGCCCATGCTGCTGACCGACTGGACCGCGGGCTCGGAGAAGTCGACGGGCAGCGCGTTGCCGACGGTCTCCTCGAGGGACTTGGAGCCCTGCTCCGGCTTCACATGCAGCACCGCGTAGTCGTACGGAGCGCCCGCACCACCCGACTCGGCGCCCGTGTCGATCCACTCGTTGGAGGTGGAGGCCCAGTCGGCCCAGAAGGTGCCGTACGGGGCGACCTCCTGCGGGGCCGCGTTCTGCAGCTGCGCCTCGGACTTGCCCAGGTTGTTGTAGGCCGGGACGAAGGCGATGTTGCGGTACCAGCCGCCTGCCGCGCCCGCGTGCACGCAGTGGCCCGCGGTCCAGACGAGGTTGGACTTGCCCGGGTTGCGCGGATCCTTCACGACGGTGCCGGAGCAGACCATCGAACCTTCGGGGGAGTCGAAGAAGACCTTGCCGACTGGAGCGGCGTTGTCGGTGTACGGGGTCTTCTCGGGCACAGCCTTGACCGGCTGCGGCTCAGGGTCCGTGGCGCCCTGGTCGGCCGAGGCGTCCTTCGCCGCGATCGTCTTGTCCGGGTCCTTGGCGGACTTCATCCGCTCAGGCTTCCAGTGGTCCTTGATGACCGGGTTGACGAAGTCCTTGGCCTCGCGCAGCCAGTCGTCCTTGTCCCAGTTCTTCCAGGCGCCGTTCTGCCACTTGTCCGGGTCGATGCCGTGCTTCTTGAGCTGGTCGGCGATGCCCCCGGGCAGCTTGTCGTCGGATCCCGTGCCGGCGCCCTGCGAAGCCGTGGCGGCCGACTTGTCACTCGCCTTGTCGTCGCTCGGGCCGCAGGCCGTGGCGGTGAGCGCCAGGGCCGCGGCGAGCCCCGTAGCGGCGAGGACGGTACGCCGGCCCCGACTCCGCGTGGATGACGGACGTGTGGAACGCATGGTGCGGTTACCCCCGTTGAGCGAATGTGTCATGAGCTTGTCAGGTCCGGAGTGACCTCCGTGCGGAGATCTCGGACGCAGCACCCCACTATGCCTGTGGAGTTGGGGACGGACGGCGGCGGGGTGGTGAAGGTTTCGTCACCCCGCCGCCGCCCATTTCCGGTCTACTGACCGGCGTACTTCTTGCTGACCGCTTCGTAAATTCCCTTGGCCTCCTTGCCGAGGCGCGGGCCCGCGAGCCAGCCGGCCGTCACCGGGCCGATCGACGTGTTCGACACCAGCGACGGCTTGCCGCTGGAGCCCTGCGCGATCCAGCCGCCACCGGACGAGCCGCCGGTCATGGTGCAGCCGATGCGGTACATCGTCGGGTCGGCCTTCGCGAGGGAGAGCCGCCCCGGCTTGTCGGCGCACTGGTACAGCGTCTGGCCGTCGTACGGCGGCGCCGCCGGGTAACCCTTCGCCGTCATCGTGGCGATCTTCGGCACCGCGGGCGCGTTGAAGTCGACCGGTACGGCCGTACCGACCGTCTCCTCAAGGGACTTGCCCTCGCTGCCCTTCTCCGGCGTGACCTGGATGACCGCGAAGTCGTACGGCGCGCCCTGCCCGCCCGTCGGACCGCCCTGCTCGATCCACTGGTCGGACGTCTGCGCCCACTTGCCCCACCAGACGCCGTACGGAGCGACCTCTTCCTTGGTGGCCTTCTGGAGCTGCTCGTCCGACAGGCCCGCGTTGTTGTACGAGGGGACGAAGGCGATGTTGCGGTACCAGCCGCCGTTCTTGCCGGCGTGCACGCAGTGGCCCGCGGTCCACACCATGTTCGACTTGCCCGGGTGCGCGGGGTCCGTGACGACCGTCGCCGAACAGACCATCGACCCCTCGGGGCTGTCGAAGAAGAGCTTTCCGGCGTACGGCGTGCTGTCGTGGTACGGCGTGCCGACGGCCGCCGCCTTCACGGGCTGCGGCGTCGGATCCGTCACGCCCTGGTCACCCGAGATGTCGTTGTCGTCGACCTCGTTGTCCGGGTTCTTGTCGGCGTCACGCATCCGGTCCGGGTCCCACAGACCGTCGATGATGGGGTTGACGTAGTCCTGCGCCTCACGCAGCCACTTGTCCTTGTCCCAGTTCTTCCACTCGCCGTTCTTCCACTTGTCCAGATCAATACCGTGCTCCTTGAGCCGGTCCTTGATGTCGTCCGGGATCTGGATCTTGTCGCTGCCGCCCTGTGCAGCGGACGCGGTCGGCTTCGAGTCCGCGTTGTCGTCGCCGGGACCGCACGCGGTGGCGGTGAGCGCGAGCGCCGCACCGACGACGAGAGCGGCCGCCACGGGGGAGGTTCTGCGGCGTGCGTTCCTCCCGCGCTGAACGGTCAAGAGCGGACGTATGGGTCGCATGTCGTGAATCCCCCTGGGCTTCGAGAACTGTGCAGTGCCGGCCGCCGGCGGTCGTGAACCGGTCGCGCCACGCTCGGCACTTGATGTGCCTCGCCCCGCGACCGCGCCCTGTGCCCTCCGTCGAACGGCAACCCACCCTATGCGCGCGCTGTGGGTGACTACCTACGGAACGGCAACGGTTCCGTCACGGCAGGGATCTTCGGAAGGACAAGGAATTTCCGCCGACCCGTGATCCCGCGCAGCCACCGTCGTTGGTACGTACGGGGGATTCGCCGTTGCCGCTCGGTCCTTGGGGTTCGGCCCTGCAGGCACGTACGTCAACTGATCCCCGCACTCGGAGAATTCGACCGGATCCAGCGGGATCCAGGGGGAGGACCATCAGTCGTGGCCGTCACCGAGCCTGCGCCCGCGGCGGTGCCCGCGGGGTATGAGGGGGACTCCGCCCGTGCGGGCGCTGCCCAAGAGGGGATCCTGCGACGGCAGTCCGCACGGGAGTCGGCGGCCCGCACCTACGCGCGCGCCCTGCCGATCGTGCCCGTGCGGGCACGCGGCCTGACGATCGAGGGCGCCGACGGGCGCCGGTACCTCGACTGCCTCTCCGGCGCGGGCACCCTGGCCCTCGGCCACAATCACCCCGTCGTGCTCGAAGCGATCAGACGCGTACTCGACTCCGGCGCCCCCCTGCACGTGCTCGACCTGGCCACCCCCGTGAAGGACGCCTTCACGACGGAACTCTTCCGTACGCTGCCCGCCGGGCTCGCCGAGCGCGCACGGATCCAGTTCTGCGGACCGGCCGGCACTGATGCGGTGGAGGCCGCCCTGAAGCTCGTCCGCACGGCCACCGGCCGCACCGGACTGCTCGCCTTCACCGGCGCGTATCACGGGATGACAGCGGGGGCGCTCGAAGCGTCCGGCGGGGCGCAGGACGTCAGAGTCGCGCGACTGCCCTATCCGCAGGACTACCGCTGTCCCTTCGGCGTCGGCGGCGAACGCGGCGCCGAACTCTCCGCGCGCTGGACCGAATCCCTCATCGACGACCCGAAGTCCGGGGTGCCACACCCCGCCGGCATGATCCTCGAACCCGTCCAGGGGGAAGGCGGAGTGATCCCCGCGCCCGACGCCTGGATGCGCCGGATGCGCGCACTCACCGCGGCCCGCTCCATCCCGCTGATCGCCGACGAGGTCCAGACCGGCGTGGGCAGGACCGGCGCCTTCTGGGCCGTCGAACACAGCGGCGTGGTGCCCGACGTCATGGTTCTGTCCAAGGCGATCGGCGGCAGCCTCCCCCTGGCCGTCGTCGTCTACCGCGACGACCTTGATGTCTGGCAACCCGGGGCCCACGCCGGCACGTTCCGCGGGAACCAGCTCGCCATGGCCGCCGGCGCCGCGACCCTCGCCTACGTCAGGGAGAACCGTCTCGCCGAACGGGCCGCCCTCCTGGGCGCCCGCATGGTGGGCCAGCTCCAGGGCCTCGCAACCGAACACCCCTGCATCGGGGACGTGCGGGGCCGCGGCCTGATGATCGGCGTCGAACTGGTCGACGTGGGCGCCGCCCAGGACCCGGGCCGATCCGCAGCAGGCGACGCGAGTCCCTGTCCTCCGGCGCCCGAACTGGCCGCGTCCGTGCAGCGCGAATGTCTCCGCCGTGGACTCATCGTCGAACTCGGCGGCCGCCACTCCAGCGTCGTACGCCTCCTGCCGCCCCTCACGATCACCGACGAACAGGCTGCCGCGGTCGTCGAGCGTCTCGCCGACGCCCTGGCCCAAGCCGCCCGCACCCATCGCGGCTAGCCCAGCCGGGACCGGCCCCGTCCTGAGACCCCACACCCACCAGGCCAGGGCCACCACAACACGGACCACCACGGACAGCGGCGGAACACCGGACAGTCCGGACCGCCGCATCACGGAGTCAACTACCCCACAAGGAAGCCCCGTTGAACGCCACTCCCGCACCCGACGACCGACACCGACCCCAGGCGAGCGGAGCCTGCGACACGCAGCCCCAGCTTGCGCCGGAACGCGGGACGGTCCCCCGGCAGAAGGACGGCAGCCAGGAGGTCGAGCATCTGCACGGCTCCGCCGCCGACCTGCTGGAGCATCCCGACCCCGGCACCGCGGCCCAGGCCGCGGCCGTCGAGAACCTGCTCCGCTGCTGGGTGCGGGAGAACGATCTGGCCGAACCCCCGCACGGCACTCTGCGCATCCCTCTGCCCGCAAGTGGCACCGCCCTCCTCATCCCCGTCCACTACTGGTCCGTGACCGGCTGGCACCGGTTCGGTATGCCCCATCTTCAGGACGGCCCGCTGGACGCCCCGCGGGTCGACGCCGTCACCGTCGCCGCCCTCCTGAGCCGCGAGGCATCAGGCCCGGGAAGCGCCGCCAGGGTGGGGGGCAGCGGTGAAGCCCCGGTGCGGGGCGGTGTCGATGTCGCCCGGCGGGAAGGCTCGGTGCCGGGGTCGGCCGGCACGCCGGACACCTTCATCGCGCCGCAGCCCGCGACCGCCCCGGCGCCGAACCCGAGCGTCCCGGCGCCCACGCCGACCGCCTCGGAGCCCCCCGGGGCCACCCGCCACGAGCCCTCCCACTCGGCCACCTCCGAGCCCTCCCACCCCACCTCCTGCGGCGACGGAGCCGATCTGGTGGGACGCGTCGCCGACTCGGTGCGCCGCACCGCCGACTTCATCGCTCACCGCCGCAGCAACCCCCGCGACACGACCGACCTCTTCCTGGCCGCCGAACAGTCACTCCTGCTCGGCCACCCCCTGCACCCGACCCCGAAGAGCCGCGAGGGCCTGTCCGAGGCCGAATCCCATCTCTATTCACCTGAGTCGCAGGGATCTTTCCCCCTGCACTGGATGGCGGTGAACCGCTCGGTGCTCGCGATGGACTCGGCCTGGACCCAGCGGGGCCGTCCCCTCCCCGCGGACCAGCTCACCCTCCAACTCGCCGGGACGGAGCTGCCCCTGCCCGATGGCCACGCCGCGCTGCCCCTGCATCCCTGGCAGGTTCGCGAGCTCAAGCACCGCCCCCGGACGGCGGCCCTCCTCGACGCCGGCCTTCTGCGTGACCTCGGTCCTCACGGTGCCCCCTGGTACCCCACCTCCTCTGTCCGTACCCTCTACCGGTCCGACGCATCGGCCATGCTGAAGCTCTCGCTCGGCCTGCGCATCACCAACTCCCGTCGGGAGAACCTCCGCAAGGAACTCCACCGCGGAGTCGAGGTCCACCGACTGCTGCGTACGGGCCTCTTCGAGCAGTGGCAGGCCGCCCACCCCGGATTCGACATCGTCCGCGACCCGGCCTGGCTCGCCGTGAACGACCCCGACGGCGAACCGGTACCCGGCCTGGACGTGATGATCCGGAACAACCCGTTCGCACCCGGAGACGACGCGGCCTGCATCGCCGGCTTCGTGTCGCCCAGGCCCCCGGCCGTGCCCCACGGACAACGGGACCGCCAGCTCATGCGCTCCCGCCTCGCCGAGACCATCACCCGCCTCGCCGGCCGCACCGGCCGCCCCCGCGGCGCCGTCGCCGCCGAGTGGTTCCTGCGCTACCTCGAACACGTCGTACGCCCCGTGCTCTGGCTCGACAGCACCGCCGGCGTAGCCCTGGAGGCCCATCAGCAGAACACGCTGCTGCTGCTCGACCCCGAAGGCTGGCCCGTCGGCGGCCGCTACCGCGACAACCAGGGCTACTACTTCCGCGAGTCCCGGCGCGCCGAGCTGGACAGCCGGCTGCCCGGCATCGGCAGCCACAGCGACACCTTCGTCACCGACGACGTCACCGACGAGAGGTTCGCCTACTACCTCGGGATCAACAACATCTTCGGTCTCATCGGAGCCTTCGGCTCTCAACAGTTGGCGGACGAACGGCTGTTGCTCGCCGCGTTCCGAGGATTCCTCGCCGATGTCGCGTCAGGCCCCGACAAGCTCCGCAGCCCACTGCCCGGATACCTCCTCGACTCCCCGGCCCTGCGCTGCAAGGCCAACCTCCTCACCCGCCTGCACGGACTCGACGAACTCGTCGGCCCCGTCGACACCCAGTCCGTCTACGTCACCATCGCCAACCCCCTTCATTCCTGAGGAACATGCCCCACCCCATCCCCTGAGAGGAACGTCGCCGTGTCACCCACCGACGCGCGCACCGACGCCGAAGTCACCCCCGCTGCCGCCCTGACCGATGCCGTCACCGACGAGATCACCGACACGGGCCCCGGCGCCGACGAGCTCACCGGCTCCGATCCGAGTGCCGGCATGGACGCCGCCGACACCTTGGATTTGCGTCTGCCCGACGAACTCATCGACCTGATCACCGGGCAGGGTGGAGCCGGCGGGCAGGCCAACGGCAGCGCGGGGCAGGGGACGGGTGCAGACTCCGCCACGTATGGGCACGCAGGTGAGGGAACAGGAGCGCACGGACCGGGCGGCCCCTCGACGGCCCTCACGGACGACGACCTGCTCGACAACGTCGGAGCGTGGGGACCGGTCACCACACGTTCCGGCGTCTTCCAGCTGGTTCCCGTCCGTATCGAACGCGACCTGCCGCTGATCAGTCGCTGGATGAACGACCCAGCCGTCGCTGCATTCTGGGAACTCGAGGGCCCGGAAGCCGTCACGGAGAAGCATCTCCGCCCCCAACTGGACGGCGACGGGCGCAGCGTCCCCTGCCTCGGTGTACTGGACGGCACCCCGATGAGCTACTGGGAGATCTACCGCGCCGACCTCGACCCACTGGCCCGCCATTACCCCGCCCGCCCGCACGACACCGGTGTTCACCTCCTCATCGGCGGTGTCGCCAACCGCGGCCGAGGGCTCGGCACGGGCCTGCTCCGGGCCGTCGCCGGCCTCGTACTCGACCATCGTCCGCCCTGCGCTCGTGTCGTCGCAGAGCCGGACCTTCGCAACACCCCTTCCGTATCAGCGTTCTTGAGTGCTGGTTTCCGCTTCTCCGCCGAGGTGGACCTTCCCGACAAGCGAGCCGCACTCATGATCCGAGACCGGGCCCTGCGCGCTCTGCTGTGAGCCCGTCACTCTTAGTACATCGCTCACCTCGATCCGGTTCCCTCCCGAGGAGTCCCCGTGCCGAATCCGTCCGCGCCCCAGACTTCCGTAGCGTCCTCCGCTCTGTACGACCCAGCGGAGCTGACCTCCGAGACCTGGGAGCGCGCCGCAGCCCGGCTGCTGGCGAAGATGATCGGGGAGTTCGCGTACGAGGAGATCATCGAACCGAAACGTGAGCCGGAGCCGAGCCCCGAGCGGGTGCATGGGCCCGGACCGGGGCCGTTACCGACGGACCTCTACCGCTTGTCCGTCGAGGGCGCCCACATGCCGTCCGGCAGCGCGTTCGAGTTCCGGGCCCGCAGGGCCGCGTACGGCAGCTGGCTCGTGGATCCGGGCAGCATCCAGTGGATCGGGGGCCGTCCCACGCAGACGGATATGGACGCGGACGGCGCCGAGCCCGATCCGCCAATCACCGGAACGAAGCCGCCGGAACACTTCACCGACCCCCTCGCCTTCCTCCTACGCGCCAAACACGTCCTCGGCCTCGACGGCGCCACGCTCGGGCATCTCATCCGCGAGCTCACCGTCACCCTCGCCGCCGACGCCCGTCTCGACCACACCGCGCTCTCCGCGGCCCAGCTCGCCGAACTCGGATACGCCGAGCTGGAAGGCCACCAGACGGGCCACCCCTGGCTCGTCCTCAACAAGGGCCGCATGGGCTTCTCGGCGGCCGACACAGCCCGCTGGGCCCCCGAGGCCCGTATCCCCGGGACGCTCCCGTGGATCGCCGTCCACACACGGATCGCCGCCTACAGAGGCGTCGCGGACCTGGCGACAGCCCAACGGCTCTACGATCGTGAGCTCTCCCCGGCGGCGCGGGACTCCTTCGCCAAGGCCCTCCGGACGCGTGGCCTGGACCCCCAGGCCTACCTGTACCTACCGGTACACCCGTGGCAGTGGAGCAACATCGTGCTGCCGCTCTTCGCCGGCCCCGTCGCGACGGACGCCATCGTGCCGCTCCCCACCGACGGCGACGTACGCCTGCCCCAGCAGTCCATCCGTACGTTCCTCAACATCTCGCGCCCTGACCGCCACACGGTGAAGCTCCCGCTCTCCGTACTCAACACCCTCGTGTGGCGCGGCCTGCCCACAGAGCGCACTCTCGCGGCACCGTCGGTGACCGCGTGGATGCACTCCCTCCGCGAAACCGATCCCTTCTTGAAGGACGATTGCGGGGTCATCCTCCTTGGAGAGGTGGCTTCCGTCGCCGTCGAGCATCCTGCGTACGACGGCCTCGAAGAAGTCCCATATCAATACAAGGAGTTGCTGGGCGCCATCTGGCGCGAACCGGTCTCCCGGTATCTCGCCCCCGGCGAGCGGGCCCGCACGCTGGCCTCACTGCTCCACGCAGACCCGCACGGCCGGTCATTCACGGCGGAGCTCGTCGCCCGCTCGGGCCTGACCCCCGAGGTGTGGCTGCGCCGGCTCTTCGCGGCCCTGCTGCCCCCGCTTCTGCACTTCCTCTACCGCTACGGCACCGTGTTCTCTCCGCACGGAGAGAACGCCATCGTCGTCTTCGACGACCACGACGTGCCGGTGCGGCTCGCGGTGAAGGACTTCGTCGACGACGTGAACGTGAGTGCCGAGCCGCTGCCCGAACACGAGCGCATGCCGCAGGACGTTCGCGAGATCCTGCTCACCGAGCCGCCCGCTTTCCTGACCCAGTTCATCCACTCGGGGCTCTTCGTCGGCGTCTTCCGGTATCTGGCGCCCCTGTGCGAGGAGCAACTGGGGGTCACGGAAGAGAAGTTCTGGTCCTTGGTGCGCGGAGAGATCCTGCGGTATCAAGCGCGCTTCCCCGAGCTCAAGGAGCGGTACGAGATGTTCGACCTCCTCACCCCCCGTATCGAGCGGCTCTGCCTCAATCGCAACCGACTGCACCTGGACGGTTACCGCGACCGGCCCCAGCGCCCCCACGCCGCCGTGCACGGCACCGTGCCCAACCCTCTGCACCAGCCTTGATCGCGGGATTGTCAGTGGTGCCCCGTAGGGTGGTCGAGCTATGACGAAGCCCTCCCTCCCCGAACTCCTGCACGCCGCCGTCACTGCCGTCGGCGGTACGGAACGCCCTGGCCAGGTGACCATGGCCGAGACCGTCGCCGAGGCGATCGATGGCGGTTCCCACCTGCTCGCACAGGCAGGCACGGGTACCGGTAAGTCCCTCGGCTACCTGGTGCCTGCCCTGGCGCACGGGGAGCGGGTCGTGGTCGCGACGGCCACACTGGCCCTCCAGCGTCAGCTCGTCGAGCGGGACCTGCCACGCACGGTCGACGCGCTGCACCCCCTGCTGCGTCGGCGCCCCCAGTTCGCCATGCTCAAGGGCCGGTCGAACTATCTGTGTCTGCACCGCCTCCACGAGGGAGCGCCGCAGGACGAGGAGGAGGGCCTCTTCGACCAGTTCGAGGCGGCCGCTCCGACCAGCAAGCTCGGCCAGGACCTGCTGCGGATGCGGGACTGGGCCGACGAGACGGAGACGGGCGACCGGGACGATCTGACGCCCGGAGTCTCCGACCGGGCCTGGTCCCAGGTGTCGGTCTCCTCCAGGGAGTGCCTGGGCGCCACCAAGTGCGCGTACGGGCAGGAATGCTTCGCCGAGGCGGCCCGCGAGCGGGCCAAGCTCGCCGATGTGATCGTCACGAATCACGCGCTCCTGGCGATCGACGCCATCGAGGGGGCGCCTGTCCTGCCGTCCCACGAGGTGTTGATCGTGGACGAGGCGCACGAGCTCGTCTCCCGGGTCACGGGTGTGGCGACGGGCGAGCTCACCCCGGGGCAGGTGAACCGCGCGGTGCGCCGATCCGCCAAGCTGGTCAACGAGAAGGCGGCCGATCAGCTCCAGACCGCCGCCGAGGGCTTCGAGCGGCTCATGGAGCTGGCGCTTCCCGGCCGTCTGGAAGAGATCCCGGAGGACCTCGGCTACGCGCTGATGGCGCTTCGGGACGCCTCCAGGACCGTCATCTCGGCCATGGGGACCACGCGTGACAAGTCCGTCCAGGACGAGGACGCCGTGCGCAAGCAGGCCCTGGCCTCCGTGGAGAGCATTCACGACGTGGCCGAGCGCATCACGAACGGCTCGGAATACGACGTCGTCTGGTACGAGCGCCACGACCGCTTCGGCGCGTCCCTCAGGGTTGCCCCCATGTCGGTGTCCGGCCTGCTGCGGGAGAAGCTCTTCACGGACCGGTCCGTCGTCCTGACCTCGGCGACACTCAAGCTCGGTGGCGATTTCAACGGGGTGGGTGCCTCTCTGGGCCTGGCCCCCGAGGGCCAGCAGGGCGAGGGTCTCCCGCAGTGGCGGGGCGTCGACGTCGGATCGCCGTTCGAGTACCGCAAGCAGGGCATTCTCTACGTCGCCAAGCACCTGGCACGCCCCGCGCGCGAGGGCACCCGCAGCGACATGATGGACGAGCTGGCCGAGCTGATGCAGGCCGCCGGCGGCCGGACGCTGGGGCTCTTCTCGTCGATGCGTGGCGCCCAGGCCGCGGCGGAGGAGCTGCGGACCCGGCTTCCCGAGTTCCCCATCCTGCTCCAGGGCGAGGAAACGCTCGGTGAGCTGATCAAGGGGTTCGCGGCCGACCCGAAGACGTGCCTGTTCGGCACGCTCTCCCTGTGGCAGGGAGTGGATGTCCCGGGTGCCAGCTGCCAGCTCGTGGTCATGGACAAGATCCCGTTCCCGCGGCCGGACGACCCGCTGATGAGCGCCCGCCAGAAGGCTGTCGAGGACGCCGGCGGCAATGGCTTCATGGCCGTGGCGGCGACGCACGCGGCCCTGCTGATGGCCCAGGGCGCCGGCCGTCTCGTACGGGCGACGGGGGACCGCGGCGTCGTGGCGGTCCTGGACCCGCGGCTGGCAACGGCCCGGTACGGCAGCTATCTGCGGGCCTCGATGCCGGACTTCTGGTACACGACGGACCGGAATCAGGTGCGGCGGTCGCTGGCGGCGATCGACGCGAAGGCGACCGCCGAAGCCGAAGAGAGCGCGTAGCCACGCAGACCGCGCGCACATGCACGCGGAGCCCCGGACACCGCGGGGCTCCGCGACGCAGCTCGCCACGGACGCGGCAGGACCCGGACACTCGGCAGGGCCAGGACACAGCAGGACCCCGGAACCGGCGCAGTTGGTTCCGGGGCCCGGTCAGGGGCGCGGTGTCACACCCGCCGCAGAACTGCCACCACCTTGCCGAGGATCGTCGCCTCGTCGCCGGGGATCGGCTGGTACGCGGAGTTGTGCGGCAGCAGCCACACATGGCCGTCCTCGCGCTTGAACCGCTTGACGGTGGCCTCGCCCTCGAGCATCGCGGCGACGATGTCGCCGTTCTCCGCGACCGGCTGGCGGCGGACCGTGACCCAGTCCCCGTCGCAGATCGCGGCCTCGATCATCGAGTCGCCGACGACCTTCAGGACGAACAGCTCACCGTCTCCGACCAGCTGCCGGGGGAGAGGGAACACGTCCTCGACGGACTCTTCGGCGAGGATCGGGCCACCGGCGGCGATGCGGCCGACGAGCGGGACGTACGAGGCGGCCGGCTTGCCCGCGGTGTCCGTGGGCTGTGCGCTCGGCTGGTCGGAGCCCCGGACCTCGTAGGCGCGGGGGCGGTGCGGGTCCCGGCGCAGGAAGCCCTTGCGCTCCAGGGCCATCAGCTGGTGCGCGACCGACGACGTGCTCGACAGGCCCACCGCCTGGCCGATCTCCCGCATCGACGGCGGGTAACCACGCCGCTGCACGGAGTCCCTGATCACCTCGATGACGCGGCGCTGCCTGTCCGTCAGCCCCGAGCTGTCGGCGCGGATCCCAGGAGGTCGGCCCGGCAGGGAGCGCGCGGGCTTCGGCCCCTCCGGGCTCATGGATGCGTCATTCATGGCATGCACCGGCTCGAGTCGGCCCTGGGAACGGTCCTGGGCAGTGATGGTGGCGCTGTCTGCGGTGGTGGTCACGTCTGTCGGCCCCTCTCGAGATGTTCTCCCTAGCTAGCCAACGGTAGTTGCTTTCGAAAGGTTGCGCCAAACACACGTTCGAGTGAAAAATCGCAGATTGCTTGTCGTGATCATGTGCCTGGGTGTATGCCTTGCGCTTCGCCGGAGTGGCAATTCGGTTGATTACGGTACGCTTCATCGCCGAGGTCGTGACCCACTCCGTGGGGCTCCCAGTGTGCCATCCGGTGGTCCATCAGCCCGGAACCGGCCCCCTCTCCGTGCGCCGCCGCCCGTGATCTGCGTGCATCCGTCATGGGCGCGCTCCCGCCCTGGCGTTCGTGAGGTGAAAGCGACACGCGTGGGGCGAATTAGCGACCAAACCCCAGATCTAGTGGTTGGATTGCGGCAGCAGCCCAGAAGTTGTGGTCCCCGGTCCATCGAGGCCTCGGTCATCGCCTATGCTTGGGGCTGCTTCGAGGGGCCTGAAGGGCCTCCCGGGGCCATTGAGTCGTGCTGTGAAGGAGGGTTGGAGTTCCATGCACTGCCCCTTCTGCAGGCACCCCGACAGCCGTGTCGTCGACAGTCGCACCACTGACGACGGGACGTCGATCCGCAGGCGCCGCCAGTGCCCCGACTGCTCCCGTCGTTTCACGACCGTGGAGACGTGCTCGCTCATGGTGGTCAAGCGGAGCGGGGTGACCGAACCCTTCAGTCGTACGAAGGTGATCAACGGCGTCCGTAAGGCATGCCAGGGTCGCCCCGTCACCGAGGACGCCCTTGCCCAGCTCGGCCAGCGGGTCGAGGAGGCGGTGCGTGCCACCGGCAGTGCGGAGCTGACCACTCATGACGTGGGCCTGGCCATACTCGGCCCGCTTCAGGAACTCGACCTCGTCGCCTACCTGCGCTTCGCGTCCGTGTACCGGGCGTTCAATTCGCTGGAGGACTTCGACTCGGCCATCGCGGAGCTGAGGGAACAGCTGCCGGGTGCGAGCCGCGGCGACGCGGGCGGAGAGCGCGAACCATGTGACTGCGGGCCCGGAGGGACTGTCGAAGTCCCCGTGCCCGCCACCGCTGCCGACTGACGGCCCAGGGGCCGGTCGGCGGCCATCCAGACCTGTTGCGGGCGGCAAGAGCGGCGTCCGCAATACAAGACACACACCGTGCCACGGGAAGATCGAGGCACTTCGGGGCGTTTTAGCCCGGTATAGGGAGGCGGCATGACAGAGACGACGAGTGGCCCGGCACGAGGTTCCCGCGCCAAGGGAGCCAAGGCCAGCAAGGGGCTGCGTATCGAGCGCATCCATACGACTCCCGGCGTGCACCCGTACGACGAGGTGGAGTGGGAGCGCCGTGACGTCGTCATGACCAATTGGCGCGACGGCTCGATCAACTTCGAGCAGCGTGGCGTCGAGTTCCCCGGCTTCTGGTCGGTGAACGCGGTCAACATCGTCACCAGCAAGTACTTCCGCGGCGCGGTCGGCACCCCGCAGCGCGAGGTGAGCCTCAGGCAGCTCATCGACCGGATCGTGAAGACGTACCGGAAGGCCGGAGAGGACCACAACTACTTCTCCTCGCCCGCCGACGCCGAGATCTTCGAGCACGAGCTGGCGTACGCCCTCCTGCACCAGATCTTCAGCTTCAACTCTCCGGTGTGGTTCAACGTCGGTACGCCGCAGCCCCAGCAGGTCTCCGCCTGCTTCATCCTGGCCGTCGACGACTCCATGGAGTCGATCCTCGACTGGTACAAGGAAGAGGGCATGATCTTCAAGGGCGGCTCCGGCGCCGGCCTGAACCTTTCGCGGATCCGTTCCTCCAAGGAGCTGCTGTCCTCGGGCGGCAACGCCTCCGGTCCCGTCTCCTTCATGCGCGGTGCCGACGCCTCCGCAGGAACGATCAAGTCGGGTGGCGCCACGCGCCGCGCGGCCAAGATGGTCATCCTCGACGTCGACCACCCCGACATCGAGAACTTCATCGAGACCAAGGTGAAGGAAGAGGAGAAGATCCGCGCGCTGCGCGACGCGGGCTTCGACATGGACCTGGGCGGCGACGACATCACGTCCGTCCAGTACCAGAACGCCAACAACTCGGTCCGCGTGAACGACGAGTTCATGAAGGCCGTGGAGACCGGCGGCAAGTTCGGTCTGCGCGCCCGGATGACCGGTGACGTCATCGAGGAGGTCGACGCCAAGTCGCTCTTCCGCAAGATGGCCGAGGCCGCGTGGGCGTGTGCCGACCCCGGCATCCAGTACGACGACACCATCAACCAGTGGCACACCTGCCCGGAGTCCGGCCGGATCAACGGCTCGAACCCGTGCAGCGAGTACATGCACCTGGACAACACGTCCTGCAACCTCGCGTCGCTGAACCTGATGAAGTTCCTGAAGGACGACGGCAAGGGCCTCCAGTCCTTCGACGTCGAGCGCTTCTCCAAGGTCGTCGAGCTGGTCATCACCGCGATGGACATCTCGATCTGCTTCGCGGACTTCCCGACGCAGAAGATCGGCGAGAACACCCGCGCCTACCGCCAGCTCGGCATCGGCTACGCCAACCTCGGTGCCCTGCTGATGGCCACGGGCCACGCGTACGACTCCGCGGGCGGCCGCGCCCTGGCCGGCTCCATCACCTCGCTGATGACCGGTACCTCGTACAAGCGCTCGGCCGAGCTCGCCGCGGTCGTCGGCCCGTACGACGGCTACGCCCGTAACGCGGAGCCGCACCAGCGGGTCATGAAGCAGCACGCCGACGCGAACACCAAGGCCGTCCGCATGGACGACCTGGACGCGCCGATCTGGGCCGCCGCCACGGAGGCCTGGCAGGACGTGGTCCGCCTCGGCGAGAAGAACGGTTTCCGCAACTCGCAGGCCTCGGTCATCGCCCCGACCGGCACCATCGGTCTCGCGATGTCCTGCGACACCACCGGCCTCGAGCCCGACCTCGCCCTGGTCAAGTTCAAGAAGCTGGTCGGCGGCGGCTCGATGCAGATCGTCAACGGCACCGTCCCGCAGGCCCTGCGCCGCCTGGGTTACCAGGAGGAGCAGATCGAGGCGATCGTCGCCCACATCGCCGACCACGGCAATGTGATCGACGCCCCCGGCCTGAAGACCGAGCACTACGAAGTCTTCGACTGCGCGATGGGCGAGCGCTCCATCTCCGCGATGGGCCACGTCCGCATGATGGCCGCCATCCAGCCCTGGATCTCCGGCGCGCTGTCCAAGACGGTCAACCTGCCCGAGACCGCCTCGGTCGAGGACGTCGAAGAGGTCTACTTCGAGGCGTGGAAGATGGGCGTCAAGGCGCTCGCCATCTACCGCGACAACTGCAAGGTCGGCCAGCCCCTCTCCGCCAAGACCAAGGAGAAGGAGAAGGAGGCGGTCACCGCCAAGGCCGAGGACACCATCCGTACCGCGGTCGAGAAGGTCGTCGAGTACCGTCCGGTCCGTAAGCGTCTGCCCAAGGGTCGCCCGGGGATCACCACCTCCTTCACCGTCGGTGGCGCCGAGGGCTACATGACCGCCAACTCCTACCCGGACGACGGTCTCGGCGAGGTCTTCCTGAAGATGTCGAAGCAGGGTTCCACCCTCGCCGGCATGATGGACGCCTTCTCGATCGCCGTCTCCGTAGGCCTGCAGTACGGCGTCCCGCTGGAGACGTACGTCTCGAAGTTCACGAACATGCGCTTTGAGCCGGCCGGCATGACGGACGACCCGGACGTGCGGATGGCGCAGTCGATCGTCGACTACATCTTCCGACGCCTGGCGCTCGACTTCCTGCCCTTCGAGACGCGCTCCGCGCTCGGCATCCACTCGGCCGAGGAGCGTCAGCGTCACCTGGAGACGGGCTCGTACGAGCAGTCCATCGACGATGTCGACGTCGAGGGTCTGGCTCAGTCCGCCCCGCGGCAGACCGAGTCCCTGAAGGCCGTCGTCGAGGCCCCCAAGGCCGAGGCCGTGGCGCCCGCTCCGCAGCAGGCGCACACCAGCGCCGAGCTCGTGGAGATGCAGCTGGGTATCCAGGCGGACGCTCCGCTGTGCTTCTCCTGCGGCACGAAGATGCAGCGCGCCGGCTCGTGCTACATCTGCGAGGGCTGTGGGTCGACCAGCGGGTGCAGCTGATCATCTGACGCACTGAGGTGAGGGGCGGCGGGCCACAGGCCCGCCGCCCCTCACCCGTTGTGCGTTCCCGGAGTCCTCAGCGCGCGCTGCCCATCACGGCGGCGAACGATGTCGGGTCGCTGTCGAAGCCCTGGAGCACCTCGCGGAAGGCCCACTCTCCGGAGTCGTCCCTCGCGAACTCGGCGATCACGGCCGCCGTGGAATCGGCCACTACGGAGAAGTCGTTCTGCGCGAGGTCGGTGTACCCCTCGCGGATGCGGACCGCCGTGTTCGCCACAGCGCCGAACACCGTTGCCCGCTCGCCCTGTTGTATGGCGATACCGACGACCACGCGCGCGTAGGAGGGCGAAAGGCGCTCCAGCTCCAGTGTCATGACTTCGTCGAACCCGAAGCCCTGGCCGGTGGTGCTGTCCCGGTTGAGAGTGATGGTCCCGTCGGGGGAGCGGCTGTCGAAGTGCACGACGTAGGCCGGTGCCCCGCCCGGATCGTCGGACCTGTAGGTCGCCGCGATGATGTCGAGATCATGGGGCGGCGTGCCGATCGGGCTCGGGTCCCATTTCAGCGCGACCTCGACCTTCTTGAGCCCCTTCTTGAAACTGCTCACCGAACTCCCCCTCCTCGGCTGTTGGTTACGGCTGTTCATGACTGACTGTTCATGACTGCGCATGACTGCTACGGACACGCTACGTCCTACGATTGTGACCATGACCTGGAACGGGGAAGACCTGGATCTCGACGCCTACTTGGCGCGAATCGGCTTCATGGGAGACGTGAAACCGGACCTGGAGACGCTGCGCGCGCTGCACAGGGCGCACCTCGCGTCGATCCCGTTCGAGAACCTGGAGATCATGCTCGGGCGGCTGGTGTACCTGGATCCCGCTGCCCTCCAGGCGAAGCTCGTGCGGCAGCGCCGCGGCGGCTACTGCTACGAGCAGAACCTGCTCTTCGCGGCGGCTCTGGAGCGAATCGGCTACTCCGTGAAGGGACTTGGGGCCCGCGTCCGGGTGGGGGCGACGGCGATGCGCGCCGTCACCCACATGTTGACCCGAGTCACCGTGGAGGACGGTCAGGAGTGGCTGTGCGACGTGGGCTTCGGCGCCCAGGGGCTGCGCGAACCGATCCCCCTGCGGGACGGGATCGAGGTGCGTCAGGGGCCGTGGACGTTCGGTCTCGTGTCGGAGGCCGGAGGCGTTCTGGTCCTGCGGAGCCTGCGCCCCGGCGGATGGGAGGAGATCTACGCCTTCACCCTGGAGGAGCGCTATCCCGTCGACTACGTATTGATGAACCACTACACGTCGACGCATCCGCGGTCCGCCTTCACCCATCGGCCCGTCGTCCAGCGTGCCGCCGTCGACACCCAGCGCTCACTGATCGACATGCGGCTGTCGATCGAGCATCCTGACGGCACACGGGACGAACGGGACGTACAGGAAGGCGAGTTGATCGACCTTCTCGCCCGTGAGTTCGGGATCGAACTGAGTGCCGAGGACGCGGCGCGACTGATCAGGATGTGCGGCGCCGGAGCGTGACCGAACCCACGCCGTGGGCCGTACGATGGCGCGGTGCTGGTCAAGTGGATTCGTTGCACCGTGACCGACCGACGCGGTTTCGAGCGGGGGCAGCGAAAGTGGGCGGGGCTTCTGGGGGAGCCGGGGTTCCGGGGGCAGGGCGGCGGCTGGAGCAGAAATCGGCCAGGGGTGGCGCATGTCCTCGGCTTCTGGGAGAGCCGTGCCTTCTACGACTCCTTCATGGCGCGCTCGCACGACCGGCTCGCGGCTGCCCAGTCGGGCACGTACAAAGACATCCAAGTGAAGCTCTTCGACCACCGGTTCGACGTGAAGACGGGGTTCGAGCCGCGCTTCACGGACGCGGACACGGTGCGTCTCGCGCACTGCCGGGTGCACACGGACCGCGAGGAACACTTCGCGCTCATGCAGGAGAAGGTCTGGAACCCCGCGATGGCCGGCTCCCCGGGGATGGTGCGCGGGCTGTTCGGTGAAGCACCGGGCAACGAGTTCCTGATCCTGTCGATGTGGCACTCCGTGGCCGAGCACGGCAAGTACCAGGCCGAACGCGTCGAGCGACTCTCGACCCGCGCCCAGACGGAGACCGACATCGCCGGGATCACGGGCGACATCGTCCAGCTCGAACCCTCCTGGACGGTGTGAGCCGGACCGGCCGCGAAGAGGGGCCGCGCCATGTGACATACGCCGTATGGAGCCCGTACGGGTGCTCGAACCGGGCCCGTCCGATCTAGGGTTTCCGCATGGCACGACCGCGGCGCATTGTCCTTGTCAGGCACGGCGAGTCGGAGGGCAACGCCGACGACACCGTCTACGAACGCGAGCCCGACCATGCCCTGGCCCTCACCGAGACCGGGCACCGTCAGGCCGACGAGACGGGGAAGTACCTACGGGAGCTGTTCGGCCGCGAGCAGGTGAGCGTGTACGTGTCGCCCTACCGCCGCACGCACCAGACGTTCCGCGCCTTCCGTCTCGACCCGGAACGCGTGCGCGTGCGCGAGGAGCCGCGGCTGCGGGAGCAGGACTGGGGAAACTGGCAGGAACGGGACGACGTACGCCTCCAGAAGGCGTACCGCGACGCCTACGGCCACTTCTTCTACCGCTTCGCCCAAGGCGAGTCCGGGGCTGACGTGTACGACCGTGTGGGTGCTTTTCTGGAGAGTCTCTACCGGAGCTTCGAGGCGCACGACCACCCGTCGAACGTCCTCCTCGTCACCCATGGGCTCACCATGCGGCTGTTCTGCATGCGCTGGTTCCACTGGACCGTCGCCGACTTCGAATGCCTGTCGAATCCCGGGAACGGTGAGACGCGGGCACTCGTTCTCGGGGAGGACGGCAAATACACCTTGGACCGGCCGTTCGAACGATGGCGTGACCCGGAGCCGTACGGAGTCACCGGTTAGAGTGGCAGGGCGATGATCGCTGACTCCTCTTCTCCTGTGCGGCTGGACCGCGCGCTGTCCAGCCTGCGCGGCCTGGCGGTGGGGGACGCGCTGGGCTCCCAGTTCTTCGTGCCCGCCAACTATCCGCTGCTCAAGCGCCGCGAGCTGCCCGACGGTATCTGGCAGTGGACCGACGACACCGAAATGGCGTGCTCCGTAGTGGCGGTCCTGGCCGCCGAGAACCGGATCGAGCAGGACGCGCTCGCCCGGTCCTTCGCGGAGCACCACGACTTCGACCGGGGCTACGGTCCCGCGGTGAACCGGCTGCTCCGGCAAGTCCGCGAGGGCGGCGACTGGCGCTCTCTGTCCTCCGCGCTCTTCAAGGGCCAGGGCTCGTGGGGCAACGGGGCGGCGATGCGGATCGCGCCGCTCGGCGCCTGGTACGCGGGCGATCCCGAGCAGGCCACACATCAGGCCGAGATCTCGGCCTATCCGACGCATCAGCACCGGGAGGCCGTGGTCGGGGCCATGGCCGTGGCCGCAGCCGCCGCGATTGTGGCCGATCCGGCAGGACCGCCGACCCCGCAGGCCCTGCTCGACGGCGTGATCGCGCTCGTTCCACGCAGTGCGGTGGGTGCGGGGCTCCGGCGGGCCAGGGACATGCTCGACTACGGCGACGCGGGGACGGTTGCCGCGGTCCTCGGCTGCGGCAGGCGCACCACGGCGCACGACACCGTGCCCTTCGCCCTGTGGTCGGCGGCGCGAGGGCTCGGCGACTTCGAGCGCGCGTTCTGGGACACGTCCCAGGTGGGCGGCGACATGGACACGACGTGCGCGATCGTGGGCGGAGTAGTCGCTTCAGGCCCGGGTGGCGCTCCGGCGGACCTGTGGTTGCAGCGGACCGAGCCATTGCCGGAGTGGGCGCCCGGACTGCCGGTCTGACCTGCGGTTGGCTCACCGCTCACCGCTCACTGCTCACCGCTCGCTGGGCGTGATGGATGCACTGCACGGGTGTGGCGGATGCGTCGGCTCCGGTGTGGTGGGTCCCGGGCTGCCCGATCGACTCGGACGGCCCGGCACCCACCGCAGTGGTGGGCGGATCCCCCCGTCAGCCGCCCGCCGGCCCGGCCGCACCCGCGGTACCCGCGAGCGCTTCCAGGTCGCTCTTGCGCACCCGGATCACCACAGTGGCGACGATCAGGGCGAGCAGTGCCATCGCCGCGGCCGGAATGAACGCGGTCGAGATGCCCTCGGCCAGCACCTGGTGACCCCAGGGAGCCGGGAGCTGGTGGGTCCGGGCGAACTCCGCCTTCTGCTCGGGCGTGGCCTGCGCCAGGAAGGACGGGATCTGGTCCTTGGCTTCGTTGCGGCTGGCCGTGCCGAAGACCGTGGTCAGGATGGAGAGGCCGAGTGAACCGCCCACCTGCTGCGTCACGTTGAGCAGCCCGGACGCCGCGCCCGCCTCGTGCTGGGCGACTCCGGAGACCGCGGTCAGGGTGAGCGTCACGAAGTTGAGCCCCATCCCGACGCCGAACAGCAGCATCGGGCCGAGCACCCCGCCCACGTACGAGCTGTCAGGGGAGATGAACGTCTGCCAGCCGAGGCCGAGCAGGACGAGTGCCGCGCCGGTCATCATGAACGGCTTGGGGCCGAGTACCGGAAGCAGTCGCTGGGACAGGCCCGCGCCGACGATGATCGCGGCCGTCACGGGGAGGAAGGCGAGGCCCGCTTCGATCGGCGTGTAGTTGAGGACGTTCTGTGCGAACAGGACGATGAAGAAGAACATGCCGAACATCGCCGCGGCCAGGCTCAGCATGATCACGTACGTGCCGGAGCGGTTGCGGTCGGCGAACATCCGCAGCGGAGTGATCGGTTCCTTCGCCCGGCTCTCGATGAAGGCGAAGGCGAGCAGAAGCACCACGGCGGCGACGAAGGAGCCCACGCTGACGCTGTCCCGCCAGCCCTTCTCCGACGCCCGGATGAAGCCGTACACGAGCGAGGCCATGCCCGCCGTGGAGGTGAGCGCGCCCGCGATGTCGAAGCGTCCCGGGTGGCGTTCGGACTCGTTGATGTACATCGGCGCGAGTACGGCGATGAGGATGCCGATGGGTACGTTCACGAACAGCACCCAGCGCCAGTCCAGCCACTCCGTGAGCATGCCGCCGGCGAGGAGACCGACGGCGCCGCCGCCCGCGGAGACGGCCGCGAAGACGCCGAACGCGCGGTTCCGCTCAGGTCCTTCGGGGAACGTCGTGGTGATGAGGGCGAGCGAGGTGGGTGACGCGATCGCGCCACCGACGCCCTGCAGCGCCCGAGCTGCCAGCAACTGCCAGGGTTCCTGGGCGAGTCCGCCGAGCAGGGAGGCGAGTGTGAAGAGCAGGATGCCGGACATGAAGACGCGGCGGCGACCGAGGATGTCCCCCGCGCGGCCGCCGAGAAGCAGCAGGCCGCCGAAGGTGAGCGTGTACGCGCTGACGACCCAAGTGAGGTCAGTGGTGGAGAACTTGAGCGCGTCCTGAATGTGCGGGAGCGCGATGTTCACAATCGTCGCGTCCAGTACCACCATGAGTTGGCAGGCCGCGATGACGGAGAGGGCTATGCCGGGGTGCCCCGCCCGTCGTGCTGTCCCCGACTTCCCTGGCTTGTCCGGCTTCTGATCCTGAGTTAACTGAGAGGTTGACACTATGGATCCCCCACGAGTGCGTTAGTGAACGCAGCCGTTCACTGTCGCGTCAAACGGTAGTGACTCCCCATCAGTGAACGCAACCGTTCACTGAAGAAGCTGCCTTGAACGCCCGGATCCCCGACGGAGAGAAGACGATGGATACTTCGCGCTGGACGGCCGCCCCCGCTCGGACGGCCACCCTGCGCCGGCGTGGCCCCGTACTGGAGCGGGCCATCCTGGAAGCCGCGCTGGAGCAGCTCAGTACGGTCGGCTGGAACGCCCTCACGATGGAGGGCGTCGCCGCCGGGGCGCAGACGGGCAAGGCCGCCGTCTATCGCCGCTGGCCCTCCAAGGAGGAGCTCGTCGTGGACGCCCTCCAGGCGGCGCTGCCCAAGCTCGACGGAGCGCCGGACTGCGGCAGCGTCCGGGAGGACTTGATCGAGCTGTGCCGCCTGATGCGTGAGGCGATGTACTCGCGCCCCGGATTCGCTCTGCGGTCGGTTCTTCACGAATGCGACTCGGCGACGGCCCAGCGCTTCCATGAGGTGATCTTCGAGGGGGTCGTCCAGCCGAGCGTCGAGCTGATCAAAGAGGTCGTGCACCGCGGCATTCAGCGCGGAGAGGTGCGCCCTGACGCCATGGACGCGTACGTCTGCGATGTCATCCCGGCGATGATGATGTACCGCTCCAAGGTGTGCGCAAGCGAATGGGGAGAGCGTGATCTCACGGAAATGATCGATCAGGTGATGGTTCCGCTGCTGCGGCCGCTGGGGGCGTGACGCGGGGCGGCGTCGGCGCCTTGCGGGCTGCGGATCGAGGCCCGGCGCCCGGGTGGTGCGGGGGCCGCGCCCTCGTCGGGTCGGCCGTGAACCGGAGGTTTCGCCCCCGCCGACGTCAGCTACGGAGAACGGGCTGGTCGTACCGGGTGTCGCTGAGGGGTCAAGGCGGCGTACGCTATCTGGCGCCATGCCGTACGAACCACCCACTCACAGCGTCGAGCGCTCACTGCGCGCCACCACCGGAGCCAAGATCGTCGCCGGTGTGGACGAGGTCGGTCGCGGTGCGTGGGCGGGGCCGGTCACTGTGTGCGCCGCCGTCACCGGGCTGCGCCGACCCCCCGAAGGGCTCACCGACTCCAAGCTGATCAGCCCGAAGCGGCGCGAGGCGCTCGCCGAGACGCTGGAGAGCTGGGTGACGGCACATGCTCTCGGGCACGCCTCCCACGAGGAGATCGACGAGCTGGGGATGACGGCCGCTCTGCGGCTCGCCGCGGTGCGCGCCCTCGAGGCCCTTCCGGTCCGTCCGGACGCGGTCATCCTCGACGGGAAGCACAACTACCTCGGTGCTCCCTGGCAGGTCCGTACGGTGATCAAGGGTGACCGGTCCTGTGTGGCCGTCGCCGCGGCATCGGTGATCGCCAAGGTTCGGCGCGACAAAATGATGGCCGAACTGGGCATCGAACATGCAGACTTCGGTTTTGCGGCCAACGCCGGTTATCCGTCGCCGGTCCACAAAGCCGCGCTGGAGGAGCGGGGGCCCACCCCGTACCACCGGCTCACGTGGGCGTATCTTGATGCGCTGCCCCAGTGGCGGCACCTCAAGAAGGCCCGCAGCTGGGCGGACGGAAACGTTCCGGAGATCGAAGGCCAGCTCGGCTTCGACTTCTGACCTTCCGCTCGCACTCATGTGCCACCCGCCGGAGCCACTCGCACCGGTGTTTGATAGACATCAGCTCATGCCTCTCCTTCCCGAGGAGCCTCAGATTTACGAGAGTGCCCAGGGTCCCCGCGCCACTTCTGCCCCCAGCGGCCGCAGTGCGCCGACCCCCCGCCCCGTACCCGGCCCGCGTCCCGCGGCGCCGCCGCGACCCGGACGCCCGGGTCCCGCACGGCCGAAGCCGCCCGCGCAGCGCACGTCGCGCGAGTCGGCGCCCGCCGTCAAGCCGGAGCCTTCGGCTCCGACCGCTCCCGGCGCCGTGCCGACCGCGCCCGCGCAGCCGCAGATCCAGCTGATCCCGGCTTCGGTCGAGGGCGCCCTGGACGCTGCGGAGGAAGCCGTCGACCTGCTCCTCGACTCGGGCCGCGCGCCCGGCGAGGTGCTGGTGATCACCATCGGTGACCCGCACCCATGGGCCACCCACGAGCTGTCCTTCGGCGACACCGCCTACTGGGCGCAGCACGACGCGGGTGACGACGTCTTCTACGTCGGCGCCGGTGCCGTCGAGCGCGCCACGAAGCGGCCGGTGGTCGTCGTAGCGCTGAACGGCGGTGACGACGAGGCGGGCGCCACCGCTCTGCCTCTCGCCCTCGGCCGGGCGGGCGCCCTGCTGGTTGTGTGCGGAGACCCGCAGCGGATCAACTCCCTGCTGGGCGCCGGAGTCTGACACGCCGCACGCCGGCTGCCCGGACCGCTCGACGGTCTTGGGGCGGCCGGCGGCGCCGTGTGTCTGCGGGCCCGTATCGGCAGGGGTCCGTTTCCGCGGCAGCTCTCAGCGGGCGGCCGCGCGGCGCAGTACCTCCGACGCGGCTCCTCCCGCGCGTGGCAGCGGCGGCTCGGTAGAGCCCTCGAACGCTTCGGGCGTCGACCCCAGACTGGGCCGCCGGCCGCCACGCCCCTCGCCGAGTACCTGCCAGCCGTCCCGCGTCATGGTGATGTACGCCCCGCAGCGCAGCCCATGAAGTGTGCAGGCATCCCGCAGCCCCCACATCCACGCACCGTCCTCCTCGGTCCAACGCGCGTCGCCCTCACGGCAGTAGAGCAGTACGGCCGTGCGCACCGGTGTGCGACGCCGGAGATCGTGCGGGATGACCCGGCGCAGGTGCGTGAGCAGTGCATTGCGGAACACCCAGCCGTCCGCCGCGCTCGCGCGCCGCGCGAACGACGCGCTGGCGCTGAGCCGCTCCTCCGTGTCGAGAACGGCCACGACGGCCGTCTGCGGCTTGGGGCGGTGCCTGGCGTGCAGGCCGCTGACGACCTCGCGCGGATTGCGCAGCAGTGGGATCCCCGCCGCGGCCCATTCCGCGGGTTCGAGCATCCTGGCGAGTTGGTGGGCGGAGTCGGCGGACATGTCGGCACGCGTCGATGACGTCGACAACGATGCCGCCGAGGACGGAGCGAATCCGAAGGTCACGGTCCTCCCTTCGGCTACGCGCCCACACTGCGGGCGGGGTCGGACTGCGGGAGCGCACCGCGGCACAGCCCTACCGGACCACGATCGAGCCGCGCGGGAGCGATTCCAATTCTTCCCTTCGCACTGGCTTGCGGCAACGAGCAATTGGGGCCGGGGACCAGTATCTGGGGAAGCGTCGGCTATATCCCTGCCCAGCGCCGCCGCCCACGACGCCAGGTTCACGTCTTTGCGGCCGGGACCAGCGGCAACATCCCTCGATGTAGGCGATCGGGGCGCCTGAGGAATGGGATCAGGAGGGCCTCGCTGCCTGGTGGGACACCCTTCAGGCAGGTGGGTGGACGAGGTCCGGCCGTGATCATCACGGCGGGTGATTGGGCCGTTGTCAGTGGTGTGGGGTTGCATGGGGGCATGAGTAACCAGGAGCTGCGTGCCGAGGCCGACGCCATCCTTGCTGAGCTGGTCGGCGATCCGGGGGGTTCGGCGCGCCTTCGGGAGGATCAGTGGCAGGCCGTGGCGGCCCTGGTCGAGGAACGTCGGCGTGCTCTTGTCGTGCAGCGCACCGGCTGGGGCAAGTCGGCGGTGTACTTCGTGGCCACAGCCTTGCTGCGGCGGCGTGGCTCCGGTCCCACGGTGATCATCTCGCCGTTGCTGGCCCTGATGCGCAACCAGGTCGAGTCGGCGGCGCGGGCCGGTATCCAGGCACGCACGATCAACTCGGCCAACCCCGAGGAGTGGGACACCATCTACGAGGAGGTCGAGCGCGGCGAGACCGACGTTCTCCTCGTGAGTCCGGAACGCCTCAATTCCGTGGATTTCCGCGATCAGGTGCTGCCCAAGCTCGCCGCCACCACCGGCCTGCTGGTGGTCGACGAGGCGCACTGCATCTCCGACTGGGGTCATGATTTCCGGCCGGACTACCGCCGGCTGCGCGCGATGCTGGCCGAGCTTCCCGCCGGTGTGCCGGTACTGGCCACCACCGCGACGGCGAACGCGCGGGTGACCGCGGACGTGGCCGATCAGCTGGGTACGGGTGCCGGCGAGGCGCTGGTGCTACGAGGCCCGCTGGACCGGGAAAGTCTGCGCCTGGGTGTGGTCCGGCTGCCGGACGCCGCGCACCGGCTGGGCTGGCTCGCCGAGCACCTGGACGAGCTTCAGGGCTCCGGCATCATCTACACGCTGACGGTGGCCGCGGCCGAGGAGGCCACCGCATTCCTGCGTCAGCGCGGCTTCAACGTGGCCTCGTACACGGGCAAGACGGAGAACGCCGACCGGCTTCAGGCCGAGATCGACCTTCAGGAGAACCGGGTGAAGGCGCTGGTCGCGACCTCCGCGCTGGGGATGGGCTTCGACAAGCCGGACCTCGGGTTCGTGATCCATCTCGGCTCGCCGTCCTCACCGATTGCCTACTACCAGCAGGTGGGGCGTGCGGGGCGCGGTGTGGCCCACGCCGATGTCCTGCTGCTGCCCGGCAAGGAGGACGAGGCCATCTGGCGCTACTTCGCCGACACGGCCTTCCCGCCCGAGACGCAGGTCCGGCAGACCCTCTCGGCACTCGAGGGTGCGGGGCGGCCGCTGTCCGTGCCCGCCCTGGAGGCGGCGGTCGATCTTCGGCGCAGCCGCCTCGAGTCGATGTTGAAGGTGCTGGATGTCGACGGTGCGGTCAGGCGCGTGAAGGGCGGCTGGACGGCCACGGGAGCCGACTGGGTGTACGACTCCGAGCGCTACGCGTGGGTGGCCAAGCAGCGGGCGGCCGAGCAGCAGGCCATGCGCGATTACGCGAGCACGTCCCAGTGCCGGATGGAGTTCCTGCGGCAGCAGTTGGACGACGAGGGGGCGGCGCCGTGCGGGCGTTGCGACAACTGTGCGGGGGCCTGGGCCGATTCCTCGGTCTCGGCGGAGATGCTGACCGGGGCCGCCAGGGAGCTGGATCGCCCGGGGGTGGAGGTCGAGCCGCGCCGCATGTGGCCGACGGGGATGCCCGCGCTGGGCATCGACCTCAAGGGACGCATCCCGGCCAAGGAGCAGTGCTCCACCGGGCGTGCCCTGGGACGCCTCTCGGACATCGGCTGGGGCAACCGACTGCGCCCGCTACTGGCCGAGACCGCGGCCGACGGTCCCGTCCCCGACGACGTCCTCAAGGCCGCGGTGGCGGTCATCGCCGACTGGGCGCGCTCTCCCGGGGGCTGGGCGCCGAATGTTGCGGATGCCTCTGCCCGGCCGGTGGGAGTCGTCGCCGTGCCGTCCCTGACCCGCCCGCAACTGGTCGGCACTCTCGCGCAGGGCATCGCGACCATCGGCCGCCTCCCCTTCCTGGGCGCGCTGGCGTACACCGGGTCGGGCGACGTACACGCGGCACGCCGCAGTAACTCCGCCCAGCGCCTCAGGGCACTGTCCGGGACCTTCACCGTTCCTGACGACCTGGCCGCCGCCCTGGCCGGGACACCCGGTCCGGTCCTGCTCGTGGACGACTACACGGACTCCGGCTGGACCCTCGCGGTCGCTGCGCGGCTGCTCCGACAGGCGGGGAGCGAGCAGGTCCTTCCGTTGGTGCTGGCTGCGGCGGGCTGATGGCGGTCGTGGCCCATGCCGTGGAAGTGTCGTCACGCACGTGAAGTCCCGCCCTGCGTACCGCCGCTGAGCTGACGTCAGCATGTGAGCGAACTGCCGGGACAAGCATGGCCCGACGGGTCGGCTTCGCGCGAATGCCCCTCCCGGCCTGTGGACAACTCCTGTCGTGTCCCTGATCCGGGTTATCCACAGGTCAAAACGGAATCTTGAGTTTCGCGGCATGGTCGTCACATGACGAATCACAGCGAAGCAGCCGGCGCACCCGGCACGGACCAGGTCACCCTGCGCAACCCGTCCCAACTGGCCGAGGCTCTCCCGTACTTGCTCGGGTTCAGGCCCGAGGACAGCATCGTGCTCGTCGCCCTGCACCGCGGACGCTTCGGCGGCCGCGTGCGTCTCGGGATCCCTGAGCGCCCCGGCGATTGGCCGTCCGTCGCACACGAGATGGCCAAGTGCCTGATCAGCGGAAGCGAGAAGAAGGACGGAACGCCGGACGGAATCGTCGCGTTCCTTTGCCAGGACTCGAAGACTACTGAGACCGGACGGCAGGTCATGGAGCGCCTGCAGCCGCTGGCACAGATGCTGCGCCTGGCGTGCGGCCGCCTCGACGTGCCCGTGGTCGAGACCCTCTGCATCGCCGACGATCACTTCTGGTCGTACAGCTGCCCTGTCGCGGAGTGCTGTCCGCCCGACGGCACACCGCTCGCCGCGTCCGGTACGTCCGTCACGGCTGCCGCGATGACGTACGCGGGCATCCAAGTGCGGCGTCCGCCAAGGGAGATGAGGGCCAGGCTCGCGCCGTGGCAGACCGCAGCCGTCGCAGAGCAGGAGCGTGCGCTGGACGCCGCGGCCATGGCTCTTGTCCCCAGGATCCTCGCCGGTGTCCCGCGCACCGAGGTCGCGGACGAGACGCTCGATCTCGCACGGCGGGTCTGGAGCCGTTTCGGGCACATGCCCACCGGCGGCGACACGCTGGAAGCCGATCTCAAGGACGACGAGCAGCTCGCGCACGACGAGGCGGCGAGGCTGATCCTCGGCCTCCAGGACCGGCTGACCCGGGATCACGCGGCCGAGTGGATGGAGGGTGACGAGGCACCGCTTGTTCTGCGCCTGTGGCGAGCCCTGGCCCGCCGCTGCGTGGGTCCGTACGGCGAGCACGCGGCTGCTCCGCTGACGCTCGCCGGCTGGGTCGCGTGGTCTCTGGGTGACCGAGTGGAGGCCGGCGAGGCATTGGACATGGCGCTCGCTGCGGATCCGCGGTACGTCTTCGCCAGGCTTCTCATGGAGGCGTGCAGTGCGGACCTCGATCCGGAGCCAGTGCGCCGCAGCCTGCGCAAGACACGGGACGAGCGGAACGTGACGCCGTCCGAGGCGAATTCGGAGGCGGACTTTGGCGGTGCCGGGGCTGGAGCATCGGTAGGTGCGGGGCCCGTTGCCGGTGTCAACGCCGAAGGCGCCGCTGGTCGTACGGGCCAAGGAACCCCCGGCCCGCGAAGTTCCGAGGACTCGCGGGAGCCCGCCGAGGATCGGGTGACGCGGGCCTTGGAGGCGGCCTTGCGCCGGCGCGGATCGCGACGTGCAGGCGCAGGTAAGGGGCCCACCCAGGCCGGGGCGCACGCGCCGAGGCGACCGCAGGGGCGTCGGCGAGTGGGGCGGCAGGGCACAAGGCGGGACGGATGAGTACCGACTCGTGGCGCAGGTCCCGCGCGCCGGCGTCTGTGACCGCGCAGGCACCGATCGGTGCGGGGAAGTCGGGGACGGGCGTGGGGCGTCGTCTCCTCGGCTTCCTCTGCCCCGGGCGTGACTTGGGGTGGGGCAGTCCCGTTCTCCTCTGTGGCACAGCCCGTGACCGGGCCACGCCGCCGTCTCCCCGCCGACCCTTCGGAGCGCCATCGGCGCCTCGCGCGCGCCCAGCGCGGAAGGAGCCACCCCATGCCGCCCCCCGCGTCGTCGACCGTGTCCGCCGTATCGACTTGCGCCGCATCCATGGTGCCCACCCTGGAGAAGGGCGCCGCACCAGGTGCCGTCGGACCACCCTGCGACTGCGGTACCGCTGGTCGTCAGGGGGCGAGGCGGCGGTGATGCCTTCAGCGGCACGCGTGCCGGAACCCGAGGAGTCGTTCATCGACCCGGCAGGCGGAGCTGCGGGCAAGGCCCTTGGAATCGGTGCCGGCATCTCGCCGCCTCCACCGACTGGGGTAGGGACCGCGCCCGCCGGCGTGCCGGCCGCGGCCTTGGGACTGAGAGTGCCGTCCGACACCGCAGAGCCGTCAACCGCCATCACGGGAGCGCCGTCCGCTCAAGCAACGACGTCGGGAATCTCCCCAGCCATCTCGCCCGCCCGCCGCAAGGCTCCGGCTCCACCCGCTACCCGCAACGCTTCACCCCCACTCGCCGCCCCCGGTCGCGTGAACACCTCCGTTCCCCGGCGCTCCACGGAGCTGCCTCCGGCGCATACGGCGCTGATCTGCGTGGCGCTGCCCTCGCTCGCGATCTCTTCCGAGCAAGGGCAGTTGACGGGCAACGGGCTGGAGGGGTTCTACCGTGCGGGGCGCCGGCTGCTGTCGCGCTGCCTGTTCCGGGTGGCGGGGCGCGAGCCGGTCGCGGTGCAGGCCCGCATGGTCGCCGCCGACCGGGCCCGATTCGTGGCGACGCTGCGGCCTGTGGTGGACGGCGGGCCCGACCCGGACATCATGGTCGAACGGATACGGCATGCCGACGGCACGGAGCGGATCACGTTGCGCAGCTCCGCCACGCGCCCGCTGCGGCTTCCGGTCGAGGTCGCCCTCGGTACGGATCTGGCCGAGCTGGGGGCGGTGGCGGCCGGGCGGCCGGGGCGTGAACTGTCCGCCACCGTCCACGATTCCGGCATGCGATGGTCGTCGCCAACGGGCCACGCTGTGGTCACCGCCGACCCGCCGCCCCGCGATGCGCTCGCCTCCGCCGGGCTGTTGCGCTGGGAGTTCGACCTGCCTCCGGGCGGCACGTGGAGTGTCGAACTACGGGTACGAGCTGATGTTGGGGGGGCGAGCAGGCCGGTCGGGCATGGCACCGTACGTCCACTCGCCGGGGCGGAAGCGGCAGGGGACGACGCCCGGGTGGGCCCGTTGCTGAGAACGTGCGCAGAGGACCTGCACGCGTTGCTGCTGCGCGACCCTGCCCACCCCTCGGACCTCTACCTCGCCGCCGGCGCGCCCTGGCGCTGTGGCCTGGCTCCGGCCGAGGCGTTGGCGGCCGCGAGAATGGCACTGCCTCTGGGAACGCGGTTGGCCGCGGGCACACTCAGAGCCCTGGCTCGCACCCAACTCGCGGGTACGGGACGGGAGTCGGGGATGATCCCCGGCCCGCTGAGAGACGCAGGCCCGCACCTGCCGCCCGGCTGCACCGGAACCGAAGCGACGCTCCTGTTCCCGGCGCTCCTCGCGGAGGCGAGACGCTGGGGCCTTCCCGAGCAGGAGGTGGCCGAGCTGCTGCCGACGGCGGAGCGCTGCCTCCTCTGGCTGCGGGGCGCCGTCGGTGACGGGACGTACCTGGCGGACCCCGGTCCCGGGGGACCGTTGCGCTGCGAGACCCAGGCGCACGCCCACCGGGCCGCCCTGCTTGGCGCTGATCTCCTCGAAGCCTTTGGTCGGCCCGGCGCCGTAGAACTGCGCCAGTGGACCGAAGCGCTGCGGGCACGGTTCAGAGAGGACTTCTGGACCGAGGACCGTGGAGGCGGCCGGCCCGCCGTCGCCCGCACGCCGGACGGACGTCCCCTGCCCCACCTGGGCAGCGCGGCGGCCCATCTCCTCGACACAGGGCTGCTCGGCGGCGGCCTGACGGCGCAGGGTCTCCTGGACAAGGTGCAGACCGAACAGCTCGCACGGCTCCTCGGCGGTCCGGCGCTCGACTCGGGATGGGGGCTGCGCAGCCTGGGCGTACGCGAGGCGTCGTACAACCCGTTCGGGCATCGTGGCGGAGCCGTGCGGGTACAGGAGACCGTGCTGGCTGTGGGTGGTCTGGCTGCTGCCGGCTACGAGAAGGAGTCGAGCTCATTGCTGCGGGGCGTCCTGTCCGCGGCCGAGGCCTTCGGGTTCCGGCTGCCGGAGATGTATGCGGGGGAGCAGCGTGCCGAAGGGAGCGCCCCGCTTCCGCATCCGGCCGCCTGCAGACCCGCGGCCACCGCCGCTGCGGCAGGGGTACAGCTCCTCGCCTCCCTCGCCGGGATCCGGCCGGACGCGCCTGCCGGGACGGTGACGCTGAGGCCGATGCGCAGCGCACCCCTGGGGGAGATCGGACTGTCCGGGCTGCGGGTGGCGGGCGCTCCGTTCTCGGTGAGGGTCAGCAGGCTCGGTCTCGCCATGGTGGAGGAGGCGGCCGACGGGCTGCAGTTGGGGGTGTGACCGGGGCGGACGTGAGTTCGGAAGATCGGCGGGTCGCACCTGGCGAACTTCGAAGAGGCCTCGATCGACGATCGCGAAGGGAGTGTTTATCGTCAGGAAGACGACTATGATCGCGGCATGTCGCCCTACGACCCGTCGGCCTTCCCGCCCTTCGCAGTCACCGTCGACCTGGTCGTGCTGACCGTGCGCCGTCACGCGCTCTGTGCGCTCGCGGTGCGGCGCGGCGAACCGCCGTTCCAGGGGCGTTGGGCACTCCCCGGCGGCTTCGTGCGCGACGACGAGGACCTTTCGTCTGCTGCGGCGCGCGAACTGATCGAGGAGACCGGGCTCTGTGCCCATGATCCCGCGGACCCGGACCAGGTCAACGGCGCGCACCTGGAGCAGCTGGCCACCTACGGCGATCCCAAGCGTGACCCTCGTATGCGCGTGGTCAGCGTCGCTCATCTGGCCCTGGCGCCGGATCTGCCCGCACCGCGTGCGGGCGGGGACGCGCACAGCGCGCGCTGGGCACCCGTGGAAGCCCTGCTGAACCAGAGCGGGTACGGGCGCGAGGGTGAGCAGGCGGCGCCCCTGGCCTTCGACCATGCGCAGATCCTCGCGGACGGAGTGGAGCGCGCCCGCTCGAAGATCGAGTATTCGTCACTCGCCACGGCCTTCTGTCCGCCCGAGTTCACGGTCGGTGAGCTGCGGCGCGTGTACGAGGCGGTGTGGGCCGTCGCGCTCGATCCACGCAACTTCCACCGCAAGGTGACGGGCACCCCGGGCTTCCTCGTGCCCACCGGCGGGACCACCACCCGCCAGGGCGGCAGGCCGGCCCAGCTCTTCCGTGCCGGGGGCGCGACACTGCTCAACCCGCCGATGCTGCGTCCCGAGGTGTGACCCCGAGCTGACCGGGTCCGGCCCCCGGGCTCTGCCTGCCCACGCCGCGCAGGGACACCCGAGGTCCACGACCTGACCGAAAAGACAGAAATGTCGCGTTATCTTGCTGCGGTACCCACGGGGTTCGTCCGTCCCCGCTCGGCGGACGGGTCCCGGCCGCCGAGCGGTCGCACATCCTGCGAGAGAAGCGATGATCCAGGCCTTCGGACTGACCAGCAATCCCCGCCAGGAGCTCCCGCCCGCCGTCGACGACGTGTCTTTCGAGGCACCGACGGGTCGCGTCACTGCGCTGCTCGGCGCCCACGCGTCCGGCAAGACGACGGCGGTTCGGCTGATGCTCGAACTCCAACAAGGCCGTGGAATCACGCATTTCAGAGGCCGCCCCCTGCACCGGATCCCCCATCCCTCCCGTGAAGTGGGGGTGTTGCTCGGCGAGGTCCAGGGGCATCCGTCCCGAACGGTGCGCGGACAGCTGCGCATGTTGTGCGCGGCCGCAGGCGTGCCGGTGCAGCGTGCCGACGAGGTCCTCGAAGTCGTCGGAATCGTCAGCCTGCGTGAACAGCGGCTCGGCACGCTCTCGCGTGGCATGGACCGGCGCCTCGGCCTCGCCTGCGCGCTTCTCGCGGACCCGCACACGCTCGTCCTCGACGGGCCCGCCGACGGGCTCTCGGCGCGCGAGGGCAAGTGGCTGCACGGCATCCTGCGGGCACACGCGTCGCTCGGCGGCACCGTGCTCTTCACCACCGACGACGCCAAGGAGGCGGCGCGGACCGCTGACCGCGTCGTCTCCCTGGAATCGGGGCGCGTCATCGCGGACCAGGGCGTCGCCGACTTCTCCCGCACGAGGCTGCGCCCCCGCGTCGCCGTCCGCAGCCCACATGCCGCCCGGCTCGGTGTCCTGCTGGCCAAGGAGGCGCGCGCGACGCAGCGTTCCGTCGAGGTCGTGAACGAGGACGGCAACCGCCTCTCCGTATATGGCAGCAACTGCGCGGACGTCGGCGAAACCGCGTTCCGCCACAGCATCCTGGTCCACCAACTCGCCGACGAGGTCGGGGATGCGGGGCCCGCGGTGAGAGTTCCGGTGCGGGTGCGTGATGAGGAAGTCCGCGGCCCGGAGCCGAACGTGCCCCAGGCGACCGGCACGGAGGCGTCGCCCCCGGCCACAGAGCCGTCGGAACCCGCCGCACCGTCGGTGCAGGCGCAGGGGCAGGCGTCGGCACACACTTCCCCTGCCCAGGAACCCCCGCACCCCACAGGCACCTTCGTCCCGCTCCCCGCCGACGCGGACCTCGGCGGCGCCACCTCCCTGGCCGCGACACCGCCGGCCGACGGCCCAGGCCCCGAGTCGCTCAGAACCCCCTCGGCCCCCGCCCATCCCCCCGCCCCCCTGTCCCCCCTCCCACCCCCCATCACGATCCACCCCGCGCGTAGCCCGCTCCGTCCGCTGCGTTACGAGGTCCGCCGGGCGACCGGCATCGCCACCGGATACCTCACCGCGGCTGCTGTCCTCGTCGCCTCGGCGATCGTGGCCGTACTGCTGGCACGGACCGGTCACACCCCGCAGTCACGCCTGCTGGTCGCCTGGCCCCAAGAACTGCCGCTCCCGCCGGCCGCCCTCGGCGCCGGACTGCTCGGGGCCTTCGCGTTCGGCGATGAATTCCGTCACCCCGCGCTCGCCGCCGACCGCGGTACCGTCCCCCGTCGCCTGGGACTTCTCTGCGCGAAACTCGTCGTCGCGGCGGCCATCGCCGTGTCGCTGGCTTTCCTCGTCGTCGCTTCCGACGCGGTGCTGCTCCATCTTGTATACGGCGAAGACCTCACCGAGGTTCCCGCCGACTGGCTTTCGACGAGCGCGAGTTGGCTGGCACTCGTCGTGGGCTGCGCCTGGGCCGGGGTCCTCGCCGCCGGTATCTTCCGGTCGACGACGGCAGGGCTGGCCGCCGTACTCGCCGTTCCGGTCCTCGTCGTACCCCTCGTACAGAAGGCCTTGGAAGGGCCATCTGTGCGAACCGCAGCGGGACTTCCGTCGAGGCTTCGTGATCTGGCGCTCGTGCACTGGCCGTTCGGTGCGGAGCGTTTTCTGGCTGCGGGGCTGCGGATGATCGCCCAACCTGTCGGCGGTGCGCTGATGTTGTCGCTGACCGCTCTGCTCTGCGCTTATCTGCTCACGGTGCTGCGTCCCAGGGCTCGATGACGACTGTCCGGCGCCTTCAGGTCCTGCGTCGCGCACAACTCCCCGACGATCGCTCATTTCCGTCCGATAAGGCGTCAATTGCGACGGGGTAAGCGATCACCCTTTCGTGTGCTTTTCACCAAAGACCTCAAGGGACTTGGGGGCGGCGCCGACAACACATCCGTGAGTACCCTTGCGCACACCATGATGACCGCCGCCCGCTCCGCCGACTCCGGTCTGGCCGGCCCGGGCGAACTCGACCGTTACCCCTATGGGGAGGCCAACGGCGCCGACCGTGTCGGCGCCCCTGTTTGGGATGTCGCGGATCAGGATCTCGGCCGGATGGGGCGGCGTGCCGCCGGCAGCCGTGGCCGCGGCCTGCACGGCCAACTCGTCCAGCAGCTTGGCCAGATGATTGTTTCCGGGGACCTCGGCGCGGACCGTCCGCTTGTGCCCGAGGAGATCGGTCAGCGATTCGAGGTGTCCCGCACCGTCGTCCGCGAGTCGCTCCGCGTTCTCGAAGCCAAGGGCCTGGTCAGCGCCCGCCCCAATGTCGGCACCCGTGTCCGCCCCGTCAGTGACTGGAACCTGCTCGACCCGGACATCATCGAATGGCGCGCCTTCGGGCCGCAGCGCGACGACCAGCGCCGCGAGCTGAACGAGCTGCGCTGGACGATCGAGCCCCTCGCCGCCCGGCTCGCGGCCGGGCACGGCCGTGAGGACGTCCAGCAGCGGCTCACCGACATGGTCGAGATCATGGGGCACGCCCTGGGGCAGGGCGACCCGATCACCTTCGCCCGCGCCGACGCCGAGTTCCACGCCCTGCTCATCCAGCTCGCGGGCAATCGCATGCTCGAGCACCTGTCCGGCATCGTCTCCGCGGCCCTCCAGGTCTCCGGGGGGCCCGTCACCGGCTGTGACCGGCCGAACGAGGTGGCCGTCGCGCACCACGGCCGGATCGCCGACGCCCTCGCCGCGGGTGACGGCACCGGCGCGGAGGCGGCCATGCGCCAGCTGCTCACCGTCCACCCCGATGTCGAACGTGTGGTCCCCGCGCCCCGCGAGCACTGACCCGTTCCTTGGTGATTCGGCGATTCGGTGATCCGGCGCCTCGGTGCAGCCCCCGGCGTTCGATACATCGCACGGTTCGGATGTGCCCCCCACCAGCTGTTCTCATGTGTCGCCGGATTGCGCCTGTTCCCCCGGGACCCGGCGCGATCCGGCGACACATGCGTGGACCAAGGGTTCCGTCGGTTCGAGCTGGGTAGTCGAAAAGTGGCCATGTTTGACCGCATCCATTAGTTTTTGACCGCTTACGGGGTGTGACTCGGGCCACGCAGATTGGGCGTAACGATCCTCGGAACAGCGCGATGACCTAAGAGGTGACAGCCGAGGAGGGAATACAGCAGCCGCGTGTGGCGCTGTGCATCTCCCCGGCCCCCGCCCGCGCCGCTGACCCATCCCCAAGTCGGCGGTCGTCGGCTCCGGTCCTCACAGGACGGGGCCGGAAGCCGTTTTCCAACGTTCCGAGAGGTTGTTCGTGTCGGCCAGCACATCCCGTACGCTCCCGCCGGAGATCGCCGAGTCCGTCTCTGTCATGGCGCTCATTGAGCGGGGAAAGGCTGATGGCCAGATCGCCGGCGACGACGTGCGCCGTGCCTTCGAGGCCGACCAGATTCCGGCCACTCAGTGGAAGAACGTTCTGCGCAGCCTCAACCAGATCCTCGAGGAAGAGGGTGTGACGCTGATGGTCAGTGCCGCGGAGCCGAAACGCCCCCGCAAGAGCGTCGCAGCTAAGAGCCCGGTCAAGCGCACCGCCACCAAGACCGTCGCCGCCAAGACGGTCACGGCGAAGAAGGTCGCTGCCACGGCCACCCCCGAGTCCCCGGCCGACGAGGTCGAGGCTGAGGACGCCGAACCCAAGAAGGTCGCAGCCAAGAAGGCGACGGCCAAGAAGGCCGCCGCGAAGAAGACCGTCGCCAAGAAGGCGACGGCGAAGAAGACGTCCGGCAAGAAGGACGACGAGGTCGACGACGAGGCCGCCGAGGAGACCCCCGGTACGGCCAAGGCCGAAGGCGAGCCCGGCGAGGAGGGCGCGCAGGGCTTCGTGCTGTCCGACGAGGACGAGGACGACGCGCCCGCGCAGCAGGTCGCCGCGGCCGGCGCCACCGCCGACCCCGTCAAGGACTACCTGAAGCAGATCGGTAAGGTCCCGCTGCTCAACGCCGAGCAGGAGGTCGAGCTCGCCAAGCGCATCGAGGCCGGCCTGTTCGCCGAGGACAAGCTCGCCAACGCCGACAAGCTCGCCCCGAAGCTCAAGCGCGAGCTGGAGATCATCGCCGAGGACGGCCGCCGCGCCAAGAACCACCTCCTGGAGGCGAACCTCCGTCTGGTGGTCTCCCTGGCCAAGCGTTACACCGGTCGCGGCATGCTCTTCCTGGACCTGATCCAGGAGGGCAACCTCGGTCTGATCCGCGCGGTCGAGAAGTTCGACTACACCAAGGGCTACAAGTTCTCCACGTACGCGACGTGGTGGATCCGCCAGGCGATCACCCGCGCCATGGCCGACCAGGCCCGCACCATCCGTATCCCGGTGCACATGGTCGAGGTCATCAACAAGCTCGCGCGCGTGCAGCGCCAGATGCTCCAGGACCTGGGCCGCGAGCCCACCCCGGAGGAGCTGGCCAAGGAACTCGACATGACCCCGGAGAAGGTCATCGAGGTCCAGAAGTACGGCCGTGAGCCGATCTCCCTCCACACCCCCCTGGGTGAGGACGGCGACAGCGAGTTCGGTGACCTCATCGAGGACTCCGAGGCGGTCGTGCCGGCCGACGCGGTCAGCTTCACGCTCCTCCAGGAACAGCTGCACTCCGTCCTCGACACCCTGTCGGAGCGCGAGGCGGGCGTCGTCTCGATGCGCTTCGGTCTCACCGACGGTCAGCCGAAGACCCTCGACGAGATCGGCAAGGTCTACGGCGTCACGCGTGAGCGGATCCGTCAGATCGAGTCCAAGACGATGTCGAAGCTGCGCCACCCGTCGCGTTCGCAGGTTCTGCGCGACTACCTGGACTAGAAGCGCGACCGCCCGGACCGGCTCCGGGCGGTACGTGCCTCATCGAAGGGCCCGGCTCCCCTGAGGGGGCCGGGCCCTTCGGCATGCTCGTGTGCATGACGCACGAAGTTCACTCACGCTGGGTGTGTCGATACAACCCAGAGTGAGGACACCGAATGCGTCGTCCCTTCGCCCGAACGCTGTTCCGGGCGCCTGCCCTGCTGGCGGCGGCGGCCTTGCTGCCCCTGGCTTCCCCTGCTCCGTCGGCGGCAGACAGTGTGGTCATCGGAGGCCGGTCGGTCCGGGTGGCCGACAGTCCGTGGATGGTGGCGCTGTCCAGTCGTGACCGGTTCGGGGGTACCCGATCCGGGCAGTTCTGCGGGGGTGTCGTGGTCGGGCGATCGACCGTCATGACCGCCGCCCACTGTCTGAGCCCCGAAGTCCTGGGCACCGCTCTGCGTGCCGTGGGTGACCTCAAGGTCATCGCGGGGCGTGATGACTTGCGGACCCGGTCGGGCGCGGAGATCCCGGTACGTCGTACCTGGGTCAACCCCGACTACGACCCCGAGACCAACTCCGGCGATGTGGCGGTCGTCATACTGGATGCGCCGCTACCCGAGGGGTATGTGATCCCCATGGCGGGGTCCGGGGACTCTGTGTACGCGACCGGTACCGGCGCCGCGGTCTACGGCTGGGGCGACACCACGGGAGCCGGTGACTACGCAAACAAGCTGCGGGCCGCGAAGGTGCAGGTGCTGGGTGACTCCGCGTGCAAGGCGGCCTATCCGGGAAGCTCCGAGGGAACGTTCCGCGCTCGCACGATGCTGTGCGCAGGGAAGCTGCAGGGCGGGCGGGATGCCTGCCAGGGCGACAGCGGAGGCCCTCTCGTGGCACGTGGGCGCCTGATCGGACTCGTCTCATGGGGGAGCGGCTGTGGGCGCCCTGGGAGCCCTGGCGTCTACGCCCGGGTGTCCGAGGCCATGCGCGTCATGCCGGAGCCTGCCTGAGGCCCTCAGGGTGCCTCACGGGCATATGCGGCGCTGACGCGAGGACGGGCGGCCACCCCCGTGGTGCAGGGGCGGCCGCCCGATCACCGGCCTGGGCCGGAGCTGGCTCGTCGTTGTGCGAGGTGTCAGCGTTCCTCGGGTTCGGCGCTTACCGGAGCGGCGGTCAGGCGCTCCGTCTCGTCCTGTATCTCAGCGGCGATCTTCTTGAGTTCCGGCTCGAACTTGCGGCCATGGTGGGCGCAGAAGAGCAGTTCACCACCGCTGATGAGCACGACGCGCAGGTATGCCTGGGCGCCGCAACGGTCACAGCGGTCAGCCGCCGTCAGCGGGCTCGCGGGGGTCAGAACAGTAGTCACGTCGCCTCTTCTCTAGCTCGACGAGCTGTCGTACCAGGGTCAACATCCAACCAGGCCGAAAACGTTCCCGCTCGTGGCTTTTCCTCGAAAAATCTTTCCGAGGGGCTGTCTGCTGCCGGTTGGCGGCGAATGTGCCGTATTGCGTCTCTTACGTGTCTTACGGGTTCGCGCGTTCCGTCAGGTCGGTCCTCGCCGACTGGCTTGTCGGTTGTGAATGAGGACGTGCCCGGAGCCTAAATGGTTCATGCCTCGAAGGGAACGTGATGTGCGCTTCACCCCATCGAGGGATCGAACATGCATGCGACGCTGCACTAGTCTTGGCGGAGGCGAGGGTTGCGTTACAACGGCTCTACCAGGCCTCGGTACCCTCTGAGCGGCGACCGAAGCCGACCCCTTACCCAAAAGGGTTCCAAGTGAAATTCAGCGAGGAGCGAACTGCGTGACCGCCGAAACGTCCGTGCCGTCCACAGCGCTGCTGACCGGAGCAGGCGGCATCGTGGACAAGGACAGTTCCAACTACACCGCGCGGCACCTGCTCGTCCTTGAGGGGCTCGAGGCCGTACGCAAGCGCCCAGGTATGTACATCGGGTCGACGGACAGCCGTGGCCTGATGCACTGCCTCTGGGAAATCATCGACAACTCCGTCGATGAGGCCCTCGGCGGCTATTGCGACCACATCGAGGTCATCCTTCATGACGACGCCTCCGTAGAGGTGCGGGACAACGGCCGCGGCATCCCCGTGGACGTCGAGCCCAAGACCGGGCTCTCCGGAGTCGAGGTCGTCATGACCAAGCTGCACGCGGGCGGCAAGTTCGGCGGAGGGTCCTATGCGGCCTCCGGCGGCCTGCACGGCGTGGGCGCCTCCGTGGTGAACGCGCTCTCTGCGCGACTCGACGTCGAAGTCGACCGCGGCGGGAACACGCACGCCATCAGCTTCCGCCGCGGCGTCCCCGGTGCCTTCGCCAAGCCGGGACCCGATGCGGCCTTCGACTCATCCGCGCGGCTCAGCAAGGTCAAGCGGGTCCCGAAGAACCGCACCGGCACGCGCGTGCGCTACTGGGCCGACCGCCAGATCTTCCTCAAGGACGCCAAGCTCTCCCTGGAGCACCTGCACCAGCGCGCCCGCCAGACCGCGTTCCTCGTGCCCGGCCTGACCATCGTCGTACGCGACGAGTACGGGCTCGGTGACGGCGGCAGCAAGGGCGAGGAGTCCTTCCGCTTCGACGGCGGCATCAGCGAGTTCTGCGAGTACCTCGCCACCGACAAGCCGGTGTGCGACGTCCTCCGTTTCTCCGGACAGGGCACCTTCAAGGAGACCGTCCCCGTCCTCGACGACCACGGTCAGATGACGCCGACCGAGGTCACCCGCGAGCTCGGGGTGGACATCGCGCTGCGCTGGGGCACCGGCTACGACACGACACTCAGGTCGTTCGTCAACATCATCGCCACTCCCAAGGGCGGCACCCACGTGAGCGGCTTCGAGCGCTCGCTCACCAAGACGATGAACGAGGTGCTGCGCTCCCAGAAGCTGCTGCGCGTCGCCGAGGACGACGTCGTCAAGGACGACGCCCTGGAGGGCCTGACGGCCGTCGTCACGGTGCGTCTCGCCGAGCCGCAGTTCGAGGGCCAGACCAAGGAGGTGCTCGGCACCTCGGCGGCCAACAGGATCGTCGCGAACGTCCTGGCCAAGGAACTCAAGGCGTTCCTGACCTCCACCAAGCGCGACGCGAAGGCCCAGGCCCGCGCCGTCATGGAGAAGGCCGTCGCCGCTGCCCGTACGCGGATCGCGGCCCGCCAGCACAAGGACGCGCAGCGCAGGAAGACGGCCCTCGAGTCGTCGTCACTGCCGGCCAAGCTCGCCGACTGCCGCAGCGACGACGTGGGGCGCAGCGAGCTCTTCATCGTCGAGGGGGACTCCGCGCTCGGCACCGCCAAGCTGGCCCGGAACTCCGAGTTCCAGGCGCTCCTGCCGATCCGCGGCAAGATCCTCAACGTTCAGAAGTCGTCCGTGTCGGACATGCTGAAGAACGTCGAGTGCGGCGCGATCATCCAGGTCATAGGAGCCGGGTCCGGGCGGACCTTCGACATCGACGCCGCGCGCTACGGGAAGATCATCCTGCTCGTCGACGCCGACGTCGACGGGGCGCACATCCGCACCCTGCTCCTGACCCTCTTCCAGCGCTACATGCGGCCGATGATCGAGGCCGGTCGCGTGTTCGCCGCGGTGCCGCCGCTGCACCGCATCGAGCTCGTCCAGCCGAAGAAGGGCCAGGACAAGTACGTCTACACGTACTCGGACCGCGAGCTGCGCGAGACGCTCCTCGAGTACCAGCGCAAGGGCGTGCGCTACAAGGACTCGATCCAGCGTTACAAGGGCCTCGGTGAGATGGACGCCGATCAGCTGGCCGAGACCACCATGGACCCGCGCCACCGCACGCTGCGCCGGATCAACATCGGAGAGCTGGACGCCGCGGAGCAGGTCTTCGATCTGCTCATGGGCACGGACGTGGCGCCGCGCAAGGAGTTCATCAGCAGCTCGGCCGCGACGCTCGACCGCTCGCGCATCGACGCCTAGGGGTGACCCGGACGCCGGCTCCACCCGTGGGTGGAGCCGGCTGATCCACCCACGATCCACCCCAGCTCCGATCCCGTGAACTGGCCTTTTCCGTAACTTCGAAGACGTTGCAGGACGCCGCCGCTCGGCGTCGTCCGGCGCACTCGAAGCTCGAAATCCTCGAAGTCACGGAAAATCGGAGGCCGCCATGTCCGGGCTCACCAATGTGCTGGTGATCATCGCCGTCGTCGTGCTGGTGGTCGCCCGTCAGCTCAAGGCGCAGCAGATCACCACGGACAAGCGCTTCTGGGTCGTGCCCGCCGTGCTCGTCTTCATGGCGTTGCGCAAGCCGGACCTCCTGGATCCCCACCACCAGACCCTCTCGGCCTCGCTCCTGGGCGTTGAGCTGCTCGTGGGTCTCGCCCTCGGCGCCGGCTGGGCCTGGACCACCCGGATCTGGACCGCGCAGGACGGCACTGTGTGGAGCAAGAGCACCAAGGCCAGCGGCGCCGTCTGGGTCGTCGGCATCGCCGTACGGGCCGGTCTGTACGCCGCCGGCGCGGCCTTCGGTATCAAGCAGGGCAGCGCCGCGCTCATGCTCGCCCTGGCGGCCACACTGCTCGTCCGCTCCGGAGTCCTCATCTGGCGTGCGCAGTCCCTGCGGCCTGCACCCCAGGGGGACGGGGCGTACGGTGACGGCGTGCGCGTGCCGTCGTGGAAGGACCGTGTGTGACGCCCGGAGCCTGGACCAGCTGGCCCTCGCGGGAGGCGCTCTCCCGCGAAGGGCTCACACGGGCGCGGCGGGTCCTGGCCCGCGTCGTGCGAGGGGTCGCGCTCACGGCTCTCGTGTGGACCGCGGCGGCGGAGCGTGGCGTGCACGGCTGGACCGTTGCCCTGGCGCCGGTCGTGCTCATCGCCTGCGGAGCCGCGGCCTGGGGGTTCTTCCGGACCACGCTGGAACACCTGCTGTGGCCCTCCGTGGGATTGCTCGCCGTCCTGCTGGGCGCGGCATTCGGGGCGGAGCAGGCAGGATTCAGAGGGCCGGCGCTCGTCCTCTGGTGCGGCTGTGCCATCACCGCACTTGAGCGGCTGCCTCTCGTCGCGGCCATTCCTCTCACGGCCGGCGCGCTCACCGGGTTCGCGATCCTGAACAACGACGCATGGTTCACCACGGCGGTCACCACCATCGGGCTCTGCCTTGCGGGATACGTCCTGCGCCTCGATGCGGAGGCAAGAGGAAGCGCCCACCGGCTGCTCCGCCAGGAGCGGGCCGCGCGGGCCGCGGAGGCGGAATCCGCCGCACTGGCCGAGCGGGCCCGGATCGCGCGGGAGATCCATGACGTCCTGGCGCACAGTCTCTCCGCCCAGCTGGTCCACCTCGAAGCGGCCCGCCTGCTCATCGAGCGGGGCGCGGACCTCGACCAGATCCACGAGCGGGTGGTCGCCGCCCGGGCCATGGCACGCGACGGGCTCACCGAGACGCGCCAGGCACTCTCGGCGCTGCGCGGCGAGATGACGCCGCTGGAGGACTTCCTGCGCGAACTCGTGGCCACGGACGGCGCGACGGTCTCGGTGGAGGGCGTGCGGCGCCCGCTGTCCGTCGAGGCGTCACAGACCGTACGCAGGGTCGCCCAGGAGGCCCTGACGAACGTCCGAAAGCACGCGCCCGGCGCGAAGGCCCAGGTGAGACTGGAGTATGGCACCGCCGAAGTGACCCTCGAGGTACGGGATTCGGGCTCGTCCGCGCCGTCCGGGGAGTTCACTGTCAGTGGCTCCGGCTACGGTCTGTTGGGGATGAGGGAGCGTGCGGAGCTGCTCGGCGGCACGCTCGTGGCAGGGCCGTGCGAGGAGGGTTTCGCAGTGAAGCTGAAGGTACCCGCATGAGCGGGACGGACCCGAGGGCGAACGGGGCGGATCGCGTTGCGGACGCGGCGAGTTCGCAGGCAGGCGCGGCAGGCGCGGCGGGTGCGCAGAGAGGCGGTGCGGCGCGCAGGGACGCCAGAGTGGTGGTCGTCGACGACCAGACGGTCGTGCGCGAGGGCATCGTGATGCTGCTCGGGCTGCTGCCCGGTATCGAGGTAGTCGGAGCGGCCGGTGACGGCGACGAGGCCGTCGCGCTCGTCGCCCAACTCGCCCCGGACGTCGTCCTCATGGACTTGCGCATGCCGCGCTGTGACGGGGTGGAGGCGACGCGGCGCATCCGGTCGGAGTATCCCGGGACCCAGGTCGTCATCCTCACCACGTACGCGGACGACGAGTCGCTGTTCCCCGCTCTCAAGGCCGGAGCCCGCGGCTACCTGACCAAGGATGCGGGCGGCGACGAGATCGTGCGGGCCGTGGAGGACGTGCTCTCCGGTGACGCGGGACTGTCACCGAAGATCCAGCGCCGGCTCCTGGAGCGTCTTTCGGAGCCCGCACCGGCGCCCGCGCCCGTGGAGCCGCCCGACGGAATCACCGCGCGTGAGGCCGAAGTTCTGGGGCTCATCGCCGAGGGGCTGACCAATCAGGAGATCGCCCGCGCCCTGCATGTCTCCACGGCGACGGTGAAGACACACATCAACAATCTCTTCGCCAAGACCGGCCTCAAGGACCGGGCCCAGGCGGTCCGGTATGCCTATCGGCACGGCCTTGTTCAGCCACCGGGGTCGGCCATCACCTAATGGGGTGAAGGGGGATGTGAGAAGAGTCCGGGATCTTCCCGATCTGCCCATCCTTGGGCTCGCGGCCTGAGTGGCCCGCGGACAAGGAGAGTTCGGTGGAGAAGCACGACGGGCGCGAGGTGGCGCAGACCCGGGCCGGTGATCGCGGTGTTCTCGGCGATCCCTGGTACGACGCGCTGGCCTCCGGGTGGGGCGAGTTGGACGGCACGGGGGCTCCGGCCCCGGCCGTACCTCCCCAGGCCGCGCCCCCGGAGCGGAGCGCGGCCGCGATCTATCTGGAGGTGCAGCGCAGCGCCGCCTTCCAGGAAGTGCGCAGCCGCTACCGGAGGTTCGTCATTCCGGCCGCCGCCGCCTTCTTCGCCTGGTACCTGGCGTACATCCTGGCGGCGACGACGGCCCCCGGGCTGATGGGCAGGCCCGTCGCCGGAGCGGTGAACGTGGCCATGCTGGCGGGGCTCGGACAGTTCCTCAGCACCTTCCTTCTGACGTGGCTGTACTCGCGCCACGCGCGGCTGCGAAGGGACCGCGCGGCGCTCGAACTGCGCTGGGACACCCAGGAGATGACCCGAGTGATCGAGGGTGGCCAGCGGTGACCGGGAACCATCAGACGCTGGCGCTGCTGCTGTTCAGCGTGTTCGTCGCCGTCACGCTGGCGATCACCACATGGGTGAGCCGTAACAGGCACGGATCGGCGGAGGAGTTCTACGCGGGCGGCCGGCTCTTCTCGCCCATGGAGAACGGTTTCGCCATCGCGGGCGACTACATGTCGGCCGCCTCCTTCCTCGGCATCTCGGGCCTGATCGCGCTCTTCGGCTACGACGGCCTGCTCTACTCGGTCGGGTTCCTCGTGGCCTGGCTCGTCGTGCTGCTGCTGGTCGCCGAACTCGTGCGCAACTGCGGGCGGTTCACGCTGGCCGACGTCATCGCCGCCAGGATGCGGGAGCGCCCTGTGCGGATCGCGGCGGGAACTTCTTCGGTGACGGTGTCCGTTCTCTATCTGGTGGCGCAGATGGTGGGTGCGGGCAGCCTGGTCGCGCTGCTGCTCGGCAGCACCGGCGGAGCCGTACAGGCGTGGACCGTCGTCGGTGTCGGCGGGCTCATGGTCATCTATGTGTCGCTGGGAGGGATGCGGGCCACCACCTGGATCCAGATCGTCAAGGCAGTCCTGCTCATGGGCGGGGCGATCACCCTGACCGTGCTCGTCCTGGTGCGCTTTCACGGGGACTTCGACCAACTGCTGCGTACGGCGGCGCAGCGGAGCGGGCACGGAGCCGCTTTCCTGGCGCCCGGACTGAAGTACGGCGGCGACTGGACCGCGCGGCTCGACTTCATCAGCCTGGGTCTGGCGCTCGTGCTCGGCACCGCCGGACTGCCGCACATCCTGTCGCGCTTCTACACCGTTCCGACGGCACGGGCCGCGCGCCGTTCGGTCATCTGGTCCATCGGACTCATCGGCAGCTTCTACCTGATGACCATCGTGCTCGGCTTCGGTGCGGCGGCGATCGTGGGCTCCGACACGGTGCGCGGTTCGAACGCGGCGGGGAACACGGCGGTTCCGCTGCTCGCGCTCGACCTGGGCGGCGGCCCGGACTCCACGGGCGGAACGGTTCTGTTCGCGGTGGTCGCGGCCGTTGCCTTCGCCACGATCCTCGCCGTTGTCGCCGGGATCACGCTCGCCTCCTCGGCGTCCGTGGCCCACGATCTGTACGCGTCCCTGCGCCGTCCCCATGCCAAGCCGCGCAGCGAGGTCGCCGTGGCCCGCGTCGCCGCCGCCGGAATCGGCGTGGTCGCCATCGGCCTCGGGCTGCTTGCCCGCGACCTCAATGTGGCGTTCCTCGTGGGCCTCGCCTTCGCCGTGGCGGCATCCGCGAACCTGCCCGTACTGCTCTACTCCCTGTTCTGGCGGAACTTCACCACGCGTGGCGCCGTGTGGTCCGTCTACGGGGGGCTCGTGCCCGCCCTCATCCTGGTGGTCCTCTCACCGGTGGTGTCCGGCAGCGAGACCTCGCTGTTCCCCGGCGTGGACTTCCAGTTCTTCCCGCTGGAGAACCCCGGCCTCGTCTCGATCCCTCTCGGTTTCCTGGCGGGCTGGCTCGGCACGGTCACCTCGGCCGAGCCACCGGACGAGGCCAAGCACGCGGAGACCGAGGTGCGTGCGCTGACCGGAGCGGGAGCGGTCTGAGGACCCGGCCCCACGTGCGGCCGTGCCCAGAGTGTGACCGTGCCCTATGTGTGGCCGTGCCCCCGCGAGGAGCCCGCCCCGGAGCGCTCAGTTCACCCCACGTCACCTAGGGCGCCACCCACACATAGCGATGCTCCGGGCGCCCGGTGTCCCCGTACTTGAGCGAGAGGCTGAGCCGGCCCGACTGTTCCATGTGCCGCAGATACCGCTGCGCCGTGGACCGGCTCAGGCCCGTCTCCGCCGCCACCTCGTGGGCGGACAGTGGATGGTCGGCGCGATGCAGCACGCCACAGATCAGATCCGTGGTCGGCTCCGACTGCCCGCTCGGCAGGCCGGGCGACGCGGGCAGGGGCAGCGCCCGTAGCGCACCGAAGATCCGGTCGACCTGCTCCTGGCCCGCCGCACCACGGCCGCTGACACGGTCCACGGTGCGGCGCAGCGCCGCGTACGAGTCGAGCCGCGAACGCAGCGCGGCGAAGGTGAACGGCTTGACGAGGTAGTGCAGGGCTCCCTGGCGCATCGCCGCCTGCACCGTCAGGACGTCGCTCGCCGCCGTGATCATGATGACGTCGGTGTTGTGGCCGTTCTCCCGCATCCGGTGGGCGAGGTCGAGGCCCGTCATGTCCGGCAGGTAGTGGTCGAGCAGCACGAGGTCGATGCGCTGGCGCTGCACGGCCGCGAGAGCCTGCGCGGCGTTGTGCGCGCGGGCCGCCACCCGGAATCCGGGAACCTTTCCCACGTACTTCGCGTTGATCTCGGCGACACGGAAGTCGTCATCCACGACCAGGACGTCAATCATCGGGCCTCTCTCCCTCAAGCCCAGGCGAGCTGTTGAGCCCGTGTTTCGGCTCAGCTGTTGTAGCGCGAGCAAAACGAGCACAACAGTCTCTTGCAAGCAGAAGTCCGCCTTGCGCCCAGAAGACTGATGCGGTGTCCCAGGTCACACCTACCTTCCGGCCATGAGCACAGACACCGGCCCCGCCATCGAACTGCGGGGCGCGAGCAAAATCTTCAGGACGCCCTCGGGTGGCCTGCACACGGCGGTCAGGGAGCTCGATCTGACCGTCGGACGCGGCGAGTTCGTGGCCGTCGTCGGCCCCACGGGCTGCGGCAAGTCGACCACCCTCACCCTCGTCAGCGGCCTGGAGGAACCCACCGACGGCGAGGTGCTGGTGGCCGGCGAACCCGTCGAGGGAGTCGGCGACAAAGTCGGATTCGTGTTCCAGCAGGACGCGACGTTCCCCTGGCGAACGGTGCTGTCCAACGTCATGGCCGGCCCCCGCTTCCGTGGTGTGCCGAAGGCCGAGGCGAAGGCCAAGGCCCGCGAGTGGCTGGCCCGCGTCGGGCTCGCGTCCTTCGAGGACCGCTACCCGCACCAGCTCTCCGGAGGCCAGCGCAAGCGCGTCGCGCTCGCCGCCACGTTCGTCAACGACCCCGAGATCCTGCTCATGGACGAGCCGTTCTCGGCGCTCGACGTGCAGACCAGGGCTCTGATGTCGGACGAGCTCCTTGAGCTGTGGGAGGGCACGGGCGCCTCGGTCGTGTTCGTCACCCACGACCTGGAGGAGTCCATCGCGCTGGCCGACAAGGTCGTCGTCATGACCGCGGGCCCGGCCACCGTGAAGCAGGTCTTCGACATCGCCCTGCCACGCCCCCGCAAGGTCGAATCGGTGCGCCTGCTGCCCGAGTTCATCGAGATCTACCGCGAGATCTGGGAGTCCCTGGGCGAAGAGGTCCGCATCACGCGCGAGAGAGGTGCCGCCGATGTCGCCTGATGCCGCCACCGCCGTGCCCGTCACCGATGCCGCCAAGCCGGGACGCGCCGTCACCAAGGCCCGCGCCGCGCGCCGGCGCAAGGTCCTGATCGGCGGCGCCCGGGTCCTGCTTCTGGTCGCCGTCCTCGGCCTCTGGGAGGTGCTCTCGCGCGCCGCGATCATCGACCCGTTCAACTTCTCCATGCCGTCGAAGATCTGGGACCAGATCTGGACGTGGACCACCCACGGCACGGCGCTCGGCTCACTGGGCGAACAGGTCTGGTTCACGCTCTACGAAGCGCTGGTCGGCTGGATCATCGGCGTGATCGCCGGTGTCGTCTTCGGCATCGCGCTCGGGCGCATCACCTTCCTCGCCGACATCCTCGGCCCGTACATCAAGGTCCTCAACTCGATCCCGAGGATCGTGCTCGCCCCGATCTTCGTGATCTGGTTCGGCCTCGGCCCGGCCTCCAAGGTCGCCTCCGCCGTCGTCCTCGTGTTCTTCCCGGTGTTCTTCAACGCCTTCCAGGGAGCCCGCGAGGTCGACCGGAACCTGGTCGCCAACGCCCGCATCCTCGGCGCCAGTGACCGTCGCGTGACGCTTCAGGTCGTCATCCCGTCCGCCACGTCATGGATCTTCACCAGCCTCCATGTGAGCTTCGGTTTCGCGCTGATCGGCGCCATCGTCGGCGAGTACATCGGCGCGACCAAGGGCGTCGGTCTGCTCGTCGCGCAGTCGCAGGGCACGTTCAACGCGGCCGGTGTGTACGCGGCGATGGTCATCCTCGCCGTCGTGGCCCTGCTGGCCGAGGGGCTGCTCACCTTCGCCGAGCGTCGCATCTTCCGCTGGAAGCCGGCGGATTCCGACAGCTGACGGCCGCCCCCGACGCGCACTGCCAATGCTTCCCCACTGCTTTCTCAACCCACTTCTTCTCAACCCTCTTCACAAGGACGTGAACCACCATGCGCAATTCCGTGCGGCTCTGTGCCCTCGCAGCGACCGGCCTGCTCGCCCTCTCCACGCTCACGGCGTGCGCCAACGACGCCGCGAGCACCAGCACCGGCTCCGGCAAGAAGGCGGACGGCAAGGGCGAGCACGTCAAGATCATGGTCGGCGGCCTGGACAAGGTCATCTATATGCCGGCGATGCTCACGGATCGGCTCGGCTACTTCCAGGATGAGGGTTTGAATGTCCAACTCCTGAGTGAACCCGCGGGTGTTCAGGCCGAGACAGCGCTCGTCTCCGGCCAGGTCCAGGGCGCCGTCGGCTTCTACGACCACACGCTCGACCTGCAGGTCAAGGGCAAGGCCGTCGAGTCCGTGGTGCAGTTCTCGCGAGCCCCCGGCGAGGTGGAGATCGTCTCCAACAAGGCGTCCGGGGTCATTTCCTCGCCCAAGGACTTCAAGGGCAAGAAGCTCGGCATCACGGGCCTCGGCTCCTCGACGGACTTCCTCACGAAGTACCTGGCGGTCAAGAACGGCGTCCAGCCGAGCCAGTTCTCGCCGGTGGCTGTCGGCGCCGGCCCGACGTTCGTCTCCGCCCTCCAGAAGGGTGCCATCGACGGGGGCATGACGACGGACCCCACCGTCGCCACGATCCTCGACAAGAAGCTCGGCAAGGTCCTCGTCGACATGCGGACCCCGGAGGGCTCGCAGGAGGCGCTCGGCGGCCCGTACCCGTCGTCGAGCCTCTACATGCAGGCGGACTGGGTCAACACCCACAAGCCGACGGTCCAGAAGCTCGTCAACGCCTTCGTGAAGACGCTCAAGTGGATGTCCACGCACAGCGCCGACGAGATCGCGGCCAAGATGCCGGCCGACTACTCGCAGGGCGACAAGAAGCTGTACGCCGAGGCGATCAAGGCCACGCTCCCGATGTTCACGACGGACGGCGTGATGCCCAAGAACGGCCCCGAGACTGTTGAGCGTGTACTCAAGGCGTTCAACCCGAACATCAAGAACGCCAAGGTCGACCTGAGCAAGACGTTCACCACCGAGTTCGTGGACAAGGCCGCCGGCTGACCAGGTCGACTCCTCGTACGTCGCTCAGGTGCGGGTCGCCCAGACATAACGGTGTTCCGGGCGGCCCGCATCGCCGTACTTGAGGGTCAGGCCGGCCCGCCCGGTGCGTTCCAGGAGCTTCAGATACCGCTGGGCCGTCTGCCGGCTCAGTCCCGTACGGTCCGCGACCTCCTGCGCCGAGAGCGGGCCCTCCGCGTCCACCAGCGCCCTGCGGACGAGCTCCGCCGTGCTGAGGGAGTGCCCCTTGGGGAGGTCCGGCTCGGTGTCGGCCGAGAGGGCGCCGAAGATCCGGTCGACCTGGGCCTGTTCGGCCTCGCCGCCGCCGTCCAGGGTGCGGCGCAGTCCCGCGTATGCCTCCAGTTTGGCGCGCAGACCCGCGAACGCGAAGGGCTTGACCAGGTACTGCAGCGCCCCGAGCCGCATGGCGGCCTGCACGGTGGAGACGTCACGGGCCGCCGTCACCATGATCACGTCGGTCTGGTGGCCGCGGCGCCGGATCTCCTGAACGGTCGCCAGACCCGTCTCGTCCGGCAGGTAGTGGTCCATGAGAATCAGGTCGATCTGCGGCCGGGCCTCCACCTCCCGCAGGGCGTCGGCCGCGCTGTGCGCCTCGGCCGCCACGCGGAAGCCCGCCACCTTCTGCACGTAGGCCGCGTTCACGCGCGCGACGCGGATGTCGTCGTCCACGACCAGCACTTCGATCATCGCGGGTCCTCCTTCGTGGGGGTGGCCAGGGCATCGGCGACGGTGCCGGCCGTGGTGGTCGCGGCCGCTTCGGTGGCCTCCTGAGCGAGGCCCGGGTCTGTGAGCGCCTCGGGCAGGACGACGGTGAACTCGGCGCCTCCGCCGTCCGGTTCGCCGACCTGGACGCTGCCGCCCTGCCGTTCCGCGAGCCGGCGCACGAGGGGCAGGCCGATGCCGCGCTTCCCGTGGGAGGGCAGCTTCTTGGTGGACCACCCTTCCGTGAAGATCAACTCCCGTCGGGCGGCGGGGATGCCGGGACCTGTGTCGCGTACCCGCAACTCCACTGTGTGGTCGTCGGCCGCCCGTACATCGACCTCCACGCGCGCGTGGGGCGTGCCCGCGACCGCGTCCACGGCGTTGTCGACGAGATTCCCGACGATCGTGACGAGCCCCCTCGGGTCGATCAACCGGTCGGGGAGGAGCGTCCTGTCGGAGATCCACAGGGCGACCCCACGCTCCGCCGCCACCGTCGCCTTGCCGACCAGGAGAGCCGCGAGCAGCGGATCGTGCACCTTCTCGGTCACCTGCTCCGCTGTCGCCCGGTGGTCGCCGACCACCTCGCCGACGAACTCCACGGCGTCGTCGAACATCTCCAGTTCGAGCAGGCCGAGCAGTGTGTGCATGCGGTTGGCGTGTTCGTGGTCCTGGGCGCGCAGGGCGTCGATGAGGCCGCGCGTCGAGTCGAGTTCCCGCCCCAGCTGTTCCAGCTCGGTGCGGTCCCGCAGTGTCGCGACGGCGCCGCCGTCGTCCGTGGGCATGCGGTTGGCGATGAGGACGCGCTGGCCGCGCACGGTCAGGAGATCCGTCCCGGTGGCCCGGCCCGACAGCACATCGGTCGTACGTCCCGGGCCCAGCGCGTCGTCGAGCGACTGCCCGATCACCTCGTCACCGATGCCCAGGAGCCGGTGCGCCTCGTCGTTGAGCAGCCGGATCCGGCCGCTCCGGTCCAGTGCGACGACGCCTTCGCGAATGCCGTGCAGCATGGCCTCGCGCTCCGAGAGCAGCCCCGCGATATCGGAGAACGCCAGGTCACGGGTCTGTCGCTGGACCCGGCGCGAGATCAGGTAGGCGGCCAGCGCACCGACCGCGAGGGCACCGCCCGCGTAGGCGAACAGGCCCGGGATGGCGTGGATGAGCCGCGCCCTGACGCTGTCGTACTCGATCCCTACGGAGACGGCCCCGACGATGTCGCCCTGCGCGTCACGCAGGGGCACCTTGCCGCGTGCCGAGCGGCCCAGGGTGCCGCTGTCGATCTCCATGACCTCGTGGCCCGCGAGCGCCTCTCTGGGGTCCGTGGAGACCATCCTGCCGACCTCGCCGGGATCCGTGTGGGACCAGCGGATGCCTTCCTTGTTCATGATCACTACGTACTCGGCGCCACTGGCCCGGCGGATCCGCTCGGCCTCCCGCTGGACGGGACCGTCGACCGTGGGACGTGAACGCCGCAGATCCTCGGCGATGCTCGGCTGCGCCGCGGTGGTCTGCGCGATCGCGAGCGCGCGGCGCATCGCCTGGTCGTCGAGCTGGTCGCTGAGCGGTGCGAGGAAGAGCCCCGTCGCGAGCACGGCCACTCCGGCGGCGATCGCGACCTGCATGAGCAGTACCTGCGCGAAGACGCGTCGCGGCAGACCGAAGCGCAGTCGGCGTGTGGGGGGAGTGGGGCTCATACGAAGAACGGTACGGGGGCGAGCGGGGTACCCCGTAGCGGATGTGGTGGGGATCTCGCGGGCCGGAGCGCGCGTCGTGGTCGGTGGCAAGGGGCCGTGCGTACGCCGTTGTGGGGCACGGCACGAGCCGTCGGGTCAGGCGCCCGTGCCGAGTGCCCCTGTGACGGCGGGTGCGATCTCGTCCACCGCGAGTACGTCCATGCGCGCGGGAGAGCCCAGCGCGGCACCGCAGCTCTCGGGGCGGGGCGGCTGCGAAGCGCTCTGCGCGACCGCCACGCGCCAGCGGCGGCCGTCCGTGCGGACGACAGTCACCTCCCAGAGCGCAGCCACAGGCCCCGGAGCTGTGCCCTTCGTGCCGACGACGCTCAGCACTCCGGCGTCATCGATTCCGGCCGACGTGCGCACGGCCAGTTCGGCGGCCTGGCCGGGCCGCTCCCACGCGGAGTTCCCACGGCACCCGTCGGTGGTGATCCGGCCGGCCCGTACCGCGTCGAGGGTGTCCTTGACGTGGGAGACGTCGGCACGGCCGTACGCGTACCCGTAGGGCAGGACGAGCAGCGTGGGGGAGAAGCGGTGGCCGCCGAGGTGGGTGACCTCCCAGATGCCGTCCTGCCCGGACGCGGCGAGGTCCGCGGCGAGCGGCCGGCCCAGGAGTGCGCAGCAGCGGTCGCGCTTGCCGTTGGTGCAGACGAGCGCGAGGGGCGCGCCGTCGTGCGGGGTGCCGAAGCCGCCGTGATCACCCGCTCCCAGGGCGGCGAAGTCGAGGGCGAGCAGCTCCTCCGGGGATTCGGTCATGGTGCCGCGCAGCCAGGAGTTTCCCGGGACGGTGTGGGCCACATACACATGGCGCCGGGTGGTGGAGTGGAAGTCGGCGTGCCGGCCCGGGCGCCTGATGAGGGCGACGCGCACGCCGGTCCCCTCAGCGGCCGCCTCCAGGGCCCTGCCGAGCTCCGGGTCCAGATGACTGGACACCAGCGCCTTCGCGCCCCAGGGGCCCGGCTGCTCGATCAGCAGCCAGGTGCTCGCGGTGGCGGCGGTCCCCGCGAGAGGCTCGTTCAGGTCCTGCGAGGCGGTCGTACACGTACTCACATAGGGGAGCCTAACCTCACTCGGTCGGCAGTGGGGCGTCGGGCACGGGCAGCGGCTGCGGCGGGCGCAGTCCCACGTACTGGCCGCTCGGTCGCATCCGCAGCGGGCGCTCGCCGTACTCCTCCAGGGCGTGGGCGATCCAGCCCGCCGTCCGGGCCACCGCGAAGACGGTCTCGCCGGCCTCCGCGGGCATCCCGCACGAGACGGTGAAGACCGCGAGGGCGAGGTCCACATTGGCGTGCAAGTCCGTGTGGCGGGCGGTCGTCGTCACGACGTCGTGGGCCGCGGCGAGCGCCGAGTGGGCCTGCGGGATCTCTTCGAGGAGGGCGAACAGGGCCTGGGCCCGCGGGTCCTCGCCCCGGTAGAGGCGGTGCCCGAGGCCCGGGACACGCCGCCCGGCACGCAGTTCGTCCGCCACCACAGGGGCCGCGCTGCCGCGGTCGAGGACTTCGAGGAGCATGCGGTGCGCGAGACCGCTGGCGGCGCCGTGGAGCGGCCCCTCCAGGACACCGAGGCCCGCGGACACCGCCGCGTACGCGTGCGCGCGCGCCGACGCGGCGACCCGGACGGCGAGCGTCGACGCGGCGAGATCGTGGTCGACGAGGAGCCCAAGTGCCGTGTCCAGGACGTGCAGTGACGGATCGTCGGGTTCGCGTCCGGAGAGGCGACCCCACAGGCGCTGGGCGAGCGGCCCGCCGTCGCGGTGCGTGTGCCGTACGGGTGGCAGGGCGGTCACCAGCGTCGGGATGAGGGTCCGGGCCGTGCCGAGCACGGCCTCTTCGGAGAGGTCGAAGCGCAGTGGGTCGGCGACCGCGGCGGCGACCGCAGCGACTCGCAGACGGTCGATCGGACCGCTGTGCTCCGGCAGCGCCCCCACGGCGCGCCGGGCCGCGGCGAGGGACTGCCGTGGCGCCGTGAAGTGGATCCCCGGCCGCAGCTCCCCGGTCCACAGCCACTCGGCGACTTCTTCGTAGGTGTGGTGCGCGGCGAGCTCGGCCGCGTCGACCCCACGGAAGTAGTAGCGGTCCTCGTCGATCAGCGTGATGCGGGTACGCACGGACAACTCACCCGGCGCCGAACCGGCCGCGGACTCCCGCTTGTTGCGCTGCGCGAGCGCTGCCACCTCGGCCGCGTCGAACGTGCTGCCTCGCGAACCGGGCCCCGCCCGGCGGCTGCTGAGCTGACCGCGGCTCACGTACGCGTACACGGTCTCGGGCTTCACGCCCAGAAGTTCGGCCGTCTCCTTGGTGCTGAGCCGTCGGGCCTCCCGCGCGGGTGCGGGTTCGTGATCCGTCATGCGCGCCACCGTATCCGCATCGTGTGTATTGATTCAATCAATATTGACAGACATTGAGTCAAGCATGGACAGTCAAATCAAGTTCAGGGAGGAAACATGCCGATCAACGGGACCACGGCCGCCCCTGTCGACGTACCGCGGGGACTCGCGGGCGTCGTCGTCACCGACACCGAATTGGGTGACGTCAGAGGGCGTGAGGGCTTTTACCACTACCGCCAGTATTCGGCCGTCGAGCTCGCGCAGACCCGCAGCTTCGAGGACGTATGGCACCTGATGATCCACGGCGACCTGCCTGACGCCGCGCAGTCCGCCGCCTTCGCCGCGCGTACGGCCGCCCTGCGCCGGCTGCCCGACGAAGTGCGGGCCGCGCTGCCCGGGATCGCCCGCGCCGGATCCCTCCCCGGCCCGCTCGCCGGCCTGCGCAGCGCCCTGTCGCTCTTCGGCGCCTCACAGGGCTTCCGCCCCGTGTACGACATCGACGACGAACGGCGGCGCGACGACACCCTGACCGCCGCGGCGGTCGTGCCGACGCTGCTCACTGCGCTGCACCGGCTCGGCGGCGGCCTCGAACCGGTCGAGCCCCGCGACGACCTGTCGTACGCGGCGAACTACCTCTACATGCTGACGGGTTCGGAGCCGGAGCCCGCTCACGCCCGCGCCATCGAGCAGTACCTGATCTCAACCATTGACCACGGATTCAATGCGTCAACGTTCACGGCGAGGGTCATCACGTCGACCGGTGCCGACGTCGCGGCCTGTCTGGTCGGCGCCGTCGGGGCGCTCTCCGGGCCGCTGCACGGCGGTGCCCCGAGCCGTGCGCTCGACACGCTCGACGCGATCGGTACGCCGGACCGGATCGACGGATGGATTCGCGAGCGGGTCCTCGCGGGCGACCGGATCATGGGCTTCGGCCACCCCGTCTACCGCACGGAGGACCCCCGCTCGCGGATGCTGCGAGGCATCGCCCAGAGGTTCGGCGGGCCGATGGTGGAGTTCGCGATCGAGGTCGAGCGCCATGTGGAGTCGATCCTCGCGGAGCTGAAGCCGGGGCGGGAACTTCACACGAACGTCGAGTTCTACGCGGGCGTGGTCATGGAGCTGTGCGGGTTGCCGCGCACGATGTTCACCCCCACGTTCGCCGCTGCGCGGGTGGTGGGGTGGAGCGCCAACATCCTTGAACAGGCGCGGGATTCGAAGATCATCCGCCCGGCGGCGCGATACGTGGGACCTGCGGCTCCGGTGCCGGTGCCGGTCATGTCCTGAACGGGCGGGAGCCCGGCCCCTCGTGGGGACCGGGCTCCGGGAGTTCCCGTCGCTCAGCTCGAATGCGTCAGGGCAGTTCGCGCCCGAGGTACTGCCACGGGTGTGCGGGGGCACACCGATGCTGTTGTGCAGCCGCTCTAGTTGATGCGGCTGAGCCAGTCGAGCAGCCAGGACCACGCTGCTGTGCCGGCTCCCGAGCCGATGGCGTATGCGGCCCCTCCCAGCAGTCCTGCGACCAGGGTGGTCCGGTGGAGACTTCGTCGCGAAGGCGTTGCCTCAGGCGGGTCGGCTCCTCGCCATCGATGACGCCTGCCTGGTCCAGGTGGAAGCGGTTGACGTACCAGGCGTTTGCGAAGACGTACTAGCGCACCTTCTTCGGCGGGATCTCCGCGCCGTACGTGCTGATCAGAGACGCGAGGGACGGGTCGTCGATGGCCTTGACCAGTAACCCAAAACTCTGTGTGGCCATGCCAACCACCGGTTCAGACGGCCGTCCGCCTGCCGTCGTCGGGTGCGGGGCGACGGGAAAGGGACCGGCGAGCGGTGGGCGGCGCGCTTGCCGCCCCCCAGGGTGCCGAGCGGCGCTGGTCGGCGAGGAGGCGGAGAGGAGGCCCACGGAGGGAAGCAGGGGTCGCTCGTCCGGGCGCAACGCCCGTCGTGTGCCCAACCCGCGACGTTAACAATCGTTCACTTCGCGGTGTTTCTACGCGCTCGTATCCTGGGGCGGCATTCATTCGTCGTAAGAACGCCGGTATGCGCGTCGGTATGAGACCGGCGTGCGCGTCGGTGTGAGAGAGGTCGCGCGTTGAGTCAGCCGAGGCAGGAGCTTCCACAGCAGATCCCGGTCGTCGTCCTCGCCGGGTTCCTGGGCTCCGGCAAGACGACCCTGCTGAACCATCTGCTGCACCACGGCGGCGGCACGCGGATCGGCGCCATCGTCAATGACTTCGGTTCGATCGAGATCGACGCCATGGCCGTCGCCGGGCAGCTCGGCGACTCCACCGTCTCCCTCGGCAACGGGTGTCTGTGCTGCGCCGTCGACGCGAGCGAGCTCGACGAGTACCTGGACCGCCTCACCCGGCCGTCCGCGCGCAACGGCATCGATGTGATCGTGATCGAGGCGAGCGGGCTCGCCGAGCCGCAGGAGCTCGTGCGCATGGTGCTGGCCAGTGAGAATCCGCGGATCGTGTACGGCGGTCTGGTGGAGGTCGTCGACGCCGTCGAGTTCGAGGCGACGAGGGAACAGCACCCAGAGCTCGACCGGCACGTGGCCATCGCCGACCTCGTGGTGGTCAACAAGGCGGACCGGATCCCGGATGGTGACCTGGAGCGCGTCATGGAGCGCGTGCGCGGGCTGGCCGGACAAGCGGCGGTCGTTCCCACGACGTACGCGCGCGTGGACCCCGAGTTCCTCTTCGACTGCCGGCCGACGCGCGAGCGGATCGGCCAGTTGTCGTTCGACGATCTGCACCGACACGACGACGGCAGCGCAGGCGGAGACGTGCACGACGGGCATCTGCACTCCGCGTACGACAGCGTCTCCGTCGAGTGTGAAGTGCCGCTTGATCCACGCCGGTTGATGGCCTTCCTCGACAGCAGGCCCGAAGGGCTCTACCGCATCAAGGGGTACGTCGGCTTCGGAGCGGCCGACGCGCGCAACAAGTACACCGTGCACGCCGTCGGGCGGTTCCTGCGGTTCTCGCCGGAGCCCTGGGCTCCAGGGGAGCCGCGCCTCAGCCGGCTCGTCCTCATCGGCGCCGGGATCGACGCCCCGCGGCTGAGCAAGGAACTGACCGCCTGCGCCCAGGACGCCCCGCACACCTATGCCGACGAGCACAGCATGTGGGGCGTCCTGAGATACGTACAGGAGCCGAGCGACGCGGGAAGCGAACCGGAAAGCGACGCGGACTAGACCGGCCCCGCCACCACCGAGACCGTCTTCGCGAGGGAGACGCCCGAGCCGTCGCGGCGCGGGTCGACCTCGGGCAGCTCGGCCGGGGTGCCGTTCTTCTGTGCCGCGCGGGCCGGAGTCGGGCCCGCCCAGCCCAGGCTCAGGCAGTCCTCGCCCTTCAGGAAGCGCTGGCAGCGCACGCCGCCCGTCGCCCGCCCCTTGCGCGGGTACTGGTCGAACGGGGTGAGCTTCGCGGTCGTCTGGACGGAGTCGTCGAGGGTGCCGCGCGACCCGGCCACCGTGAAGACGATCGCGTCGACAGCCGGATCGACGGCGGTGAACGAGATCACCTTGGCGCCGTCGGCCAGCTTGATGCCCGCCATACCGCCGGCTGCCCGGCCCTGCGGGCGTACCTGCGACGCCTGGTAGCGCAGGAGCTGGGCGTCGTCCGTGATGAAGACGAGGTCCTCCTCGCCGGTGCGCAGCTCCACGGCGCCGACGATGCGGTCACCGTCCCTGAGGCCGATGACCTCCAACTCGTCCTTGTTGGCCGGGTAGTCGGGCACGACGCGCTTGACCACGCCCTGCTCTGTGCCGATCGCCAGGCCGGGCGACGACTCGTCGAGGGTGGTCAGACAGACCACCTTCTCGTCCGCCTCCAGGGACGACAGGAACTCCGTGACGGGTGCGCCTCCCGAGACGTTCGGCGCCGAGGCCGTCTCCGGGAGCTGCGGCAGATCGATGACGTTGAGCCGCAGCAGGCGCCCCGTGGACGTGATCGCACCGATCTCGCCGCGCGCCGTCGCCGGGACCGCGGAGACGATGACGTCGTGCTTGGTGCGGCGGGCGTCCTCGTCGTCCCCGAACGGGTCGGCGTTCGCCGTGCGCGCCAGGAGGCCCGTCGACGACAGGAGCACACGGCACGGGTCGTCGGCGACCTGGAGGGGCACAGCGGCGACGGTCGTGCCCGCCGACTCCAGGAGCACGGTGCGGCGCTCGGTGCCGAACTTCTTGGCCACCGTGGCCAGTTCGGCGGAGACGAGCTTGCGCAGCTCGGCGTCGGAGTCGAGGATCCCGGTCAGCTCGTCGATCTCGCCGTTGAGCCGGTCGCGCTCCGTCTCCAGCTCGATGCGGTCGAACTTGGTGAGGCGGCGCAGCGGGGTGTCGAGGATGTACTGCGTCTGGATCTCGCTCAGCGAGAAGCGCTCCATCAGGCGCTCCTTCGCCTGTGCGGAGTTGTCGCTGGAGCGGATGAGGCGGATGACCTCGTCGATGTCCACCAGCGCGACGAGGAGGCCCTCGACCAGGTGCAGCCGGTCCTGCTTCTTCGTACGGCGGAACTCGCTGCGGCGGCGGACGACCTCGAAGCGGTGGTCGAGATAGACCTCCAGGAGCTCCTTGAGGCCGAGCGTCAGGGGCTGGCCGTCGACCAGCGCCACGTTGTTGATACCGAAGGACTCCTCCATCGGCGTCAGCTTGTAGAGCTGCTCCAGGACGGCCTCCGGTACGAAGCCGTTCTTGATCTCGATGACCAGGCGCAGGCCGTGCTGGCGGTCGGTGAGGTCCTTGACGTCCGCGATGCCCTGGAGCTTCTTCGACCCGACCAGGTCCTTGATCTTCGAGATGACCTTCTCGGGGCCGACCGCGAAGGGCAGTTCGGTGACGACGATGCCCTTGCGGCGTGCCGTCACGTCCTCCACGGACACCGTGGCGCGGATCTTGAAGGTGCCGCGGCCCGACTCGTAGGCGTCCTTGATGCCGGACAGGCCGACGATCCGGCCGCCGGTCGGCAGGTCGGGGCCCGGGACGAACTTCATGAGCGTCTCGAGGTCGGCATTCGGGTGCCTGATCAGGTGGCGGGCGGCCGCGATGACCTCGCCGAGATTGTGCGGCGGCATGTTCGTCGCCATGCCGACGGCGATGCCGGACGCGCCGTTGACCAGGAGGTTCGGGTAGGCGGCCGGGAGGACGGCGGGCTCCTGCTCCTGGCCGTCGTAGTTCGGTCCGAAGTCGACCGTGTTCTCGTCGATCGACTCCGTCATCAATGACGTCGCGGGGGCCATCCGGCACTCGGTGTACCGCATGGCGGCCGGCGGGTCGTCGTTCCCCAGGGAGCCGAAGTTCCCGTGGCCGTCGACGAGGGGGAGGCGCATCGAGAAGGGCTGGGCGAGCCGCACCAGGGCGTCGTAGATCGACGAGTCTCCGTGCGGGTGCAACTTACCCATGACCTCGCCGACGACGCGGGCGCACTTCACGTAGCCGCGGTCGGGGCGCAGGCCCATCTCGTTCATCTGGTAGACGATGCGCCGGTGTACGGGCTTCATGCCGTCACGGGCGTCCGGCAGGGCCCGGGAGTAGATCACCGAGTAGGCGTACTCGAGGAAGGAGCCCTGCATTTCGTCGACAACGTCAATGTCGAGGATCCGCTCCTCGAAGTCGTCGGGAGGCGGGGTCTTCGTGCTGCGGCGGGCCATCGCTGCTGCGGCTCCTTCACAGATGCTGCCGGGGCATGTACGAGAATCTGACGCGCACCATTGTGGACCGCCCCACTGACAACGCCGACCGCGACCCGTCCGTACGGCGTTCGGTGCTCGCTCTGGGCGTACCCAGTGCGGGAACTTCGCCAGGCGTCAGAACGCTTGCATACAGTGGCAGAACTGGCAGCACATCTGCAGTTTCCGCAGTTTCCGCGATAGTTCCGCGATCGAAGGGACGTACATGCCCATGGGTCACACGGCCACCGCCGAGGCCGGCTCCGGCGGCCTGACAGCGACCGAGCACCGCCTCGCCAACGGCCTGCGCGTGGTGCTCTCCGAGGACCACCTCACCCCGGTCGCAGCCGTCTGCCTCTGGTACGACGTCGGCTCGCGGCACGAGGTCAAGGGCCTCACGGGCCTGGCTCACCTCTTCGAGCACCTGATGTTCCAGGGCTCGAAGCAGGTCCACGGGAACGGGCACTTCGAGCTGGTGCAGGGCGCCGGCGGCTCGCTGAACGGGACGACGAGCTTCGAGCGCACCAACTACTTCGAGACCATGCCCACGCACCAGCTGGAGCTCGCGCTCTGGCTGGAGGCCGACCGGATGGGCTCCCTCCTCGCCGCGCTCGACGAGGAGTCGATGGAGAACCAGCGCGACGTCGTCAAGAACGAGCGCCGCCAGCGCTACGACAACGTTCCGTACGGGACCGCGTTCGAGAAGCTCACCGCCCTCGTGTACCCGGAGGGCCACCCGTACCACCACACGCCGATCGGCTCCATGGCCGACCTGGACGCGGCCACCCTGGAGGACGCGCGGACGTTCTTCCGTACGTACTACGCGCCGAACAACGCCGTGCTTTCGGTCGTCGGGGACATCGACCCCGAGCAGACGCTGGCCTGGGTCGAGAAGTATTTCGGCTCCATCCCGCGCCACGACGGCAAGCAGCCCCCGCGCGACGGCGCCCTGCCCGACCGGATCGGTGAGGGGGTGCGCGAGGTCGTCGAGGAGGAGGTTCCGGCCCGCGCGCTGATGGCCGCCTACCGCCTGCCGCAGGACGGCACGCGCGCGTGCGACGCCGCCGACCTGGCCCTGACGGTCCTCGGCGGCGGCGAGTCGTCCCGGATCTACAACCGTCTCGTCCGCCGTGACCAGACCGCCGTCGCCGCCGGGTTCGGTCTCCTGCGGCTCGCGGGGGCGCCCTCCGTGGGGTGGCTGGACGTGAAGACGTCCGGCGACGTCGAGGTCCCTGTCATCGAGAAGGCCGTCGACGAGGAGCTCGCGCGCTTCGCCGCCGACGGGCCCACCCCGGAGGAAATGGAGCGCGCCCAGGCCCAGTTGGAGCGCGAGTGGCTCGACCGGCTCGGCACGGTCGCGGGCCGCGCCGACGAACTGTGCAGGTTCGCCGTCCTGTTCGGCGACCCGCAGCTCGCCCTGACCGCCGTCCAGCGCGTCCTCGACGTCACCGCCGAGGAGGTCCAGGAGGTGGCCAAGGCCCATCTGCGCCCCGACAACCGCGCGGTGCTCGTCTACGAGCCGACGGCCCCCGAAGAGGCCGATGAGACGGCCGACGAGGCGACGGACGAGACCGTGAACAAGACCGCCGACGTGACCGCAGACGAGACCGCAGACAAGGAGGCCGGCAAGTGACCGAGCTCGCGACCATGGACTTCCACCCGCAGCCCCAGGCCGGCACGGCCCGGCCGTGGGCCTTCCCCGCGCCCGAGCGCGGCGCCCTCGACAACGGCCTCACGGTGCTGCGCTGCCACCGCCCGGGCCAGCAGGTCGTCGCGGTCGAGATCAACCTCGAAGCGCCCCTGGAGGCCGAGCCCGCCGGGCTCGACGGCGTCGCCACCATCATGGCGAGGGCCTTCTCCGAAGGCACCGACAAGCTCGCCGCCGAGGAGTTCGCCGCCGAGCTGGAGCGCTGCGGCGCGACGTTCGACGCGCACGCCGACCACCCCGGAGTACGGGTCTCCCTCGAGGTCCCCGTCTCCCGCCTGCCGAAGGCGCTCGGCCTGCTCGCCGACGCCCTCAGGGCGCCCGCGTTCGCGGACAGCGAGATCGAACGGCTCGTGCGCAACCGCCTCGACGAGATCCCGCACGAGACGGCGAACCCGGGCCGCCGCGCCGCCAAGGAGCTCTCGAAGCAGCTCTTCCCGGCGACCGCGCGCATGTCCCGCCCGCGCCAGGGCACCGAGGAGACCGTCGCGGCCATCGACACGACGGCCGTACGCGCCTTCTACGACCGGCACGTGCGTCCCGCCACTGCCACCGGGGTCGTCGTGGGCGACCTCGCGGGCGTCGACCTCGACGCCCTCCTGGCGGACACGCTGGGCGCCTGGACGGGGAACACGGCGCAGCCGCGCCCCGTGCCGCCCGTGACGGCCGACGACACCGGCAGGGTCGTCATCGTCGACCGGCCGGGCGCGGTGCAGACGCAGATCCTGATCGGCCGCGTCGGCGCGGACAGGCACGACCGGGTGTGGCCGGCGCAAGTGCTCGGCACGTACTGCCTGGGCGGCACCCTCACCTCCCGCCTGGACCGCGTCCTGCGCGAGGAGAAGGGATACACCTACGGCGTGCGGGCGTTCGGCCAGGTGCTGCGCTCGGCGCCGGACGGCACGGGCGTCGCGATGCTCGCCATCAGCGGCTCCGTGGACACCCCGAACACGGGTCCGGCGCTCGACGACCTCTGGAAGGTGCTGCGCACGCTCGCCGCCGAGGGCCTCACCGACGCCGAACGGGACGTGGCCGTACAGAACTTGGTGGGCGTCGCCCCGCTCAAGTTCGAGACCGCCGCGGCCGTCGCGGGGACGCTCGCCGACCAGATCGAGCAGCACCTGCCGGACGACTTCCAGGCGGAGTTGTACCGCAGGCTCGCCGCGACGGGCACCGTGGAGGCCACCGCGGCCGTCGTGAGCGCCTTCCCGACGGACCGTCTGGTGACGGTGCTCGTCGGTGACGCCGCGCAGATCGAGGAGCCCGTCAGGGCGCTCGGCATCGGCGAGGTGACCGTCGTCACGGGCTGACCGTGACCGGTGCGCAACGAGGGGCCCCGGTGGGCGAGATGACCGCCGGGGCCCCTGTATGTCCGAATTGGACCAGTGGTTGCCTGTCTGCCCTGTGGCATGCGCTACAAAAGCCCGGTTCCGTTTGTTGATTGAAAGATGCCCCGCTTAGCGTCGGTCCGGCTGTCCGCCAGATGTACGCCGCGCCCGCGGCACCGGACAGTCATCGCCGAGTCCCCCAAGGCGCGAGCCGGGGGAGCCGGGGACCCACCGTCCCTGGGGTGAATCGGACGCCCTTCCCTGAAGGGGGTCTGTAGGAGACCTTCCTGCTCCGAACCCGTCAGCTAACCCGGTAGGCGAGAAGGAAGGAAAGGATCAGCCACCCCATGGCGTTCACCCGTGCCACCGGGAAGCACCGTCGTCCGAGCCGTCTCACGCGCACCACCGTGCAGGTCGCCGGCGTCGCCGCGCTCACCACGACCGGTGTCATCGGAGGCCTCGCCGCCCCCGCCCTCGCCGCCGACGACGCGGCTCTGGAGCAGACCGGCCTGACCAAGGCCATCTCCATCGGTGACTCCCTCGCGGAGCAGATCGACGCGCAGGCCGCTGCCCAGCAGCAGGCCGCCGACGAGGCCGCCGCGAAGGAGAAGGCCGAGGCCGAGGCCAAGAAGAAGGCCGAGGAGGAGCGGCGCAAGGCCGTCGCCAAGGCCAAGGCCGAGCGCGAGGCCAAGGAGCGCGCCGCCCGTGCGGCCGAACGCAAGCGCCTGAACGCCTTCGTCATGCCGGTCACCGGCTCGTACGTGTCGACCGCGTACAAGGCCAGCAGTGGCCTGTGGTCCTCCGGCAGCCACACCGGCATCGACTTTCATGCCGCCAGCGGTACCTCGGTCCACGCCGTCGGCGCGGGCACGGTCGTGGAGGCCGGCTGGGGCGGCGCCTACGGCAACAACATCGTCATCAAGATGAACGACGGCACGTACACCCAGTACGGCCACCTGTCGTCCATCGGCGTCTCCGTCGGGCAGACGGTCACCCCGGGGCAGCAGATAGGCCTCTCCGGAGCGACCGGCAACGTCACGGGCCCGCACCTCCACTTCGAGGCGCGCACCAGCCCCGAGTACGGCTCGGACATCGACCCCGTCGCGTACCTGCGCGCGCACGGCGTGAACGTCTGACCTTCGCCCCGTACCTCGCGAATACGCACCGAAAGCCCCGGCTCAGTGAGCCGGGGCTTTCGTCGTTCCCGGCCTGTCGCGGGATCGTTCCGAGCCCGCTCGTTCCCGGTGGCGCTGTCCAAAAAATATCCATGGATTGCGGCCTGCCATCGGAAATTCACGTCCCCTGGAATAGAGTCGCTGAACAAGCAAGCTGAACAGACGTCAATCGTGCTGTACGAGCGACTATCGACCGCGTTTCGCGGGGATTAAGGCGGAGGTCGGGTCATGCGTATTCCGGCGCACTCGGTATGCACGGCGATCCGCGACGACATCGTCTCCGGTGTCTACGAGCGCGGTGGCAGACTCACCGAGGAGGTGCTCGCCCGCCGCTACGGCGTCTCGCGCGTCCCCGTGCGCGAGGCGCTGCGCACCCTGGAGGCCGAGGGCTTCGTCGTCACCCGCAGGCACGCGGGCGCGTGCGTCGCCGAACCCTCCACGCAGGAGGCGGCGGACCAGCTGGAGATCCGGATGCTCCTCGAACCGCTCGCCGCGGCGCGTGCCGCGCAGCGCCGCACCGAGGCGCACCTGAAGGTCCTGCGGGGCCTGGTCAGGCTGGGTCAGGAGCGTTCGCGGCAAGGCCGGAACGAGGATCTGCGTTCGCTGGGCGGCTGGTTCCACGAGACGCTGGCACAGGCGTCCGGCAGCCCGGGGCTGACCACGATGCTCACCCAGCTCCGCCACAAGATCGCGTGGATGTACACCGTCGAGCAGCCCGCGCAGCCGGCGGACTCCTGGGCCGAACACGGAGCGATCGTCGATGCCGTGGCGCGCGGTGACGCGGAGCGCGCGCGGGCGCTCACGGCGCAGCACACGGAGCGCGCCGCGGCCGCTCACCGGTTGCGCGCCCCCCGCCCGGGTGGCCGTGTGAGGACTTCGCAACATCCCGTCAACACAGTGGGGCTTCAGTATTAACGCAGGCGCCGTATACAAAGAGGGCGGCCAATTTCGAGGGGCCCTATTTCCGCTGCCCCGGAATTATGAGAACAGAACAGCGGAAAGCAAAAGGGTCTGCTCGGAAAATCCGAACAGACCCTTTATGTGGCGCGATCTCCTGTGAGCAGGGGACGGCGCCGAAGAATCGGGAGACCCGGCACCGGGCCCGGACTAGACGGTCTCGGGAAGCTCCTCGAGCCCCTCGGAGACCAGCTTGGCCAGGCGGTCGAGCGCGGCGTCCGCACCCTCGGTGTCGGCGGCCAGGACGATCTCCTCGCCGCCGCCGGCACCCAGGCCGAGCACCGCGAGCATGGAGGCGGCGTTGACGGGGTTGCCGTCGGCCTTGGCGATCGTCACGGGGACGCCGGTCGCCGTGGCCGCGCGGACGAAGATGGAAGCGGGGCGGGCGTGAAGGCCCTCGGCCCAGCCGACGTTGACGCGGCGCTCAGCCATGTGATGCTGCCCTTCAGGATTCTCACTGTTGTCTAGACCAGTCTCCCACACCGGTGGACGTGCCCGATGTGAGCCCTGCGTACCGCTGATGCGAGCCCTGCGTACCGCTGATGTGGGCCCTGCCTGCCGCCCGCGCACGCCCGTCGGCCCTCATAGCCTGCCTTCGGCCCGCTCGCGCCGCGACCCGTACGACTGTCGTCGGTGCGCCGTACGCTGGGCCCATGCAGACCCCGTCGGACCGGCACGCATACCCCGCCCACTGGGAAGCAGACGTGGTGCTGCGCGACGGCGGCACCGCCCGCGTCAGGCCCATCACCATCGACGACGCCGAGCGGCTCACGAGCTACTACGAGCAGGTCTCCGACGAGTCGAAGTACTACCGCTTCTTCGCGCCGTACCCGCGCCTGTCCGCCAAGGACGTCCACCGCTTCACCCATCACGACTACGTGGACCGGGTGGGCCTCGCGGCCACCGTGGGCGGCGAGTTCATCGCGACCGTCCGCTACGACCGCATCAACGCCCAGGGAATGGCCGCCTCCGCCCCCGCCGACGAGGCCGAGGTCGCCTTCCTCGTACAGGACGCCCACCAGGGCCGGGGCGTCGCGTCCGCGCTCCTGGAACACATCGCGGCCGTCGCCCGCGAGCGCGGGATCCGGCGCTTCGCCGCCGAGGTGCTGCCCGCCAACACCAAGATGATCAAGGTGTTCACGGACGCCGGGTACACCCAGAAGCGCCATTTCGAGGACGGCGTCGTCCGCCTGGAGTTCGACCTCGAACCCACCGAGGCCTCGCTCGCCGTGCAGCGCGCCCGTGAGCAGCGCGCCGAGGCCCGCTCGGTGCAGCGGCTCCTCGCCCCCGGATCCGTCGCCGTCATCGGCGCGGGCCGCACGCCCGGCGGAGTCGGCCGCAGCGTCCTCGACAACCTCCGCGACGCAGGCTTCACCGGCCGCCTGCACGCCGTGAACAAGGCGTTCCCCGACGACCTGCGGGACCTGGACGGCGTCCCCGCGCACCGCTCCGTCCACGACATCGACGCCGCCGAGCCCGTCGACCTCGCCGTCGTCGCCGTCCCCGCGCGGCACGTCCCCGAAGTCGTCGCCGAATGCGGCGAGCGCGGCGTCCAGGGGATCGTCGTGGTCTCCGCCGGATACGCCGAGTCCGGCAGTGAGGGCCGCGCCCGCCAGCGCGAACTGGTGCGCCAGGCCCGTTCGTACGGCATGCGCCTCATCGGGCCGAACGCCTTCGGCGTCATCAACACCTCGCCCGAGGTGCGGCTCAACGCGTCGCTCGCGCCCGAGATGCCGCGCGCGGGCCGCATCGGCCTGTTCGCCCAGTCCGGAGCCATCGGCATCGCGCTGCTCGCCCGCCTCCAGCGGCGCGGCGGGGGCGTGACTGGAGTGACAGGTGTGTCGACGTTCGTCTCCGCCGGCAACCGCGCGGACGTGTCCGGGAACGACGTACTCCAGTATTGGTACGACGACCCGGACACCGACGTCGCCCTGATGTACCTCGAATCCATCGGCAACCCGCGCAAGTTCACCCGCCTCGCCCGCCGCACGGCCGCCGCGAAGCCCCTCGTCGTGGTGCAGGGCGCCCGGCACAGCGGCATCGGCCCCCTCGGTCACGCAGTCCGCGCCACGCGCCTGCCGTACGCCACCGTCTCCGCCCTGCTGCGCCAGGCGGGTGTCATCCGCGTCGACACCATCACCGAACTCGTCGACACCGGCCTGCTGCTGGCCCGCCAGCCCCTCCCGGCGGGCCCCCGCGTGGCGATCCTCGGGAACTCGGAGTCGCTCGGCCTCCTCACGTACGACGTCTGCCTCGCCGAGGGCCTGCGGCCGAAGCCGCCGCGGGACCTGACGACCGCGGCGTCCGCCGAGGACTTCCATGCGGCGCTCACCGAGGCACTCGCGGACGACAAGTGCGACGCGGTCGTCGTGACGGCGATGCCGGCGCTGGGGGAGTCGTCCGCCGAGGACGCGGCGCTGGCCGAGGCGCTCAGCTCGGCCGCCGCCGGCACCCCCACCAAGCCGGTCCTGGTCGTGCACGTCGAACTCGGCGGTCTCGCCGAGGCGCTCTCCGCGGCCACCAGCACCGGCCCGCGCGCGCTCGCCAAGACCCCGGGCGGCCCCCCGGCCGAACGCCCGCCCATGGACGAGCCCGCCCCCACGCCCGCGCTCATCCCCGCCTACCCGGCGGCCGAGCGCGCCGTCCACGCCCTCGCCGAAGCCGTCAAGTACGCCCAGTGGCGGCGCGACGCCGCGGAGCCCGGCAAGGTCCCCGAGTACGACGGCATCGAAGAGACGGGCGCCGCCGAGCTCATCGCCGCGCTTCTCGCGAAGAACGACGACCCGCGGGGCGCCGAGCTCGCCCCCGAGGACGCCCGCGCCCTCCTCGCCCGCTACGGCATCGACGTACGGCAGACCCTGCCCGCCCCCGGCCCCGACGAGGCGGCCGCCGCCGCGCGCACCCTCGGCTACCCCGTCGCCCTCAAGACGACCGCCCCGCACCTGCGCCACCGCGCCGACCTCGGAGGAGTGCGCCTCGACCTGGCGAACGAGGAGGAGCTGCGACGCGCCTACGCGGAACTGTCCGAGACGCTGGGCAAGCCCGAGGAGCTGCGGCCCGTCGTCCAGGCCATGGCGCCCCGCGGCGTCGACACCGTCGTCCGCGCGGTCATCGACCCGGCCGCCGGCGCGGTGCTCTCCTTCGGCCTCGCGGGCGCCGCCTCCGAGCTGCTCGGCGACACCGCGCACCGGCTGATCCCGGTCACCGACCGGGACGCCCAGTCGATCGTCAGGGGCATCAAGACCGCGCCCCTGCTCTTCGGCTGGCGCGGCTCCGCGCCCGTCGACACGGCCGCGCTGGAAGAGGTGCTGCAGCGGGTCTCGCGGCTCGTGGACGATCATCCCGAGGTCGTCGCCGTCTCCCTGGAGCCCGTCGTCGTCGCCCAGAGCGGCCTGTCGGTCCTCGGCGCCTCGATACGGCTCGCTCCGCCGCCCGCCCGCGACGACCTCGGCCCCCGCACCCTGCCCGCGTACTGAGCCGGGCCGGTGAGACGAGCCCCACATACGGGTGATTTCCGCACCCGTCCACAGGCGCACCGCGAGCCCCCCGCCGGGCTTTAGGATGGGTCTCATGGCCAAGACCAGTACGACGACCCAAGGGCTCCGCGCGGCGATCGAGCGTAGCGGCTACTACCCGGCCCTCGTGGCCGAGGCGGTGGAGGCCGCGGTCGGCGGCGAACCCATCGGGTCGTACCTGGTCCACCAGGAGACCACCTTCGACTCGAACGAGGTGCGCAGGCACGTCACCGTGCTCGTCCTCACCGACACCCGCTTCATCGTCAGTCACACCGACGAGCAGGCCGCCGACACCACGTCGCCGACGCCGTACGCCACGACGTCCACCGAGTCCGTGAAGCTCGACCGGATCTCGTCGGTCGTGCTCAGCCGCGTCGTCGCCAACCCGGAGAAGTACGTCCCGGGCACCCTGCCGCGCGAGGTCGTCCTGACCATCGGCTGGGGCGCCGTCGCCCGCATCGACCTGGAGCCCGCGGCCTGCGGCGACCCCAACTGCGAGGCGGACCACGGGTACACGGGCAGCTCGACCGCCGACGACCTGAGCCTGCGCGTCAGCGAGACCGGGGACGGCCCCGACACCGTCCGCGAGACGCTCGCCTTCGCCCAGTCCCTGTCCGAGGCCACCGCGGCGACCGCGCGCTGATGGCCATGCCTGCCTGGGAAGACTGGCAAGAAGCAGAGCCGCTCGCCGTCCGGTCCGCCCCCGTGCCCGAGTACGGCGCCGGCTCCCTCGCCGACCTGCTGCCCACCCTCGGCTCCCACCTGGGCGTCCCGGACTGCGCTCCGGCGATACCCGAGCTCGGGCCCGCCGACCGCGCGTGCGTGTTCCTGATCGACGGGCTCGGCTGGCAGCAGCTCCAGGCCCACCCCGACGAGGCGCCGTTCCTGACCTCGCTCCTCGCGTCCTCGCGCGGGGGCACGGGCCGCCCGATCACCGCGGGTTACCCGGCGACCACCGCGACCTCCCTCGCCTCGGTCGGCACGGGCCTGCCGCCCGGCGCGCACGGCCTGCCCGGCTACACGGTCCGCAATCCGGACACCGGCCAGCTGATGAACCAGCTCCGCTGGATCCCCTGGACCCAGCCGCACGTCTGGCAGCCGTACCCGACGATCTTCCAGCGCGCCCACGAGGCCGGTGTGCACACCGCGCAGGTCTCCGCCCCCGCGTTCGAGTCGACGCCTCTCACGAAGGTGGCCCTCAGCGGCGGCAGCTTCCGCGGGCGCCTCTCGGGCGAGGACCGCATGGACCTGGCCGCCGAGCAACTGGCGGCCGGTGACCGGTCGTTGGTGTACACGTACTACAGCGAGGTCGATGGCAAGGGGCACCGCTTCGGCGTCGACTCCGACCCGTGGCGCGGCCAGCTCATGTACGTCGACCGGCTCGCGCAGCGCCTCGCCGAGCAGCTCCCGCCGCGCAGCGCGCTGTATATCACGGCCGACCACGGCATGATCGACATCCCGTTCGACGAGCAGTCCCGCATCGACTTCGACGAGGACTGGGAGCTGCGCGCAGGCGTCGCCCTCCTCGGCGGCGAGGGCCGCGCCCGCCACGTCTACGCGGTGCCGGGCGCCGAGTCCGACGTCCTGACCGTGTGGCGCGAGGTGCTCGGCGAGCAGTTCTGGATCGCGAGTCGGGACGAGGCGATCGAGGCGGGCTGGTTCGGCCCGCACATCGACGAGCGGGTCTACGCGCGCCTGGGCGACGTCATCGCGGCCGCCCACGACGACGTGGTGATCATCGCCTCCGAGCGGGAGCCCAAGGAGTCGGCCATGGTCGGCAACCACGGCTCGATGACCCCCGCCGAGCAGCTCGTACCGCTGCTCGAAGTACGCTCCTGATCGTCCCCCCACCACCGCGGAAAGGCCCTCAACTCCCCATGCCCGAGCTCGTGTTCTTCTCCGGAACGATGGACTGCGGAAAGAGCACCCTGGCTCTGCAAATCGCGCACAACCGGTCGGCGAGGGGGCTGCAGGGTCTGAACTTCAGTCGGGACGACCGGGCGGGGGAGGGGAAGCTCTCCTCACGGCTCGGACTGGTGACCGAGGCGGTCGAGGCGGTGGCGGGTATGAATCTGTACGCCTATGTCATCGACCGGGTGTCGCAGGGCGGCAGGGTCGACTACCTGATTGTCGACGAGGCGCAGTTCCTCGCCCCCGCGCAGATCGACCAGCTCGCCCGCATCGTCGACGACCTGAACATGGACGTCTTCGCCTTCGGCATCACCACCGACTTCCGCACGAAGCTCTTCCCTGGCTCGCAGCGGCTGATCGAGCTGGCGGACCGCCTTGAGACCCTGCAGGTGGAGGCGATGTGCTGGTGCGGGGCGCGTGCTACGCACAACGCCCGCACGGTGGATGGCGAGATGGTCGTGGAAGGCGAGCAGGTCGTCGTCGGTGACGTGAGCAGCCCCGCCGCGGAGGTCGGCTACGAGGTGTTGTGCCGGCGCCATCACCGTCGCCGTATGACGAGCGGTACCGTCCGCGCCGGCGTGCTCTCGCCGGACGTCCTGCCAGTGGGCTCCGACTGACGATTGCCGGTCGGCTCTGCGGGGGCGTATCGACTCACTCGAAGGCCGGCACGACTTCCTTGATGAACAGTTCCAACGACCTGCGCTTCTCCTCGTGGGAGAGGCTGGTGTCGATCCAGAAGCTGTACTCGTCGACGCCGAGTTCCTCGTATGCGCGCAGCCGTTCGATGATTTCGGCCGGGGTGCCGATCATCGCCGTCTTGTGCAGCGATTCCGGTTCGAACTCGGGGCGGTCCTCGAACTTCGACTCCGGGCTGGGGGCGAGGAACCCGTTCTGTGGGGTGGCCTGATTGCCGAACCAGGCGTCGAAGGTCCGGTAGAACCGGCTGATCGCCTCCGCGGCCGGCCGCCACCCGTCGGGCTCGGCGGGGGAGTGGACATGGGTGTGCCGCAGCACCATCAGCTCCGGACGCGGCACCTCGGGGTGGTTGGCCACCGCGTTGTCGAACTTCCCCTTGAGAGCGACGACTTCCTCGTCCCCCTTCATCAGCGGGGTGACCATGACGTTGCAGCCCTGAGCCACGGCGAAGTCGTGGGAATCGGGGTCGCGGGCGGCGATCCACATGGGTGGGGTGGGCTGCTGCACAGGCTTGGGCACGCTGGTCGACGTCGGGAACTGCCAGATCTCGCCGTCGTGGGCGTAGTCACCCTGCCAGAGCGCCCGGACGGCGGGCACCAGTTCCCGCAGGTGCTTGCCGCCGTCGCGGGCCGACAGCCCGCCCGCCAGCCGGTCGAACTCGAACTGGTAGGCGCCCCTGGCGAGCCCCACCTCCATCCGGCCGTTGCTGATGACGTCCAGCAGGGCGCATTCACCGGCGGCCCGGATCGGGTTCCAGAACGGGGCGATGATGGTGCCGGCACCCAGGCGGATGGTCGAGGTCTTCGCGGCCAGGTGGGCGAGCAGCGGCATCGGGCTGGGGGAGATGGTGTACTCCATCCCGTGGTGCTCGCCGATCCACACGGTGCCGAACCCGCCGGCCTCGGCCATCAGCGCCAGCTCGGAGAGGTTCTCGAAGAGCCGGCGGTGGCTGACCTCCTCGTCCCAGCGTTCCATGTGTACGAACAACGAAAACCTCATGACTGCTCCTCGTCTTGCTGGCCGGTCAGGTGTCGGTTCTTCACCTGGCCGGTGTGTTCGTCGGTGGTCGCGCCGGGCTGTCCCGTGCCGGCGGCGTCCATCTCCGTGAGGGTGACGTCACCGGTGGCCCAGTGGGAGCGGGGCACCTCGTGAACGACGACACGGATGTGTTCGGGCCGGGTGTTCGTGGTGCGCAGGACCGCGGCGTGCACCTCGTGCATCAGGTCCCGGATCTGGCCCGGGGTGCGGCCCTCGGCGAGGGTGATGGCGACCTGGGGCATGTCAGCTCCGCATCGTGAACGGGTCGGCCACGGGCTCTTCGCTCGTGTTGATCCACACGCTCTTGAGCCGGGTGTACTCCTTCATGGACTCGGTGCCGTGCTCGACGCCGACGCCGCTGGACTTGAAGCCCTGCCGCGGAGACATGGGGGACATGGCCCGGTAGGTGTTGACCCATACGGTCCCGGCATCGAGGCGAGCCGCCATCCGGTGCGCCCGGGCGAGGTTCGTCGTCCAGACGCCGGCCGCGAGCCCGTAATCGGTGTCGTTGGCCAGGCGCAGGACCTCGTCCTCGGTGTCGAACGGCATGATCGCCAGGACAGGTCCGAAGATCTCCTCGCGTACGACGCGCATGCTGTTGTCGACGTCCACGAGGATGGTGGGCTCGTAGAAGTAGCCGCCGAGCCCGCCGTCGGTGGCGTGTCCACCGGTCAGTACCCGGGCCCCTTCGCTGCGTCCGAGGTCGACGTATCCGGCCACCTTGTCGCGCTGGTCGGCGAAGGCCAGCGGGCCGAGTTCGGTCTGTTCCGCCAGGGGGTCGCCGATACGGATGGTCTTGGCCCGTTCGCAGACTCGCTCGAGAAGCTCGTCGTAGACCGACCGGTGCGCGAAGACGCGGCTGCCGGCGATACAGGTCTGCCCGGCGGCGGCGAAGATGCCGGCGACGACACCCATCGCGGCGTTCGGGATGTTCGCGTCCTCGAACACGATGTTGGGCGACTTGCCACCGAGCTCGAGCGTGGACCCGACGAAACGGCTCGCGGTCGCCGCGGCGATGCGGGAACCGGTGGCGGTGCTGCCGGTGAAGGAGATCTTTGCGAGGTCGCGGTGGTCGACCAGGGCCTGCCCGGCCTCGGCGCCGAACCCGGTGACGACGTTCACCGCACCCGGTGGGAACCCTGCCTCGAGCGCCAGCTCGGCGAGCTTGAGGACGGTGGCCGAGGTGTATTCGGAGGGTTTGATCACGACGGTGTTGCCGGCGCACAGAGCAGGGGCCAGTTTGCTGCTGGTCAGCGTCAGCGGGGAGTTCCAGGGCGTGATCGCTCCGACGACTCCCAGCGGCTCCCGAGCCGTGTAGTTCAGCACCTGGCGGTCGGAGGTGGGGATGAAGTCGCCGTGGATCTTGTCTGCGAGTCCGGCGTAGTAGTGGTAATACTCCGGCAGCGTGGCCAGCTGGCCACGCATCTCACGCAGCAGTTTGCCGTTGTCCTGCGTCTCCATCCGGGCGAGGTCTTCGGCGTTCTCGGCGATCAGGTCGCCGAGGCGGCGCAGCAGGTGGCCGCGTCGCGTCTGGCTCAGGTCGCGCCAGCGCGGGTTCTCGAAGGCATTCCTCGCGGCGGCGACGGCCCGGTCGATGTCGGCCGCGTCGCCGCGCGCCGCCCGGTAGAGGACCTCGCGGGTGGCCGGGTTGGTGCTGTCGAAATACTCGCCCGACGCGGGCGCCACCCGTGCCCCGCCGATGAAGTGCTGCAACGTGGTGGGGTCAGACATGTGCACACTCTCCGAGGAAGGTGGTGAGGGATCCGACGAGCGCCTGGGGACGCTCGACGGGCAGCATGTGGCGCGCCTCGGGCACGACCACCGCACGGCAGTCCGGAAGCGCCGCGGCGAGCCGACGGCTCATCTCGGGGGTGGAGCCAGGATCGTTTTCACCCGTCACAGCCAGCGCGGGTACCGCGATGGTGCCGAGGTCCGGCCCGAGTTCGGCGTCTGCCGTGGCGAACACGCGATAACAGCCGAGGAAGGAGCCGGCGTCATTGGCGAGCAGCGTTGCCCCGGTGCGGGCCACGCGGTCGGCGTCGACGTCCGTGCCGTCGTACCACCGCTTCAGGGATGCGGCCGCGCTCGCCGTCAGGTCCGCCTCCGCGGTACGCAGCCGGGCGAGGACGGAGGACCGCTCCTCGGCCGTGCGCTTGCACACCGAGCTGACCGAGGTCAGCGTGGCCACCAGTTCGGGGCGGTGCAGCGCCAGGTGCTGGGCGACCAGCGCACCCAGGGAGAATCCGACCACGTGCGAGCCGGCCGGGATCTCGCCCGCCATCCCCTCGGCCAGGTCGGCGAGTGTCACCCCGTCACTCACCGGCGGGCGGCTGCCGTGGCCCGGCAGGTCGGGGGTGATCACGGTGAAGCGGTCGGTCAGGAGTGCGGCGGTGGGCTCCCACATGGTGTGGTCGAGTCCGACGCCGTGCAGCAGGACCACGGTCGGCTTGCTCATGATGCCTACTGCTCGGTCGAAAGGGGCGCCAGGCGCTGCTGGGGGCGCCCCTGAGCGGCGGCGGCAAGCGCGATGACGATCTCGTCGGGGTGCGGGGCGTCGCTGAGGCGGACTTCGATGGTCTGGTGGTGCGAACGGATCGTGGCGTCGGTGATGTGCTTCAGCGGGATGTCGAAGACGACCCCGGCGGGCCCGCGCTTCTCGACTGCCGGCAGCAGAGTGGTGGCACGAGCCGCCTTGCGGAAGTGATCACCGAACTGGAGCGTGTGGATCAGCGCCGAACCGTGCTCGATCTCCCCGTCCAGGCCGACGATGGCCGCCTTGCCGTACGCCTCGGCAGGTTCACCGAGGGCGTCGAGGACCGCCGGAGCCAGCAGTGCGCCGAGGTCGGAGGCGGTCGCGGCGATGCCGGGATCGAGGTCCTCGACGAAGCCCTGACCGGCCCAGGGGTTCTCGATCACCGCTGCGACGACGGCCACGCGGGCGGGAGGATTGACCTCACGGCCGCCCTCGGAACGGATCTCCTCGACGACGGTCACGATCTTGCGGACGCTCATGAGGGAACAACCTCCAGGGTTTTGGTGGTGACGACGGGATCGGTCATGCGGTCCCCGATACGGGGGTGTGGCCGCGGGCCCGTCGACGCGGCCGCGATGACGACGATCTCGTCCGCACGCGGGGCGTCGGGAACACGGGCGCTGATGGTCTGGTAGTGACTGCGCTTCGCGGCATGTGTCTTGTGCCAGAGCGGGACGATCAGTGTCTCTCCGGCCTCGGCACGCGTGTCGGCGAAGCAGATGATCGACTCGCCCTGGAGGAACTCCCTCACCAGGTTGCCGAAGTACGGCGTGTGGATGAGCGCCCCGGCGTGCTCGATCTCCCCCGCCGTACCGACGATGGCGGCCTTGCCGAACGATTCGATCTCGTCCGCACCACCGAGGGAAGCGATGAGCCGATCGGTGAGCACCTTCGCCAGCACCGGGCCGATGCGAGCCTGCTCCGTGGACAGATCGGCCGAAGGGCCGAGGCCCACCCATGGGTTCCGTATGACCGCGGCGACGCTGGCTCGCCACGCGGGCCGCGCGGGTGTCTCGCCCGCCTCGGTGAAGACGACATCACGGTAGAGCACGAGTTTTCGGAGACCGATGCTCTCGTCAGGGTGATCCATGCGCTCTTGCATGGCACAGGACGATAGGCATCGTCTCTTGTATCGGTCAAGGGGTTGGGTGGAGCGGCTCCTCCGTTTCCCCTATGGGCCCTCGTCTGGGCCGCCAATTGCCATCTGGCCTGCATGTTTTAGCGATACGTGGAGCCGGGTGCGATTCGACGCCCCCGAACTCTTGACGGTCTATCTGTGCCATGTCTTACTGCTTCTTGTATGCCAGTGCGGGTGGACACCGTCTTCGGCCTCGCCACCGCGTACTCGCCCCGTCGCCAGGGCCGCCGCACCGTCACCGCCATCGTCCTGATGCTCGTCGGCGGAGGAGCCGGGCGCAGATCGAAAGGATGAAGACCGATGTCGCACGCCGACGCCCGCCGAGAGCTCATCGAGAAGGCATGGGCCATGGCATGGGGGCAGGGTGACGTCGATGCCCTCGATGCACTGCTGAGCCCGGCCTACCTCCGCCACGGCGGTGACCCGCATCCGCAGAACCTGAACGCCTTCAAGGCCGCGATCATCTCCACCCGGGCGGCGTTCCCGGACCTGACCACGACCATCGACAACATCGTGGTCGAAGGCGACACGGCCGCGATCCGCTGGCACAGCAGCGGAGCCCATATGAACTCGTTCCTCGGTGTCCCTCCGACCAAGCGGCGCGTCGCCGTCAGCGGTGCCACCTTCGCCCGCTTCGAGGGGGATCGGATCGTCGAGGAGCACGTGACGTGGGATCCCCGGGCGCTGCTCTCGGCACTGGGCATCATCCGCGTGGGACAGGACTGACGACCGACATGACAAGGAGCACCCTCATGGCCCCGCTTGCCTCGAAGCCCGACATCGACGTGATGAAGCAGGTCAACCGGCAGTTCGTCACCGGTGTCACTGTCGTGACCGCGATGGACGGAGAGACCCCCAGAGGGCTGGCCGTCAACGCGTTCTCGAGCATCTCGCTCGACCCCGCCACCGTCATGGTGTGCGTCCAGCACACCTCGTCCACCCACGACTGCCTGTTCCGGTCCGACCACCTCGCGATCAACATCCTGTCCACGGAGCAACTCGACGTCGTGGGCACGTTCGCAAGCAAAGCCGACGACAAGTTCAAGGACCTGGACTGGGAGAGCGGCCCGTTCGGCAGCCCGCTGATCGCCCGGAGCAGCGCGCAGATGGAAGTGGAGATCCGCGAGCGGCTCCAGGCCAGCACCCACACCGTCTTCATCTGCCGTGTGGTCCACGCTGCGGTCGCCGGCCACCACCCCATGGTCTACAGCGCGGGTAAGTTCCTCGACGCCGGCACGCTTGCACCTCTGGGATGACCCAGCGGGCGGCTCGGGAGATGAAGGAGCACTCGGTGAATCGCGCCAAGAGCGAACCGAAGAACGGGTCGATGCAGGCCACGGTGATCGCCGAGATGCGCAGGCGCATCATCAAGGGCGACATCGAGCCCGGGGCTCCGCTGTCGGAGCTGGCGCTCGCGGACGAGTTCGGCGTCAGCCGTACGCCGGTGCGCGAAGCCCTCAAGCAACTGCAGACCGAGGGACTCGTCGAGATCCGGCCCCGCGTCGGGACGTTCGTCACCACGCCTTCGCGCCGCGAGATCATCGAGCTCTTCGAGATGAAAGAGCTCCTCGAGGGCGCGGCTGCCCGCCTCCTCGCCCAGCGCGGCCGGGTTCCGGAGATCGACTTGCTCGAGCGAAACCTGCGCGAGGCCGATGAAGCGGTGGCGCGGGACGATCGCGAGCGGTACGCGGAGTTGGTCCAGGAGTTCCACGACCTGCTCATCACCGGCGCCGACAACAGCAAACTGAAGGCCCACTACCGGATGTTGATGAACCAACTGGCCTACTCCCGGTTGGTGAACACGTCGCTGAGTCAGCCGGGCCGCGCCCTGCAGTCGGACCGCGAGCACCACCTGGTCGTGGAGCTGATCCTGGACAAGGACGGCGACAGCGCCGAGCAGGTGATGCGCGAGCACATCAGGGCCAGTCGGCGTGCGCTGCTGGCGGGGCTGCCCATCGGCGGTTCGAGGGACGGTTCGGCCTAGAGGTCCGCGGCGAGCGGTGCAACTCGGTCGGGTCGAGTGGGCGACAGTCCGCGGAGAGCCGGCCGTCGAAGGCGATCCCGAAGGCGATCTCGAAGGCGATCCCGAAGGCGTACAGAGCCGCCTCGAGCATGCCTCTTGACCCATTCGAACGTCGAACGTCGAACGTCGAGGCAGAGAGCGATGAGCCTCAAATCCACACTCATTACTGGGACACAGGAATCTCCGATGGGAGCCTGAACATGAGTCACCTCTCCGATCCGGCGTACACAGGCGGCGAGGCCGCGGACTGCGGCTACCGCGACACCGTCGCGAAGGTCGAGCCCTACGGGATCGACCACATACCCGACGTCGAGCGCCATGGGCGGCCCGTCTCGCAGTTCTACGTCTGGTTCGCGGCCGGCCTGAACTTCCCCATCATGGTGCTGGGTTTCAGCGCGGCCTGGTTCGGACTCAGCCTCTGGCAGGCGGTGACCGCGGTGGTCGCCGGTGCCGGCGTGGGGTCCGTGCTGATGGGTGTGCTCTCCAGAATGGGCGTCCGCCTGGGGGTCGCGCAGCAGATGCAGGCCCGTGGACCGCTCGGCTTCGTCGGCAACATGATTCCGGTTGCATACATCAACGTCTTCGCCGGTATCGGCTGGGCGGCGTTGACCGTGATCCTCGGCGGCAAGGCGCTCGGTGAGATCACCGGCCTTCCGTTCGCGGTCTCGGCGGCGGGGCTGGTGGCGGTGCAGCTGATGGTCGCGATCTTCGGTTACAACATGATCCACCTGCTGCAGAAGGTGCTGTCCTACGTCCTCGTGGTGCTCTTTTCCATCATGACGGTGGTGGCCGTCGTCCGTGGGTCCTCGACATTGCACGCAGCCCCCCAAGCGGACGGCTACATCGGCTCGTTCGGCGGGTGGGTCACCCTTTTCGGCTGGTTCCTGGCCTTCCTGGTGGCCTGGACGCCGTTCGCCTCCGACTACTCCCGCTACCTGCCCGACGACCACTCCGTGAGCGTGCGCGCCGGCTGGTACACGGCGCTGGGCAACTTCCTCACTCTGGCGTGGCTCGGCATCGCCGGCGCGGTGGTGGCCGGGGCGGCGACGGAGACCGACCCGATCGCCGCGGTCAAGGAGCTGACGGGCCCGTGGGCGGTTCCCGCTCTCCTCGCGATCCTCCTCTCGTCGCTCTCGCAGAACTTCCTCAACGTGTACGGCGGCGCGATCTCGCTGCAGACGCTCGGCCTGCCCATCAGCCGAGTCCAGGCCGTCGTCTGTATCTGCCTGGCCGCCTTCGGGGTCAGCCTCTGGGCCGAGTCCGGGGTCTACGACAATTTCACGGTGTTCCTCAACCTGACGGCGTACTTCATCGCGCCCTACGTCACGGTGATCCTGCTCGACTACACGGTCGGCGGCCGCAAGGACAAGGCGCGGATCCAGGAACTCTTCGACCGCTCACGCATCCTGGAGTGGGGATTCGTCGCGTGGGCGGCGGGCGTCCTCGCCTCGGTGCCGTTCTGGCAGTCCTCGCTGTACACCGGGCCGCTGGCGGACGACTTCGGCGGCGGTGACTGGAGCATGCTGGTCGGCCTCGTGGTGGCGGCGGTGGTCTACTTCGCCACGTACCGGCTCCGCCCGCTCTGGCGGACCGGCCGTCAGGCCGCGCCGGAGCCGTCCCTGGACGTTGTGGAGGCCAAGTGACGGCGCGTACGCCCTGGTTGGTCGTGATCGACATGCAGGTCGCCTTCGGCGATCCCGCCTCGGGCTGGGCGACGGAAGGCTATGAGGCGATCGAGCCGGTGGTGTCGGAGCTCGCCGGACGGTTCGGTGACCGCGTCGTGTGGACCAGATTCGTACGCGACCCGGGCGAGGACCGGGAGTGGGCCGCGTACTACGACCGCTGGCAGGAGTTCCGGCTGCCCGAGACGGACCCGGCCTGGGCGCTGACACCGTCGGTCCCCGAGGGCGCCCGGGTGGTGAGCCTGCCCACCTTCTCCAAGTGGGGCCCCGGACTCGAGAGCATCGTGGGCGACGATCCGCTGGTCCTGTGCGGCGTGGCCACCGAATGCTGCGTCCTCGGCACGGCCTTCGCCGCCGCGGACGCCGGCCGCCGGGTGACGGTGGTGGCCGATGCCTGTGCGGGCGCGACAGCGGCCCTCCACGCGCAGGCGCTGGAGCTGCTCGGTCAACTCGCGCCCCTCGTCACGGTGGTCACCTCCGACCAGCTTCTGTGACGAGCCGCGGGTCGCCTCGGCCTGACGGCGCGGCGCGGGGTCGGTCGAGCGAAGGGCAAGGGGTGCTCCGCTCTCAGGGATGCGCGCTTCGACGTACGGCGCAGGATTCCTGATCCGCCGGTGAATCGAAGGGTGAGCGACGCCTTGCGTTCACCGGGGCGACATTGGGGCCCCCCGTAATACTGAAGTTGTCTGAACAATAGTTGTTCATACATTTTGGCCCCGCTCCCCTTTTCCCCATGGAGTACGCGTGACCACCCCTGCCCGCGCCGTCACCCTGCTCGGCGCCCTCGGTCTGACCGCACTGACGCTCACCGCCTGCGGCGCCGCTCCCACTCAGGGCGCCGCCGGCGCCGACGGGAAGAACCTCGCCGCCTCGGCCTCCGCCGCCGACGCCGGCGGAATGGACGCCCTGGTCGCAGCCGCGAAGAAGGAGGGCACGCTCAACGCGATCGCCCTCCCGCGCGACTGGGCGAACTACGGCGCGATCATCGACGGCTTCACCGCGAAGTACGGCATCAAGGTGAACGACGAGAACCCCGACGCCTCGAGTCAGGACGAGATCAACGCGGTCAAGTCCCGCAAGGGCCAGGACCGTGCTCCGGACGTTCTCGACCTCGGCGCATCCTTCGCGCAGGCCGCGGGCGAGCAGGGGCTGACCGCGCCGTACAAGGTCGTCGCGTTCGACAAGATCCCCCAGACGCAGCGTGACGCGAAGGGCCGCTGGTTCAACGACTACGGCGGTTACGTCTCCATCGGCTGTGACGCCAAGCGCGTCAAGGTCTGCCCGAAGACCTTCGCCGATCTGCTGAAGCCCGAGTACAAGGGCAAGGTCGCCCTCAACGGCAACCCGACCAAGTCCGGCTCCGCCTTCGGCGGCGTCTACGCGGCGGCGCTCGCGAACGGCGGCTCGTTCGACGACATCAAGCCGGGCATCGACTTCTTCGGCAAGCTGAAGAAGAACGGCAACTTCAACCCGGTCGAGTCGACGCCCGCCACGATCGAGAAGGGCGAGACGCCCATCTCCATCGACTGGGACTACCTGAACGCGGGCTACGCCGACCAGTTCGCGCCCAAGGGCATCGACTGGAAGGTCGCCGTGCCCAGCGACGGCGTCTACGCCCAGTTCTACTCGCAGGCGATCAACAAGGACGCCCCGCACCCGGCGGCCGCCCGGCTGTGGCAGGAGTACCTGTACAGCGCCGAGGGCCAGAACCTGTGGCTCAAGGGTCACGCCCGGCCCGTGCTGATGCCGGCCATGGAGGCCGCCGGCACCCTCGACAAGGCGGCCGCCGCGCTGCCGAAGGTCGACGGCACGCCGAGGTTCCCGACCGAGCCCCAGACGTCCAAGGCCAAGGAGACCCTGGCGCAGGGCTGGGCCGCGGCCGTCTCCGGGTGACACCTGCCATGACCCCGCACTCCTTCACCGCCCCGGCTCACCCGGCGCGCGCGGCCCGGCGTCCGCGCCGTGCGCGCCGGGTGGGCTGGCTCGCCGCCCTGCCGCTCCTCCTCGTGGTCGCGCTCGCTTTCGGGCTGCCCGCGCTCGCCATGGCCGACGGCGCCCTCACGGTCGCCGGCGGCGGCTACGGCCTCGACAACCTGACCAGGTCCGTCGACGGCGCGTACCGCACCGCCCTGCTCGGCAGCGTGAAGCTCGCCGCGCTCACGGCCGCCGCGGGCACCCTCTTCGGGCTGCTCCTCGCCCACGCCGTCGTCACCTCGCGGAGCCGGGCGCTGCGTGAGGCGGTGCTCACCGCTTCCGGGGTGCTCGCCAACTTCGGCGGTGTCCCGCTCGCCTTCGCCTTCGTCGCCACCCTCGGCAACGCGGGCGTGCTGACCACCCGCCTCGGTCTCGCCGACCACGGCTGGTCGCTGTACGGCTTCTGGGGCCTCGCCCTGACCTACGTCTACTTCCTGGTGCCGCTGATGGTGCTGACCGTGGCGCCCGCGCTCGACGGGCTGCGCGTCCAGTGGCGCGAGGCCGCCCACGACAACGGCGCGACGACCTGGCAGTACTGGCGCCATGTCGGCATTCCGGTACTGCTGCCTTCCCTGCTCGGCGGCTTCGTGCTGCTCTTCGGCAGTGCGTTCGCCGCGTACGCGACGGCGGCGGCGATGGTCGGCAGCTCCGTCCCGCTGGTCACTCTCCAGATCGCCGACGCGCTGTCCGGAAACGTGCTGGTCGGCCAGGAGAACGTGGCGCTCGCGCTCAGCCTCGACATGGTCGTCGTCGCCGCCCTGGTGATGGCCGTCCACCTTCCCCTCCAGCGAAGGAGCACGCGATGGCTCGCCTGAACCGGAGCCTGATCCTGCTGGTGGCCGGGGTCTACTTCCTCGTGCCGCTGCTGGCCTCCGCCGTCTTCACCGTGGACATCCCGGGGGAGGGGCTGACCCTCTCCTCGTACACGCGGATCTTCGCCGCGCCCGGCTTCACCGGCAGCCTGCTGCTCTCGCTCGGGCTCGCCGTGGCCGCGGTCGCGCTCGTGCTCCTGGTCACCATCCCGGCGGCGGTCGCCGCCCGGCTCGGGGCGCCGCGGCTGCGGCCCGTCCTGGAGGTGGTGTGCACCCTGCCTCTGGTCGTGCCGCCGGTGGCGCTGACCGCGGGGATCGGGACCGTACTGCGCTGGGGTCCCGAGAAGCTGTCCACGACACCGCTGTACCAGACGTTCGTGGCCGTGCAGAACCCCGAATTCCCCTTCGTCCTCGTCCTCGCGTACGCCGTGATGGCGCTGCCCCTGGTGTACCGGGCGCTGGACGCGGGCCTGCGCTCCGTCGACGTCCGCACGCTGATGGAGGCCGCCCGCGACTGCGGCGCGTCCTGGCCGCGGGCGCTCGTCTCGGCCGTGCTGCCCAACCTGCGGGGCGCGCTGCTGAACGCCTCGTTCCTGACGCTCGCACTGGTGCTCGGCGAGTTCACGGTCGCCTCGCTGCTGGGCTTCCAGCCGTTCGCGGTGTGGATCGTGCAGGCGTCCGGCGCGGACGCCCGGCTGTCCGTGGCCGTGTCGTTGCTGAGCCTGCTGCTGACCTGGGTACTGCTGCTCGCGCTGACCACGCTGGGCAACCGCCGCCGCGCACCTCGTACTTCACAAGGAAAGACGTCCCGATGACCTTGACCGACGCCCCGGCCCGTACCGGGGCCGCGCTCCGCCTGCGCGGACTGCGCCGTGCCTTCGGCTCCGCCGTCGCGCTCGACGGCCTCGACCTGGAGGTCGCCCCGGGCGAACTCCTCAGCCTGCTCGGCCCGTCCGGCTGCGGCAAGACCACCGCGCTGCGGGTCCTGGCCGGCTTCGAGCAGCCGGACGAGGGCCAGGTGCTGCTCGACGGCGAGGACATGGTGCCGGTGCCGGCCAACCGCCGCGACACGGCGATGGTGTTCCAGTCGTACAGCCTCTTCCCGCACCTCACCGCCGCCGAAAACGTGGCCTTCGGGCTGCGCATGCGGAAGGTGGGCGGCGCCGAGCGGCGGGCGCGCGCCGCCGAGCTGCTCGACCTGATCGGGCTGGCCGGCCACGGCGACCGCTTCCCGCACCAGCTCTCCGGCGGCCAGCAGCAGCGCGTCGCGCTGGCCCGCGCGCTGGCGCTGCGGCCCCGCCTGCTGCTGCTCGACGAGCCGCTGTCGGCGCTCGACGCGCAGGTGCGGGTGACGCTGCGGGAGGAGATCCGCCGGCTCCAGCTGGAGCTGGGCATCACCACGGTGTTCGTCACGCACGACCAGGAGGAGGCGCTGTCGATGGCCGACCGGGTCGCGGTGATGAACAAGGGGCGGCTCGAACAGTGCGCCTCCCCCACCGAGTTGTACGCGCGGCCCGCGACCGACTTCGTCGCGGAGTTCATCGGTGTCATGAACCGGCTTCAGGGGCATGCCGCTGGCGACGGCACGGTGGAGGTGCTCGGGGTGCGGCTGCCGGTCGACGGCCCCGACGCCCGTGGTGAGGTACGGGCCCTGGTCCGGCCGGAGGCCCTGGAGGTGGAGCCGGGCGGCTCCGCGCAGGTCACCGGTTCGGCCTTCCACGGCCCCACCATCCGCCTGCGGATCGCGCTGCACGACGGCACGGAGGTCAAGGCGGACCTGCCCACGCACGCCGCCACGGCCCTGACGCCGGGCACGGCCGTCACCGTCCGGCCCCAGCGGCGCCCGGTCCTGCTCGCCGGCGCGCGGGGCGGTGCGGCATGAGCGGCATGCAAGCCGTCCTCTTCGACATGGACGGGACCCTCGTCGACAGCGAGGGCGTCTGGCTGGACGTGGTGGAGGCGGCGGCCGTACGGCGTGGCCGCACCCTGGACCCGGAGCGCCGCCGCGCCGTGACGGGCCGCTCGGTGGAGGACACCGCGGCCCTGGTGCACGAACATCTGGACGTCCCGGAGGCCGAGCTCGCCGCCGAACTGGGCGCGGACTTCGCCGCCCGGCTCTCCGCGGCCGTCGTCCCCCGGCCGGGAGCGCTGCGGCTGCTCGCCGCGCTGCGGGCCCGGAAGGTTCCCACGGCGCTGGTGTCGGCCTCGCCGCGGGCGGTCGTGGAGCAGGTCGCGGCCACGCTCGACGGGCACCGCTTCGACACGCTGTTCGGCGCGGAGGACACCCGGCGGACGAAACCGGAGCCCGATCCGTATCTGGCGGCGGCCGTGGCGCTGGGCGCCGAGCCGACGCGGTGCGTCGCGGTCGAGGACAGCCCGGCGGGGGTCACCTCCGCGCTCGCCGCGGGCTGCCGGGTGCTCGCCGTGCCGTCGACCGAGCCCCTGGTCCGCTTCGCGCAGACCGAGGCGGTCACCCTGGCCGGCTCGCTGACCGAGGTGGATCCCGAGCTGCTGGCCTCCCTGGTCCGTTGAACAAAGGACATGACAGGGTGGACGTGTGAGTGAGGGACAGGGCAGGACGCCGCTGTATCTGAAGGTCGCCGCCGATCTGCGGACCGCCATCACGGCGGGCGAGTACGGCTCCGGGGCGAAGCTGCCCACGGAGGACGAACTGGCCCGCCGTTACGGCGTGTCCAGGGGGACGGTCCGCCAGGCCCTGGCGGCGCTGCGCTCCGATGGACTGATCACCTCGCGGCGCGGCACGCGCCGGGTGGTGCTCGGCGGGCCCCGCCTGCACGGCTTCGGCGAGCTGCGCTCGTTCACGCGCTGGGCGCGCTCGCTGGGCGAGGCGCCGGGCGGCCGGATCGTGGCGGTGGACCGGGTCCGGGCGAACGAGGAGGAGGCGGAGCAACTTCGGCTCGCCGAGGGGGCGTTCGTGTACCGGGTGCGGCGGCTGCGGACGCTGTCCGGGGTCCCGGTGATGGTGGAACGTACGACGTACCCGGAGCGCATCGGGGAGCTGGTGGCGGCGATGCCGCTGGACACGGTCTCGCACTCCGAAGAACTGGAGCTGCACGGAGTCCTGTTCGCCGATGCCCGGCACACCATCGACCTCGTGCCGGCCGATGCGGACGACGCGGAACTGCTCGGCTGCCGGGCCGGGGAGTCGCTGCTGCGGGAGCGCCGGCACTCCACCGACCCGACGGGGGCCCCGGTGGAGTGGTCGCAGGACCGCTATCTGCCGGGGACGGTGGCGTTCACGATGCAGAGTTCGACGGCGACGAGCGCCCTGGGGCGCCGCCTCGGATCGTGAGCCGGGAGGCGTCGAACCCGGGGTCGAGGATCGAGGACCCCGGGTTCGACGCGTCCCGGTCGCCGTGCCATCAGGCGCCGGGCCCGGCCTCAGGGCGGAGCAGCCCCTCCAGCAGCGGACGGAAGTGCCCGAAGCCGGGGGTGTCCATATCCGGGTCCTTCGCCTGCTCGTCCCAGCGGCGTACGGCGACGGCGTCGGCGGCCCCCGGGTGCGCCTCGAAGGCGCGTACCTGCTCCTCGGTCATCGGCCCGCCCTGCACGGCGAGCGTGTGCACGGAGGCCTCGGAGAGCAGGTCGAAGTAGCCGGGCTCGACCGCGCACAGGTACCGCTTGGCGGCGACGTGCAGCCGTACGGGCTCGGTGACTTCGGGGTCGAACCACTGGCCCAGCCAGTCGGCTCCGGTGTGGCTGTGCCGATTGTCGGTGCCGTGCTCCATCAGGTCGCGGCCGGTGACCGCGCCCTGGAAGTGACCGACGTCGTGCAGGAGCGCGGCGGCGACGAGGTGCGGCGGGGCGCCCGCGGCCTCGGCGAGGGCGCCGGCCTGGAGCATGTGCTCGGCCTGGGTGACCGCCTCGCCGAGGTATTCGGCGCTGCCCTCGCCCTCGAAGAGCGCGGCGAGCCTGTCGATCGTGTCGCGCGGGTTCACATCGTCTCCCGGCGCAGGACGGCGAGGCTGGAGGCCAGCCCGTCGATGTCGGCGTAGGCGCCCTGGAGGTGGCGGGCGCCGGACTCGGCGAAGGCGGTTCGGGCGTGCAGCAGCCGAGTGTTGTCGAAGATCAGGCAGTCGCCGGGCGTGAGCCGGAAGTCCAGCTGGAGCTCCGGTCGCAGCAGCAGTTCGCCGAAGCGCCGGTAGGCGGCGTAGAAGGCGTCGAGGAGGTCGACGGGCAGGCGCAGGGCGCCGACGGAGCGGTTGTTGAAGCGGATCTCGCGGATCCGGCCGTCGCGGTCGGCCCCGATCAGCGGCCGGTGGGCGCGCAGTTCGGTGTGTTCGTCGGCGAAGGCGAACGGGACGGGGACGCGGGCCAGGATCTCGTACGCCTCCGGGGCCTCGGCGCGCAGCAGTGCGGCGGCGTGGAAGCCGTCGACGAGGCCGGAGTCGCCGCCCTGTGCCGCATTGGTGAGGCAGTGCAGCAGCTGGAGGGTGGGGACCGGGTCGCGGTAGGGATTGTCGGTGTGCGGGGTGATCCGGGCGCCGGTGAACGCGAGGTTGTTGGGGTCGGCCTCGACGCGGACCTCGAAGAGCTCGCCGTAGTTGGTCTCGCGGACGTAGCCGAAGGTGCGGGCCACGTCGAGGACCTGGCGGTCGCGTACGGGGACGTTGCGCAGCAGGACGAAGCCGAGGCGCAGGACGGATTCGAGCGCGGTGGCGCGGACGGCCGGGTCGGTGAGGTACGCGTCCCAGTCGGCCTCGGGGAGTCGGCCGGCGAGGCCGGGGGCGTCCCACAACTCCTTGTCGTCCTCGGCGCGGCCGTCGCCGGATGCGGCGGTCGTGCCGAGGAGGTGGGCCTGCAGCCAGGTCTCGGCGTAGACGGAGCGGTGTCCGTCCGGGGCCCAGACGACCTCGAGAGCGGCGGCGCCGTCGGGGGTGTGGGCGTCGTGGACGCTGTCGACGGTGAGCGCGGCGGGAAGCTCGGTGATCTGGAACAGCTTCTGCCCGTTGCGCGGGTCGCGGCAGGCGGGGCAAGGGCAGTTGTCGCGCAGCCAGAACGGCGGTGCGGAGGCGAGAGACTCCATGAACAAAACTCCAAGTTGTACAAACAACTTATGACGACCCGGAGCGTGGCAGGCGCGGGTGACTCCCCGGTTACGGGCGGGTGGACAGTCACCGGGGTTCGGACAGTGGTCCGCGGTGGGGAGGCAGGCGGACGCCGCCCCCGCGCCCCGCGCCCCGCGCACGGTGAGCGGCCGGACGGCTAGTCCTCCCCGCGTGGCGCCGACCGTACGAGCGTGAACACCGCGCCCTCCAGGTCCGCGACGGTCGCGAGGCGGCCCTGGGAGCTGTCCCGCGCGGGCTTCAGGACATGTCCGCCGAGCTCCTCGACGAGGGCCACGGACTCGTCGACGTCCGCCACCTCGAAGTGCGTCATCCAGTGCGCGCCCCGGTCGCGCGGGAGCGCCTGGCCCACGCCGTGCACCGCGGCCACCGGGCTGCCGTTCAGATGTAGCGTCAGATAGTCGAAGTCGGCGGAGACGACGGCCACTTCCTCGTAGCCGAACGTCGCCTCGTAGAACTTGGCGACGCTCGCCGTCTCCTGGGTCACCAGCTCGTTCCACGCGGGTGCGCCAGGCACCCCGGTGAGCGCCATCCCCAGGTGCTCGGCCGCCTGCCAGATCCCGAACACGGCGCCCGCCGGGTCCGAGGCGATGGCCATCCGGCCCGCCTCCCCGGCGTCGAGCGGGCCGACGCCGACGGTGCCGCCGCAACTGCGCACGCTCTCGGCCGTGGCGTCCACGTCGTCCGAGGCGAGGTACGGGGTCCAGGCGACGGGGAGGTGGCGGTCGGGCGGCATCTGTCCGATCCCGGCCACCTCGTGACCGTCGAGCAGCGCCCGCACGTAGGGGCCGAGCTGCTGTGGTCCCGGCCGGAACTCCCAGCCGAACAACGCCGCGTAGAACTCCTGGGTCGCCGCCATGCCATGCACCATGAGACTCACCCAGCAGGGGGTGCCCGGCGCGCGCCTGGCTGCTGCCTCGGTCATCGTCACTCTCTCCTCGGAACAAAATCACGTGTCGCAACGCGCCCGAGCTGATGGTGGCACTCCGTGCCGCGCGACGCTCATCGGCCGCGCCGCCACGGCGGGACTCCTCGCACGAGGATGTCCGGTGAGATGTCCGCACCCGATGCCGCGCCATGACCTCGCGATGTCCGGTCGGTCAACGCTCGGTAGTCGATCGTGCACGCTAGCCGACCAAGGGCGCTCGGGCCAGAGCATGAGCAAGGATGGCCCCCATGAATGCCATCATCTCCGCAACCGAACTCGCGAGCGAGTCGACAGGCGGGACCCCGCCCGTCCTCCTCGATGTCCGCTGGCAGCTGAGCGTGGCCAAGGCGGCGGGCGCCGCGGCCTTCGACGGACGGGCCGAATACGAGGCCGGACACATCCCCGGCGCGGTCTTTGTTGACCTCGATGCCGACCTCGCGGGACCGGCGGGCGCGTCCGGTCGGCACCCCCTGCCGGACGTCGACTCCTTCGGCGCAGTGATGCGGCAGGCTGGTGTGTCGGCCGACCGGGACGTGGTCGTGTACGACGGCGGGCAGGGCTGGGCGGCCGCGCGTACCTGGTGGATGCTGCGCTGGACAGGTCACCCGTCCGTGCGCGTGCTCGACGGCGGCCTCGGCGCTTGGGAGGGCCCGCTGGAGACCGCGGTGCCGTCGCCCGTGCCGGGCACGTTCGAGCCCGCTCCGGGTGCCGTGCGGCTCCTGGACGCCGACGGGGCGGCCGCGCTGGCCCGCTCGGGGATCCTCCTCGACGCCCGCGCCGCCGAGCGCTACCGGGGCGACGTGGAGCCGATCGACCGCGTCGGCGGCCACATCCCGGGCGCAGTGTCGGCGCCGACGTCTCAGAACGTGGCGCAGGACGGCCGTTTCCTGCCCGCCGACGCGCTCGCCTCCCGCTTCAAGTCCCTTGGCGCGTCCGGGGGTTCGGGCGAGGTCGGCGTGTACTGCGGCTCGGGCGTCTCGGGCGCCCACGAGGTGCTCGCCCTCGCGGTGGCGGGGATCGACGCGGCGCTGTACGTCGGTTCGTGGTCCGAGTGGTCCTCGGACGAGTCACGCCCCGTGGCGACCGGCCCCGAGCCTCAGTAGGACCTCGGCGGCCGAACACGCGAGAGGCCCGCGCCGATGTGGCGCGGGCCTCTCGTGCGTACTACTCGTGGCTGGTCCGCCTAGTCCTGCTTCTTGCGGCGGGTGCCGAACACGATCTCGTCCCAGCTGGGCACGGCAGCGCGCCGTCCCGGACGGACCCCGTCGGCCTCGGCCTGGCGGTCGGTGGTCCCGGTGAGACGGTCCCGGTGTCCCGCGACGCTGCGCGGCATCAGGACGTCCGCGTAGGCCGAACCCGCTCCCGCGGACGCGGCAGGCGCCGGGGGCTCCTCCGCCTCGACAGGCTCCGGCGGCTCGGTGACGGGCTCGGGCGCCGACACCGTGGGGCGCTCGGGGACCACGATGTCGCCGCGATAGCTGGGTACGGCCTCCAGGAGGCTGGTCAGCGAGTCACGCTCGGCGGTGGAGACCGCCGTCGGGCTCTCCTCGGTGATCTCCGGTGCGGGGGCCGGCGGCGTGGGGCGCTCCAGCTGCCGGTCGAGTGCCCGGTCGAGCGGGCGGTCGCGGGGCAGCCTCGCGATGCGCGGCACGAACGGAAAGCTGGGTTCCGGGGCGGCGATGTCGTCGGTCTCGCCGATGAGCGAGCGCGCCTCGTCGTCGACGGCCTGGACGAGCCGCCGGGGCGGGTCGTACGTCCAGCTCGCCGAGTGCGGTTCACCCGCGACCAGGTAGACGAGCAGGACTTCCCAGGTGCCGTCGTCGCGGCGCCAGGAGTCCCACTGGACGGTCTCCTTGTCGGCGCCGCGCAGCAGCAGGCGCTCCTGCACCGCCTCACCGAGCTGGGGTCCCGCGTTCTCGCCGGGGCGGCGTACGGGGGTCTTCCTGGCCCGCTCGGCCATGAAGGCGCGCTCCGCGAGGACAGGGCCCTCGAAGCGGCGGACGCGGTCGACGGGGATGCCGGCGAGCTGGGCCACCTCCTCGGCGGAGGCACCGGCACGTATACGCGCCTGGATGTCGCGGGGGCGGAGATGGCTCTCCACCTCGATCTCGATCTGGCCGAGGCGCGGACGGTCGCCGCGCACGGCGGCCCGGAGGCGCTCATCGATCGGAAGCGTGTACTCCGTGCTGTCCGCAGCTTTCAGCACCAGCCGTGTGCCGTCGTTAGAGACGGCCACGACACGCAGTTCGGGCATGGGGACCTCCCGGGTGGTGCCTGCCGACGTCACGTGCGTCGCTGCTTCCGCTAGTCGAGTGTGGCCTGCCCGGGTGCAGCCTGCCACAACCTTGCCGAGTTGCCCGGCGTGTCGGGCATGGGCCCTGGATCGCCGTTATGGCACGGTTACCTGTTCGCAACGCTAAGTGACCGAGCTCGTCACCCTGTGCAACGAACCCCCTCCCGGCGGTCCTGGAAGGCCCCGGGCACCCTGACGGGAGACCGGACCCAGGGCTCGCAACGGTACTCCATTCGGGCCACTCGGGTGGACCGGCACGCCATCGAAGTTCTCATGGGGGACGGGAGTTGGGTATGGGGCGTCACTCGTTCGGGGTCCATGGACGTGGCGTGCTTCACGGAATCCACAGAAACGGAACTAATCACTTCGTCCATCCGTCCCCCTCTCGTGAAGTAAGTCGAGAAAGGCAGGCAAGGGTCGGAGATGGGCGAGAAGCCGGAAACCTCCCAGAACACACAAGAAAAGCCCAAGAAGAAGCGGCTCGACCTGAATGTGCCGCAGGTGGCGGGCAGCGCCGTGGCCGCCGTGGTGGCGGCCAAGCTGGCCTCCGGGCTCGGTGTGTACGGGACGATCGTGGGCGCGGGTGTGGTGAGCGCGCTGGCCACCTGTGGCGGTTCGCTCTTCCAGCACTTCTTCCGGCGCACGGGCGAGCAGATACGTGACGTCGCGGGCCAGGCGATCCCCAAGGGCCGGCAGGTCCCCGTGACCGACGACGGGCGGCCTGTGCCGGACACCTTCCGGTCCGACGTGACCGCCGCCCCCGTGACGCCGCCCGCGGCCACGACGGCGATGCGGACGAAGGACGCCGTGCCGAGGACGACGACCTGGGGGATGGGTGCGCCGGCGCAGGATGCCGACCGGACGACGGTTCTCCCGGCGCTGGGCGCCGAGCGGACGCAGCTCCTCAAGGTGGACGCCGGTGACCCGGGGCGGACACGGCTCCTGACGTCCGGCGGTGGCGATCCGGACAAGACCCAGTTGCTCAGGGCCGGAGCCGGGGCAGGTGTCGGGTCCGGTGTCGTGGATGACGCCACGCGCGTGCTGCACGCCGCGTCTCCGGCGGGCGGGGTCGCGGCCGGTGGGCCGGAACTGCCGCCTCCGCCTGGCGACTTGGGCGGCGGCTTCCCCGACGAGTTCGGGTCCGAGTTCGGGTCCGAGTTCGGGTCCGAGTTCAGCGACGAGTTCACCGAAGGGACCACGCATCGCGCGCGCGTGCGGAGCTGGAAGCGGCCTCTCGTCGCCGCTGCCCTGGTCTTCGGAGTGACCATGGGCGGCATCACGACGTACGAACTCGCCTCGGGGCAGAGTTTCAGCGGCGACGGTCAGCGGACGACGCTCCGTGAGGCGTTCACCGGCGGAGGCGTCCACTCGCCCCGTAACGACCGCACCCCTGTGCCGAGCACCTCGCAGGAGCCGTCGGACAGCAGCAGTACCGGGACGCGCAGCGGCACCCCTCAGGACGGAAGCGGGAGGCAGCACGGCGACACCGAGGAGCCCACGCCCACGCCCAGCGCGAGCGAGGATTCGCACACCGGTAAGGACACCGGGGCCGGCAGCGGTGCCGGCAGTGGTTCAGGGACCGGCGGTGACAAGTCCACGCCCACGCCGACCCCGACGCCCACTCCGAGCTCCTCGGAGAGCGGTGACGGGACCGACGGGTCGCAGCAGCAGGCCGAGACGCCCGCCGGGTGAGCGCGGTCAGTCGCCGATGACCCGACGCAGATAGTCGTTGGCGAAGAGGCGGTCCGGGTCGAGACGGTCACGCAGGTCCGTGAACTCGCCGAAGCGCGGATAGACCGTCGAGAAGTAGTCCGCGTCGCGCGTGTGGACCTTGCCCCAGTGTGGCCGGCCCTCGTGCGCGGTGAAGATGCGCTCGGCGGCCGTGAAGTAGGCCTGGTACGGGGTTCCCTTGTACATGTGGACGGCGATGTACGCGCTGTCCCTGCCGGACGCCGTGGAGAGCGCGATGTCGTCCGCGGGGGCCGTGCGGACCTCGACCGGGAAGCTGATGCGCAGGTTCGAGCGCTCGACCATGGTCTTCAGCTCGCGCAGCGTCTCGACGAGGGCCGCGCGCGGAACGGCGAATTCCATCTCGACGAAGCGCACGCGGCGCGGGGACGTGAAGACCTTGTAAGGGATGTCCGTGTAGGTGCGGGCGGAGAGCGCGCGGCTGGAGATCTTCGCGATCGACGGGATCGTCGCGGGGACCGCGCGACCAAGTGAATTGACCGCCTGGAAGAGGCCGTTCGACAGGAGCTCGTCCTCGAGGAAGCTGCTGAACCTGCCGACAGGGGCCTCCGGGCCGGCGCTGCGGTTGTTGCGCTTGGTGTTGCAGTTGCCCGTGTGCGGGAACCAGTAGAACTCGAAGTGCTCGTTCTCCGCGTACAGGGCGTCGAAGTCGCTGATGACCCTGTCGAAGGTCATCGGCTCCTCGCGGGCGGTGAGCAGGAAGATCGGTTCCACGGCGAACGTGATCGCCGTGATGATGCCGAGGGCGCCGAGGCCGATCCGCGCGGCCGCGAAGACCTCGGGATTCTCCTTTTCGGAGCACGTGAGGACCGAGCCGTCGGCGGTGACCAGTTCGAGGCCCTTGATCTGCGCGGATATCGACGCCGATTCGCGGCCCGTGCCGTGCGTGCCGGTGCTGGTGGCCCCCGACACCGTCTGCTCCATGATGTCGCCCATGTTCGTGAGCGACAGGCCCTCGCGGGCCAGGGCGAGATTGAGTCGCTTGAGCGGGGTGCCCGCCTCCACCGTGACGGTGCCGACCTCACGGTCAATATTGCGGATACCGGTCAACAGCTGAGGGCGTATCAAGACACCGTCGGTGGCCGCCGCCGCGGTGAACGAGTGCCCCGTGCCGACGGCCTTCACCTTGAGGCCGTCGGCGGCGGCCGCGCGGACGGCCGCCGAGAGCTCCTCCACCGACGCGGGCGTCACCTCGCGGACCGGGCGCGCGGTGACGTTCCCCGCCCAGTTACGCCACGGTTCGTTCCGTGTCCTGGCCTGCCGGGCTTTCGTCGTGTCGCTGCCCGCGTTCCCCGTGCTCATTGGTTCCTCCCCGCTGCGGCACCGGCTGCTTCAGCCGGCGGTACCCCAGGAACCCGACCGCCACCGCGACGGCGCCGGCCACGGCCGGAACCCCGTACCCGGCCTTCGCGCCGGCGGCGTCGATCACCCAGCCGGCCGCGGAGGAGCCGAGCGCGACACCGACCGCGAGTCCGGTGCTCACCCAGGTCATGCCCTCGGTCAGTTTCGCGCGTGGTACGTGCTGCTCGACGAGAGCCATCGTCGTGATCATCGTCGGTGCGATGGACAGGCCCGCGACAAAGAGCGCCACGGCCAGAAACGGAAGGTTCCCGACCAGTAGGAGGGGGATCATACTCACGGCCGTCGTGCAGACACCGACCAGCCACCGGCGCGCGGGCGCCCCCTTGAAGTGCAGCAGGCCGAAGACCGCTCCGGCCACGCAGGAACCCGCCGCATACACCGCGAGCACGAGACTGGCCGCCGCCTTGTGGCCCTCCTCCTCGGCGAACGCGACGGTCACCACGTCCACCGCGCCGAAGATCGTGCCCGTCGCGACGAACGTGGCCACCAGGACCTGAAGGCCCCGCGCCCTCAGGGCGGATCCCCCGGAGTGCTGCCCGTGCGGATGCGGCACCGGCTCCGTCGCGCGCTGCGCGGTCAGCCAGAAGACACCGGCCGCGAGGAAACAGCCCGCGAGAAGAGGCCCCGCCTCCGGGAACCAGGCCGTCGACAGTCCGATCGAGATGATCGGCCCGAAGATGAAGCACACCTCGTCGATGACGGACTCGAAGGAGTACGCGGTGTGCAGCTGAGGCGTGTCCCTGTAGAGGGCCGCCCAGCGCGCCCGGACCATCGAGCCGACGCTCGGCACACAGCCGATCAGGGCGCTGAAGACGAACAGCGTCCAGTCCGGCGCCTCGAACTTCGCGCACAGCAGCAGACCGGCCACCGCGACGAGCGAGACCAGGGCGGCGGGCCGCAGCACACGGCGCTGTCCGTGCCGGTCGACGAGGCGGGAGATCTGCGGGCCGATGGCCGCCGCCGAGAGCGCCACGGTGGCGGACAGGCCACCGGCGAGCCCGTATCGGCCGGTCAGCTGGGAGACCATCGTGACGATCCCGATGCCCATCATCGACAGGGGCATCCGGCCCAGGAACCCGGCGACCGAGAAGCTCTTGGTGCCGGGCAGGGCGAATATGGCGCGGTAGGGGCTGGGCAAGTCGACTCCGGTAAGGCGCGTAGGTGGCCAAGACAGCTTACGGGTCCCGGGGCTTGCGGGCATCGCCGTTTCCGCCTGTCAGTGACGGGTGGCAGGATCAAAGGCATGTCCGATGCGCTCGATCCCACGCCCTTCGACGGCTACGACGCCCTGCTGCTCCTCTCGTTCGGAGGCCCCGAGGGCCCGGACGACGTGGTCCCGTTCCTGGAGAACGTGACGCGCGGCCGGGGAATCCCCAAGGAGCGGCTCAAGGAGGTGGGGCAGCACTACTTCCTGTTCGGCGGGGTCAGCCCCATCAACGAGCAGAACCGCGCCCTGCTGGACGCGCTCCGCAAGGACTTCGCGGACCACGGCCTCGACCTGCCCGTCTACTGGGGCAACCGGAACTGGGCGCCGTACCTGACAGACACCCTCCGCGAGATGGTCACCGACGGCCACGAGCGCATCCTCGTCCTCGCGACCAGCGCGTACGCGTCGTACTCGGGCTGCCGCCAGTACCGCGAAAATCTCGCGGACTCCCTCGCCGCCCTCGAAGCGGAGGGGCTCGAAGTGCCGCGCGTCGACAAGCTGCGGCACTACTTCAACCACCCCGGCTTCGTGCGCCCCATGATCGACGGTGTCCTGAAGTCGCTCGCCGACCTCCCCGACGACGTGCGCGACGGCGCCCATATCGCCTTCACGACGCACTCCATCCCGACGGCGGCCGCCGATGTCTCCGGGCCCGTCGACGACCACGGCGACGGCGGTGCCTACGTGAAGGAGCACCTCGACGTCGCGCGCGTGATCGCCGACGCGGTACGCGAGGAGACCGGGTTCGACCACCCGTGGCAGCTCGTCTACCAGTCGCGCTCCGGTGCCCCGCACATCCCGTGGCTCGAGCCCGACATCTGCGACCACCTCGAGGAGCGGCAGGGCGCCGGTGTGCCGGCCGTCGTGATGGCGCCCATCGGGTTCGTCTCCGACCACATGGAGGTCCTCTACGACCTCGACACGGAGGCCACGGCCAAGGCCGCCGAGCTCGGCCTCCCGGTGCGTCGCTCCGCCACGGTCGGCGCGGACCCCCGCTTCGCCGCCGCCGTCCGCGACCTCGTCCTCGAGCGGTCCGCCGCCGAGAGCGGCCGGACGGTCACGCCGTGCGCCCTGGGCGCCCTCGGCGCGAGCCACAACCTGTGCCCGGTGGGCTGCTGCCCCTCCCGTGCGCCCAAGCCCGCGGCAGCGGGCGCCGACAGCCCGTACGCGTAAGGAACTCGACGTGACAGACCTGAAGGCCGAACTCCTCGAGGTCGCGCTGGAGGCCGCCGCCCGCGCGGGAAGCTTCCTGCGCGACAGTCGCCCCACCGACCTCGGCGTCGCCGCCACCAAGACCAGCGCCGTGGACGTCGTCACGGAGATGGACATCGCCTCCGAGAAGCTGATCACCGGCTTCCTCGCGGAGCGCCGGCCGGATGACGGCGTCCTGGGCGAGGAGGGCGCGAGCACCGAGGGCAGCAGTGGGATCACCTGGGTGATCGACCCCATCGACGGAACGGTCAACTACCTTTACGGACGCCCCGACTGGTCGGTCTCGATCGCCGCCCGCCAGGGCGAGGAGACCCTCGTCGGGGTCGTCGCGGCGCCCCTGCGCGGCGAGACCTACCGCGCGGTCCTCGGCCAGGGCGCGTACGTGAACGACCGCCCGGCACGCGCGCGCGTGGCGCCCCCCTTCGAGCAGGCGCTCGTCGGCACGGGGTTCGGCTACCTCGCCACCCGCCGGGCCCACCAGGCCGATGTCGTACGGGAGTTGGTGCCCCAGGTGCGTGACATCCGGCGCGGCGGTTCGGCCGCCATCGACCTCTGCGACGTCGCCGTCGGGCGCCTCGACGCGTACTACGAGCGCGGTCTGAACCCGTGGGACCTGGCGGCCGGCGACCTCATCGCGAGGGAGGCGGGCGCGCTCACCGGCGGTCGTCCGGGCGAGGTGCCGTCCGGCGAGCTGACGATCGCGGCGCCGCCCGGACTCTTCGAGCAGCTCCAGAACCGCCTGGAGGAGCTCGGGGCCTGGCACGACTGACGGACGCCGGCCGCCCGAGCGCGAGAAGCACAGGAACGGCACGAGAAAGGGCCCCGGCGCCTGCCTGGATCACCAGGCGCCGGGGCCCTTCCGTACTGCGTCAGACGTGCGAGACGCCGAGTTCCACGCCGTGTTCGGCGGCGAGCCGATGCAGGTCGTGCAGCTCGTCCTGCTCGATCTCGACGAGGAATTCGTCGCCCGTCTCGCGAGCCCGGCTCAGATCGGACTCGGTCGCCTTGATGCGCTGCAGAAGTCCTGCGGTGAATGCGTCCATGGTTGCGCCCCCTCGTCCTGGGTCGTGGGTCGTGGCACGGGGGTGTGCCCTCGGAAGGGGCGATCACGTCTCAAACCGCCCTGCGGAAAGCGGGTCGTGGCACGCCACATGCAAAGCGTGATCGCGGGTGTAAATCCGTCCTCCCCGCGCTCACTTCCGCAGAAACCTCGACCGGCGAGAAAATCCCGCGTTCCCGGGGCGCCCCACCGTCTTACAGCCGGTTTATGGCCGAAAGGGGCAGGATGGAGGCCACACTCCACGACCCGGACCTGCTCACAGGTGCTCAGAACCTGCCCGCAGGTCACACAGGAAGGACAGCGACGTGCGCGTACTCGTCGTCGAGGACGAGCAGCTGCTCGCCGATGCGGTGGCCACCGGACTGCGCCGGGAGGCCATGGCCGTCGACGTCGTGTACGACGGCGCGGCCGCCCTCGAGCGCATCGGTGTGAACGACTACGACGTGGTCGTCCTCGACCGGGACCTCCCGCTCGTGCACGGCGACGACGTCTGCCGCAAGATCGTCGAACTCGGCATGCCGACCCGCGTCCTGATGCTGACCGCCTCCGGCGACGTCAGCGACCGCGTCGAGGGCCTGGAGATCGGTGCCGACGACTATCTGCCCAAGCCGTTCGCGTTCAGCGAGCTGACAGCCCGTGTGCGGGCGCTCGGACGCCGTACGAGCGTGCCGCTGCCGCCCGTCCTCGAGCGTGCGGGCATCAAGCTCGACCCGAACCGCCGCGAGGTGTTCCGCGACGGCAAGGAGATCCAGCTCGCGCCCAAGGAGTTCGCCGTCCTCGAGGTGCTCCTGCGCAGCGAGGGTGCCGTCGTCTCGGCCGAGCAGCTCCTGGAGAAGGCCTGGGACGAGAACACGGACCCCTTCACGAACGTCGTACGGGTCACCGTCATGACCCTGCGCCGCAAGCTCGGAGAGCCCGCCGTCATCGTGACCGTGCCCGGCTCCGGATACCGGATCTGATCCCCTGTGGCCTCGTCACCGGCGCCACCGGCCGCGCCTCCGAAACCCACCTGGGACCCCAGGAAAGCCGAACCGCCCTATCCGTGGCTGCGCCCCACCATCCGTATACGCCTCACCCTGCTGTACGGCGGCATGTTCTTGATCGCCGGCATCCTGCTGCTGTCGATCATCTATCTGCTCGCCGCGCAGGCGCTGAACGTGGGCAGTGACCTGCCGTTCACGGTCACAGGCGGCACGGTGAGCAGCGGGACCTGCCGCAACTTCACAGGTCTCCCGGATCACCCCACGACCAGCCAGCTCAACTCCGCGCTGAACGAGTGCGTCAACGAGATGCGTCAACACGCGCTCGACAACCTCCTCAGCCGCTCGCTCCTCGCCCTGCTCGGTCTCGCCGTGATCGCGTTCGCCTTCGGGTACGCGATGGCGGGCCGCGTCCTGTCCCCGCTGGGCCGCATCACGCGCACCGCGCGCCGGGTGGCCGGCACGGACCTGTCGCGGCGCATCGAGCTGGACGGCCCGGACGACGAGCTCAAGGAGTTGTCCGACACCTTCGACGACATGCTCGACCGACTGGAGAGAGCCTTCACCGCGCAGCAGCGGTTCGTCGGCAACGCGTCGCACGAGCTGCGCACGCCGCTCGCGATCAACCGCACGCTCCTGGAAGTCCACCTCTCCGACCCCGGGGCGCCGGTGGAGCTCCAGCAGCTCGGCAAGACGCTGCTGGCGACGAACGAGCGCAGCGAGCAGCTCGTCGAGGGCCTGCTCCTGCTCGCCCGCAGCGACAACCAGATCGTGGAGCGCAAACCGGTCGACCTCGCCGAGGTCGCCTCGCAGGCCATCGACCAGACCCGCTCGGAGGCCGACGAGAAGGGCGTCGAGATCCGCGGCGAGCGCAAGGAGGCCGTCGTCCAGGGCAACGGCGTGCTCCTGGAGCGCATCGCCCTGAACCTCGTCCAGAACGCCGTCCGGTACAACGTCCCGGAGGGCGGCTGGGTCGAGGTGACCACCGAGGCCCAGCACGGCCAGGCGGTCCTCGTGGTGTCCAACACAGGGCCCGTGGTGCCCGCGTACGAGATCGACAACCTCTTCGAACCGTTCCGGCGGCTGCGCACCGAGCGCACCGGGAGCGACAAGGGAGTGGGGCTCGGCCTGTCGATCGCCCGGTCGGTGGCGCGGGCTCATGGGGGCCGTATCATCGCGGAGCCGCGTGAGGGGGGTGGGCTGGTCATGAGGGTCACCCTGCCGATCTGAGGCCTCCGAGACGCGGGTCACCCTGCCGATCCGGGCCTTTCGAGATGCGGGTCGGCGACCGATCTGAGATGCTTCCGCCGACGTGCCGGAGGAGTTCGCTTTTAGCGGAATTTTCGGGACCTGATCCCGCGAAGGCCGTGTGTGATCGATCACAAGGGCGAATTTCCGGCCATCTACGCTCCGTGATCGCAAAAGCCCCCGGAAAGCCTGGAAAATCCGGGTTTTCAGGGGTCCTGATCACGGGAAGTACACGGGGTGGCGCCCGTGGAGCGTGACCCATGGACCGTGTACGGTCCCGATCGCCATCCAACCCGATCACTCATGGGGGATCCGGTTGGGTGTCGATTGAGTAACAGACCTTGATGTGAGGCAAAATCTCCGCCTCAGGTCGGGCACAAAGTCCGGCCTCCCGCGCGTTGTGCGCTGGAGACACCGCATACACCCAGAGGGGGAGAGCGACACATGGCAACGGATTACGACACCCCACGCAAGACCGACGATGATGTCAACGAGGACAGCATCGAGGAGCTCAAGGCTCGGCGGAACGACAAGTCGACCTCGTCGGTCGACGTCGACGAGTTCGAGGCCGCGGAAGGCCTGGAGCTTCCCGGCGCCGACCTCTCGAACGAGGAGCTGGCCGTCCGGGTCCTGCCCAAGCAGCAGGACGAGTTCACCTGCATGAGCTGCTTCCTGGTGCACCACAGGAGCCAGCTGGCCCGCGAGAAGAACGGCCAGCCGATCTGCCGCGACTGCGACTGAGGCAGGGTCGGCCGTGACTGGCTCGACCCCGCCCTGGAAGCGCCGCTCCCGGAAGGACCGGGAAGCGGACGGTGGCCCGTCCGACGACGGCGTGCGTGACAACGAGCGAGGCTCTTCCCCCACTGGAGCAGCCTCGCTCGAGGACGCGGACGACCAAGAGGTGGCGGGCGACCTCGCGGCGGCGGGATACAGCGATCTTCCCGTGGTGCCCACCGCGGGTGACCAAGCGCCGACCGGCGGCCGTGTACAGGTCGCCAGGCGCCGCGTGGCCGCCGTCAGGGACGGCGTCCGCAAAAGCGGCACCGCCGCGAAAGCAGGACTCGGCTACCTCGCCGACCGGATCATCGAGAACGCACCGCGCGTGCCGGTGCGCGATCTGGCGACCCTGCGCAAACAATTCCCCGGCCTGAGCGCCGAACAGCTCGCGGACAAACTCATCGCGGGCGCGGCCAACGCCACCTCCACCGTGGGTGCGGGGATCGGCGCCGCCGCGATGATGCCCGTACCTCCCGCGATGCCCGCCGAGCTGGCGGCCGAGATCACCGGCGTCGCGGCCATCGAGATGAAGCTCGTCGCCGAGCTGCACGAGGTCTACGGCGTGCGCCCGCCCGGCTCCCTCAAGGACCGCAGCGCCGCCTATCTGGCCTCGTGGACCGAGGAGCGCGGGATCGACCTGACGAAGCCCTTGACGATCAACGCGGCGCTCGGCGGCCAGATGAAGCGCGAGCTGCGCCAGCAGATCATGAAGCGCATGGTCCGCAATCTGCCGAACCTGATGCCGTTCATGGTCGGCGCCGCGGTCGGAGCGGTCATGAACCGCCGCGACACCAAGAAGCTCGCGGAGCGGATCCGCAAGGACCTGCGCAAGATCCAGGTTCCCTGGGACGCCCTGCCCGAGCTGCCGCCCCTGGAGCGCCCCAGCGACCCGCACCCGGTGATCCCGGGCGACGCGTACCACCCCAAGGAGCTCGGAAGCTGACGGGCGCTACTTGCCCAGCGCCTTCGCCAGCGCCTTCGGGTCCCGCGTCGACAGATACACGTACGGGGTCGGGTCCTGCGGGTCGATGACCTCCACGCGCAGCGCCGTCGGTACATAGCTGCGCAGCAGCATGAAGGCGCGCGGGTCGGCCTTGTGCATCCGCCAGGCGCGCGCCCCCTCGGCGTCCAGGATCTCCGCGTCACCCAGCGCCGACAGCGGGATCTTCGCGTCCCCGGCGACCAGGGAGTCCGCCACGACGCGGATGCGCACGGAGCCGTACGAACTCGTCACGACCGCTGCCGCTGCCGTCCCGCCGACGAGCCCCCCGAGCAGCGGCAGCGTGCCGAACGGCAGCAGGATCAGCGCGCAGGCGACGCCGAGCAGAAGTGAGACGAGCCACCACGAGCGGGGGGCGGTGAGGCGTTCTTCGAACGGTGCGGTGGAGAGCTCCATGCAGCCAAGCTTGGCACGGTGCGCTTTCTCCCAGGACGCGCGGGTAAGGTCTGCGCCTGTGAGTGGTACTTCTGCAGCTCTGACGCCCCCCGCCGACGCCATAGCGCCCGTGCGGCACCCCGACGCCCCCGCACCCGGCGAGCTCCTCGGCGCGCACTACGGACACTGTTTCGGCTGCGGCGACGAGCAGCCGCACGGCCTGCATCTCGCGGCGCGTGCGCAGGACGGCGTCCGCGTCACCGCCGAGTTCACGGTGCGCCCCGCCCACCAGGGCGCCCCCGGACTCGCGCACGGCGGGATCCTGGCCACCGCCCTCGACGAGACGCTCGGCTCGCTGAACTGGCTGCTGCGCGTCATCGCGGTGACCGGCCGGCTCGAGACGGACTTCGTGCGGCCCGTACCCGTGGACACCGTGCTGTACCTCGACGCCGAGGTCACCGCCGTCGCGGGCCGCAAGATCTACTCGACCGCCACCGGCCGGATCGGCGGCCCCGACGGGCCCGTCGCGGTCCGCGCCGAAGCCCTCTTCATCGAGGTGAAGGTCGACCACTTCATCGACAACGGCCGCCCGGAGGAGATCCAGGCGGCCATGAGCGACCCGGACCAGATCCGGCGCACCCGTGCCTTCGAGGTGAACCCGTGACCCGAGCCCCTCTCGACGTGCTGATCAGGCGCGTCGACCCCGACGTGCCGCTGCCGTCGTACGAGCACCCCGGTGACGCGGGCGCGGATCTGCGGACCACCGAGGCGTGCGAGCTCGCGCCGGGCGAGCGGGTCGTACTTCCCACGGGGGTGTCGATCGCGCTGCCCGAGGGGTACGCGGCCTTCGTGCACCCGCGATCCGGCCTCGCCGCCCGCTGCGGTGTCGCCCTGGTGAATGCCCCAGGGACGGTGGATGCCGGGTACCGTGGAGAGATCAAGGTGATCGTGGTGAATCTCGACCCGCGCGACAGCGTGCGGTTCGAGCGCTTCGACCGGATTGCCCAACTGGTCGTCCAGCAGGTCGAGAAGGTGCGCTTCCAGGAGGTGGCGGAGCTTCCCGACTCGGCGCGGGCCGAGGGGGGCTTCGGGTCCACCGGTGGCCATGCCGCCGTGGGGCCGGGCCCGGGTGGGCATCAGGGCGGGAATCGATACGCATCGGTCGTATCCGACCGGGAAGGACAGTGACGTGTTCGGACGTCGCAAGAAGAACGGCGCCGCCGATGACGCGGCGGGCGAGGCCGAGCAGGTCGTCGACGGCGTAGCCGGCGACAGCGACGCGGACGAGGGCGAGCCGCAGCGTGCGCGGCTCGAGCCCGAGCCGCGTCCCGACGGCCCCTGGGACTCCTCCGAGGTCCGTGAGCCCGGTGAGGGCCGCGTGGACCTGGGCGGACTCTTCGTGCCCGGAGTCGAGGGCATGGAGCTGCGGGTCGAGGTCGCGGGCGACGCGATCGTCGCCGCCACCGTCGTCCTCCAGGACAGTGCCGTGCAGCTCCAGGGCTTCGCCGCCCCCAAGAAGGAGGGCATCTGGGGCGAGGTCCGTGAGGAGATCGCCTCGGGCATCACTCAGCAGGGCGGCGTGATCGACGAGGTCGAGGGTCCGCTCGGCTGGGAGCTGCGGGCCCAGGTGCCGGTGCAGCTGCCGGACGGCACGGGCGGCTTCCAGGTCGTCCGGTTCATCGGCGTCGACGGCCCCCGCTGGTTCCTGCGCGGAGTGATCTCCGGGCAGGGCGCGGTGCAGCCGCAGGCCGCCGGGCTCCTGGAGCAGATCTTCCGGGACACCGTCGTGGTCCGTGGTGACGGCCCGATGGCTCCGCGCGACCCGATCGTCCTGAAGCTGCCGGACGACGCGCAGATGGTCGCCGAGGGCGTCCAGCAGGAGCAGCAGGAAGGCTCCCGGTTCGCGGGCGGCATGGGGCAGCTGGCGCGCGGCCCCGAGATCACCGAGGTGCGCTGAGCCGCACCCTTCCGGCCATCGGTGGGCCGCACACTCCACACGGAGTGTGCGGCCCATCTGCGTGGTACGGCTTGGCCGTTGAACCGTTGTACGGCTGGGCAGTGGAAGGTTGTCCAGACCATCGCGAGGCCTTCGCGAAACCCCCTAATGTGCCGCGCACAGGGGGGGAGACCGGTTCGTGGACGTACGGCGGGTGCCTGCCGTGGTGCGGGGGAGCGGGCACCATCGGCTGGTTCTGGTTGCCGCCGGGCTCGCGGTCCTGCTCGCGGCCACGGTCCTCGCCGCGCTCGCCGGCCTCACCGAGAAGGCCGTCGAGGGCGGGGTGCAGCGCCGTCTCGCCGCGGATCCGGCGGCGGTCGTCGAGGTGTCCGGGGGCTACCGTGCCGCCGGCGGACGGGAGTTGGACCGTGACGCGCGGTCCGCGCTCGACCGTACGTACGGCGGCGTGGCGCACCACACCTGGTCCGCGCTGCGGGCACCGTCCGCCCGCTCCACCGAACTGCCCGTCGTAGAGGCCGCCGGGCGCCCGCGCGCCGACGCGACCGTCGCCGTCGTCGCCCTCGAAGGGGCGGGCCGGCACGCGGAACTCGTGTCCGGGCGCCGGCCTCGTGGCGGGGGCGACCCCGAGACCGTGCTGAACGAGGTGCTCACCTCCGAACTGGGCGTCCGCGCAGGTGACAGCCTCACCGTGCGCACCGCCGGCAAGAAGCGGCTCCGGCTGCGGGTCTGCGGGCTCTACCGCACCGGCGACCGCAGCCCCGCCCTGTGGGCGAGCGTCGCCTCCGCCTTCGGCACGCCCGACACGATCGCCCTCGTACCGCGCGAGGTGATCACGGACAACGCCGGGCTCTCCCGGGACGCGAGCGAGCTGTGGCTCGGGGTGCCGGACGCGGGGCGGTTGCGGATCGACGACATCGGGCCGCTCGCCCGGCGCGCCGAGGGGTTCAGCGGCAGTGACGTCTCGCTGTCCGTGTACCGCGGCCGTACGCCCACCACCCGGCTCGCCGTCGTGCCCGGCCTGGAGAACGCGCTCGACGAGCTCGGCACCTCCGTCGCGGTGGCCCGCGCCGGCCTGTACGTGCCCACGACCCTGCTGGCCGCCCTCGCCGCCACCGCGCTCGTCCTCACCGCCCGCCAACTCGCCGAACACCGGCGCCCCGAGCTGGCGTTGCACGCCGCGCGCGGCGCCGGCACGCCCCGTATCGCGGCCTCCACCGCCGGACTGTGGGCGAGCGTCGCGCTGCCCGCCGGGCTCGCCGCGCCGTTCCTCGCCGGGCCTCTGATGGGGCTGCTCGGCCGGGCCGGACTCGTTCCCGGCGGCGTACCCGAGTCGGCCGCGGTCGCCACGGGCCGGGCCGCGGTGCTCCTCGTGGTCCTCCTGCACGGCGCCGCCGTCCTCGTCCCCACGGTGCGGGCCGTACGGGACCGGCGGACCGTGTCCCGGCTGCGATTGCGCGTGGGCAGGTTCGCCGGCGCGCAGCGGGCCGGGGCCGACCTGGCGCTCGCCGCCGTCGCGGTCCTCGGCTGGACTCAACTGCGGCAGTACCGCTCCCCGTTGTCCGGGAGCGGCGGCGTCGACCCGGTGCTCGTCCTCGCTCCCGTCGCCATGACCACCGCCGCGGCCCTCCTGGTCCTGCGCCTGCTGCCGCTTCTGGCCCGCGCCATCGACCCGCTCGCGCGCCGTGGCTCCGGTTTCGTGCTGCCGGTCGGCGGCTGGCAGGTCGGCCTTGCGCGCCGCCCGGCACGCGGGCCCCGCGCTCGTCGTGACCCGGGCGCACCACCGCGCAACTGCGCACCCTGGGCCTCGGCGCCCGGTCCGTCTCGGCCCTGAACCTGCTGCAACTGCTGCCGCTCGTCCTCGCGGCCGTGGCGGGCGGCACGGTTCTCGGTCTGGTGCTGCCCGGACTGCTCGGACCCACCCTGGATCTGCGGGAGTTCACGGACGGTCCGGCCGCGCCCGCCCCGCACACCGATGTGCTGCTCACCGCGGCCCTGGGCGTCGGGCTCGGCGTCCTGGTGGCCGTCGCGGCCGGGGTGGAGACCTTGATCGGCAGGCGCCGCGGTCTTGGCGCCGTACTGCGCGTGGGGAGAGGCGATGACTGACACCGACCTGCGGAGGCTGGAGGCGCGGGCCCGTGACGCGAGCAGGCCCGCCGCCGACGAGGGCCTGGTCGTCTGCGACAACCTGGTGCGCGTCTTCCGTACCGAGGAGGTCGAGGTGCAGGCGCTCCAGGGCCTCGATCTGACGGTGGGTGAGGGCGAGTGCGTCGCGCTCGTCGGGGCGTCGGGATCGGGCAAGTCGACGCTCCTGTCCATCCTTTCGGGCCTTGACCTGCCCACCGCGGGACGCGCCAGGGTGGCCGGGCACGACCTGCTCGCGATGAGCCGCAGGGAGCGTCTCGGCTACCGCCGCCGCACCGTGGGCTTCGTGTGGCAGCAGACCGGGCGCAACCTCCTGCCGTACCTCACCGCTCTGGAGAACGTCGCCCTGCCGATGAAGTACGCGCGCGTGCCCCGCGACAGGCGGACCGCGCGGGCCGCCGAACTCCTCGACGTGCTGGGCATCGCGCACTGCCGCGACCGGCGCCCCGCCGAGCTGTCCGGTGGCGAGCAGCAGCGCGTCGCGGTCGCGGTGGCGACGGCGAACGCGCCGCGTGTCCTGCTGGCCGACGAGCCCACCGGAGAGCTCGACACGGCGAGCGGGGAGGACGTGTTCACGGCCCTGCGCCGCGCCAACGAGGAGGTAGGCGCGACCGTTCTCGTCGTCACCCACGACCCGCTCGTCTCCGGCCAGGTGCGCCGCACGGTCCGCATCCGCGACGGCCGCACCTCGACCGAGACGCTGCGCGAACGCGGGGGAGAGGGCGAGGAGTTCACGGTTCTGGACCGGGCGGGCCGGCTCCAGCTGCCGCGCGACTACGTGGAGCGGTACGGGCTCCGCGGCCGCGTCCGGCTCACCGGAGAGGCGGGTCACGTGGGCGTATGGCCGGATCGCGACGACCGCTCCGACGGCTGAACTGCGGCTCTTTCTTCACCTCTTGACGGAAGGCTGGTCCGTACCTAGGGTCTCCGGCCAACAGCCGCGTTCATAAAGGCACTTCACGTTCACATAGAAGAACGGATGGCCCCCCACATGCCGAACACAACGGCCCCCGCGCGCCACCGGCGCAGACGACGTACCGCCCTCCTCGCCACCCTCGCGACGACTGTCACCGCACTCGTCGCCACCCTCCTCGCCTGGCCCGGCGCCGACCGCGCCGACGCCGCGCCCGCCACCTTCGCCCACCCCGGCGTCACGGTCTCCAAGAGCCAGCTGGACTTCGCCCGCGACAAGGTCAACGCCGGTGCCCAGCCCTGGAAGGGCGCGTACGACCAGATGCTGGCGAGCAAGTACGCCTCCCTCACGCGCACCGCCAAGCCCCGCGCCACCGTCGAGTGCGGCTCGTACTCCAACCCCAACTACGGCTGCACCGACGAACGCGAGGACGCGATAGCCGCGTACACCGACGCGCTGGCCTGGTACATCACGCGCGACGACCGCTACGCGAAGAAGGCCATCGAGCTGATGGACGCCTGGTCGGCCACCATCAAGGAGCACACCAACAGCAACGCGCCCCTCCAGACCGGCTGGGCCGGCTCCTCCTGGCCCAAGGCCGCCGAGATCATCAAGTACACGTACACCGGCGGCTGGGCGAACGAGGGCCGCTTCAGGACGATGCTGCGCGACGTCTACCTCCCCAAGGTCATCAACGGCTCGAATTCCAACGGGAACTGGGAGCTGTCGATGATGGAGGCCGCCGTCGGCATCTCCGTCTTCCTGGAGGACAAGACGTCGTACGACAAGGCCATGGCCAGGTTCCGTACGCGCACGGCCGCATATGTCTACCTCGCCTCCGACGGCGACCTGCCGAAGACCGTGCCGAGCCAGAACCTCGACACCAAGGCCAAGATCGTCAGCTACTGGCAGGGGCAGTCCACCTTCGTCACCGGCCTCACTCAGGAGACCTGCCGCGACTTCGTGCACACCGGATACGGCATCTCCGCCATCTCCCACATCGCCGAGACCAGCCGCATCCAGGGCCAGGACCTGTACGGCACCGACGTCGGGCAGCGACTCCAGCAGGCCCTCGGCTTCCAGGCCAAGTACGAGCTGGGCGAGGCGCCGCCGAGCTGGCTGTGCGGCGGATCCGTCAAGCGCGGGCTCGGCCCCGTCACCGAGGTCGGGTACAACGCGATGCACACCCGCCTCGGCAACGCCATGACGAACACCCAGAAGCTCACCGAGCAGAACCGCCCGGCGGGCTCCAACAACCTGTTCGTCGCCTGGGAGACCCTGACCCACGCCGAGAACCCCAACTGATCCCGGCCATTGCCCGGCCGGGCGCCGCGTGACCATACTGGCGCCCGGCCGGGGAACGCACGGGGGAGCGCACATGAGCGAGAGCACGGAAGCGGGGGCCGCCGTCCTCGACCAGGACGGCGCCGGCCCCATGGTCGTCATCGAGGACCTGCACCGCTCCTACGGCACCGGGGCCGCGGCCGTGCACGCCCTGCGCGGCGTGTCCTTCGAGGTGCCGCGCGGCGAACTCGTCGCCCTCAAGGGCCGCTCGGGATCCGGCAAGACGACCCTGCTGAACCTTGTCGGAGGGCTCGACGAACCCGACGGCGGCCGCATCACCGTCGACGGTCAGGACCTCTCCGGGCTCGGCGAGAACGGACTCCTGGAACTGCGCAGGGACCGCATCGGCTTCATCTTCCAGTCCTTCGGCCTGATCCCGATCCTGTCCGCCGCCGAGAACGTCGGGGTGCCGATGCGGCTGCGCAAGGCCGACCCTCGCGAACGCGAGGAGCGCGTCGAGCTGCTCCTCGCCCTCGTCGGCCTCGCCGACCACGCCAAGCAGCGCCCCGGCGAACTGTCCGGCGGCCAGCAGCAGCGCGTGGCCATAGCCCGCGCGCTCGCCAACCGGCCGGCACTCCTCATCGCCGACGAACCCACGGGCCAGCTCGACGCCGAGACCGGCCTCGCCGTCATGGAGCTGCTGCGCGCCGTCGTCCGCAGCGAACACGTCACCGCGCTCGTCGCCACCCACGACGCGGCGCTGCTCGACCTCGCCGACCGGGTGCTCGAACTGCGCGACGGCGAGATCACGGAGATCACCGCGGCAGACGGGCGCTGACCGAAACGCCGCCGGTGCGGCGCGGCCCGCATCAGAGTTGCGTCAAAGACGCACGTCCGCGGCCCCCTCGCCCGATTTGCCGCAATTGGTGGCCGTAGGGTCGACGCTGCGTACAACACGTGCAGCGGGAAGACAATGGGGCCATGGGACGCGGCAAGCTTCGGATCTACCTCGGTGCGGCACCGGGCGTCGGCAAGACCTACGCGATGCTCTCCGAGGGCCACCGCCGTATCGAGCGGGGCACGGACTGCGCCGTGGGCTTCGTCGAGCACCACGGCAGGCCCCGTACGGAGGTGATGCTCCACGGCCTCGAACAGATCTCGCGCAAGGAGCTCACCTACCGCGGCGCCGTCTTCACCGAGATGGACGTCGACGCCGTACTGGCCCGGCACCCCGACGTCGCCCTGGTGGACGAACTCGCCCACACGAACGTGCCCGGCTCCCGCAACGCCAAGCGCTGGCAGGACGTCGAGGAACTCCTCGCGGCCGGCATCGACGTCGTGTCCACCGTCAACATCCAGCACCTGGAGTCACTCGGCGACGTCGTCGAGTCGATCACCGGCGTGCGCCAGCGCGAGACCGTCCCCGACGAGGTCGTGCGCCGCGCCGACCAGATCGAACTGGTCGACATGTCGCCGCAGGCGCTGCGACGCCGCATGGCGCACGGCAACATCTACAAGCCCGACCGGATCGACGCCTCCCTCTCCAACTACTTCCGCCCCGGCAACCTCACCGCCCTGCGCGAGCTTGCCCTCCTGTGGGTGGCCGACCGTGTCGACGAGTACCTCCAGCAGTACCGCGGCGAGCACAACATCCGCTCCACCTGGCAGGCCCGCGAGCGCATCGTCGTCGGACTGACCGGCGGACCCGAGGGCCGCACCCTCGTCAGGCGCGCGGCGCGGATGGCCGCCAAGGGCTCGGGCAGCGAGATCCTCGCCGTCTACATCGCCCGCAGCGACGGCCTCACCGCCGCCTCCCCCAAGGAACTCGCGCTCCAGCGCACCCTCGTCGAGGACCTGGGCGGCACCTTCCACCACGTCATAGGGGACGACATACCGGCCGCGCTCCTCGAGTTCGCGCGCGGGGTCAACGCGACCCAGATCGTCCTCGGTTCCTCGCGCCGCAAGACATGGCAGTACATCTTCGGACCCGGCGTCGGCATGACCGTCGCCCGCGAGTCGGGCCCCGATCTCGACGTGCACATCGTCACGCACGAGGAAGTGGCCAAGGGCCGCGGCCTGCCCGTCGCGCGCGGCGCCCGCCTCGGTCGCTCCCGGATCATCTGGGGCTGGCTCGTCGGCGTCGCCGGCCCGGCCCTGCTGGCCCTCGCGCTCATCCATGTCGAGGCCGATCTCGGCCTCGCCAACGACATGCTCCTCTTCCTGTCCGTGACGGTGGCCGCGGCCCTCGTCGGCGGCCTCCTTCCGGCCCTGGCCTCGGCAGCCTTCGGCTCGCTCCTCCTGAACTACTACTTCACGCCGCCCCTGCACCTGTTCACCGTCGCCGATCCCAAGAACATCGTCGCCATCGTGATCTTCGTAGGGGTCGCGGTGTCGGTCGCGTCCGTCGTCGACCTGGCGGCAAGGCGCACGCATCAGGCCGCCAGGCTGCGGGCCGAGTCCGAGATCCTCTCCTTCCTCGCCGGCAGCGTCCTGCGCGGCGAGAACAGCCTCGACGCGCTGCTCGACCGGGTCCGCGAGACCTTCGCCATGGACTCCGTATCCCTCCTCGAACGCGCGAACGATGTCGAACCGTGGACCTGCGCCGCCAGCGTCGGCCCGCACCCCCTGGAACGCCCCGAGGACGCGGACGTCGACATGCCCGTCGGCGACCACATGGCGCTCGCCCTGTCCGGCCGCGTGCTGCCCGCCGAGGACCGCCGCGTCCTCGCCGCCTTCGCGGCCCAGGCCGCCGTCGTCCTCGACCGCCAGCGCCTTCAGTCCGAGGCGGACCAGGCCCGCACCCTCGCCGAGGGCAACCGCATCCGCACCGCCCTGCTCGCCGCCGTCAGCCACGACCTGCGGACCCCGCTCGCCGGCATCAAGGCCGCCGTCTCCTCGCTGCGCTCCGACGACGTCGCCTGGTCCGAGGAGGACCAGGCCGAACTCCTCGCCGGCATCGAGGAGGGCGCCGACCGCCTCGACCACCTCGTCGGCAACCTCCTCGACATGTCCCGCCTCCAGACCGGCACCGTCACCCCGCTGATGCGCGAGATCGATCTCGATGAGGTGGTCCCGATGGCGCTGGTGGGAGTCCCGGACGGCAGCGTCGACCTCGACATTCCGGAGAGCCTGCCCATGGTCACCGTGGACAAGGGACTCCTGGAGCGCGCCGTCGCCAATATCGTCGAGAACGCCGTCAAGTACAGCCCCGACGACGAGACGGACGGCGTGGTGCTGGTCTCCGCCAGCACACTCGGCGACCGCGTGGAGGTGCGCGTCGTGGACCGCGGGCCCGGCGTCCCCGACACCGCCAAGGACCGGATCTTCGCCCCGTTCCAGCGCTATGGTGACGCGCCACGCGGCGCCGGAGTGGGCCTCGGCCTCGCCGTCGCCCGCGGCTTCGTCGAGGCGATGAACGGCACGCTCACGGCGGAGGACACCCCCGGCGGCGGCCTGACCATGGTCCTCACGCTCACCGCCGCGCCCGGCCACCCGCCGGCCGCCCCCATCAGCTCAGCCATTGCTCAGAGAGGCAGGTACGCATGACCCGGGTGCTCGTGGTCGACGACGAGCCGCAGATCGTGCGCGCCCTCGTCATCAACCTGAAGGCGCGCAAGTACGAGGTGGAGGCCGCGGCCGACGGCGCGGGCGCGCTCCAGCTCGCCGCCGCGTTCCACCCCGACGTCGTCGTGCTCGACCTGGGCCTGCCCGACATGGACGGCGTCGAGGTGATCAGGGGCCTGCGCGGCTGGACCCGCGTACCGATCCTGGTGCTGTCCGCCCGGCACTCCTCCGACGAGAAGGTCGAGGCGCTCGACGCGGGCGCCGACGACTACGTCACCAAGCCGTTCGGCATGGACGAGCTCCTGGCCCGCCTGCGCGCCGCGGTCCGCCGGGCGGAGCCCACCGGCGGCGGCGAGGACGAGGGCATCGTCGAGACCGAAGACTTCACCGTCGACCTGGCCGCGAAGAAGGTCAACCGGGACGGCCGCGACGTGCGCCTGACCCCCACCGAGTGGCACCTCCTGGAGGTCCTGGTCCGCAACACGGGCCGCCTGGTCAGCCAGAAGCAGCTCCTCCAGGAGGTCTGGGGCCCTTCCTACGGCACCGAGACGAACTATCTGCGCGTTTACATGGCCCAGCTCCGCCGCAAACTGGAGTCGGACCCCTCCCACCCGCGCCACTTCATCACGGAGCCCGGCATGGGCTATCGCTTCGAGCGCTGACCCGCTCATCCGTTGTCCCCGACCCCCGGTACGCTTCATATATGAGTGCTGTCCCTCGTTCCGATACGCCGTCCGAGAAGCCGGCAGGCCGCTTCCGGCGCATGCTTGACCGGCTGTCCTCGTCCCAGGAGGACCTGGAGTCGGAGGAGCTGCGCGAGGACTCGCAGACCACGGGCTGTACCCGCATCGGCGACTGCCAGGACCGGCAGATAGTCACCGTTACTGGTACCTTGCGCACGGTCACCCTCCGACCACGCGCCGGAGTCCCGGCGCTGGAGGCGGAGCTGTTCGACGGCTCCGCGGCTCTGGACGTCGTATGGCTCGGCCGCCGGTCCATCGTCGGCATCGAGCCGGGCCGCAAGCTGATCGCTTCCGGGCGGGTCTCGATGAGCCGGGGCCGTAGGGTGCTCTTCAACCCGAAGTACGAACTCAGACCGCTCGGACGGGAGTAGCCGGTGACGTCCCTCGACAAGCCGACCGCGGATCAGGAATCCGACTCGAAGGCGGTGACCGAGGCCGCCCTCTTCGAGGCCTTCGGCGGCGTGCGGGGCATGGTGGAGACGGTCGTTCCCGGTCTCCTGTTCGTGACCATCTTCACGATCAACAAGGACCTGCACATGTCGGCCATCGCGGCCCTCGCGGTGTCCGTGGTCCTGGTCGTGGTCCGCCTGGTCATGAAGGGCACCGTCAAGCACGCCTTCAGCGGCGTCTTCGGCGTGGCCTTCGGCGTCGTCTTCGCGATGATGACGGGCAACGCCAAGGACTTCTACCTGCCCGGCATGCTCTACACGCTGGGCCTGGCCCTCGCCTACATCGTGACCACGCTGTGCGGGGTGCCCCTGATCGGCCTGATCCTGGGACCGGTCTTCAAGGAGAACCTCTCCTGGCGCACGCGCAACCCCGGCCGCAAGAAGGCCTACGCCAAGGCCAGTTGGGCCTGGGGCCTGATCCTGCTCGCGAAGTGCGCGATCCTCTTCCCGATGTACTGGTGGGCCGACACCACGAAGTTCGGCTGGGTCCTGATCGCCCTGAAGATCCCGCCGTTCCTGCTCGCCGTCTGGCTGACCTGGGTCTTCCTCGCGAAGGCGCCCGCGCCCATCGACGTGTTCGCGGAGATGGAGGCGGAGGAGAAGGCCGAGAAGGAAGCGAAGGCCGCCCGCAAGGAGGGCGCCGCGCGCCATCGCCGGGAGGTGTGAGCGCGCCGACGGCGGACGCTACGAGAAGGGGGCCCCGGAGTTTCGACTCCGGGGCCCCCTCTTCGTACCTACGGAAGAGCCCTCAGCCCGCGACGTCCTCGCGGCGGACCGACAGCAGGTCCTCGAGCTGTTCCTCGCGGGCCTGGGCCGCCACGAACAGCAGCTCGTCGCCCGCCTCCAGGGAGTCGTCCTGGGACGGGGCGAGGACTCGGGTCCCGCGGATGATCGTCACCAGGGACGTGTCCTCGGGCCACTGGACGTCGCCCACGCGCGTGCCGGCCAGCGCCGACTCGGGCGGCAGCGTCAGCTCCACCAGGTTCGCGTCGCCGTGGCTGAAGCGCAGCAGGCGGACCAGATCGCCCACGCTCACCGCCTCCTCGACGAGCGCGGACATCAGGCGCGGCGTGGAGACCGCGACGTCGACGCCCCACGACTCGTTGAAGAGCCACTCGTTCTTGGGGTTGTTCACGCGGGCGACGACCCGCGGGACCCCGTACTCGGTCTTCGCGAGCAGGGAGACGACGAGGTTGACCTTGTCGTCGCCGGTGGCCGCGATGACCACGTTGCAGCGCTGGAGCGCCGCCTCGTCCAGGGACGTGATCTCGCAGGCGTCGGCGAGCAGCCACTCCGCCTGCGGGACGCGCTCGACCGAGATGGCGGTCGGCGCCTTGTCGATGAGAAGGACCTCGTGGCCGTTCTCCAGGAGCTCACCGGCGATGGAACGGCCCACCGCGCCCGCTCCGGCAATGGCGACCCTCATCAGTGACCGCCCTCCTCTTCAGGACCCTCGGCGAACGCCGCTTCGACCTTCTCGACGTCGTCGGTGCGCATCATCACGTGCACCAGGTCGCCCTCCTGCAGCACCGTCTGCGACGTGGGCAGGATCGCCTCGCCGAGCCGGGTGACGAACGCGACCCGGACGCCGGTCTCCTCCTGGAGCCGGCTGATCTTGTGGCCCACCCACGCCACCGAGGCATGCACCTCGGCGAGCTGGACGCCCCCGGTGGGGTCGCGCCACAGCGGCTCGGCGCCGGACGGCAGGAGCCTGCGCAGCATCTGGTCCGCGGTCCACCGCACGGTCGCGACGGTCGGGATGCCCAGACGCTGGTAGACCTCGGCGCGACGCGGGTCGTAGATGCGGGCCGCGACGTTCTCGATGCCGAACATCTCGCGGGCCACGCGGGCGGCGATGATGTTCGAGTTGTCACCGCTGGAGACGGCCGCGAACGCGCCGGCCTCCTCGATTCCCGCCTCGCGCAGGGTGTCCTGGTCGAAGCCGACCCCGGTGACGCGGCGGCCGCCGAAGCCGGAACCCAGGCGCCGGAAGGCCGTGGGGTCCTGGTCGATGACCGCGACCGTGTGCCCCTGTTGCTCAAGGGTCTGTGCCAGGGCGGAACCCACCCGGCCGCACCCCATGATGACGATGTGCACCGGCCGCTACCCCGCACTCCTGGTCGCCCCGATGACCTGCGAAAACATCTCGCTCACTCTTCTCTCTCAGTCTGCCGGGCAACTAGAGGCAATCGCGTGCCGCGTTGCCAGGAGACGAGCTTAAGCCGCATGGCCTCCGTTGCCAGCATCCGCGTAGCGGGAAGCTTGATCAGCTTCGCCGCCCGCCCCTGCCCGCGATCCCGGCCGCGTCCCGCCGGAACGCCCACTTCATGTCCGGCTCCATCGCGAAGCGGAAGAGGCGCTGCACCGGCGGCGTGCACAGGCTGGTGATGAGGGCGGCGGCGGCCAGCGTGACGGTGATCTCGCCGAGCGGGGTGTGCAACCACTGGAGGTCGTACCAGTCCCAGAAGCGGGAGCCCTTGGCGACGAAGCCGTGCAGCAGATAGCCGTACAGGGTGCCTGCGCCGAGTGCCGTGAACCACATCTTGCGGCGCGGGACCCACGCGAAGAAGCACGCGACGAGCACGACGGAGCAGCCGAACATGGCGAGCGTCATGACGGCGCCCGACCAGCCGGGGGCGGCGAGTTCCTGGGCGCTGTCACGGCGGTAGAACCAGGCCGCGTTCATGCGCGGGGCCGCCCAGTACGCGAACAGCAGCGCGGCCGCGAACACCGGGACGGCCAGGATCCGCGCCTCGCGACGCCGTACGAGCTGGAAGTGCTCCGGCTTGAGGACCAGCCCGAGGACGAAGAAGGGGAGGAACTGCAGGACGCGCTGGAGGTCGAGGTCGTCGCCGATGTCGGGGGAGACGGAGGCGAGCACCGCGACGGCCAGCGCGAGCGGCACCGGCCAGTGGACGATCTTCCACAGCGGGGTGGTGAGCCGCCAGATGAACAGTGCGATCAGGAACCAGGTGAGGTACCAGGGGTCGAGCAGGCTGATCGGGTACGTCGGGTCGTCGTCCGCCCAGCGCTTGAAGAAGGTGTACGCGACCTCGAAGATCACGTACGGCACCGCCACCCCGGTCACCAGGCGCTTGAGGCGTGCCGGGCTCGCGTCGAAGCTGCGCGAGAAGTAGCCGGAGATGACGATGAACGCCGGCATGTGGAACGTGTAGACGGTGATGTAGAGCGCGGCCGCCGCCCGGCTGTCGCCGCGCAGGGGTTCCCAGGCGTGACCCATCGCGACCAGGACGATCGCGAGGTACTTGGCGTTGTCGAAGAACGCATCCCGCGGCTTGCCCGGCTGCCGGTCCGGCTGTCGGTCCGGCTGTTCGCCCAGGTGTCTGCCCGGCTGTTTGTCCGGCGTCTCCGCGACCGCCTGCGGTTCGTCCGGTCTCTCCGCGGCCCGCCCGTGCGTGGTCGGCGGCTTCTCCAGCGGGGGCGCAGCGGGCACGGACGCGAGTTCCGGCAACGGCGCGGCATGGTCACCCCGAGGTGTGACCGGCCGTTGCGCGGGGAGGTGGCTGCGGGACATCTCCCGCACCGTAGCCACCCCTCCTCTTCCGCGTAAACCCGGACCACAGCGGCGTTACGGGCGTCACAGTGCCCACCTAGACTGAGGTCCTCCTCGGCCCGGTGAGCCGAAGCGGATGTGGGAGAGGGCGACGACGGTGGTGGCGCGCGTACGCGAATTCGGTGACCGGCCCGCCTTCGACGACCCGCCCGCCGAGGTCATCGCCGAGGCGGCCGGTGCGTTCGGACTGCTCGCCTCCTCGGCCCGGCTGCACATCGTGTGGGCCCTTGCGCAGGGTGAGAGCGATGTCACAGGCCTCGCCGAACGCGTCGGCGGCGCGCTGCCCGCCGTGAGCCAGCACCTCACCAAGCTGAAGCTCGCCGGGCTCGTGCGGTCGCGGCGCGAGGGGCGCCGCCAGGTCTACTTCGTGGACGACCCGGACATCGTGGCCGTGGTGCGGCTGCTCGTGGGCCGGCTCGCCGAACGCGCCGACCGGACCCCGGCCTCCCGGCTCCGCGGGGCCGGGGCCTAGGGCCTGTCTTCAAATTCCCGCTTGCCCCGCGGCGCCCGGCGGCATTCGAACTGGGGCAAGGTGGGGCGATCCACCTCCCGTACCGGCGGCAGCCGGGGCCGTAAGCCCTCGTCAGGACTGCCCGGTCAGGCGCCCCGTGTGAGGTTCCGGTGCACTTGGGGGGTGGTGGGTGGGCGGCCCCCCGTTCGAACGCTTACGATCCTCTGCGTGTCCAAACTGACCGACGTGCCCAAACGGATCTTGATCGGGCGCGCTCTGCGCAGCGACCGGCTCGGAGAAACGCTCCTGCCGAAGCGCATCGCCCTCCCCGTTTTCGCCTCCGACCCGCTGTCCTCCGTGGCCTACGCGCCGGGAGAGGTGCTGCTGGTCCTGTCCATCGCGGGCGTGTCGGCGTACCACTTCAGCCCCTGGATCGCGGTCGCGGTCGTGGTGCTGATGTTCACCGTGGTCGCTTCCTACCGCCAGAACGTCCACGCCTACCCGAGCGGCGGCGGTGACTACGAGGTCGCGACCACGAACCTCGGCCCCAAGGCCGGCCTCACCGTCGCGAGCGCCCTCCTCGTCGACTACGTCCTCACCGTCGCCGTGTCGATCGCCTCCGGCATCGAGAACCTCGGCTCGGCGATCCCGTTCGTCGTCGAGCACAAGGTCCTTTGCGCGGTCCTGGTCATCGTCCTGCTCACGCTGATGAACCTGCGCGGCGTGAAGGAGTCCGGGAAGCTCTTCGCCATCCCGACCTACGTCTTCGTGGCCGGCGTCTTCATCATGATCGCGTGGGGCGCGTTCCGCGGACTCGTCCTCGACGACACCATGAAGGCACCCACCGCCGACTTCCACATCAAGGCCGAGCACCAGGGCCTCGCGGGCTTCGCCCTCGTCTTCCTGCTGCTGCGCGCGTTCTCCTCCGGCTGTGCGGCGCTCACCGGCGTCGAGGCGATCAGCAACGGCGTACCGGCGTTCCGCAAGCCGAAGTCGAAGAACGCGGCGACCACGCTCGCGGCGATGGGTCTGCTGGCCGTCACCATGTTCTGCGGCATCATCGCCCTGGCCATGACGACCAAGGTCCGCATGGCCGAGAACCCGGCCACCGACCTGATCCACAACGGTGTCGCCGTCGGCGGGAGCTACGTTCAGAACCCGGTGATCTCCCAGGTCGCCGAGGCCGTCTTCGGCAAGGGCAGCTTCCTCTTCATCATCCTCGCGGCGGCCACGGCCCTGGTCCTCTTCCTGGCCGCCAACACCGCGTACAACGGCTTCCCGCTCCTCGGCTCGATCCTCGCCCAGGACCGCTACCTGCCGCGCCAGCTGCACACCCGCGGCGACCGCCTCGCGTTCTCGAACGGCATCGTGCTCCTCGCCGGCGCGGCCGCGCTCCTCGTCGTGATCTACGGCGCCGACTCGACGCGCCTCATCCAGCTGTACATCGTCGGCGTGTTCGTCTCGTTCACGCTGAGCCAGACCGGCATGGTCCGGCACTGGAACCGCCACCTGCGCACCGAGAAGGACCAGGCCAAGCGCCGCCACATGGTCCGCTCGCGCGCCATCAACACCTTCGGCGCGTTCTTCACCGGTCTCGTGCTCGTCGTGGTCCTCGTCACGAAGTTCACGCACGGCGCCTGGGTCGCCCTCCTCGGCATGTGCATCTTCTACGCGACGATGACCGCGATCCGTAAGCACTACGACCGTGTGGCCGAGGAGATCGTGGCCCCCGAGACGCCGACGGACGACAGCGTCCGGCCGTCCCGCGTGCACTCGATCGTGCTCGTCTCCAAGATCCACCGCCCGACGCTGCGCGCCCTGGCCTACGCCAAGCTGATGCGCTCGGACACCCTCGAGGCGCTCAGCGTGAACGTCGACCCGGCCGAGACGAAGGCGCTGCGCGAGGAGTGGGAGCGGCGCGGCATCGACGTACCGCTCAAGGTCCTCGACTCGCCCTACCGCGAGATCACGCGCCCGATCATCGAATACGTGAAGAGCCTGCGCCGCGACTCCCCGCGCGACGCGGTCAGCGTGATCATCCCCGAGTACGTGGTCGGCCACTGGTACGAGCACCTGCTCCACAACCAGTCCGCCCTGCGCCTCAAGGGCCGGCTCCTGTTCACCCCCGGCATCATGGTCACCTCGGTGCCCTACCAGCTGGAGTCCTCCGAGGCCGCCAAGAAGCGGGCCCGCAGGCGCCAGGACTGGAACGCGCCGGGTGCCGTGCGCCGCGGCCCCGTCGAGAAGCGCCCCAAGGAGCCCACGAACAAGGGCTGACCCCCTCGGCTGGCGTGTGGCGAGCGGCCGGACAACACCCACGTAGACTGGTGGGCTGTTGTCCGGCCGTTCGCCGTGTCCCTTGCTTTCTTACGTTGTGGAGTCCCCCGCCATGCAGGCAGAACCGAAGAAGTCGCTGGTCGGGGAGGAGTACGAGGTCGAGATCGGCCCCGTAGCCCACGGAGGCCACTGCATCGCCCGCACGGACGAGGGCCAGGTCCTGTTCGTCCGGCACGCGCTGCCCGGCGAGAAGGTCGTGGCCCGCGTCACGGACGGCGAGGAAGGCGCTCGCTTCCTGCGCGCCGACGCGGTCACGGTCATCGAGGCGTCCAAGGACCGCGTCGAGGCGCCCTGCCCGTACGCCGGCCCCGGCCGCTGCGGCGGCTGCGACTGGCAGCACGCCAAGCCGGGCGCGCAGCGCCGCCTCAAGGGCGAGGTCATCGCCGAGCAGCTCCAGCGCCTCGCGGGCCTCACGCCCGAGGAGGCCGGCTGGGACGGCACGGTCATGCCGGCCGAGGGTGACAAGCTCCCGGCGGGCGAGGTCCCGCAGTGGCGCACGCGCGTGCAGTACGCGGTCGACCCCGACACCGGGAAGGCGGGTCTGCGCCGCCACCGCTCGCACGAGGTCGAGCCGGTCGAACACTGCATGATCGCGGCGCCCGGCGTCTCCGAACTCGGCATCGAGCAGCGCGACTGGACGGGCATGGAGTCCGTCGAGGCGATCTCGGCGACGGGCTCCCAGGACCGCCAGGTCATCCTGACCCCGCGCCCCGGCGCGCGCCTGCCCCTGGTCGAGCTGGACAAGCCGGTCTCCGTGCTGCGCGTCGACGAGAAGGACGGCGGCATCCACCGGGTCCACGGCCGAGGGTTCGTCCGCGAGCGCGCCGACGGCCGCACGCACCGTGTCGGCAGCGGCGGCTTCTGGCAGGTGCATCCGCAGGCGGCGGACACGCTGGTCAAGGCGGTCATGCAGGGCCTGCTGCCCCGCAAGGGCGAGATGGCGCTCGACCTGTACTGCGGCGTCGGCCTCTTCGCCGGCGCGATCGCGGACCGCATCGGCGACCAGGGCGCGGTGCTCGGCATCGAGTCCGGCAAGCGCGCGGTCGAGGACGCCCGCCACAACGTGGCCGCCTTCGACCGGGTCCGCATCGAGCAGGGCAAGGTCGAATCGGTCCTCCCGCGCACGGGCATCACCGAGGTCGACCTGATCGTCCTGGACCCGCCCCGCGCGGGTGCGGGCAAGAAGACGGTGGAACACCTGACGTCCCTGGGCGCCCGCCGCATTGCCTACGTGGCCTGCGACCCGGCAGCCCTGGCCCGCGACCTGGCGTACTTCCGGGACGGCGGCTACAAGGTCCGGATGCTGCGCGCGTTCGATCTGTTCCCGATGACGCACCACGTCGAGTGCGTCGCGATCCTTGAGCCTGCCACGAAGGGTGCCGACGCCTGACCTGCGGGTTCGGGTGGCTTGTGTGAGGTGCGGTAGCGGTGCGGTGTGGGCGTGACGGGCGAAAGTGCTCGGCGATGTGTTCGCGGCGGCGGCAGGGGAGGCAGCGGCCCCAGGGGAGGCCTGGTGCCTTCGTCGCCTTCGCCGCCTTCGCCGCCTCAAGCTTTGAGGTGCCGACTCCGATGCTCTGCGCGCCTGGAGAGTTCTAGCTGCGTCTGTCCTGCGTCTGCCCGCTGCACGGGGTCGGGTTCCCGCCCAAGGACTTGTGTTCGTGGCGGCGGTGCGGGCGACGGTGGCCCGCCAGGACACGGTGCGCTCGACGCTCAGTGATGAATGGAAGGGCTCCTGGCCTCGAGCCCGATCGTTTCTCGACGGAACGAAGTCAACCTCTTGACCTCTGTGGCCCAACCCACTAGTTTGCGGTCAGAGTCGATCCACTAACTACCGGAAGGAGGCGGCCAGCAGATGTACACCAGCTCTGATCTTGGTCGCCTCGCCCAGTGCACAGCCTGGGTTCCCGGTCGGATCGCGCACGGCTGCTGACTCGCGCCGTTCTGTGCCCGTTCGTGGCACGTCCTGATGTGCCCCTCCGTGGCGCGTTCCAGGTTTCCCGTCACCTTCTTCGGCACGTCACTGTCGCGTGCCTTTCTGCGCCCACTGTTCTCACGTGGCGCGTTTGAACACAGAAAGCTGCCTGAAATTGGCGAACATGATGAATCGATCGATCGCTTACCGAAACGAAGGCCTGTCATGGTAGCGGCGCGGATCACGGTCAACGGGAAAGAAGCACCGATTTCACCGGCTGCACCGCACACCACGGCGCTGGATTTCCTGCGCGAGCGTGGCCTCACCGGTACCAAGGAGGGCTGCGCGGAGGGTGAGTGCGGTGCCTGTTCGGTCCTGGTGGCCCGTCCCGGGGTGAACAAGCCGACCGACTGGGTGGCGGTCAACGCCTGTCTGGTCCCGGCCGCGGCGCTCGACGGTCAGGAGATCATCACCTCCGAAGGCCTCGCCACCCCCGGTGCCGACGGCACGCCGCCTGCCCTGCACCCGGTGCAGGAGGAGATGGCGGTCCGCGGTGGCTCCCAGTGCGGCTACTGCACGCCGGGCTTCATCTGCAGCATGGCCTCCGAGTACTACCGACCGGACCGCTGCGCGCACGGCGATGACGCAGCCGCCGATGCCGATGCCGAGCACGGTCCGAACGGCTTCGATCTGCACGCGCTGAGCGGAAACCTGTGCCGCTGCACCGGCTACCGCCCGATTCGCGATGCCGCGTTCGCCGTCGGTGAGCCCACCGACGAGGACCCGCTCGCGCAGCGTCGCGACGAGGAGCCGCCGGCGCCGGTCGCCACCGAGTACAGCCAGGACGGCAAGACCTTCCTGCGGAAGAACACCCTTGCCGAAACACTGCAGTTGTTGCGCGAGCGGCCCGACGCGGTGGTGGTGGCCGGCTCCACCGACTTCGGTGTCGAGGTCAACATCCGTTCCCGCAGGGCGGATTGCGTCGTAGCGATCGACCGGCTGCCCGAACTGCGGGAGCTGCGCGTCGAATCCGACCACATCGAGATCGGTGCGGCGCTGACGCTCACCGAGATCGAACGCCGTCTCGACGGCGAAGTCCCGCTCCTCGCCGAACTGTTCCCGCAGTTCGCGTCCCGGCTCATCCGCAACGGTGCGACCTTCGGCGGCAACCTGGGGACCGGTTCCCCCATCGGTGACAGCCCGCCGGTGCTGCTCGCGCTGGAGGCATCGTTGGTGCTCGCCGACGCCGACGGTGAACGCGTGGTCCCGCTGGTGGACTACTTCACCGGCTACCGGCAGAGCGTGCGCCGTCCCGGCGAGCTGATCCGCGCGGTGCGCATCCCCCGGCCGCTGTCGCCGGTCACGGCCTTCCACAAGATCGCCAAGCGGCGCTTCGACGACATCTCCAGCGTCGCCGTCGCTTTCGCGCTCGACATCGAGGACGGGATCGTCCGCAAGGCGCGCATCGGCCTGGGCGGCGTGGCCGCCACCCCGCTCCGCTCCCTCGCCGCCGAGGCGGCCCTGGAGGGCAAGCCGTGGACGGCTCAGACCGTCCAGGAGGCGGCCCGGGAGCTGCGGGGCGAGGGTACGCCGATGAGCGACCATCGAGCCAGCTCCCTCTACCGCTCCGCGATGCTCGGCCAGAGCCTGCTGAAGCTGCACGCACAGACCACCGAGGCGGTGTCGTCATGAGTCATTTGTCCGAGATACCCGAGAAGCCGGTAGTCGGCGTCTCGATGCCGCACGAGAGTGCCTACCTGCACGTCACCGGTACCGCGCTCTACACCGACGACCTGGTGCAGCGCACCAAGGACGTGCTGCACGCGTACCCGGTGCAGGTCATGAAGGCCCGCGGCCGGATCACCGCGCTGCGCACCGAGGCCGCGCTCGCCGTGCCCGGCGTGGTCCGCGTGCTGACCGGTGCCGACGTGCCCGGCGTCAACGACGCCGGCATGAAGCACGACGAGCCGCTCTTCCCCGACGAGGTCATGTTCCACGGCCACGCCGTCGCCTGGGTGCTCGGCGAGACCCTGGAAGCGGCCCGGCTCGGTGCGGCGGCCGTCGAGGTCGACCTCGAGGAACTGCCCTCGCTGATCACGCTCCAGGACGCGATGGAGGCGGGCAGCTACCACGGTGCCCAGCCCCTGATGGTGCACGGCGACATCGACGCAGGCTTCGCCGACTCCGCGCACGTGATCAGCGGCGAGTTCCAGTTCGCCGGCCAGGAGCACTTCTACCTGGAGACGCACGCGGCGCTCGCCCTGGTCGACGAGAACGGGCAGGTGTTCATCCAGAGCAGCACCCAGCACCCGTCGGAGACCCAGGAAATCGTCTCCCACGTGCTCGGTGTTCCCTCGCACGAGATCACCGTGCAGTGCCTGCGCATGGGCGGCGGCTTCGGCGGCAAGGAGATGCAGCCGCACGGGTTCGCGGCCGTCGCCGCGCTCGGCGCCAAGCTGACCGGCCGTCCGGTCCGGTTCCGGCTCAACCGGACCCAGGACCTGACCATGTCCGGCAAGCGGCACGGTTTCCACGCCAAGTGGAAGATCGGCTTCGACGCCGAGGGCCGTATCCAGGCCCTCGACGCCGCCCTGGTGGCGGACGGCGGCTGGAGCCTGGACCTGTCCGAGCCGGTCCTCGCCCGCGCGCTGTGCCACATCGACAACACGTACTGGATCCCCAACGCGCGTGTCGCCGGTCGCATCGCCAAGACCAACACGGTCTCCAACACCGCGTTCCGCGGCTTCGGCGGACCGCAGGGCATGATCGTGATCGAGGACATCCTGGGCCGCTGCGCACCGCAGCTGGGCCTGGACCCGATGGAGCTGCGCGAGCGCAACTTCTACCAGCCGGGCCAGGGCCAGACGACGCCGTACGGTCAGCCGGTCACGCAGGCCGACCGGATCTCCGCAGTCTGGGAGCAGGTCAAGGAAAACGGCGGCATAGCCGACCGCAAGCGCGAGATCGCGGCCTTCAACGCCGCGCACCCGAACACCAAGCGGGCGCTCGCGATCACCGGCATCAAGTTCGGCATCTCGTTCAACCTCACCGCCTTCAACCAGGGCGGCGCGCTGGTGCTGATCTACAAGGACGGCTCCGTCCTGATCAACCACGGCGGCACCGAGATGGGCCAGGGCCTGCACACCAAGATGATGCAGGTGGCCGCGACCACGCTGGGCATCCCGCTGCACAAGGTCCGCCTCGCCCCGACGCGTACGGACAAGGTGCCGAACACCTCCGCCACCGCCGCCAGTTCCGGCGCGGACCTCAACGGCGGGGCGATCAAGAACGCCTGTGAGCAGCTGCGCGAGCGGCTGCTGCAGGTGGCCGGCTCCCAGCTGGGCGCGAACGCTTCGGACGTGCGCATCGTCGAGGGCGTCGCGCGCGCCCTGGGCAGCGACAAGGAGCTGGCCTGGGACGACCTGGTGCACACCGCGTACTTCCAGCGGGTCCAGCTGTCGGCGTCCGGCTTCTACCGGACCGAGGGGCTGCACTGGGACGCGAAGTCGTTCCGGGGCTCGCCGTTCAAGTATTTCGCCAACGGCGCCGCCGCGACCGAGGTGGAGGTCGACGGTTTCACCGGCGCCTACCGCATCCGACGGGTGGACATCGTGCACGACGTCGGAGACAGCCTGTCCCCGATGATCGACATCGGTCAGGTCGAGGGCGGTTTCGTGCAGGGCGCGGGCTGGCTCACGCTCGAGGACCTGCGCTGGGACGCCAGTGACGGGCCGAACCGCGGCCGGCTGCAGACCCAGGCGGCGAGCACGTACAAGCTGCCGAGCTTCTCGGAGATGCCCGAGGAGTTCAACGTCACGCTCCTGGAGAACGCCACCGAAGAGGGCGCGGTCTACGGGTCCAAGGCGGTGGGTGAGCCTCCGCTGATGCTGGCGTTCTCGGTGCGTGAGGCGCTGCGGCAGGCCGCCGCCGAGTTCGGGCCGAACGGGGTCAGCGTCGAGCTGGCCTCGCCCGCGACGCCGGAAGCGGTGTACTGGGCGATCCAGGCGGCGATCCAGGGTGCTGCCGCCCAGAACGGGCACGCCGCCCGTGACATCGCCGCCAACGGTCACGTCGCAGGTGGCCAGGTCCTCGCCGACGCAACCGCGTTGAGCGGTGCCTGACATGACGTGGGTCGCCGCGGTCGCGCGGTTGCGGGCACGCCGGGAGTCCGGCGTGCTGGTGACCGTCGCGACCGTGCGCGGCCACGCCCCGCGTGACGCCGGAGCGAAACTGGTGGTGGGGCAGACCGAGGCGTGGGGCTCGATCGGAGGCGGCAATGTCGAGGCCGTCGCGATCGACCGGGCCCGGGAGATGATCAACGCGTCCAAGCCGGAGCCGGAGCTGATCGACTTCGCCCTGAACGACAAAGTGACCAACCAGCATGGCGTGCAGTGCTGCGGCGGCACGGTGTCGGTACTGCTCGAACCCCTGCCGGTGGTACGGGCGGTGGCGGTCTTCGGAGTTGGGCACGTCGGGCTGGAACTGGCGCGCATCCTGGCGCGTCAGGACCTCGACCTCCATCTGATCGACACCCGCTCCGACATGCTCACCAAGGAGCGGCTCGGCATCCTCGCCGACGCGGTGGCACAGGTGCACGTGCATCACACGCCGCTGCTGCCCGAGGAGGTGCTGGAGGAGCTGCCGCGCGGCACCCACATCCTGATCATGACCCATGACCACGCCGAGGACGCCGCCCTGTGCGACGCCGCCTTGCGCACCACTCACCTCGGCTCCATCGGGCTGATCGGGTCGGCGGCCAAGTGGGTACGGTTCCGCAAACGCCTCCAGACCGAGGGCGGCCACGACGACGCCACCATCGACCGGATCAAGACCCCGATCGGGCTGGCCGACATCACCGGCAAGGACCCCGCGACCATCGCGGTGAGTGTCGCTGCCGATTTGCTGCGCACCTTCGAAACCGACTGGAGCTGACTCTCCCCCCTCCCGGATCGACAGGGGTGCCCCGCTCGTGCGAAAGCACACATGCGGGGCACCCCTTCGGCATGACTGCGCCGGCCACTTCGAAAGGCGCCCGCAGCAACGGATCAGCCCGTGTGCTGAGGCTGGCTGAGGCGGTCGGTTCGGAGAAGGCCGCGCCAAGCCGGCGAAGAAATGCAAAAGCCCCAGGTCACGGAAAGTGATTCCTGAGGCATTTGCAGAGTGGCTTTGAAGATTCGAATCCGGGGCCTACGCGTCCTGAGACGCACGGTATGTCGAGGCCTACGCGTTATGAGACGTGCGCATCCCGATGCCTACGCATGACGAGTACGCCACAGATCATGGTGACTCGTGACTCGCGATCGAATCTTCGATGCCGACGCGCGGTGAAGCGGGTTTTCAGTAGTCGACGCGGTCGGACTTGGCCCGCCACTCGTCGAACGGCTCCGTACGATTCGGCATGTCCACCTGCTCGATCACCATCGGCCACAGCTCCGCGGGCCTCTTCTCGAACAGGTCGTAGAACTTGCGGTCGTCGAAACCGGCCACTGCGGCGTCGTCCCGATCAGCGGCGAAGATGATCCGGTCGACTCGCGCCCACAGCGCAGAGGAAAGACACATCGGGCACGGCTCGCACGAGGTGACCAGGACGCAGCCCTCGAGCGAGAAGGTGCCCAGCTTCTGGCAGGCGGCACGGATCGCGCTCACCTCGCCGTGCGCCGTCGGGTCCAGGCTCGAAGTGACCTTGTTGTTCCCGATCGCGACAATTTCGCCACCCTTGGCGATCAACGCGCCGAACGGGCCGCCGCCGTTCTTCACGCTGGTGGTGGCAAGGCCGATGGCCTCGTCCATCCAGGTGCGCTCGAGCTCCTGGATGCTCTTCTCTTGGGTGTGCGCGGTCATGGTCACTCCTTTTGTCGCAGGCGGTCGGGACTCCCCGGATGCTCCGACCGTGCTCTGCCCGTTCCGGACACCGCACGGTGAGATCATTCGGGGCAACAAGTCGCGTTGCGGATGGCGTTCGGGACCGCCGGGATGGCGGAAACGGTGGGCTTGTTTACGGCCCACCAGAGCATGTCCTCCGCCAACAGATCTGAGGAGAAGGCGAACTCCCCGCGTACCTCGAGCGTTCCTTCCGGGCGTGGAGGGCTGTCGCCCCACCGGGGATCGACTCGTCGATGTTCTGCGGGGTACGCGCGGGAGAAGACGGGGTGGTCATCAGGAGGCCTCCACTGTCTCTTCCGTGACTCGTTCAGATGCGGTTAAGGCGGAATAGCGCAAGTACATCGGCCGGGCCCAGTCGAGGGCAGTCACCGAAACCATGAAGGAGTTGGCTGGTCGGATGGCACCTCTTGTAGATTCGTATGAAAGGCAGGATTCGGTGGATCCTTCTCCTCGTGAGAGCCGGGCGATCCCCTGGCGACGACGTACGACATGAAGCCCGGCTGCGACGACCTCTATGAGCGTCGCGGCTTCCGGGGTGGGTGACCCGTCTGGTGCGTGTCCGTCGGGTTGGGCTGTCAGAGGGCGGGGAGTCGGTCGACGAGCAGTTTGACTCTTGGTTCGGTGTCTTCTGGTGGTAGTCGTCGTGCGCGGGTGAGGGTTGCGA
>NZ_JBWKIS010000027.1:0-122158 GCF_056432625.1 Streptomyces sp. NPDC045026
CCCATCGGCGTCTTCCGCTCCGCCGAGCGCCCCGTCTACGACGTGCAGATGTCCGAACAGCTCGACGAAGCGATCGAACAGAACGGCAAGGGCGACCTGGCCGCGCTGCTCGCCGGCGGCGACACCTGGACCGTTGTGGGTTAGTCGCCCCCTGGCCGAATGGACCCGCGTCCCCTATGGGGCGCGGGTTTCGTCGTATGCGCTCCGGGCCTGCGCCACCGCCGCCATGCGGCGTTCCGTCCAGGTGGCCAGGGTGCGGACCTGTTCCGCCGCCTCGCGGCCGAGGTCGGTGAGCGAGTAGTCCACGCGCGGCGGGATGACCGGCTTCGCGTCGCGGTGCACCATGCCGTCGCGCTCCAGGGTCTGGAGCGTCTGCGCGAGCATCTTCTCGCTGACGTTCCTCACGCTGACGACGCGGCCGATCTCCCGGCGCAGCTCGCTGAACCGGTACGAGCGCTCCTCCAGCGCGATCAGGACGAGCACGCCCCAGCGACTGGTGACGTGTTCGAGTACGAGGCGGTACGGGCACATCTCCTCGCCGCCGGAACTCCCCTTGCTTACTCCCATGCCAGTACCTTACTTCAAAGTGGGTACTTTCTATTGGTTAGCGCCACCCGTAGGCTCGGTGCCAGATAAGCCCCTAAGAGGAGATTTCAGACATGAGCATCGTCGTCACCGGAGCCACCGGACACCTCGGCCGTCTCGTCATCGACGGCCTCCTTGCCGCCGGCGTCCCGGCGGAGCGCATCGCCGCCGTCGTCCGCGACAAGGAGAAGGCCGCCGACCTCGCCGCCCGCGGCGTCGAGCTGCGGATCGCCGACTACAGCGCGCCCGGGACGCTGACCGGCACCTTCGCCGCCGGCGACCGGGTCCTGCTGATCTCCGGCAGCGAGGTCGGGCAGCGCGTGCCGCAGCACCGCGCCGTGATCGATGCCGCGAAGGGCGCGGGCGTCGCGCTGCTCGCGTACACGGGCGTCCTCGGCGGGCCGGCCGCCGACTTCGACCTGGCGGCCGAGCACAAGGTGACCGAGCAGGCGATCCTGGACTCCGGCCTGCCGTACACGTTCCTGCGCAACGGCTGGTACCACGAGAACTACACCGAGAACCTCGCCCCGGTCCTGGAGCACGGCGCCGTCACCGCCTCTGCGGGCGAGGGCCGCGTCGCCTCCGCCTCCCGCGCCGACTATGCCGCCGCCGCGGTCGCCGTCCTCACCGGCGAGGGCCACGAGAACCAGGCCTACGAGCTGAGCGGCGACGTCGCCTGGTCCTTCGCCGAGTACGCCGCCGAGCTCTCCAGGCAGACGGGCCGGACGATCGCGTACAACTCCGTCACGCCCGAGCAGAACCGCGAGATCCTGCTCGGCGCCGGACTGCCCGCACCCTTCGCCGACATCCTCGTGGACGTCGACAGCGCCATCGAGCAGGGCCTGCTCGCCGCCACCGGCGGCGACCTGTCCCGGCTGACGGGCCGCCCCACGACCCCGCTCGCGGCCGCGGTCAAGGCCGCGCTCGCCTAGGGCCTCTCGTTCGGATCATGCCGGGCTCGGCCGGTCCCCCACCTGCACGAATGCCCTGTCATGACCGTATAGGGATACGGACATGACAGCCGGTGCCCCGCGGCGCTACCTTCATGGGTGGCCGCCGCGGGGCGGCCGTATGTGTGGAGGAGGGGCCGTGGAGGCTGGGCAGTCGGGAAGCGAACAGCGCACGGGACTGTTGAACGGCATCGCGGCCTACGGAATGTGGGGCCTGGTGCCCCTTTTCTGGCCCCTGCTCAAGCCCGCGGGCGCCGGTGAGATCCTCGCCCACCGCATGGTGTGGTCGCTGGCCGTGGTCGGCGTCGCCCTGCTCTTCGTACGCCGCTGGGCCTGGGCCGGTGAGCTGCTGCGCAACCCGCGCAGGCTGGCGCTCGTCACCGTCGCCGCGGCCGTCATCACGGTCAACTGGGGCGTCTACATCTGGGCCGTGAACGCGGGCCATGTCGTCGAGGCGTCACTCGGCTACTTCATCAACCCGCTGGTCACCATCGCCATGGGCGTCCTGCTCCTGGGCGAGCGACTGCGGCCCGTGCAGTGGGCGGCGGTCGGCGTCGGCCTCGCCGCGGTCCTCGTCCTCGCCTTCGGGTACGGACAGCCGCCCTGGATCTCCCTCTGCCTCGCCTTCTCCTTCGCCACCTACGGCCTGGTGAAGAAGAAGGTGAACCTCGGCGGCCTGGAGTCGCTCGCCGCCGAGACCGCGATCCAGTTCGTGCCCGCGCTCGCCTATCTGCTGCTGCTCGGCGCGCAGGGCGAGTCCACCTTCGGCGACGGCGCGGGCCACGCCACGCTGCTCGCCTCGACGGGCCTGGTCACCGCGATCCCGCTGGTCTGCTTCGGCGCCGCCGCCATCCGCGTACCGCTGTCGACCCTGGGTCTGCTCCAGTACCTGGCGCCGGTCTTCCAGTTCCTGCTCGGCATCCTGTACTTCCACGAGGCGATGCCCCCCGAACGCTGGGCGGGCTTCGCCCTCGTGTGGCTGGCGCTCACCCTCCTGACGTGGGACGCGCTGCGGACGGCCCGGCGCGGACGGATCGCACTGGCCGAGCAGAAGGCGCGGGCGACGGCTCCGGAAACGGTGCCGGAGTCGAATCTGCAGTCGAACCTGCAGCGGCAGCCGCAGACCCAGCCGGAGACGGATCCGCGGCCCGAGCCCGCCGCCTGAACCCGCGCGCCGCCACGAGCGCCTCATATCTCCGGCCCCGGTCCGCCCTGCCCCTCCTGGACGGAATTACTTGCGCGTGCATAAACTGCACATGCAGGTAATCGGCGCGACCAACCGACCCCGGAGTGCCCCATGTCCCGCACGTTCCTCTTCCTGCTCGGCAGCAGCCGAGGCGAAGGCAACACCGAGATCCTGGCCCGCAAGGCCGCCGAGCAGCTCTCCCCCGAAATCGGGCAGCGCTGGATCGACCTCGCCGCGCACCCCCTCCCCGACTTCGAGGACCTGCGCCACGACAGCGACCACACCCGGCCCGCCGGCGACAACACGGCACTACTCCTGGACGCGACGCTCGAAGCCACCGACATCGTCATCGTGTCGCCGCTGTACTGGTACTCCGTCTCGGCCGCCACCAAGCGCTACCTCGACTACTGGTCGGGCTGGCTGCGCACCCCCGGCGTCGACTTCAAGGCGACACTCGCAGGGCGCACCCTGTGGGGCGTGACGGCGCTCGCCCACGAGGAGCAGGTCGTCGCGGACCCGCTGGTCGGCACGCTGCGCAACTCGGCCGCGTACATGGGCATGCGCTTCGGCGGCGTCCTGCTCGGCAACGGCAGCAAGCCCGGCGACGTACTCAAGGACGAGGAGGCGCTGCTGCGCGCCAAGACGTTCTTCGCGCCCGAGCGGCAGCCGGAGGTCGCGCGCTTCCCGTACGAGGCGTAGCAGTGCGGCAGTACGAGGCGTAGCAGTGCGGCAGTCGGCTACGCCGTGATGTCCTTCGCCGTGAAGCGCGCCCACGCCGCCGAGCCGAACACGGCCGCGTACAAGCCCTGCAGGCCCAGGTTCTTGAGCAGGTCGTCCCAGTAGACCGGCTCGCGCATCAGGTCGGCGAAGGACAGCCAGCGGTGCGAGAACAGGTACGGCTGGATCGCGTGCAGCTGGGGGATCTGGTCGAGGATCTGGACGGTGATGAGCAGGCCCACCGTCGTCGCCATGGCCGCGATCCCGCTGTTCGTGAGCGTCGAGACGAACAGTCCGAGCGCGGCGATCCCCACGAGTGACGCGGCCACGACGAGGGCGATCAGCAGGGCCCGCACGAGCCCCTCGCCGAAGCCGATCCGCGTGCCGGAGATCGTGACGAGGTCGCCCAGCGGGAAGAGCAGGGCGCCCGTGGCGAGCGCCGTCACCGCCACGACGAGCGTCGCGACCAGGCAGAACGTCATCGTGGTCGCGTACTTGGTGAGCAGCAGACGGGTGCGGCCCGCGGGGGCGACGAGCAGATAGCGCAGCGTCCCCGCGTTCGCCTCGCCGGCGATCGCGTCGCCCGCGATCACGCCGACCGCCATCGGCAGGAAGAACGGGAGTGTCGCGGCGAGCGAGGTGAAAACCAGGAACAGGCCGTTGTTGGTGATCTGCGCTATGAACGCGGGCCCTCCCGCGCCGCCGCCCGCGGCCGGTGAGCCGCCGCTCGTCTCGATCTTCACGGCGATCCCGACGAGGATCGGCACCCCGGCCAGGACGGCGAGCAGGGCGATCGTGCGCCAGCGGCGGAACGTGGTGACCAGCTCGCTGCGGAACAGGCCGAGCGTCCAGATCCTCTTCCGCGCGGGCGCCGCCTCCGTGACGGCCGTGGCGGTGGTGGCGGCCGTGGCCTCAGCCTGCGACATCGAATCCCTCTCCCGTCAGGGCCACGAACGCGTCCTCCAGCGAGGCCCGTTCGAGTCCGAAGCCGCGGACGCGGACGCCCGCGGTGACCAGTGCGGCGTTCAGCTCGGCGAGGTCGGTCCCCGGACCGGGCGGCTCGCCCGTCACCTGATCGTCCGTCACGGTCAGGTCCGCGACGCCCCGCTCCTTCAGGACGCGCGCCGCGTCGCCCGGGTCGGGCGTCGTGACCACGAGCCGGCCGCGGGCGCCCGCCGCGAGCTCGGCGACCGGACCCTGCGTGAGGAGCCGGCCGCGCGCCATCACGGCCGCGTGCGTGCAGGCCTGCTCGATCTCGTCGAGGAGGTGCGAGGAGAGGAAGACGGTCGTGCCGTCCGATGCCAGCTCCCGCACCAGGGAACGGATTTCGCGCATGCCCTGCGGGTCGAGACCGTTCGTCGGCTCGTCGAGGACGAGGAGCCTGCGGGGCTGGAGCAGCGCGGCCGCGAGCCCGAGGCGCTGCTTCATCCCGAGCGAGTACGCCTTCGCCTTCTTGCCCGCGGCGGCCGTCAGCCCGACCCGGTCGAGCGCGGTGGCGACACGGGCGCGCCGGGTGCGCGGGTCGGCGGCCGGGTCGGCGGAGTCGTACCGGATCAGGTTGTCCCGGCCGGACAGGAACCCGTACAGGGCGGGGCCCTCGATGAGCGCGCCGACGTGCGGGAGGACCGCGCGGGTTGCGCGGGGCATGGGGCGGCCGAGGACGCTGGCCGCGCCGGACGTCGGCTCGATCAGGCCCATCAGCATGCGGATGGTGGTGGTCTTGCCCGAGCCGTTCGGCCCGAGGAAGCCGAAGACGCTGCCGGCGGGGACGGTGAGGTCGAGGCCGTCGACCGCCAACTGGCCGCCGCCGTACCGCTTGGTGAGGGCCCGCGTCTCGATCACGGACTCCTCGGCAGTGCTCGCCGCCATGTCGCTCCCGTCGCTCCCGTCGTGCCCGTCGGTCCGGGTGGAGTGCGGGAGTGGAGGCCCCGGAACCGACGCCTCCACTCCTGCCTGCCTGCCAACTCGCGTGGCGCGTACGGCTACTGCGCCGCGTTCGCCGCCTTCACGAGCGCGTCCTTGGTGACCGCGCCCGCGTAGACCTTGCCGTCGTCCGTGATGAGTGCGTTGACCAGGCGCGTCGAGAAGACCGTGCCCGAGCCGAACTTGCCCGTCACGTGGTCGCCGAGCGCGTCCATGAACTTCTGTGCCTCCGGCGGGACGTCGCCCGAGCCCGAGCCGCCCGTCGGCAGCCCCTGCCCGCCGGGCATCTTCAGCTCGGCGATGGACGTCCAGCCCTCACCGATGACCTTCAGGTCGTTCATGCCGCCACCCTGGGCGTCCTTCAGCTCCTTGGGCAGGTCCTTGGGCAGGTCCTTGGGCAGGTCCTTCGACGGGTGGGACTTGTCCCGCGCCTTGAGGTCGTCGCCCTCGGTGACCTTGGTGCCCTTCGGCGGGGTGAAGTCGAACGTGGAAGCGGCCGGCTTGGCGAAGTCCACCTTGGTGAAGCCCGCGTCCACGACCGCCTTGCCGCCGCCCGCGGGCGTCAGCGTGAACTTCAGCGGCACACCCGTCTTCGCGTCCACCGAGATGGTGATCCCGCCGACCGTCGAACCGGCCTGCTTCGGCTTGACGAGCAGCTTGTACGCGTCGCGCCCCGCGACCTGCGCGGTGCCCTCGACGGAGATCGACGTCGTCTTGCCGGACGCCTTCAGGACCTCGTCCGCGAGCTCCTTGGGCGTGGCCGGGACGCCCTTCTGCGCCTCGCCCCTGCGCTGTTTCTCGGCCCGGTCGCCGGCGGCAGCGGCGTCCTTGGCGTGGTACGCCTCGTTCGACGCGCTGTCGTAGGCCCAGACCTCGTCGCCGTTGTGGATCACGCTGTACTCGGCCGCGCTGTCCAGGACGGACAGCTTGTGCCGGTCGGGGCCGTCCGTCGCGACGCGCAGCGTGTGCGTGCCGGAGGCCAGCTCCATCAGCTTGGACTGCGGGTCGGCGGCGGAGCCCGCCTTGCCGTCCCCGCCGTCCGAGGGGCCGCCGGCGCCCGGGGTGAAGCCGCCCGCGATACCGCCCAGGGACGGGAGTCCGAGATCCGTGGAGATCTTCACCGTGCCGGACATCTGCTGCACGTCCGACTTGGCCATCTTCTCGATGAGCTGCTGCGCGCTGAGCTTCGGCAGATCGGGGTTGCCGGAGTCGGCCAGCGCGGGAACGAGCCCGATCGTCGCCGCGGCCACCCCCACCACCGCGACCGGGACCACATAGCGGGTCGCCTTGCGACGACCGGCGCTTTCGGTTTCGTACGGTGCCATGTTGTTGCCCTACCTCCGTGTTGGGCGGCGGCCTACCGTCCTTGCTCGTCTGTCCACCCCAAGCCGCCATTCTCACCCGAATTGGTCGGGAGTGGTGCTATCAATCTGACCAAATCGGCGGGACGGAAGCGTCAGACCCCAGGATCAACTCCGCGTACTCCCGCGGTATGACACACAAGGGCGGCGCCTCCCCTATCCCGTAGGGGGACGCCGCCGGTTCCGCGTGTCGGTCAGCACTGCACGGTGAGATCTGCGGGCGTCAGCCCGCCCGGTGCACCACCAGGTCGCACAGCTCCAGGAGGGCCGACTTCGCATCGCACTCGGGCAGCGGCGAGAGGGCCGCCCGCGCCTCCTCCGCGTACCGCACGGTGTCCTTGCGGGCCTGCTCCAGGGCCGGGTGGACACGCAGCCGCGCGAGCGCCTCGTCGAGGCGCGCGTCGTCCGTCAGGTCGGAGTCGAGGAGCTCGCACAGGGCGCGGTCCTCGGGCAGGCCGAGCTGCTCGGCGCGCTCGCGCAGCCGCAGCACCGGCAGCGTGGGGATGCCCTCGCGCAGGTCGGTGCCGGGGGTCTTGCCGGACTCGTGCGAGTCGGAGGCGATGTCCAGGACGTCGTCGGCGAGCTGGAAGGCGACGCCGAGCCGCTCGCCGTACTGGGCGAGGACGTCCACGATGCGCTCGTCGGCGCCCGACATCATCGCGCCGAACCGCACGGCCACGGCGATCAGCGAGCCGGTCTTGCCGCCCAGGACGTCGAGGTAGTGGTCGACCGGGTCGCGGCCGTCGCGCGGTCCGGCCGTCTCCAGGATCTGCCCGGTGACGAGGCGTTCGAAGGCCTCCGCCTGGATGCGGACGGCCTCGGGCCCGAGGTCGGCCAGCATGTGGGAGGCGCGCGAGAAGAGGAAGTCGCCGGTCAGGACCGCGACCGAGTTGCCCCAGCGGGTGTTCGCGCTGTCGACGCCGCGGCGCACGTCTGCCTCGTCCATCACGTCGTCGTGGTAGAGCGTCGCGAGATGCGTCAGCTCTACGACGACGGCGGCGGGCACGACACCGGGTGCGTACGGGTCGCCGAACTGCGCGGCGAGCATCGCGAGGAGGGGCCTGAAGCGCTTGCCGCCCGCGCGCACGAGATGCTGCGCGGCCTCCGTGATGAAGGGGACCCCGCTCTTCGTTGCCTCGAGCAGACCCTCCTCGACAGCCGCCAACCCGGCCTGGACATCGGCTTCGAGAGCCTGGTCCCGCACGCTAAGACCGAAAGTCCCGACGACGGTCACGAGAGGTTCTCCTGTCTGCTGACGATCACATGGCGAACTCGGTCGATCATTTGGTCGATGACACGGTTTGTCGATGTGTCGCTGCCATCACTCAAGTCAGCGTATCCGGTCGCGTTTCGATCACAGTGGGGGCCTGCCCGCACAGACCAGGCCGAGCGACCCACGAACACCCCCGGTATGTTCTTGATCAGCTCATACGACCGAGAAGACCTGGAGTTTCCCCTTTGTCTCGCACCACGGCCGAGGCCGAGCCGAACGGACCGGAGAGCGAGCAGCCGCCGCCGGGCGACGACCACGCGTTCTTCGGCCAGCCTCGCGGCCTGCTCACGCTGTCGGGCCTCGAGGTCTGGGAGCGTTTCTCGTTCCTCGGCATGCAGGCCATCCTCGTCCTCTACTTCGCGGACACGGTCGCACACGGCGGCCTGGGCATGTCCGCGGGGACGGCGGCGTCCGTATCGGCAGCGTACGGAACGCTCGTCTATCTCGTCTCGGTGGGGGGCGGCTGGCTCGCCGACCGGATCCTCGGCTCGTACCGCGCGGTCCTGTACGGCGGCATCCTGATCGCCTGCGGCCACTACGCGATGGCAGTGCCGACGGCGGCCATGACCTGGGTCGGCCTCGGCCTGATCAGCGCGGGAACCGGCCTGGTCAAACCCAATGTCGCCACCATGGTCGGCAAGCTCTACCGCACCGACGACGAGCGCCGCGACGCCGGCTTCGCGCTGTACTACATGGGCATCAACATCGGCGCCTTCGCGGGCCCCCTGATCACCGGCTGGCTCGGCGACCACAAGGGCTGGCACTGGGGCTTCTCGGCCGCCGCGATCGGCATGACGTTCGGTCTCGTCCAGTACGTGGCCGGGCGACGTCACCTGGCCGGGCGCAAGCATTCCGCCGAGTACGCGCTGCCGCCCGAGGGGATGCGGCGCGCGGTCCGGCTGATGATCGCCGGTGCCGTCGTCCTCGCCGTACTCGCCGTGATCCTCGTGTGGGCCGGCTGGCTGACGATGGACCGCTTCGTGGACGTCCTCACGATCATCTCCGTGATCGCCCCGGTCGTGTACTTCGCGGTGATGTTCCGCAGCCCCCGGGTGACTGCCGAGGAGCGCGGCAGGCTCAAGCCGTACGTCGTGCTCTTCCTGGCCTCCGTGGCCTTCAACTTCATCCTGTTCCAGGCGTACTCGACGATGATCCTGCTCGCCTCGACGAACGCCAGGACCGAGATCCTCGGCTTCCACTTCCCCGCCAGCTGGTACGCGTCCGCGCTCGGCGCCTTCGAGGTCGCGCTCGCCCCCGTGGTGGCCGGTCTGTGGGCCCGGATGGGACCGCGCCAGCCGCACGCCTCCAACAAGATCGCGTTCGGTGTGATCCTGGGCGGTCTGTCGTTCCTGCTCATGGTCATCCCCACCTCGGGCCACAGCGGGGACACGTACAAGATGGCCGCCTGGTGGATCGTCGGCTCGTATCTGCTGCTCGGCCTCGGCGACATCCTCCTGGAGACCTCGGGCATGTCGGCGACGACGAAGCTCGCGCCGAAGGCCTTCTCCAGCCAGACGATGTCCCTCTGGTTCCTCTCGCTCGCCCTCGCCAACGGCATTCAGGCACAGACCGTGAAGCTCTACGGCGAGGTCTCCAATCCCGCGTACTTCGGCGTCAACGGCGCCATCGCCGTCGCCATCGGCCTGGTCGTGGTCGCGCTCGCGCCGTGGCTGCGCAGGACCATGCACCCCGTTCACTGAGGTGACTCCCATGTCAGAAAACCCGGCCATCACCATCCGCTCCTCCTTCCCCTACGAAACGACCCGCGAGGACGTTCGCGTACCCCTGCCGGACGGCACCACGCTGTTCGCCCGCATCTGGCGTCCGGTGACCGAGGAGCCGGTGCCCGCCATCCTCGAGTACCTCCCGTACCGGCTGAGCGACTGGACGGCGCCGCGCGACTGGCAGCGCCACCCCTGGTACGCGGGCCATGGCTACGCCTCCGTCCGCGTCGACGTGCGCGGGCACGGCAACTCGGAGGGCCTGCCCGGCGACGAGTACGACACGACGGAGCTCGCCGACGGGGTCGCGGTCGTCAACTGGCTGGCCGCACAGCCCTGGTGCAGCGGCAAGGTCGGCATGTTCGGCATCTCCTGGGGCGGCTTCAACTCCCTCCAGATCGCGGCCCTCGCGCCCGAGCCGCTCAAGGCGGTCATCACGGTCTGCTCCACGGACGACCGTTATGACAACGACGTGCACTACATGGGAGGTTCCGTCCTCGCGGTGGACATGCACGCCTGGGCGGCGACGATGCTCGCCTTCGTGTCACGGCCGCCCGACCCTCAGTTCGTCGGCGACGGCTGGCGCGACATGTGGCTGAAGCGCCTCGAAGCGGTCGACCCGTTCATCCACACCTGGCTCGGCCACCAGACGCGCGACGCCTACTGGCAGCACGGCAGCGTCTGCGAGGACTACACCGCCGTACGCGCGGCCGTCCTCGCAGTGGGCGGCTGGCACGACCCGTACCGCGACACCGTCCTGCGCCTGGTCGAGAACCTGCCCGACCAGCAGGTACGCGGGATCATCGGTCCGTGGTCGCACCAGTACCCGGACCGCGGCCTGCCGCCGGGCCCCGCGATCGGCTTCCTCCAGGAGACCCTCCGCTGGTGGGACCACCACCTCAAGGGCGTCGACAACGGCGTCATGGCGGAGCCCAAGCTCCGCTCCTGGATCAGCGACTCGCACCCGCCCGCGACGGTCTACCCGACGCTGCCGGGCCACTGGGTCGGCGACCCGTCCTGGCCGTCCCCGAACGTCGCGCCCCTCGCGTACGCCCTTCAGGGCCCGCCCGTGATCGTGAAGTCGCCCCAGCAGACGGGCCTGGACGCGGGCCGCTTCTTCCCCTTCGGCAACGACGCGGACCTGCCGCCGGACCAGCGCGACGAGGACGCGAAGTCGGCGTGCTTCGATTTCGAGGTGCCCTCGGATCTGCAGGTCCTCGGCCGGCCGCAGGTGACGCTGCGCATCACCAGCGAGGTACCGCGCGGGCAGGTCGCCGTCCGGGTGTGCGACGTGGCGCCGGACGGCTCCTCGACGCTCGTCACACGCGGCGTCCTGAACTTCTCCTCTCGCGAGGGCCGCGACAAGGCCGTCACCTGGCCCCCCGGCACCACGGACGAGGTCTCCTTCGAGCTCAACGGCATCGGCCACACCTTCCCGGCCGGGCACCGCATCCGCCTCGCGGTGTCGTCCGCGTACTGGCCGTGGATCTGGCCACAGCCCGGCTCCGAGGCAGGCTTCACCCTCGACCCGGCGGGCAGCACCCTCGAACTGCCGGTCAGGATGGTCGACGCCGAGAACGGCGCCGACATCGGCTTCGAAGGGCCCGAACAGTCCGAGCCGCTCGGCGTCGTCTACCCCGCCACCCTGGACGAACAGCGCCCCGAGCGGCTCTGCGTCCGCGATGTCGCCAAGGGCGAATGGCGCCTGCAGGTGGACCCGCGCTACGGCGGCACCCGGGTCTACCCCGACGGCCTCGAATTCACCGAGGACGCCGTGGAGACGTACGTCATCCAGGAGGCGGACCCACTGAGTGCGCGCACCCGCTCCGACTGGTCGATCCGCCTGCACCGGCCCGAGCTGGCGTGGGACGTGACGATCAAGACCCGCTCCGAGATCGCCTGCGACGCGAAGGACTTCATCACCAGCAACGAGGTGGTGTGCCGGGACGGCGGCGAAGTGGTCTTCCACCGGACCTGGGAACAGCGGATTCCGCGCACGGCGGGGTGAGGGAGCGGGCGGGTCACGGGGGGGACCGGTGAGTGCGGCTAGCGCGCGAAGTGGCGTTCGAGGATGACCGCGACCCCGTCGTCCTCGTTCGACAGGGTCACCTCGTCTGCCGCCGCCCGCAGTTCGGCGTGGGCGTTGGCCATCGCGACACCGTGGCCGGCCCACGCGAACATCGGCAGGTCGTTCGGCATGTCACCGAAGGCGATCGTGCGCTCCGGCGTCAGACCGAGCCGCTCGGCGGCCAGCGCGAGCCCCGTCGCCTTGGTGACGCCGCACGGCTGCAGCTCCACGGTGCCGGGGCCCGACATGGTGACCGTCGCCAGATCGCCGACGACCGCCCGCGCCGCCGTCGCCAACTCGTCGTCTCCGAGCCGGGGATGACGGAGCAGCACCTTGCTGATGGGCTCGGCCCACAGCTCCTCACGGCGCTCGATCCGCACGGCGGGGAGCGTGGGGTGCGGCATCACATAGCCCGGCTCGATGAGTGTCAGACCGTCCGCGCCGTCCTGGTCGACCGCCGCGTCGACCTGTCCGACCTCGGCCTCGATCTTGCCGAGGGCCTGCTCGGCAAGGTCACGGTCGAGGGTCAGGGACCACACGATGCGGTCCTTCGCGGCGTCGTACAGCTGGGCGCCCTGGGCGCAGACCGCGAGCCCGGCGCCGCCCAGCTCGCCGAGCAGCGGCCGCACGCGCGGCGCCGGCCGTCCCGTCACCACGAGGTGGCGGGCCCCCGCGGCGGCAGCGGCCGTGAGGGCGTCGCGCGTCCGTTCGGAGACCGTGTCGTCGCCGCGCAGCAGCGTCCCGTCCAGGTCTGTGGCGATGAGATCGAACGGGGCGGAGCGAAACGGAGCGGGCATGATCGAGAGAATACGGACCGCTCCGCCGGGTCACTCCGCCCGGTCACCCCCGCCGCCGCCCTGCCCGGTCACCCCAGCACGGGGCGCCTCACGCGTGTGCCGCCGAGAGATGCTTCACCAGGCGCGGCGAGGCGAACTCGGTGCCGCACACGAACCGCATCACCGGCCCGTACGACGACCCGCCCAGCATGCCCGTGAAGTAGAGCCCCGGCACCGAGGACACATAGCCGGGCCCCAGCTTGGGGGTGCCCCGGCTGGCGGCGATCCGGGTCCGCAGACCGTCGCCTAGGAAGTCCATCGCGGCGAGGTCGACGCGGTAGCCGGTCGCGGCGATGACGTGGTCCGCGGTCAGCTCCTCACGGCGTCCGCCGGGAGCCCGCACCGTCAGAGTCACGCCCCGGTCCGCGGCGGCGGAGCCCACGATGCCCTCCACCTCACGCACCCGCACCTTGTCCTCGAACCGCTCGCGCAGCCACCACGCCCCGAGCGGCCCGAGCACCCGCCGGACGAGGAAGTGCCGTGCCTGCGGCGGAAGATGACGGTACGGGTGCGGGTAGTACGTCAGCGCGTACAGCGACCAGGCCCGGCCGAACGGCGTCTCGGGGCGCAGCTTCGGCTGGCCCCACGGCGGCGCGCCGAACCGTACGGAGCCCTTGCCGCGTGCCACGATCCGCACGCTCGCCCCGGCCTCCGCGGCGAGCGCGGCGGTCTCCAGGGCGGACTGGCCGGCGCCGACCACGATGAGTTCCCTGCCGGAGAACCGGGACAGGTCGTGGTGCTGCGAGCTGTGGGAGACCGGCCCGGTGGGGGCGGGCCCGTCGGGCGCCGCCGCGGCGAGCTCGCGCGGCAGGTGGTCGAGTCCCGAAAGGCCGGTGGCGACGACGACCGCGCGGGCCGTGAACTGCTCGCCGGAGTCCAGCTTCACCTCGAAGTTCTCGTGTCCGCGCCGGTCCACCGAGACCACCCTGACCCGCTCCAGGTCGGGCACGAGCTTCTGCTGGAGCCAGTCCCCGTAGGCCACGAACGTCTCGACCGGGACGATGTCCTCGTCCGTCACCAGGCGCGGGATCCCGGCCGCGTCGCAGTAGTCGACGAGGTCGTGGCCGCGCTGCGGGGCGTCGATGTTCGAGGCGGACGGCACTGACTTCAGGAGCATTCCCGCGGGCATGTGCGAGCGCCAGCTCACCATGGGGTCGCCGAAGACGCGTACCGGAATGCCGCGTGCCCGCAGATGGGCGGCGGTCGACAGGCCGTACGGGCCCGCTCCGATGACAGCTACCGGATGAATCACGAAGTCCCCTCCCCAGGGAAGAACGTTTGCTTCCTGCTTCGCGGTGACACTTGGTGCTTTGGTGGCCGTAGCTGGTGCCGGCGATGGGCTACTTGGGCTGGGCCTTCGCCATGCCACCGCCGCGGCGGTTGGTCCGCCACAGCTGGTGGAGGTGGCGGGCTCCCGGGCCCACAAACCGGGCGAGCATCGTGAACAGCGGCCGCAGATCGTCGGTGGCGAGCCACGCGAGCTCCGTGCCCGTGGCGCGGGCGGGGGCGTGCGGGGTCGTGTAACCGCTGCGGCGGTAGGCGATGAGAGCGGGCAGGTCGATGTTCTCCACCACGTACCGGTGGCCCGCGCGCTGTTCCCCCTCCGGTACGGCGCGGCCGGTCAGGTCGAGATGCATGGCACGGACGACGTCGATCCCGGACTCGCTCTCGAAGAGCCGGAACTGGGCGCCCATGCGCGGATTGAAGTCGAGGAGCTTGTACTGGCCGTCGCGCCGGTCGAAGCGCAGGTCGAGGTCGATGACGCCGGTGAAGCCGATCTGTTTGATGAAACGCGCGGCGAGGTCCGCGAGTTCCGGATTGTCGACGACGTACGCATTCGCCGTCATGCCCGCGTGCGGTGGCCAGGAACGCACCTTGACGCCGGTGAAGAGGGCGAGCGGCGTCGAGTCCGCGTCGAAGTACGCGTGCACGATCCAGTCCTCCGCCTGCTCCCTCGGCAGATACTCCTGGAGGATCACGCCGGGCTGCTCGCCCCAGTCGCGGGCGAGTTCGAGCAGACCTCCGGGGGTCGCGATCTTCGTCGTCCCGTTCACCGCGGGCTGCTTGCGGCGGGTGAACGCCTCACGGTTCTTGGCGACCACCGGGAAGCGCGCCGACGCGGCGAACTCCTCGATGTCGGCGTACGACTCCGGGAACGCGGCCGCCGGCGACGCGACGCCGTGCTCCACGCACAGTTCGTGCAGCCCCTGCTTGCTGGCGAGCCGGCGCGGCAGGTCCCGCTCGACGCGCGGGAACAGGAACTTTCCCCCGTCGGCCAGCTGCTCCTGGTGCTCGGCGATGAGGACGGCCGCCTCTTCGTCGGTCGGGATCAGGACCGTCGGCCTGCCGATCCGGCGCGCGATGCGCAGCATGCCCTCGACGAGCCGCTCCGGTTCCTCGGCCCCGGTGGTCCGCCAGGGAAAGGCCCGGTGCAGATAGCGCGAGGACGCCGCCGGCGTGTAACGGTCTTCCGTGATCGCGTACATGGGCACGCCGAGGCGGCCCAGGCTGCGGATTGCTCCCACTCCTCCGTGATGCAGTGGATAGTCACCGAACTTGACGATCAGGCCTGGCACGTCCCGGTCGACTCCGAACGGCACGCTGCTGGCACTCCTGGCCACGGGTCCCCCCACGTGTCCTGTCCCCCTTCGGACCCGGACCCACCCCGTCCGCGTCCCCCGATAGGACGCTAAGCCGGAATTGACCACTCCAGCAAGGCTTATCCGGACATTGCGAACTCTTTAGGCACTGCCCCAACGCGTCGCTCCCACGTAACGTGTGGCCCACCCATATGGAAAGCGAGGCAGGTACGCATGTCCGAGCAGACCCCGCTCACCCCCCTCGACCTCCCCGAAGGCGACCCCTTCGGACCGCACAACCTCCCGTACGGGGTGTTCTCCCGGCCGGGGGAGGCCGTCGAGACGCGCCGGGTCGGCGTGCGCCTCGGCTCGTACGTGCTCGACGCGGGCGCCGCGGCGGCCGCGCTCGGCTCGCCCTACGTCTCCCTGCTCGCGCGCCCCACCCTGAACCCGCTGATGGCGGCGGGCCGCACCGCCTGGTCGGACGTGCGCCGCGCGCTCACGGCCTGGGTCACGGTCCCGGCCCACCGCGAGACCGTGGGCCCCCTGCTGTACCCGCTCGACGACGTCACCCTGCACCTCCCCTTCGAGGTCGCGGACTACGTCGACTTCTACGCCTCGGAGAACCACGCCCGGAACCTCGGCCGCATGTTCCGCCCGGACGAGGAGCCGCTGAAGCCCAACTGGAAGCATCTGCCGGTGGGTTACCACGGCCGCGCGGGGACGGTCGTGGTCTCGGGCACGGACGTGGTCCGCCCCTCGGGCCAGCGGAAGTCACCGGCCGACCCGGCCCCTGTCTTCGGCCCCTCGGTGCGGCTCGACATCGAGACCGAGCTCGGCTTCGTCGTCGGGACGCCGTCCGCGCAGGGCACGGCGGTACCGCTGTCCGCGTACCGCGACCACGTGTTCGGGCTCTGCCTCCTCAACGACTGGTCGGCGCGCGACATCCAGTCGTGGGAGACCGTGCCGCTCGGCCCGCACCTGGGCAAGTCGTTCGCCACGTCGGTCTCGGCCTGGATCACTCCGCTGGAGGCGCTGGACGAGGCGCGCGTGACGCCCCCGGAGCGCACCTACCCCCTCCTGCCGTACCTGGACGACTCGGCGCCCTCCGCCGACGGCATCGCGGACGAGCCCGGCGGCTACGACCTGCACATCACCGTCAGCCTCAACGGCCATGTCATCTCCGAGACCTCGTCCGCCGGCCTGTACTGGACGGCAGCCCAGATGCTGGCCCACATGACGGTGGCCGGCGCCTCCCTGCGCACCGGGGACCTGTACGGCTCCGGCACGATCAGCGGCGCCTCGGAGAACGCACGCGGCTCCCTCATCGAGATCACCTGGAACGGGCGTGACGCCATCGAACTCCCCGACGGCAAGCGCACGTTCCTCGAGAACGACGACGTGGTCACCATGACGGCCTGGGCCCAGGGCCCGGACAACACCCGAGTGGGCCTGGGCGAAGTGACGGGGCGGATCGTGGCGGGCGCCACGGCATGAGAGACCGGAGGCGTCGCTGTCAGGGGCCCGACGGTGGGGCGCCGTCAGTGGCCTGAGTGCGCCGCCTCCACCGTCACCACCGTCACCACCGTCACCAGTCGATGTCCTCCGGCTCCTGCTCGTCCTCGGGCCAGCCGGGGTCCGGCTCCGGCGCCTCCCCGGCGGCGGAGCCGGCCGGGGCTGCCGGGCCGCTGGAACCGGCGCTGTCCAGGCCTGCCAGGACGGCGAGCACACCCTCGCCCCACGTCGCCAGCTTCTTCTCGCCGACGCCGCCGATCGTGCCCAACTGGCCGATGGACGTGGGGTGTTGGAGGGCGATCTCCTTGAGGGTCGCGTCGTGGAAGATGACGTACGCCGGGACCCCGTTCTCCTTCGCCTGCGCGCCGCGCCACGCGCGCAGCGCCTCGAAGACGGGCAGCAGCTGCTCCGGCAGGTCCGCCGCGGGCGACTTCGCCTTGCGCTCGCGCGAAGCCGAGCGGGAGGCGGCGGGCCGCGGCGCCTCCTTGCGCAGCCGCACCTCACGCTGCCTCCCGAGGACGCTGCCGCTCTCCTCCGTGAGCACCAGCGTCCCGTACTCGCCCTCTACCGCGATGAGGCTCTGCGCCAGCAGCTGCCGCACCACACCCCGCCATTCGGCCTCGCTCAGGTCCTCGCCGATACCGAAGACGGAGAGCTGGTCGTGGTCGAACTGGATGACCTTGGCTGTGCGCCGGCCCATCAGGATGTCGATGATCTGGCCCGCGCCGAACTTCTGCCTCCGCTCCCGGTCCAGGCGCACCACCGTGGAGAGGATCTTCTGCGCGGCGACGGTCCCGTCCCAGGTCTCGGGCGGCGAGAGGCAGGTGTCACAGTTGCCGCAGGCGGCCGTCTGCGGCTCCTGCCCGAAGTACATGAGCAGCTGGGACCGGCGGCACTGCGCCGTCTCGCACAGCGCCAGCATCGCGTCGAGGTGGGACCCCGCCCGGCGCCGGAACGCCTCGTCCCCCTCCCCCATGTTGATCAGCTTCCGCTGCTGGACGACGTCCTGCAGCCCGTACGCCATCCAGGCCGTAGAGGGGAGGCCGTCACGGCCGGCGCGGCCCGTCTCCTGGTAGTAGCCCTCGACGGACTTCGGCAGGTCGAGGTGCGCGACGAACCGGACGTCGGGCTTGTCGATGCCCATGCCGAACGCGATGGTCGCGCAGACGACCAGCCCCTCCTCGCGCAGGAAGCGGGACTGGTGCGCCGCGCGGGTGCCCGCGTCCAGGCCCGCGTGGTACGGGACCGCCTCGATGCCGTTGCGGCTGAGGAACTCGGCCGTCGCCTCCACGGACTTGCGCGACAGGCAGTACACGATGCCCGCGTCGCCCTCGTGCTCCTGCTTGAGGAAGGTGAGGAGCTGCTTCTTCGGGTCGGCCTTCGGCACGATCCGGTACTGGATGTTGGGCCGGTCGAAGCTCGCCACGAAGTGCTTGGCGTCCGGCATGCCCAGGCGCTGGGTGATCTCCTGGTGCGTGGCGTGCGTGGCGGTCGCGGTGAGCGCGATGCGCGGTACGTCCGGCCAGCGCTGCCCGAGGACGGAGAGCGCCAGGTAGTCGGGGCGGAAGTCGTGCCCCCACTGGGCCACGCAGTGCGCCTCGTCGATCGCGAAGACGGAGATCCTGCCGCGGGAGAGCAGGTCGAGCGTGGAGTCGAGGCGCAGCCGCTCCGGCGCCAGATAGATGACGTCCAGCTCGCCCGCGAGAAACTCGGCCTCGACGGTGCGCCGCTCGTCGAAGTCCTGCGTCGAGTTCATGAACCCGGCGCGCACGCCGAGCGCACGCAGCGCGTCCACCTGGTCCTGCATCAGGGCGATGAGGGGCGAGACCACGACGCCCGTACCGGGCCTGACCATGGCCGGGATCTGGTAGCACAGGGACTTTCCGCCGCCGGTCGGCATCAGGACGACGGCGTCCCCGCCGTCCACGACGTGGTCGATGATCGCTTCCTGCTCGCCGCGGAACGCGTCATATCCGAAGACGCGGTGCAGCGTCTCCAGCGCGCCGCCGCGCATCGCCGTCGCCACGCCGGGCTCCGTCACCTCGCTCATGCCACCGATCCCATTCATCGCCCTGTCCCCCGTACGTCCGTACTCCGTGGTTCGACCACTGCTGCCACGATAGGGCTCCGCGCCGACAGCCCGAAAAGTTATCCACAGGCTGGGGATCCGGGGCGCCGTCCGCGGCGGCCGGGAACACCGCCGCCCGGCGCCCCCTCTCAGGGACACCGGGCGGCCAGGACCCCGCGCTGCGCGGCTACCGCACGAACACGCTCGCGTGGTTCGCCAGGTCCAGGAAGTATTGCGGCGCCAGGCCCAGCACCACCGTGACCGCCACACCCACGGCGATCGTGGTCATGGTCAGCGGCGAGGGCACGGCGACCGTCGGGCCGTCCGCCTTCGGCTCGCTGAAGAACATGAGCACGATCACCCGGATGTAGAAGAACGCCGCGATGGCCGACGAGATCACACCGACCACGACGAGCGCACCGGCCCCGCCCTCCGCCGCCGCCTTGAACACGGCGAACTTTCCGGCGAAGCCCGAGGTCAGCGGGATACCGGCGAAGGCGAGCAGGAACACCGCGAAGACGGCCGCCACGAGCGGCGAGCGGCGTCCGAGCCCCGCCCACTTCGACAGGTGCGTGGCCTCGCCGCCCGCGTCCCTGACCAGCGTGACCACGGCGAACGCGCCGACGGTCACGAACGAGTACGCGCCCAGGTAGAAGAGCACGGACGAGATGCCGTCGGGCGTGGTGGCGATGACACCGGCGAGGATGAATCCGGCGTGCGCGATCGACGAGTACGCGAGGAGCCGCTTGATGTCGGTCTGGGTGATCGCGACGATCGCGCCGCCCAGCATCGTGATGATCGCGATGCCCCACATGACCGGCCGCCAGTCCCAGCGCATGCCGGGCAGGACGACGTACAGGAGCCGCAGGAGGGCGCCGAAGGCGGCGACCTTCGTGGCGGCCGCCATGAAGCCGGTGACCGGCGTGGGCGCGCCCTGGTAGACGTCCGGGGTCCACATGTGGAACGGCACGGCGCCGACCTTGAACAGCAGGCCCATGACGACCATGGCCACGCCGATGAGCAGCAGCGCGTCGTTCCCCATGGTGTCGGCGAGCGCCGGGTCGATGTTCTGGATCGATCCGTCGACGACGTCGGCGATCGTCGCGTACGACACCGAGCCCGCGTACCCGTACAGGAGGGCGATGCCGAACAGGGTGAACGCCGAGGCGAAGGCGCCGAGGAGGAAATACTTGACCGCGGCCTCCTGCGACAGGAGCCGCTTGCGGCGGGCCACGGCGCACAGGAGGTAGAGCGGCAGGGAGAAGACTTCCAGGGCGATGAACAGCGTCAGGAGGTCGTTCGCCGAGGGGAAGACCAGCATGCCGCCGATCGCGAAGAGCACGAGCGGGAACACCTCGGTGGTGGTGAACCCGGCCTTCACCGCCGCCTTCTCGCTGTCGCTGCCCGGTACGGACGCGGCCTGCGCGGCGAACGAGTCGACGCGGTTGCCGTGCGCCTCCGGGTCCAGGCGGCGCTCGGCGAAGGTGAAGATCGCGACGAGGCCGGTCAGCAGGATCACGCCCTGGAGGAACAGGGCCGGGCCGTCGACGGAGATCGCGCCCATGGCCGCGATGTGCGCCTTCGTGGTGCCGTACCCGCCGGCGGCGAGCCCGACCACCGCGGCGAACGCGGCGGCCAGGGCGACGACGGCGAGGAACACCTGGACGTAGTAGCGGGACTTGCGCGGCACGAACGCCTCGACAAGGACCCCGAGGACCGCCGCACCGAGGACGATCAGGGTGGGCGACAATTGGCCGTATTCGATCTTCGGCGCGTCGATCTTGGAAATGGGATCGGCCGCCGTTGTCCACAGGCTGTGGACGGCTGCTGCGCTCACTTGGCCGCCTCCACCGCTGGCTTCGGGTCCTTCTTGTGTACGTCGGACAGGGTCTGCTTGACCGCCGGGTTCACCAGGTCGGTGACCGGCTTCGGGTAGACGCCCAGGAAGATCAGCACGGCGATCAGCGGGACGACCACCGCGAGTTCCCGCACGCGCAGGTCCGGCAGGGCCGAGACCTCCGGCTTCACCGGGCCCGTCATCGTGCGCTGGTAGAGGACGAGCGTGTAGAGCGCGGCGAGCACGATGCCGAAGGTCGCGATGATCCCGATCACCGGGTAGCGCGAGAACGTGCCGACCAGGACCAGGAACTCACTCACGAAGGGCGCGAGGCCCGGCAGCGAGAGCGTCGCGAGGCCGCCGATCAGGAACGTGCCGGCGAGTACCGGGGCGACCTTCTGCACGCCTCCGTAGTCCGCGATCAGGCGCGAGCCGCGGCGCGAGATCAGGAAGCCCGCCACCAGCATCAGGGCGGCCGTCGAGATTCCGTGGTTGACCATGTAGAGCGTCGCGCCCGACTGGCCCTGGCTGGTCATCGCGAAGATGCCGAGGACGATGAAGCCGAAGTGCGAGATCGACGCGTACGCCACCAGGCGCTTGATGTCCCGCTGGCCGACCGCGAGCAGCGCACCGTAGACGATGCTGATGAGGGCCAGTACGAGGATGACCGGCGTCGCCCACTTCGAGGCCTCCGGGAAGAGCTGGAGGCAGAAGCGGAGCATCGCGAACGTGCCGACCTTGTCGACCACCGCCGTGATGAGGACGGCGACCGGGGCGGTGGCCTCCCCCATCGCGTTCGGCAGCCAGGTGTGCAGCGGCCACAGCGGTGCCTTCACGGCGAAGGCGAAGAAGAAGCCGAGGAAGAGCCAGCGCTCGGTACTGGTCGCCATGTGCAGCGAACCGTTGGCCCGCGCGGCCACGATCTCCTGGAGCGAGAAGTTCCCCGCCACCACGTAGAGACCGATCACGGCCGCCAGCATGATGAGGCCGCCGACGAGGTTGTAGAGGAGGAACTTCACGGCGGCGTACGAGCGTTGGGCCGCCGCGTTCTCGTCGCTGCCCGCGTGGGCGCGGTCCCCGAAGCCGCCGATGAGGAAGTACATCGGGATGAGCATGGCTTCAAAGAAGATGTAGAAGAGGAAGACGTCGGTGGCCTCGAAGGAGATGATCACCATCGCCTCGACGCCGAGGATCAGGGCGAAGAAGCCCTGCGTCGGACGCCACCTCGAACTGCCGGTCTCCTGCGGGTCGGCGTCGTGCCAGCCCGCGAGGATCACGAACGGCATCAGGAGGGCGGTGAGCGCGATGAGCGCCACCGCGATGCCGTCCACGCCCAGCTCGTACCGCACCCCGAAGTCCTTGATCCAGGAGTGGGATTCGGTGAGCTGGTAGCGGGCGCCGCCGGGCTCGAAGCGCACGAGCACGACCGCAGCCAGCACGAGCGTGGCGAGCGAGACGAGCAGCGCCAGCCACTTCGCCGCCGTGCGCCGCGCCGCCGGGACGGCAGCCGTGGCGATGGCTCCCACGGCGGGGAGCACCGCCGTCGCTGTCAGCAGAGGAAAGGACATTGCTATCAGACCGCCCTCATCAGCAGGGTCGCGGCGACGATGAGTGCCGCACCGCCGAACATCGAGACGGCGTACGAGCGGGCGTAGCCGTTCTGGAGCTTGCGCAGCCGGCCGGAGAGCCCGCCGACCGAGGCCGCCGTCCCGTTGACCACGCCGTCGACCAGGGTGTGGTCGACGTAGACCAGGGAGCGGGTGAGGTGCTCGCCGCCGCGGACCAGGACCACGTGGTTGAAGTCGTCCTGGAGCAGGTCGCGGCGGGCGGCCCGGGTGAGCAGCGAGCCGCGCGGGGCGACGACCGGGACCGGGCGGCGGCCGTACTGGAGGTAGGCCAGGCCCACGCCGATCACCAGGACCACCATGGTGGCCGCGGTGACGGTCGTGGCGCTGATCGGCGCGTCCCCGTGGCTGTGCTCGGTGACCGGCTCCAGCCAGTGCAGGAAGCGGTCGCCGATGCTGAAGAAGCCACCCGCGAAGACGGATCCGACCGCGAGCACGATCATCGGGATCGTCATGGACTTCGGCGACTCGTGCGGGTGCGGCTCGTGGCCGTCCGCGTCCGGCTGCCAGCGCTTCTCACCGAAGAATGTCATGATCATCACGCGCGTCATGTAGAACGCGGTGATGGCCGCGCCGAGCAGGGCCACCGAGCCGAGGATCCAGCCCTCCGTGCCGCCCTTCGCGAACGCCGCCTCGATGATCTTGTCCTTGGAGAAGAAGCCGGACAGACCCGGGAAGCCGATGATCGCGAGATAGCCGAGCCCGAACGTGACGAACGTGACCGGCATGTACTTCCTGAGGGCGCCGTACTTCCTCATGTCCACCTCGTCGTTCATGCCGTGCATGACCGAACCGGCGCCGAGGAAGAGGCCCGCCTTGAAGAAGCCGTGCGTCACCAGGTGCATGATCGCGAAGACGTAGCCGATGGGGCCGAGGCCCGCGGCCAGCACCATGTAGCCGATCTGCGACATCGTCGAGCCGGCCAGCGCCTTCTTGATGTCGTCCTTCGCGCAACCGACGATCGCACCGAACAGGAGCGTGACCGATCCGACGATGACGACGACGAGCTGTGCGTCCGGCGACGCGTTGAACACCGCGCCGGAGCGGACGATCAGATAGACACCGGCAGTCACCATGGTCGCGGCGTGGATGAGGGCCGAGACCGGGGTCGGGCCCTCCATCGCGTCACCGAGCCAGGACTGCAGCGGCACCTGTGCGGACTTGCCGCACGCGGCGAGCAGCAGCATCAGGGCGATGCCCGTCAGCGTCGCGCCGCCGCCCTGGTGTTCGTCCGCCGCCTTCAGTACCGGCGCGAAGGCGAACGTCCCGAACGTCGTGAACATCAGCATGATGGCGATCGACAGGCCCATGTCGCCGACGCGGTTGACCAGGAAGGCCTTCTTCGCCGCGGTGGCCGCGCTGGGCTTGTGCTGCCAGAAGCCGATCAGGAGGTACGAGGCGAGGCCCACGCCCTCCCAGCCGACGTACAGCAGCAGGTAGTTGTCGGCGAGGACCAGGAGGAGCATCGCCGCGACGAACAGGTTCAGGTAGCCGAAGAAGCGGCGGCGCCGCTCGTCGTGCTCCATGTACCCGATCGAGTAGATGTGGATCAGCGTGCCCACACCGGAGATCAGGAGCACGAACGTCATCGACAGCTGGTCCAGCTGGAAGGAGACGTCCGCCTGGAAGCCCTCGACCGGGATCCAGCTGAACAGGTGCTGGGTGAGGGAGCGGTCGTCGGCGCCCTTGCCGAGCATGTCGGCGAAAAGGAGGACGCCGATCACGAAGGAGACGGCCGCGAACAGCGTGCCGAGCAGATGGCCCACACGGTCCAACCGCCGTCCGCCGCACAGCAGTACGGCCGCTCCGAGCAGTGGCGCCGCTACCAGCAGCGCAATCAGGTTTTCCACTGTGCAGCGACCCCTTACAGCTTCATCAGGCTGGCGTCGTCGACCGAGGCCGAGTGGCGGGAACGGAACAGCGACACGATGATCGCGAGCCCGACCACGACCTCCGCGGCGGCGACGACCATCGTGAAGAAGGCGATGATCTGGCCGTCGAGATTGCCGTGCATCCGGGAGAACGCGACGAACGCGAGGTTGCACGCGTTGAGCATGAGCTCGACGCACATGAACACGACGATCGCGTTCCGCCTGATGAGCACGCCGGTGGCGCCGATCGTGAACAACAGGGCGGCGAGATACAGGTAGTTGACGGGATTCACTTCGACGCCTCCTCGGTCCGCTCAAGGCGCTCGGCCGAGCGCTGCTCCAGGGCCTTCAGGTCACCGAGCGCCTCGTCCGACACGTCGCGGATCTGGCCGCGCTCGCGCAGCGTCCTGTTGACCGTGAGCTCGGAGGGGGTGCCGTCGGGGAGCAGGCCCGCGATGTCGACCGCGTTGTGCCGGGCGTAGACACCCGGGGCGGGCAGCGGCGGCAGGTGCTTGCCCTCGCGCACGCGCTGCTCGGCCATCTCGCGCTGGGTCCTGGCCCGCTCGACGCGCTCGCGGTGCGTGAGCACCATCGCGCCGAGGGTGGCCGTGATCAGCAGGGCGCCGGTGATCTCGAAGGCGAAGACGTACTTCGTGAAGATGAGGGCGGCGAGGCCTTCCACGTTCCCGCCGGCGTTCGCCTTGCCCAGTCCGTTGAAATGGTGGAGCGAGGCGTTCCCGATGCCCGCGAGCAGCAGGATCCCGAAGCCGAGGCCGCACACCAGGGCCAGCCAGCGCTGCCCCTTGATGGTCTCCTTCAGGGAGTCCGCCGCGGTGACACCGACGAGCATGACCACGAACAGGAACAGCATCATGATCGCGCCGGTGTAGACGATGATCTGGACGACGCCCAGGAAGTACGCGCCGTTGGCCAGGTAGAAGACCGCCAGGATGATCATGGTCCCGGCGAGGCACAGCGCGCTGTGCACCGCCTTCTTCATCAGGACCGTGCACAGCGCGCCGATGACGGCGACCGTGCCGAGGATCCAGAACTGGAAGGCCTCACCCGTGGAGGTGCCGGCGGCAAGAGTGGCTGTGGCGGCGAGCTGGCTCATGCCTCCGCCCCCTCGGGTTCAGGCTTCTCGCCCTTGGAGACGGCGACCTGACGCACCGTGCCGGGCGCGGCCTCCGTCACCAGACCTCGGTAGTAGTCCTGCTCGTCCGTGCCGGGGAAGATCGAGTGGGGCGATTCGACCATGCCCTCCTCGAGCCCGGCGAGCAGCTGCTCCTTGGTGTAGATCAGGTTCTCGCGGCTGCTGTCGGCGAGCTCGAACTCGTTCGTCATCGTCAGCGCGCGCGTGGGGCATGCCTCGATGCACAGACCGCACAGGATGCAGCGGGCGTAGTTGATCTGGTAGACGCGGCCGTACCGCTCGCCCGGCGAGTAGCGCTCCTCTTCGGTGTTGTCCGCGCCCTCCACATAGATGGCATCCGCGGGACAGGCCCAGGCGCACAACTCGCAGCCGATGCACTTCTCCAGGCCGTCCGGATGACGGTTGAGCTGGTGCCGGCCGTGGAACCGCGGGGCCGTGGTCTTGGGCTGCTCCGGGTACTGCTCCGTCAGCCGCTTCTTGAACATGGCCTTGAAGGTCACGCCGAAGCCGGCCACGGGATTCTGGAAGCCGGGCTTGATCTGCCCGCCCTCCGTCGACTCCTCAGCCATGGGACGCCTCCTTTCCGTCACGGGGACCCTCACCGGTTCCGTCACTGGCAGTATCCGGTCCGCCACTGACAATCAACTCCCGCTCCCCGCGCGGGCGTCGGCGCGGTACGGCCGGCGGGGTCTGGCCGGGCAGCGGCGGGACCGGGAAGCCGCCTGCCATCGGGTCGAAGGCCGCGGCCTGTTCGGCCACCTCCCGCGCCTCGCGTTCCTTGCCGCCGCGGTCCCTGAAGATGTCGACGAGGAACGAGAGCAGCAGCAGGGCGAGGACGCCACCCCCCACGTACAGGGCGATGGAGGCGAAGTCGTAGTTCTCGTTCCGCAGGGTCCGCACCGTGGCGACCAGCATCAGCCAGACCACCGAGACCGGGATGAGGACCTTCCAGCCGAGCTTCATCAGCTGGTCGTAGCGCACGCGCGGGAGCGTGCCGCGCAGCCAGATGAAGAAGAACAGCAGCAGCTGGACCTTGATGACGAACCAGAGCATCGGCCACCAGCCGTGGTTCGCGCCCTCCCAGAAGGTGGACACCGGCCACGGGGCCCGCCAGCCGCCCAGGAAGAGCGTCACCGACACGGCCGAGACCGTCACCATGTTCACGTACTCGGCGAGCATGAACAGCGCGAACTTGATCGACGAATACTCGGTGTTGAAGCCGCCGACGAGGTCGCCCTCGGACTCCGGCATGTCGAAGGGGGCGCGGTTCGTCTCGCCGACCATCGTCACGATGTAGATCAGGAACGAGACCGGCAGCAGCACGATGTACCAGCGGTCGTGCTGCTGGGCCACGATCTCCGAGGTGGACATCGACCCGGAGTAGAGGAAGACCGAGGCGAAGGCCGCGCCCATCGCGATCTCGTACGAGATCATCTGGGCGCAGGACCGCAGACCGCCCAGCAAGGGGTAGGTCGATCCGGAACTCCAACCCGCGAGCACGATCCCGTAGATGCCGACCGAGGCGACCGCGAGGATGTAGAGCATCGCGATCGGCAGGTCGGTGAGCTGCATCGTCGTGCGCTGGCCGAAGATCGAGACCTCGTTGCCGGAGGGCCCGAAGGGGATCACGGCGATCGCCATGAAGGCCGGGATCGCGGCGACGACCGGCGCCAGGATGTAGACCACCTTGTCGGCGCGCTTGACGACGACGTCTTCCTTGAGCATCAGCTTGATGCCGTCGGCGAGCGACTGGAGCATGCCCCAGGGGCCGTGCCGGTTGGGGCCGATGCGCAGCTGCATCCAGGCGACGACCTTGCGCTCCCACACGATGGAGAAGAGCACGGTCACCATCAGGAAGGCGAAACAGAAGACCGCCTTGATCGCCACCAGCCACCAGGGGTCTGTGCCGAACATCGAGAGGTCTTCCAGAGCGAGCGGGTTCATGACTGCACCTCCTTGGCCTCGTCGATGCCCGCGGGACCGATCCGGACGAGTGCGCCGGGCACGGCCCCCGTGTCGGAGGCCACGCCCCCGCCAGTGGAGTTCAGCGGAAGCCACACCACGCGGTCCGGCATCTCCGTGACCTGGAGCGGGAGTCGGGTCGTCCCCGCCGGGCCGGTGACGGCGAGTACGTCGCCGTCCTTGACGCCCGCCTCGGCGGCCGTGGCGGCCGACACACGCGCGCGTGCCGCGTGCCGCGTACCGGCGAGCGCGTCGTCACCCTCCTGGAGGCGGCCCTGGTCGAGCAGCAGCCGGTGCCCCGCGAGGACGGCCTCGCCGGACGCGGGCCGCGGCAGCTGCGAGGCCGACTCCAGCGAGTCCGTCGCGCGGGGTCCGCTCCAGCCGCCGAGGCGGTCGAGCTCCCCCCGCGCGGCCCGCAGGTCCGGCAGTCCCAGGTGCACGTCCATGGCGTCCGCGAGCATCTGGAGCACCCGCGCGTCGGCGGGCGCCAGGGAGCGCGTCATCTGGTCGGGCTTGAGCGCGGCCTCGAAGAGGCGTGCCCGGCCCTCCCAGTTGAGGAACGTGCCCGCCTTCTCGACGACGGCGGCGACCGGAAACACGACGTCCGCGTGGTCGGTGACCTCGCTGGGGCGCTGCTCCAGGGAGACGACGAACGCCACCTCGTGCAGTGCTTCACGCGCGCGTGCCGGGTCGGGCAGGTCCGCGACCTCGACACCGGCGACGACCAGGGCCCGCAGCTCACCGCCTGCGGCGGCCTCGACGATCTGGCCCGTGTCACGCCCGTAGCGGTGCGGGAGTTCGGACACTCCCCAGGCGACGGCGACCTCCTCCCGCGCGCGCGGGTCGGTGGCCGGGCGACCGCCGGGCAGCAGCGACGGCAGGGCGCCCGCCTCGATCGCGCCGCGCTCCCCGGCCCGGCGCGGGATCCACACCAGCCGGGCGCCGGTCGCCGTGGCGGCCCGCACGACGGCGGTCAGGGCGCCCGGCACGGCGGCGATCCGCTCGCCGACGACGATGACGGCACCTTCGGCGCGCAGCGCCTCGGACGCCTCGGCGCCCTCGTCCTCCAGACCGAAGCCGGAGGCGAGGGCGTCCAGCCACTCGGTCTCGGTGCCCGGCGCGGCCGGCAGCAGCGTGCCGCCCGCCTTCTCCAGGCCGCGGGTCCCGAACGGGGCGAGCCCGAAGGTCCGCTGGCCGTGCCCGCGCCACGCCTTGCGCAGCTTCAGGAAGACGCCGGGCGCCTCCTCCTCGGCCTCGATCCCGACGAGGAGGACGGCGGGCGCCTTCTCCAGAGAGGTGTACGTGACCCCGACGCCGTCGAGGTCACGCCCGCGTCCCGCGACCCGCGCCGCCAGGAAGTCGGCCTCCTCGCTGCTGTGCACGCGCGCGCGGAAGTCGATGTCGTTCGTGTCGAGCGCCACGCGCGCGAACTTGCTGTACGCGTACGCGTCCTCGACGGTGAGCCGGCCGCCGGTCAGGACCCCGGCGCGGCCACGCGCCGACGAAAGACCCCGGGCCGCGACATCCAGGGCCTCGGGCCAGGACGCGGGCTCGAGCACACCGTCCGCGTTCCGCACGAGCGGCGTGGTCAGCCGGTCGGGCTTCTGCGCGTAACGGAACCCGAAGCGGCCCTTGTCGCAGACCCACTCCTCGTTGACCTCGGGGTCCGGCGACGCGAGGCGCCGCATGACCTTGCCGCGCCGGTGGTCGGTGCGGGTCGCACAGCCGCCCGCGCAGTGCTCGCACACAGTGTGCGAGGACACGAGGTCGAAGGGACGGGAGCGGAACCGGTACGCCGCCGAGGTCAGCGCCCCGACCGGACAGATCTGGATCGTGTTCCCGGAGAAGTACGACTCGAAGGGGTCGCCCTCGCCGGTGCCGACCTGCTGGAGCGCGCCGCGCTCGAGCAGCTCGATCATCGGGTCGCCGGCGATCTGGTTCGAGAACCGGGTGCAGCGCGCGCAGAGCACGCACCGCTCACGGTCGAGCAGGACCTGCGTCGAGATCGGGACCGGCTTCTCGAAGGTCCGCTTCTTCCCGTCGAAACGGGAGTCGGACTGGCCGTGCGACATCGCCTGGTTCTGCAGCGGGCACTCGCCACCCTTGTCGCAGACCGGGCAGTCCAGCGGGTGGTTGATGAGGAGCAGCTCCATCACACCGCGCTGCGCCTTCTCGGCGACCGGCGAGCTGAGCTGGCTCTTGACCACCATGCCGTCGGTGCAGGTGATGGTGCAGGACGCCATCGGCTTGCGCTGGCCCTCGACCTCGACGATGCACTGCCGGCAGGCGCCGACCGGGTCGAGCAGAGGGTGGTCGCAGAAGCGGGGGATCTCGATGCCGAGCTGCTCGGCGGCGCGGATGACCAAAGTGCCCTTGGGCACGCTGATCCCGATGCCGTCGATCGTCAGCGAGACGAGATCCTCCGGCGGCACCGCCGCCTCACCGCTCCCGGAGGGAGCGCCTGTGGTTACCGTCATGCGTTCACCTCCGTGCGCTGGTCCGCCCAAGCGGTCGACTTGGCGGGGTCGAAGGGGCAGCCCTTGCCCGTGATGTGCTGCTCGTACTCCTCGCGGAAGAACTTGAGCGAGGAGAAGATCGGGGACGCCGCGCCGTCGCCGAGCGCGCAGAACGACTTGCCGTTGATGTTGTCGGCGATGTCGTTCAGCTTGTCGAGGTCGGCCATGACGCCCTTGCCCGCTTCGATGTCGCGCAACAACTGCACGAGCCAGTACGTCCCTTCGCGGCACGGTGTGCACTTGCCGCAGGACTCGTGGGCGTAGAACTCGGTCCAGCGGGTGACCGCACGCACGACGCAGGTCGTCTCGTCGAAGCACTGGAGCGCCTTCGTGCCCAGCATCGATCCCGCGGCGCCGACGCCCTCGTAGTCGAGGGGCACGTCGAGGTGCTCTTCGGTGAACATCGGGGTCGAACTGCCGCCGGGCGTCCAGAACTTGAGGCGGTGGCCCGCACGGATGCCGCCGCTCATGTCGAGGAGCTGGCGCAGCGTGATGCCGAGCGGCGCCTCGTACTGGCCGGGGTTGGTGACGTGCCCGCTGAGCGAGTACAGCGTGAAGCCCGGGGACTTCTCGCTGCCCATCGACTTGAACCAGTCCTTGCCGCGATTCAGGATCGCGGGAACCGACGCGATGGACTCGACATTGTTGACAACAGTGGGGCACGCGTAGAGGCCCGCGACCGCGGGGAAGGGGGGACGGAGCCGCGGCTGGCCACGGCGCCCTTCGAGCGAGTCGAGCAGTGCGGTCTCCTCGCCACAGATGTACGCGCCCGCGCCCGCGTGCACCGTGACTTCGAGGTTCAGGCCGCTGCCCAGGACGTTCTCGCCGAGGTAGCCCGCCGCGTAGGCCTCCCGTACGGCCTCGTGGAGCCTTCGCAGTACGGGGACGGCCTCACCCCGCAGATAGATGAAGGCATGCGAGGAGCGGATCGCGTAGCACGCGATCACGATCCCCTCGATGAGGGAATGCGGGTTCGCGAAGAGGAGCGGGATGTCCTTGCAGGTCCCGGGCTCCGACTCGTCGGCGTTGACAACCAGATAGTGCGGTTTGCCGTCGCCCTGCGGAATGAACTGCCACTTCATTCCGGTGGGGAAGCCCGCGCCGCCACGGCCGCGCAGTCCGGAGTCCTTCACATAGGCGATCAGGTCGTCCGGCGTCATGGCGAGGGCCTTGCGCAGACCCTCGTAGCCGTCGTGCCGCCGGTAGACGTCGAGGGACCAGGACTTGTCCTCGTCCCAGAACGCCGAAAGGACCGGCGAGAGCAGCTTCTCCGGGCTGGTGTCGTTGTTGATCTCGGCTGCCAAGGTCATCACTCCCCCTCCTCGTCCACAGGGCCCGCCGGGTGAGCCGGATCGGAGGACGATGTGTCCTGCGGCGCGTCGTGCGAACTCAGGTGTTCGGCGGCCGACGCGTCCTGCGGTGTCGCGTCGCCGCCGTCCCGGTGAGGACCTCCGTCGCGCGGATGGACCACGCGCGCGGGGGCGGCCTCGCCCTTGGCGAGGCGCAGGCCGATCAGCGAGGCAGGGCCCGCGCTGCCGCTCGCCTCGACGGCGCCGGGCCGCTCGTCCGGGAAGCCGGCGAGGATCCGCGCGGTCTCCTTGTACGTGCACAGGGGCGCGCCGCGGGTGGGTTCGACCTCGGCTCCCGCGCGCAGGTCGTCGACGAGCTGCTTCGCGCTGCCCACCGTCTGGTTGTCGAAGAACTCCCAGTTGACCATCACGACGGGCGCGAAGTCGCAGGCCGCGTTGCACTCGATGTGTTCGAGGGTGACCTTGCCGTCCTCGGTGGTCCCGCCGTTGCCGACCCCCAGGTGCTCCTGGAGCGCCTCGAAGATGGCGTCGCCGCCCATCACGGCGCACAGCGTGTTCGTGCAGACGCCCACCTGGTAGTCACCGCTCGGCTTGCGCCGGTACATCGTGTAGAAGGTCGCGACGGCGGTGACCTCTGCGGTGGTCAGGCCCAGCATGTCGGCGCAGAACTGCATGCCCGTGCGCGTGACATGGCCCTCCTGTGACTGCACGAGGTGCAGCAGCGGGAGGAGCGCCGAGCGCGATCCCGGGTAGCGGGCGATGATCTCGCGCGCATCCGTCTCGAGCCGGGCCCGGACGTCGTCCGGATAATCGGGCGCGGGCAGTTGGGGCATGCCCAGGCTGACGCCCTGGCCCTGCGCGGAAGGGGTGGTGGTCACCGGTCGACGCCTCCCATCACGGGGTCGATGGACGCGACGGCGACGATGACGTCGGCGACCTGGCCGCCCTCGCACATCGCCGCCATGGCCTGAAGGTTGGTGAAGGAGGGGTCGCGGTAGTGGACCCGGTAGGGGCGGGTGCCGCCGTCGGACACGACGTGCACGCCGAGCTCTCCCTTGGGTGACTCGACGGCGGAGTACGCCTGCCCGGCGGGGACCCGGAAGCCCTCGGTCACCAGCTTGAAGTGGTGGATCAGGGACTCCATGGAGGTGCCCATGATCTGCTTGATGTGGTCGAGCGAGTTGCCGAGGCCGTCCGGGCCGAGCGCGAGCTGCGCCGGCCAGGCGATCTTCTTGTCACCGACCATGACCGGGCCCGGGGCGAGCCGGTCCAGGCACTGTTCGACGATGCGCAGCGACTGGCGCATCTCCTCCAGCCGGATCAGGAAGCGCCCGTAGGAGTCGCAGGTGTCGGCGGTCGGGACCTCGAACTCGTAGTTCTCGTAACCGCAGTACGGCTGGGACTTGCGCAGGTCGTGCGGGAGGCCCGCCGAGCGCAGGATCGGTCCGGTGGCGCCGAGAGCCATGCAGCCGGTGAGGTCGAGATAGCCGACGTCCTGCATACGGGCCTTGAAGATGGGGTTCCCGGTGGCGAGCTTGTCGTACTCGGGAAGGTTCTTCGACATCGTCTTCACGAACTCGCGGATCTGGTCCACCGCGCCGGGCGGCAGGTCCTGGGCGAGCCCGCCGGGCCGGATGTACGCGTGGTTCATGCGCAGGCCGGTGATGAGTTCGTAGATGTCGAGAATGAGTTCACGATCACGGAAGCCGTAGATCATGATCGTCGTGGCGCCGAGCTCCATGCCTCCGGTGGCGATGGCCACCAGGTGCGAGGACATCCGGTTCAGCTCCATCAGGAGCACCCGGATGATCGACGCGCGGTCGGGGATCTCGTCCGTGATGCCGAGGAGCTTCTCGACCGCGAGGCAGTACGCCGCCTCGTTGTAGAACGGCGTCAGGTAGTCCATGCGCGTGACGAACGTGGTGCCCTGCGTCCAGTTCCGGAATTCGAGGTTCTTCTCGATGCCGGTGTGCAGATAGCCGATGCCGCAGCGGGCCTCGGTGACCGTCTCGCCGTCGATCTCCAGGATCAGCCGGAGCACGCCGTGCGTGGACGGGTGCTGCGGACCCATGTTGACGATGATGCGCTCGTCGTCGGCCTTGGCCGCGGACTGGACGACCTCGTCCCAGTCGCCGCCGGTGACCGTATATACGGTCCCCTCGGTCGTCTCGCGAGGCGATGCAGAAGAAGTGGACATCAGCTGTACGACCTCCGCTGGTCCGGAGCCGGGATCTGGGCGCCCTTGTACTCGACGGGGATGCCGCCGAGGGGGTAGTCCTTGCGCTGCGGGAAGCCCTGCCAGTCGTCCGGCATCATGATCCGCGTCAGCGCCGGGTGGCCGTCGAAGACCAGGCCGAAGAAGTCGTACGTCTCGCGTTCGTGCCAGTCGTTCGTCGGGTAGACGGCGACGAGCGAGGGGACGTGCGGATCCGCGTCCGGGGCGCTGACTTCGAGGCGGATCAGGCGATTGTGGGTGATCGAGCGCAGGTGGTAGACGGCGTGCAGCTCGCGGCCCTTGTCGTCCGGGTAGTGCACCCCGCTCACGCCCGTGCAGAGCTCGAAGCGCAGGGCCGGGTCGTCGCGCAGGGTCTGGGCGACGCGCACCAGATACTCGCGCTCGATGTGGAACGTGAGCTCGTCGCGGTCGACGACGGTCTTGTCGATGGCGTTCTCGGGGACGAGGCCCTGTTCCTCCAGGGCCCCCTCCAGCTCATCGGCCACCTCGTCGAACCAGCCGCCGTACGGCCGTGAGGCGGCGCCCGGCAGCCGTACGGAGCGGACGAGGCCGCCGTAACCCGACGTGTCGCCGCCGTTGTTGGCGCCGAACATGCCGCGCTGGACGCGGATCTCCTCGCCCTGGTCGCCGCGCTGGCCCGGAAGGTTGGCCGCGCTCAGGTCCTTCTCGGGGTTGACCCCGTTGCTGTCCGCGTCGCTCACCGCAGCAGCCCCTTCATCTCGATCATCGGGAGCGCCTTGAGCGCCGCTTCCTCCGCCTCGCGGGCCGCCTCCTCGGCGTTCACGCCGAGCTTGGAGGACTGGATCTTCTGATGGAGCTTGAGAATCGCGTCCATCAGCATCTCCGGCCGCGGCGGACAGCCGGGCAGATAGATGTCCACAGGGACTACGTGATCGACGCCCTGCACGATCGCGTAGTTGTTGAACATCCCGCCCGACGAGGCGCACACGCCCATGGAGATGACCCACTTGGGGTTCGGCATCTGGTCGTAGACCTGCCGCAGGACGGGCGCCATCTTCTGGCTCACGCGCCCGGCCACGATCATCAGGTCCGCCTGCCGCGGCGAGCCGCGGAAGACCTCCATGCCGAAGCGCGCCAGGTCATAACGGCCGGCGCCCGTCGTCATCATCTCGATGGCGCAGCACGCCAGGCCGAACGTGGCCGGGAAGACGGATGACTTGCGCACCCAGCCCGCGGCCTGCTCGACAGTGGTCAGCAGAAAGCCGCTCGGCAGCTTTTCTTCGAGTCCCATGGCTTAAGGCCCCTCAGTCCCATTCCAGGCCGCCGCGCCGCCATACGTACGCGTACGCGACGAAGACGGTGAGCACGAAGAGCAGCATCTCCACGAGCCCGAAAACACCCAGGGCGTCGAAGGTGACGGCCCAGGGGTAGAGGAAGACGATCTCGATGTCGAAGACGATGAAGAGCATCGCCGTCAGGTAGTACTTGATGGGGAAGCGCCCGCCGCCGGCCGGCGTAGGGGTCGGCTCGATACCGCACTCGTAGGCCTCGAGCTTGGCCCGGTTGTACCGCTTTGGACCGATAAGCGTGGCCATGACCACGGAGAAGATCGCAAAGCCTGCCCCGAGGGCTCCCAGTACGAGGATGGGCGCATACGCGTTCACCGCTCCTCGCTCCTCTCAGTCGGCGCTGACTGCTGGCGGATACGTCGGGCCCGCCTCCCGCTCCCCGCGAAGCCACCCCCGATTGCACGAAGATCGCCCACATGTGAAGCAGGTCACAAGCCCAACTGCCCCGCATCCTATGCCTGCCGGTCTGTGATCTGCGACACGGGGTGCGCCAACAGCTTTGTGATCTCCACCACCTGACGAAGGATCATGAAGTCGGATGAGCGGTGATCTTCATACGCGAAGCGCCTGAGTGATCACCAGAGGTGACATCTTGGCTCGTTACCCCAGGTGACAGCGCTGGCCCACTATCAAGAGGGGGCGCGTGCGGGCAAATTGGCGCTGGACAGAACTGGCTGATAGTGAGCGCCGTTCACACATCAGGGGGAGAGGTGTGGACGTAAGTGGACGCGGGCAGGCGTCCGCGAGGAGCGTCCGACCGCGAAGGTGACCTCTTTGTGACCTGCGTCACGCCGACCGTTACCTGTCGGAAACCGGGCTTGGCCATCGGTATCAACGAATGGTAGGCCGAGGGCAATTCGGGCGTATTGCAGAAAGCCCATGATCACAGGCTTGTTCAGCCGTGTCCGGATTGCCCGTTACGGCGTCAATAAAGGCCGCCACGCCCGGGATTCAAACGCCCACACAACAACTGTGGCGCACCACACGTTTCTTGAAGGAACCATGGAGGCCCTGATAGCGGTTGTACTCATGTCCCACACCGCTCACATACCCAGCCACCGGAAGCCCCGTCGCAGCGCGTCGAAAATCGCCCTGCGCGCCGGAGTTGCCGGTGGCGTACTCAGCACCCTGGCAGTGGCCGGTGCGTCCGGCCCGGCGTTTGCCGCCGAGCCGGTGACCGAGACCATCGAGATGCCGACCATCACGGCGGACCTCTCCGCTCAGGTCGCCCAGTCCGCGGACGCCACCCAGCAGGCCGCGAACTCCTACGCGCTGCAGGCCGAGCAGGACCAGGCCGTCGCAAAGGCCGCAAAGCAGGCCGAGGCGGACCAGGCCCTCGCGGAGAAGAAGGCGGAGGCCAAGAAGAAGGCCGAGGCCGAGGCGAAGCGCAAGGCCGAGGAAGCGCGTGCGTCGCGCTCCGCCGAGCGCACCACCCTCTCCACCGCCTCCTCCGCGGCCTCCGACGTCGCGGCCCCGGCCAGTGGCAGCGTCGCGTCCGTCATCGCCTTCCTGAAGGCGCAGCTCGGCGACGCGTACGTCATGGGCGGCACCGGCCCCAACTCCTGGGACTGCTCCGGCCTGACCCAGGCCGCGTTCGCGCAGGCCGGCGTCAGCCTGCCGCGCGTCTCGCAGGACCAGTCGACGGCCGGCACCCCGGTCTCCCTCGACAGCCTGCAGGTCGGCGACCTCCTCTACTGGGGCAGCGCGGGCTCGGCGTACCACGTGGGTGTGTACATCGGTAACGGCCAGTACCTGGACGCCGCCAACCCCTCCAAGGGTGTTGTCATCCAGGACCTGTCCGGCTACCCGGCGACCGGCGCGGTCCGCGTTCTCTGAGTCTCCGAGATTTCGTGGCAAAGGGCCATCGCTCCCCTCCCGGGGGCGGTGGCCCTTTGCCGTACAACCAGCAAATCCCGCGTAACTCTCGTAACTGGCGTAACTCTCGAATCAGCCCTTCGGTGACAATTCACCCATAGGGCCCCAACTGCCGCCCGGGATCTCCGTATTGATGATCTCCGGTACGGAGGCGATCAGACCGGACATCGTCTCCAGGCCGGCCTTGAAGTGGTCGGAGCCCACGTGCGCGGCGCCCGCGTCCCCGTCCCGGAAGCCCTCCAGGAGGACGTACTGGTTGGGGTCCTCGACGCTGCGGGACCAGTCGAAGAAGAGGTTGCCCTCCTCGGCGCGCGTGGCGCGGGTGAACTCGGCGGTGTGCTCCAGCCAGGAGTCGGCGTACTCGGGCCGGGCGGTGAACTTCACGGCGATGAAAATCATGCAACCAGGGTGCTCCGAGCCACCCTGATAGGCCAATTCGCCGCGCGCCCCTGGACCGCGGAGATGGCTGCCGCGTCTGGCGAATGGTGGCGAAACCCCGATCTGCCCACCCTGCGCCGAGGAACCCTCCACACTGCTTCTTGGCGATCCCGCAACGGTCGCCCCGCGCATCCCGACTGGCCCGCCGTCCCGGCTGGGAGTCGCGGCCGGCGCAGTCGTGCCCTAGCGGCTGCGCTTGCCGAGGGCTGCCCACGTAACCGGAATCCAAGAAGGGACGGCGCGCCGATCAGTCCTCGTAGGGCGCGCCATGTGTGCATGTCCCACGAGAAGCCATATCTCGAAATTCGGGTCGGCGGGCTCCACTTGACCGTGCAGCGCCGCCCGGTCCGCCTTCTGACGGCTGTTGCGGTCATCGTGCTGCTTCTAGGAGGAGGGGTGGCCCTGGGCGGGCCCTGGCTGCCGTTGTAGTCACAAAAAAGCTGTAGCCACAAAAAAGTGGGGCCGTCACCCATAGGCGACGGCCCCACTCACGAGGATCACGCCTTCGGCGCCACCTTGCTCAGGCCGTTGATGATGCGGTCCATCGCGTCGCCGCCCGTCGGGTCGGTCAGGTTCGCGAGCATCTTCAGCGTGAACTTCATGAGCACCGGGTGCGACAGGCCGCGCTGCGTGGCGATCTTCATGACCTTCGGGTTGCCGATGAGCTTCACGAAGGCGCGGCCGAGCGTGTAGTAGCCGCCGTAGGTGTCCTTGAGGACCTTCGGGTAGCGGTGGAGGGCGAGTTCGCGCTGGGCGTCGGTCGCGCGGGCGTGCGCCTGCACGATGACGTCGGCCGCGATCTGGCCGGACTCCATGGCGTACGCGATGCCCTCGCCGTTGAACGGATTGACCAGGCCGCCCGCGTCACCCACGAGGAGCAGGCCCTTGGTGTAGTGCGGCTGACGGTTGAAGGCCATGGGCAGGGCGGCGCCGCGGATCGGCATCGTCATGTTGTCCGGGGTGTAGCCCCAGTCCTCGGGCATGGACGCGCACCAGGCCTTGAGCACCTCGCGCCAGTCGAGCTCCTTGAAGGCCTTGGAGGAGTCGAGGATGCCGAGGCCGACGTTCGACGTGCCGTCGCCCATGCCGAAGATCCAGCCGTAGCCGGGCAGCAGCCGCTCCTGGCCGCCGCGCCGGTCCCACAGCTCCAGCCAGGACTCCAGGTAGTCGTCGTCGTGGCGCGGCGAGGTGAAGTACGTGCGGACGGCGACGCCCATCGGGCGGTCCTCGCGCCGGTGCAGACCCATCGCGAGGGACAGGCGGGTCGAGTTGCCGTCCGCGGCGACGACGAGGGGCGCGTGGAAGGTGACTTCGCGCTTCTCCTCGCCGAGCTTGGCGTTGACACCGGTGATGCGGCCCGTGCGATCGTCGATGATCGGGGCGCCGACGTTGCAGCGCTCGTACAGGCGCGCGCCCGCCTTCTGCGCCTGCCGGGCGAGCTGCTCGTCGAAGTCGTCGCGCTTGCGGACCAGTCCGTAGTCCGGGTAGGAGGCGAGATCCGGCCAGTCCAGCTGGAGCCGCACGCCGCCGCCGATGATCCGCAGGCCCTTGTTGCGCAGCCAGCCCGCCTCTTCGGAGATGTCGATGCCCATCGACACGAGCTGCTTGGTGGCCCGCGGGGTGAGGCCGTCGCCGCACACCTTTTCCCGGGGGAACGCGGTCTTCTCAAGGAGGAGGACATCAAGTCCGGCCTTGGCCAGGTAGTACGCGGTCGTCGAACCGGCTGGCCCGGCCCCGACGACGATCACATCTGCGCTGTGCTCGGAGAAGGGCTCGGTCACGGCGGGTTCTCCCGAAGACTCGAAATCTGCGTGCCGCACGGCACCGGATGTGGGCAGTCTATGCAGCGGTACTGATCACCCAGCCGAAGGGCCGCCCTGTGAACCGAGCTCTGCCTGATGTACAGCTGCGTGTCCCCACCGACGAGGACGCCTTCGCCTGGCACCGCGTCTTCGACGACCCGGAGGTCATGGAGTTCCACGGCGGGGCCGCTGCCGAGCTGTCCGTGTACGAGGAGCTGACCGCCCGGCAGCGCCGGCACGACGCGGAGCGCGGCTTCTGCCTGTGGACGATGACCGGCACGGACGGCGACGTCATCGGCTTCACGGGCGCGCAGCCCTGGCCGCACGCCTGGGGTCCGGCGGGCGAGATCGAGATCGGCTGGAGGCTGGGGCGCGCGCACTGGGGCCGTGGCTACGCGACGGCGGCCGCGCTGGCGACGCTGGAACGCGTACGGGCCGCGGGTGTACGGAGCGTGGTGGCGATGGTCGACTCGCGCAACGAGCGCTCGGTGGCGGTGACGCGCCGCCTCGGCATGGAACCCGCCGAATCGTTCACCGTCCCGGGTGACGCGCGCACGGGCCTCTGCTTCAGGCTCGCCTTGTAATGATTCAGGCTCGCCTTGTAAGCCTTGTGCGCCTCGTAAGGCTTGCAAGCCCTGCAGCCCTGCCGCTTCCGGTCGGGGGTCGGGCGGAGCTACCCTTCGGGTACCGCTGGGGGTGAAGTCTGTGCGCATTACACCCAAGACGCCCGAAGTGCGCGTCCCGAAGTTCATCGGCCTGATGGCCGTCGACGCGCGCGAGGCTGCGGCGGCGCGCGGCGTACAGCTGACCGCGCCCGACCGCCCCGACTTCCGTCTCACCGTGGTCGACTACGTCGTACGCCAGTACCCACCGCCCGACACCGAGGTGCCCCGTGGCTCCGTCGTCACCGTCTGGTTCGACCTGGCGGACGGCGAGGGCCACGGCGGCTCCGGGGTGAACGAGCCCCGTATGCCGGGGCCGCGCGGCGGCGGTCTGCAGCGCGAACTTGACGAGCCGGGCGAGCCGTACTCGGTGGTCGGCATGTAGCCGGCCGTACTCGGTGGTCGGCACATAGCGAGCGGCGCTCCGTGCCCCGGCCATGGCCGGCGGCGCCCGGCCGGCGTCAGTTCGTCAGGCGCCAGGATTCCAGGCCGGTCCGGTACGTCTTCTTCAGGTCGGCCCACACGTCCTGCTGCCCCACGAGGAAGATCGTGTACTCGGTGCCGTCCTCGGCGACGTACGACTGGTCGATGCCGTGCATCGTCCGGCCGCCCTCGTCGCGGTACGTGTACTCCCAGATCGCGCCAGGTCGCCCCTGGAAGGTGTTCTCGCGCAGGTCGATCCGCTCGTAGTCCCGCTTCTTCTTGTCCTCCTTCGCGTGCTTCTCCATGTTGAGGATGTTGTCGTACGAGGTGTAGCCCGCGTTCGGTATAACGCCGATGAGGTAGTGCTCGGCGCCGGTGCTGCCCGCGTAGGTGATCTGGCTGCCGTTCTCGACGCCCTGGCGCGACCACACGTCGGGGATCACGAAGGAGAAGCCCATGGGGTCGGCGACCTTGCGGTAACCGGACGGGACGGTCGCGTCCGTGGTCGCGCTCGGCGTGGGGGCCGTGGCCTGGTCGGGCGTCGCGCTCGGGGTGGGGCTCGGCGTCGGGGTCGGCTGCTGCGACGTGGCGGGCTGCCCGGTGCTGACGGCGGGCTTGTCGTCGGCGGCCGCCTTGTCGTCCTTGCCGCCGCTGTCCTGGAGCAGCAGCACCCCGGCGGCCGCGCCACCCCCGATGACGAACGCGCCGGCGATGGTCGCGACCCAGACCCCGGCGCGGCGCGGGGACTTGGCGGGCGCGGCGGCCGGCTGCACGCCCAGCTGGAAGGTGTGGGGGTCGTACATCGGGGCGGAGGCGGGGACGGGGGCGTACGCGGGTCCAGGGGTGGGCCCGGGGGGAGGCGTGGGCGTGGGAGCGGCGCCGACCGTCGGCAGGGCGGCCGCCACCGCGGGGCTCGGCGGGTCGTTGGGGGCGGGCGGCTCGGCCGGCGCTTCCGGCATGGCAGTCCCCGGCGCCTGGACACCAGGCGTCACAGACCCGAACGCCCCCGGCGTCGCAGGCCCGAACGCCCCCGGCACCAGCCGCGGTTCCGCCACGATCCCGGTCCGCACCCCCGCCATCTGCATCAGATACGGCGCGAGGAACGCCGCCGCGAACACCCACAGCAGCCCGAACAGGAGCGCCTCCGCCATGCCGAGCCCCACGCCGGCGCTGCCCGTGCCGCCGCCGAGGTCGGACGCGGCCCCGGTGGCCTGCACGCCGAGGCCGCCGAGTGCGCCGAGCAGGAGGAAGAGACCGAGGAAGATCCCGGCGGACAGGAGCTGCTCACGACGGTCGGCCGACCGTCGGGCCGCCATCACTCCCACGGTCAGCGCGCAGACGGTGCCGAGGGCCAGCGCCCCCACGACCGCCCAGGCGTTGGTGACGTCGCCGAGTTCGGAGAGGCCGAACGAGTGGTGCTCGTAGCCGCCGCCGTACGTCGAACTGCCGCCCGCCTCGAAGGAGATGGGCGCGCCCCAGCCGAGACCGAGCGCCATGGCGCCGAGGTTCGGCAGCACGAGCAGGGCGAAGACCAGCGGCGACAGGTCGGCCTGCCCCAGGTCGGACACGTCGGAGACGTCACCCAGGTCGTCGATCTGGGTGATGCTGATGAAGGCGGCGAGCGAGCAGATCACGAGGACGACGGCGAGCGCCCGCAGCGCCGTTCCGGTGGCCCGCACCAGCGCCCGTACCCCCGGCCGGACGGCGAGCCACTGGGCCAGGTCGTCCCGGTGCAGCATTCCCGCGGAGACGGCGAGCGAGATGAGGAGCGCGCCGAGCGCGGCGAGCACGGGCGACGACGAGATCGATACGCCCTGGACCGAGGGCTGCGCGAACAGGCCGAGCACGAGAACGCAGACGGTCACCAACAGGGCGACGCGCAGGGTGGCTTCGAGCCCGGGGGTGCCGGGTCCCGAGGGGTCGCCCGGCTGCCCGGCCGGGCTCGTCGCGCGGGCCTGGAGACGCGAGCGCAGGACGCGTACGCCGATCCAGAACGCCAGGATCCACAGGGCGGTGACGGTGAGGGGGACGAGGGAGAGTGCGGCGCCGCCGCTGAGCTCCGCCCCCATGTCACCGCTCCCGCCGCCGAACGGCGAGTCCGAGCCGCCGAAGGGCGAGGAGCCGCCGGAGGAGGCCGACACCTCGAAGCCGCCGCCGAGCGACTGGAGCAGCAGCGCGAGCGCGATCCGCATCCGGTCGCCGAACCCGACGACGACGTCGCTGCCCTGCCCGTACGAGGGGATGGCGAGGGCGACGGCGGCGATCACCAGGAGTCCCACGGGCCACAGCGCGGCCTGCCCCGAGCCGGCCCAGTCGCCACGGAAGGCACGCCCGAAGAAGGCACCGACGGGCGAGGGCCCGCCGGGGGCGAACGCGGGCGGCGGCGGGGCGGCGGGCGGCGCGACCGGCGGAACGGGCGGCTGCCCAGGAGGAGCGGGAGAAGCAGGAGGAGCAGGCGAACCAGCGGGCGCAGGCGGTCCAGCGAGCGCAGGCGAACCAGCGGGCCCGGCGGGAGGCGCCGACGGACCCTGAACAGCGGGCTCGTGCTCCGGCGCCCGTTCCCGCCCGCACTTCATGCAGAAGCGGGCCTCGTCGGGAGCCTGGGCTCCGCAGTGCGGGCAGAACGACGCCATGGGAAATGCTCCGTCATCCGGGAAAGTCGTACCGTTACCAAAGGTGACCGGCCGTCACCACGTACTCAACGGACACATCTTTCCCGGTGGCCGGTTCCCCGTGGCGGGGATTCGGCACAACGGACGGGCGCGAAGGGCTACTTGGCGGCAGGAGAGCCGCAGGAGAGCCGCTACTTGGTTCCCCGGTGCAGCGCCACGACGCCGCCGGTCAGGTTGCGCCAGGCCACGTCCGACCAGCCGGCCTTCTGCAGGCGGGCCGCGAGCGCCGGCTGGTCGGGCCAGCTGCGGATCGACTCGGCGAGGTAGACGTACGCGTCCGGGTTCGAGGAGACGGCGCGGGCCACCGGCGGCAGGGCACGCATCAGGTACTCGGTGTAGACGGTGCGGAACGGCGCCCACGTCGGCTGCGAGAACTCGCAGATCACGACGCGCCCGCCGGGCTTCGTCACCCGGTACAGCTCACGCAGCGCCGTGTCCGTGTCCTGCACGTTCCTGAGGCCGAAGGAGATGGTCACGGCGTCGAAGGTGTCGTCCTTGAACGGCAGCTTCGTGGCGTCGCCCGCGGTGAACGGCATCCACGGGTGCCGCTTCTTGCCGACCTGGAGCATCCCGATCGAGAAGTCGCAGGGCACGACGTACGCACCGGCCTGCGCGAACGGCTGCGAGGACGTCGCCGTACCGGCCGCGAGGTCGAGGACCTTCTGCGCGGGCCGCGCGTCGACGGCCTTCGCGACCTCCTTGCGCCACAGCCGGGCCTGGCCGAGCGAGAGCACGTCGTTGGTGAGGTCGTACCGGTCCGCCACGTCGTCGAACATCGAAGCGACTTCGTGCGGCTGCTTGTCCAGGGATGCGCGGGTCACGCGTCCATTGTGGCAGTACGCCCCCGGGCCGGCGTCAGCGGCGCCGGTAGACCAGGCGCCCTTCGATGACCGTGGCCACGCAGCCGGCCGGGCCGAGCCGTGCGAGCGAGGCACGGTCCGGCACGTCGAACACGGCGAACCTGGCCGGTCCGCCCACGGTCAGCGGCGGCAGCAGGACGAGCGGCACCGGCGAGAAGGACACCGGCCCCGGCTGGTTCGGCGGGCGCTGCCCGATCGCGAGCCCGGCCCTGCGCACCGCGTCCACCACGGCTCGCGAGCGCAGCTCCCCGGCCACGGCGACGGTGCCGTGCGCGAACAGCTGCTGGATGCCGCGCCGCGCGCTGGCCCCGACCCGGGACGGATCGGCGCGGAAGATCTCCCGCGCGCGCTCCCCGACGATCGGCCGGGTGCCGAACTCGTCGGCCTCGCGCGGGTCCGGGTGGTAGGTGCCTTCGAGGATCTCGGGACCGTACGGGTTGAGCAGGCCGGGCGTGAGGATGCCCGGCCACCGCCGCACCCGCGCCTGCGGGCGGACGGCGGCGAGGTCCTCGTACGGGCCGAGGGCGGCGACGGACGCGCCGTCGACCAGGACCGCGGCCTCGGGCGAGGCCTCGGCCACATGAATCGTCAGCAAAGGAGCCTCAGTTGGTGGAGACGAGCTTCAGCTCGGGGTGCGCCGTGCCGCCCTCGATCGCGGTGGACGAGATGTGCGACTGGACGCGGTCGTCGACCGGGTCGTTCGCCGGGTCGTCGTGCACGACGAGGTGCTCGTAGGTCGTGGCGCGCTGGGCCGGGACACGGTCCGCGCTGCGGATCATGTCGATCATGTCGCGCAGGTTGTTCCGGTGCTTGGCGCCCGCGGAGGAGACGACGTTCTCCTCCAGCATCACGGAGCCGAGGTCGTCCGCGCCGTAGTGCAGGGTGAGCTGGCCGGCCTCCTTGCCGGTGGTCAGCCAGGACCCCTGGATGTGGGCGATGTTGTCGAGGAAGATCCGCGAGATCGCGATCATGCGGATGTACTCGAAGATGGTGGCCTGGGTCCGGCCCTTGAGGTGGTTGTTCTCGGGCTGGTACGTGTACGGGATGAAGGCCCGGAAGCCGCCGGTCCGGTCCTGTACGTCACGGATCATCCGTAGGTGCTCGATGCGCTCGGCGTTGGTCTCGCCCGTGCCCATGAGCATGGTGGACGTCGACTCGACGCCGAGCCCGTGGGCGATCTCCATGATCTCCAGCCAGCGCTCGCCGCTCTCCTTGAGCGGGGCGATGGCCTTGCGCGGCCGCTCCGGGAGCAGCTCGGCGCCGGCACCGGCGAAGGAGTCGAGCCCGGCGGCGTGGATCCGCTGGATCGCCTCCTCGGCGGACACCTTCGAGATGCGGGCCATGTGCTCGACCTCGGAGGCGCCGAGGGAGTGGATGACCAGCTGCGGGAAGTTCTTCTTGATCGCCGAGAAGTGCTCTTCGTAGTACTCGACGCCGAAGTCCGGGTGGTGCCCGCCCTGGAACATGACCTGCGTGCCGCCGAGTTCGACGGTCTCGGCGCAGCGCCGCAGGATGTCGTCGAGGTCGCGCGTCCAGCCCTTGGCGGTGTCCTTGGGCGCGGCGTAGAAGGCGCAGAACTTGCACGCCGTCACGCAGACGTTCGTGTAGTTGATGTTCCGCTCGATGATGTACGTCGCGATGTGCTCGGTGCCCGCGTAGCGGCGGCGCCTGATCGCGTCGGCGGCCGCGCCGAGCGCGTGCAGGGGAGCGTCGCGGTAGAGGTCGAGCGCCTCTTCGGGGGTGATGCGTCCACCCGCGGCGGCACGGTCGAGGACGGTCTGAAGGTCGGCCTTCTCGGTCACCGGCGTCCCTTTCGTTGTGTTCGTAACGGGTTGTGGACGGACCGCCTCAGCGTACGCCAGCTCTTCCGGCTGCCCGAGGCCAGGCGCCCCGCCCCGCCCGCCGGGTCAGCGGACCGGCCCGGTCGTGACCAGGACGTAGTCGAAGTACAGGGGGTCACCCTCGTCGTCGGTGGGGTACTCGTAGGAGCTGTTGTTCGCGAAGGCCGTCTTGAGCTCCGGCAGGAGATACGTCCCGTAGTCGTCGTACTCGACCTCGTGCCCGCGCTCCTCGATCTGCTCCACCAGTTTTTCGCCGGGGGTGCGGAACACGTCCAGACCGTCGAAGGTCACGTTGATGTCGGCGTCCTCCTTACGGAAGCGCCACAGTTCGACGCCGGCCAGCGCCCCGTCCTCCGGGAAGAACAGGAAGAACTGGAACCCGGAGTCCTCCAGCGTCAGCACGTACTGGCCCGGCGGCTGCTCGGCCCCCGCCTGATGGCTGACGGTGGCACCCAGATCCCGGGCGATGTCCATCGCCTCACCGAAGGGCATGCCGAACCGGAACGGGGCAACGCCGGCGTTCGGCCAAATCTCGACATCCATGTTCTCTTCCCTTTGCTGTCGGCCAACTGCCGTGGTTCCCCACCGGACTTCACCCGGGATCAGGCGGCGTACGCCCCCATCAGCACGCCGGCGAAGGCGCCCGCGATCAGGAACGGGCCGAACGGGATCTCGGTCCGCCGCCCCGCCCGCCGCAGCGCCACGAGCACACCCCCGTACAGCGCCGCGAACAGGAACCCGGCGAACGTGCCGATGAGCAGCAGGCCCCAGCCGTACCAGCCGAGCACCGCACCCAGTCCGACGGCCAGTTTCACGTCCCCGAACCCCATCCCGGCGGGGTGGATCAGGAAGAGCACGAGGTAGCCGCCGCCGAGCGCGGCCGCGCCGAGCAGGGACGTGCGCCAGGCACCGCCGGGCTCGGGCAGCAGCGCGGCGAGCCCGAGCAGCGCGAGGGCGGCCGCGGCGAGCGGCAGCGTCAGCACGTCGGGCAGTCGGCGCACCCTGAAGTCCACGGTCGCGAGCAGCACTCCCACGGGCGCGAGCAGCAGCCAGGCCGCGAGTTCGGGGCGGGCGCCGGTCGCGGCGGCGAGGGCGGCACACACGAGAGCGGTGACGAGGGAGACGAGGGCGGTGCGGGGCCCGTACCGGGTGCCGTCCGCACACCGGGCACGCCCGAGCCAGCCGCCCGCGAGGCCGCTGATGGGATGTCCGGCCGGGCACGCGGCCCGCCAGTCCTCGTCGGGCTCGACGGAGAACCGGTAGGCGGCACGCGGCACGAGTCCCCCGGCGACCACGCCCCAGACGACAGCCCCTACGACCAGCAACAGGTCCACATCCACGCCAAGTACCCTACGTACTCTCCCTGGAGCCCGTCAGGTGTCAGTCCCCGTCGGCCTCCTGAGGGCGTCCATTGGGTCACTCATCGGCGGATACGTGTCGGCACACGCCGGGCACGCGTACACGTTGAACCCGGGTCCGCTCGCCGCATGGCCGATGTACACGAGAACCGGTTCATCGGTCACACACTGACAACGAGCACACATCCGCACCACCGCCCGGCTCACCGGGCCACCGCCACAGCCACCGGCACGCGCACGCCGTGGATGCGCCGCGCGCCCAAGTCGACCCCGAACGTCGCCAGATACAGCACCCGCCGCCGCTCCCGCTGACGCCGCCGCTCCAGGAACGCCTCGGCGTCACCGAGCAGATACGGGCGTACGAGGGAGGACGCGTCGCCGTCCAACGGCGCGATGGCGCAGCGGAGTTGAGGTGTAACCGGGGGGCGCGGCGCGGGTACGGGTGCCGGGTGCACCCCCCGGGATCGATGGCGCCCGCGTGGCAGGGGCGTACAGAGGACGAGGGCCCAGAAGGCGAGCTGGAGGATAAGGTTTCGCACTGTCGGCGCTCCTTTGAAGCGTTCGGCCATGCCCCGGGGCGGGTGCAACCGCCGCCGGGGTCTTTCATGCCCTCACCGTAGAGCCCCCTGTTATGACCTGTCTATACCTAGGTTAAGACGGGACTTTCTATGCTGCCCCTTAGAGGGGTACGTACAGTTCGGTTGTGTTCGAATTCAACCCCACCCGCCCCAAGTGGCAGCAGATCGCCGAGGAAGTCCGCGCCCGGATCGCCCGCGGCGAGTACCCCGTGCACGGCCTGATCTCCGAGGTGAAGCTCGAGGCTGAATTCGGCGTCTCGCGGGTGACGGTCCGCAAGGCCACCGCCGCCCTGCGCGCGGAGGGGCTGATCGTCACCACTCCCGGCATGGGCTCCTTCGTCGCCGGCAAGGACAACGCGTAGCCCCGTGGGCGCGGGCTCAGCCGCCCACCCGCCCCAGGCGCGCCGTCGGGTTACCCGCCTCCGGATACTCCGACGTGTACACCAGCACCTTCCCGTCCAGCCGTAGATGCACGGTGTGGGCGGACGACGCGCATGTTCCGGGGTTCGACTCGGCGGCCTCTCCCCCGGCCACCAGCTCCTTGCCCGTGGCCGACTTCAAGGTGAGTACGTCGACACAGTTGATGCCCAGCGGATCGGTCGACGTCACCGTGCCGACCTTCTGCCCCGGCCCCGCCTGCCTCACCTCGACGTCGAAGGTGCCGAACGGAACCCCGGCCTGCACCACCTTGCCGTGCCACTTGCCGAGATAGCCGGACGGGACCTGCCCGCCGGACGGCGTGGCCGCGGGCGGCCTCGCACCCGTGTCCGAGCCGCCTTGCGAGTCCGAATTCCCCGGCAGCAGGTCAAAGAGGAAGGCCGAGCCCAGGGTGACCGCGGCCAGGGCGCCCGCGACGCCCAGAGCGACCGTACAACTGAGCCTGCGCCCACGCCCGTTGGCGCCCGTCGAGGACGTCGCGGCCACGCTGACCGAGACCCTCCCCGCACCCGGCGACTCCGTGCGCGGCGCCGGCACGGCGGAGTCGGCGACGGCCGGCACATACGCCGAGGACCACGGGGCGGCCGGCCCGTACGCGGGATCGGGCGGCCCGAACACCCCGGCGGGCGGCCCGTCGACCGAGGGCTCGCTGAACCCCACCGGCCCCGACCCGGCACCCGTATCCGGCGCCGCGCCCTCCAGGTCCAGAAGCGCCACCGCGCTGCGCCCCACCTGCTCCACCAGCGCGCCCGGCAGCCACCCCGCCGCGACGAGCCGGGCCGCGCCCTGCGGGGCGAGGGCGCCCGCCACCTCTTCGGGGGTGGGCCGGACGGCCGGGTCCTTCGCCAGGCACGCCGCGGCGACGTCGCGCAGCTCCCCGCGCGCCAGGCCGAGTTCGGGCTCCTCGTGCACCACCTTGTAGAGGAGCGCGGCCGACGAGTCGCCGGGGAACGGGGACGTGCCGGTCACCGCGTAGACGAGGACCGCGCCGAGGGAGAAGACGTCCGCGGCGCCCGTGACGCCCTTGCCGAGGATCTGCTCGGGCGCCATGTATCCGGGCGACCCGATCGAGACGCCCGTGGAGGTGAGGGAGGCGGTGCCGTCGGTGGCGCGGGCGATGCCGAAGTCGATCAGGCGCGGGCCGTCGACGGTGAGCAGCACGTTCGACGGCTTCACGTCGCGGTGGACGAGCCCGAGGCCGTGCACCACCGACAGGGCCTCGGCAAGGCCCGCGCCCAGGACCCGTACGGAGTGGTCGGGCAGGGCGCGTTCCTTCACGGCCTGCGCGAGGGAAGGTCCGGCCACGTACCCGGTCGCGGCCCACGGCACGGGCGCCTCCGGGTCGGCGTCGAGGACCGGCGCCGTCCAGGCGCCCCCGACGCGCCGCGCAGCGTCGACCTCGCGCCGGAAGCGGGCCCGGAACTCCTCGTCGAGCGCGAAGTGCGGATGGACGACCTTCACGGCGACACTGCGGCCTCCGGCGCTGCGCCCCAGATAGACGCGGCCCATTCCGCCGGAACCGAGCCGGCCGAGCAGCCGGTAGGGCCCGATCGTGGTCGGTTCGCCGGCTTCCAGCGGCTGCATGGCCTGGCCTCCCCCTGTGCCCGCGCTCCAGTCGGGCCAGGGTAGTCCTCCCCTGTCACGCCTTCCTGTAGTCGACGCCTCGCGGAACGCGTCGCTCCGATATCCGCGGGCCCGGCGTATTCAAAACGTTCACCGGTGAAATTCCTGACGTTCACAGTCGATAGCCGCCGAACAGCCCGTTGTTTCCCGGATAGCCGGAATTGCCCCGCACGCCGGAGGGGCGACGCACGGAAGGCGTACGCGAATTCCCGCAGGGGAATTCCCGTACGCCTTCCGGAGGCCGCGGAGCTACCGCGTCACGGCTGCAGGAGATCCACCCGGACATCGGCCGCGAAACCGGTCGTCGGGCCCACCCGGCGGGCGAACTCCGTGACGCCCTCCAGCTGCCGCGCGCCGAAGCGGAAGTCGAGCGTCGTGAAATAGCGCTCGAGGATCTGCTCGTCGAAGACCTCCCAGCGGGCGGCCTGTTCGGCGACCTTGGTGACCTCTTCCAGGGACACGTCCCGGGAGGCGAGGAACGCCTCGTGCACCTTGCGCGTGATGAGCGGCTCGCGCTCCGCGTAGTCCTTGCGGGCGGCCCACACGGCGAAGACGAACGGCAGACCCGTCCACTCCTTCCACAGGGCGCCCAGGTCGTGCACCTCAAGCCCCAGGCGCGGCGCGTCGTGCAGATTGGCGCGCAGAGCGGCGTCACCGATGAGCACGGCCGCCTCCGCGTCCTGCATCATCAGCCCCAGGTCGGGCGGGCACGTGTAGTAGTCGGGCTGTACGCCGAACCGGTCGGCGAGCAGCAGCTGCGCGAGGCGCACGGACGTGCGCGAGGTGGAGCCGAGCGCTACCCGCCGCCCGTCGAGCTGGTCGAGAGGTACCTGCGAGACGATCACGCAGGACATCACCGGGCCGTCGCAGCCGACCGCGAGGTCGGGGAAGGCGACGAGCTGGTCGGCGGCCTTCAGGAACTCGACGAGGGTGATGGGCGCGATGTCGAGGTCGCCCTGGACGAGGCTCTCGCTGAGCTTCTCCGGGGTGTCCTTCGTGAGCTCGAGGTCGAGGAGCGTTCCCGTCCTGGCAAGTCCCCAGTACAGGGGCATGCAGTTGAGGAACTGGATGTGGCCGACTCGTGGTCGGTTGCGCTGCGGGGTCTCGGGAGAATTGTCCACATCGCGAGGCTAGACCCCATGCGGTACGGTGCAGGCTTCAGGGTCCCCGAGTCGGCCCCGTCAACCCTTTGGCGCCCCGTGTCAAACCTCCGGGTGACGTGATCTTTCCCTCTATTGCATTCCGGTGCCTGCGTGCTAGGCTCGCCCGCAAGTTGCAGTTTGGTTTCCCTTGCAGTACAGAGCCTGCGGAGCATGTGACCGCGGGCTCTCGTCGTTTTCAGACTTTTGCAGTTGTTCGCAAGTGCATTTGCAGGTTCTGGAGCAGGGCGACCCTTTGGCCCAAGGAGGGCTTATGGCTACCGGAACCGTGAAGTGGTTCAACGCTGAAAAGGGCTTTGGCTTCATCGCCCAGGAAGGCGGCGGCCCGGACGTCTTCGTCCACTACTCCGCGATCAACGCAAACGGCTTCCGCTCCCTCGAGGAGAACCAGGCCGTGAGCTTCGACGTCACGCAGGGCCCCAAGGGTCCGCAGGCGGAGAACGTCACCCCCATGTAAGTGGGGCGTCCCCAGGCCTGCCCTAGGGACGTCGTGACTCCGGAACGGATGCAGTACCCAAGGAGCCCCGCTCCCCCATGTGCCCCGGCACGTGGAGGAGACGGGGCTCCTGCCTTTTGCCCGGGAATCCGCCTCGATCGGGCGCGTAACGCCTCCAACTCGCTCCCAGATGGGCTCATTCGGCAACGTACGAACGGATAGCGGCCCCGAACGGTCACGCGGACCGGCGTCGCGGGAACCGCCGCTACTGTGATCGGCCCGCGTCACCGACCGGACCCGGCGCAGAGGTAGGTATACGGATTTCTGCGCACGCACCGATGCCGGGGACCACCCGCCCGGCACATGCTGGCCGCATCCGACCGGAACACAAGCCGACGCAAGTCGACGGAGGCACCAGAACATGCCGGAGCTCCTGCACACCCGGGCCACTGGACTCGTCGGCAGGGCGGGCGCCGCGGCCGCGCTCGAAGGGCTGCTGCGCGAGAATCGCCTGCTGACGGTCGCCGGGCCGGGCGGCGTCGGCAAGAGCGCGCTCGCCGCCGAGGTCGTACGGCGCATGCGCCGCGAGCCCTGGTCCATGACGGGCACCGCCGACCTGGCCGCGCTCGACATCGCCGGACTCGTGCCGCACGCGCTCGCCCGCGCGCTGCGCTTCGACGGCGATCCCGCGGTGCCCCAACTCCCCGCGCTGGCCGCCGCGATCGGGCGGCGGCCGGTGCTCCTCGTCGTCGACACCTGCGAGCGGCAGGCCGCGGAGTGCGCCGCCACGCTGCTGCACCTCGTACAGGCGTGCCCGGAGCTGCGCGTCCTCGCCACCAGCAGGGTCCCGCTGGACACCCCGGTCACGTTCCCCCTGGCCCCGCTCACCCCCGGCGGCGCCGCCCGTCTGCTCACGACGGCCGCGCGGGCACTCGGCGCGCCGCGGGACCCGGACCCCGAACCGGCCCGCCGCATCTGCGCGGCACTCGCCGGGCTGCCGCTCGCCCTGCGCATCGCGGCGGGCCAGCTGAAGCGTCACGACGCCGACGACCTGCTGTCGCTGATCGGCCGCCCCGAGCGCCTCCTCGACCTGCCCGCCCCGATGCCCGGACTGCCGCACCGGCTGCGCACGCTGCGCGCCTCGCTGCGCTGGAGCCAGCGGCTCTGCCCGCCCGGCGAACGGCTGCTGTGGGCGCGGGCCTCCGTCTTCACCGGGCCCTTCACCCTGGCCGACACGGTGACGGTGTGCGCGGACGACCGGCTGCCGCCCGACGAACTCGCCCGCGCCTTCGAGGGGCTCGCGGCCCACCGCCTGATCACATCCGAGCCGTCGGGCCCCGGCGCCTTCCGCATGGCGGCCGCCACGCGCGCGTACGGCAAGCATCTGCTGGAACGCCTCGGCGAGGACGCCGAGTTCCGGCGGCGCTGCCTGGCGCACTGCCTGCACAACGCCCCCACCTCGCCGTAGCCCCTAGCCCTGCTTCTTCGGCAGGGCCCAGGCCGCCAGCGCCGCCGTCACGCACAGGAGGCCGCCCGCGACGATCAGGCTCGTGCGCATGCCCCCGAGGGAGAAGCCGTCACCGGCGCCGCCCGCGATGAGGGAGCCGAAGAGTGCGACGGCGAGGGCGCCGCCGGTCTGGCGGAACGCGTTCAGGAGGCCGGAGGCCGTGCCCGCGCGGGCGGCCGGGACGCTGTCCATGAGCAGGGCGGTGAGCGCGGGGACCGCGAACGCGCCGCCCATGCCCGTCGGGACGAGCAGGAGAAGGATCAGCCAGACCGGGGTGTGCGCGGCCAGCGGCAGGAGGCTGAACATGCCGAGGGCGAGGACGGCCTGCCCGGTCACGATGACGGGACGGCGGCCGAAGCGTTCGGCCATCGGCGGGGAGATGAGGTTGGTCGCCGTGATGATCGCCGCCAGCGGTACGAACATGAGGCCGGCCGCTGTGCCGGACATGCCGCGCAGCTGCTGGTAGTAGAGGCCGAGCAGGAAGATCGCGCCGTAGAAGGCGACGTTGACGGCGAAGCCGATGGCGAGGGAGACGCTCACGTCGCGCCGGCGCAGCAGGGGCAGCGGGACCATGGGCGCGCGGTGGCACTTCTCGGCGGCGAGGAAGGCGAGCGCCCCTGCGACGGCCACGGCCAGTGCCGCGAGGACGGACGGGGCGGTCCAGCCGGCGTGGCCGCCCTCGATGACGGCGAAGGCGAGCCCGGCGAGGGCGAGGACCGCGGTGACCTGACCGGCCAGGTCGAGCGGGGCGGGCCGGCGCGGGGAGCGCGGGACGCGGACGAGGAGGGCCAGGATCAGGGCGCCCACGGGCAGGTTCAGGAAGAAGACGGCGCGCCAGCCGGCGGCCTCGGTGAGTATGCCGCCGAGTACCGGGCCCACGGCCATGGCGACCGAACCGCCCACCGTCCACAGGGCGATGGCCCGTGCGCGGTGCCGCGCGTCGTCGTAGGCCCGGCGAATCAGCGCGAGCGAGGCCGGCATCACGATGGCCGCGGCGCCGCCCTGGAGCACGCGGGCCGCGACGAGCGTGCCGATGCCGGGCGCGAGGGCGCAGGCGAGCGAAGCCAGGGTGAACAGTCCGACGCCCCAGGCGTAGGCGCGCCGCGCACCGGCCCGGTCGGCGAGCGCGCCGGCGGAGAGCATGAGCGCGGCGAACATCAGGGTGTACGCGTCGACGATCCACTGGAGCCCGGTGATGCCGCCGTGCAGCGACGAACGGATGGCGGGCAGCGCGATGTTCACCGCGGACACGTCGATGGAGATGACGGTGAACCCGAGGAGAGCGGCGACGAGGGCGAAGCCGGATGCCTGTGCGGGTGCCGGCGCACCGGCCCCAGGGACGCGGGTCGGGTTCCGCTGGTCGGAGCGGGTGGCGACGGACGGCATTCGGGGCTCCTCGGGTGGAGAAACGGGTGGGCGACGTGGTCCGTCGGTCCTCCCCGGTACGGCTTCGTGCGGGCGGCTCCGGCGACCGCGTCCGCGGCCCGGTGCCGTGCACCCCCTGGGTCCGCGGTGGCCGGGCCGCCCGCAACGGGACCAACTCTGCGCGGAGTCGGCGCCAGGTGGCAGGCCGCCGTTCACCGGGGCGCGCTGTTCCTGGTCCTGACACGGCCCCCCACAGACGTCGCCGGGCAGGGAGAATGGAGGTATGGCTGGTGGAGCGACGAACGACGGCACCGAACTGGGCAGGTACCTCAAGGCGCGGCGCGCGCTCGTGAGCCCGGCGGACGCGGGGCTGCCCGCGGGCGCGGGGATCCGGCGGACGCCGGGCCTGCGCCGCGAGGAACTGGCGACGCTCGCCGGCGTCAGCGTCGACTACTACACGCGGCTGGAGCGCGGCCGCGAGACGAACCCCTCCACGGCCGTGATCGACGCCATCAGCCGCGCCCTGCGGCTGTGCGGCGACGCCCACGAGCGCCTCCACGACCTGGCCGAGCTGGCTTCGGGCCGGCTCACCGAGCCGCACCCCACGACCGACCACACGGTGCGCGAGTCGGTCCTGCGGCTCCTGGAGGCACTCAGTCCGCTGCCCGCGTACGTGGTGAGCCCGCACAACTACATGCTGGCGGCGAATCCGGCGGGCCGCCGTCTCCTGCCGGGTCTGTGGGACTCCCCGCCCGAGGAGCGCAACCTCACGCGCTATCTGTTCCTGCACCCCGTGGGCCGCAAGCTCTACGTCCCCTGGGAGGCGACGGTCGCCCAGTCGGTGGCGCATCTGCGCGCGGTGGGCGGCAAGGACCCGAACTCGCCGCAGCTGGCCGCCCTCGTCGGTGAACTCGTCCTGAAGTCACCGGAGTTCGCGAAGCTCTGGGACCGCTACGAGGTGCTCGAACGCGGCGGCGGCAGCAAGACGCTCGCGCACCCCAAGGTCGGCACGATGACCCTCACCTTCGAGGTCATGCAGCTGGCGCGCACGGGCGGGCAGCGCCTCGTCACCTACCAGGCCGAGCCCGGCAGCCCGGACGAGGCGGCGATGCTCCGCCTGGACCCGGCGGCCCGCCCGGACCGCCGGGAGTCCTGAACTCCCGTACGCCTCAAGCCCGTTCGAGTATCGCGGTGACTCCCTGACCGCCGGCGGCGCAGATCGAGATCAGCCCACGGGACGGGGCGTCGCGTTCGCTCAGGAGTTTCGCCAGGGTGGCCACGATGCGGGCGCCGGTGGCGGCGAAGGGGTGGCCGGTCGCGAGGGAGGATCCGGCGACGTTGAGCCGGGTCCGGTCGACGGGCGCGAGCCCCTGCTTCTCCCAGGCCGCGAGCGTCGCGAGGACCTGTGAGGCGAAGGCCTCGTGGACCTCGAAGAGGTCGAAGTCGCCGATGCCGAGCCCGGCCCGCTCCAGCATCCGGGGCACGGCGTGGGCGGGCGCCATGAGCAGCCCGTCACCCTCGCCCCCGGTCACGTCCCCGCCGACGAAGTCCACGGCCCCGGTCTCGTACGCCGTGAGATACGCCAGCGGTTCGAGGCCCCGCTCGGCGGCCCACTCCTCGCTCGCGAGCAGGACCACGGCCGCGCCGTCGGTCAGCGGGGTCGAATTCCCCGCCGTCATCGTCGGGTTCGGGCCGTCCGTGCCGAACACGGGCTTGAGCGTGGCGAGTTTCCCGACCGTCGACCCCGGGCGCAGGTTCTGGTCGCGGTCGAGCCCCCGGTACGGGACGACGAGGTCGTCCAGGAACCCCCGCTCGTAGGCGGCCGCGAGCCGCTGGTGGCTGGCGGCGGCCAGCTCGTCCTGCGCCTCGCGGGCGATGCCCCAGGTGCGGGCGGTGACTGCGGCGTGCTCACCCATGGACAGGCCGGTGCGCGGCTCGGCGTTGCGCGGGATGTCCGGCACGAGGTGCTGGGGGCGCACCCGGGTCAGGGCCTTGAGGCGCGCGGGCAGGGAGCGGGCGCGCCGCGCGTCGAGGAGGATCCGGCGCAGGGAGTCGTTGACGCCGAGCGGCGCGTCGCTCGCGGTGTCGGCGCCGCCGGCGACCGCGCTGTCGAGCTGCCCGAGCGCGATCTTGTTGGCGGCGGCGATCACGGCCTGGAGCCCGGTGCCACAGGCCTGCTGGATGTCGTACGCCGGGGTGCGCGGGTCGAGTACGGAGCCGAGGAGCGTCTCGCGCGCGAGGTTGAAGTCGCGGCTGTGCTTGAGAACCGCTCCCGCGACGAACTCGCCGACGGCGCCCGGACCTTGGAGGCCGTAGCGCGTAGCGAGGCCGTCGAGGGCCGCGGTCAGCATGTCCTGGTCCGAGGCGGTCGCGTAGGGGCCGTCGGAGCGGGCGAAGGGGATGCGGCTGCCGCCGACGACCGCGACGCGGCGCGGCAGGTCCCCGCGCACCGGGCGTGCTGCGCGTTCCATCTCGACCAACTCCTGACCGTTGAGTAACCTTACTCAGAAGTAAATTACCGACCGCGCAGGGAGTTGGACAATGGCCGACCGCTATCTGAACTTCACCGGCACGGCCCCCGGCCGCTTCCTGACTCGCCGCCTGGGCCTCCCCCAGCCCGCACAACTGCACCGCTGGACCCCTGAACGCCCCTCGCTGGACGGCCCGTTGCTCCATCTCACGGCCGGCGGATCCGCGCACACGGCGGAGCTCGCGGAGCTTCTGGCGCGCACCGGCCTCGACGTGGGGGCGACGGCCGAGCGCCCCGCCGCGATCGTCCTCGACGCCACCGCGGTCACGGACGTCCCCACGCTCGCCGAGGTACACGCGGCCCTGCACCCGGTCGCGCGCTCGATCGCGCCCAGTGGCCGCATCGTCGTGCTCGGCGCCCCGCTCTCCCGCGACGACCACCACCAAGCCGCCGCCCAGCAGGCCCTCGAAGGGTTCGTGCGCTCCCTCGGCAAGGAGACCGGCCGCGGCCGGACCGTCACCCTCGTCCGCGTCGAAGGCCCCATGGCGGCCGCCGAGTCGACGCTGCGCTTCCTCCTGTCGCCCAAGTCCGCGTACGTCAGCGGCCAGGTGATCGGGGTCGCGGCCGCCGACACCACCGCGCCCGCCGACTGGGCGCGCCCCCTGGCCGGCCGCACGGCCCTGGTCACCGGCGCCGCGCGCGGCATCGGCGAGGCGGTGGCGGAGGTCCTCGCGCGGGACGGGGCCCACCTGATCCTCCTGGACGTGCCGTCCGCGCAGGCGGACCTCGATGCCCTCGCCGCCCGCCTCGACGCGACCGCGCTGCCCCTCGACATCACGTCCCCCGACGCGGCCGAGCGGATCGCGGACGCGGTCCCCGCCCTGGACACCCTCGTCCACAACGCCGGCATCACCCGGGACCGCACCCTCGCCAAGATGCCCGCCGACCGCTGGGCCACGGTCCTCGACGTGAACCTGGCGAGCGTCCTGACCACCACGGACGCGCTGCTCAAGGCCGGCACCCTCAGCCGCGGCGGCCGCATCGTCGCCACCGCCTCCATCGCGGGCCTCGCGGGCAACGCGGGCCAGACGAACTACGCGGCCAGCAAGGCGGGCATCGCCGGACTGACCCGGGCGCTCGCCCCCAAGGCGCTCGCCGAACACGGCGTCACGGTCAACGCGGTGGCGCCCGGCTTCATCGAGACGAAGATGACGGCCGCCGTCCCGCTGTTCATCCGCGAGGCGGGCCGCCGCATGAACTCCCTCGGACAGGGCGGCCTCCCGGTGGACGTGGCGGAGACGACGGCGTGGTTCGCCCACCCGGCCTCCGGCGCCGTCAACGGCCAGGTCGTCCGGGTCTGCGGCCAGAGCCTGCTGGGGGCGTGACGACCATGACGACCGTCACCCTCACCGCCGCCCCGTCCCTGCCGCCCCTCCTGGCCCGCGGCGCCCTGCTCTCCCCCCTCAAGCGTCCGGGCCCCGGCGCCGAGGCCCCCGCGACCCGCCTGGTCCTGCCCGCCGCACGCGCCGACCGCACCCGCCTGGCCGCGTACCGCGAGGTGTGCGGCTTCGCCCCGGACTCCGCGACGCTCCCGGTCACGTATCCGCACGTCCTCGGCTTTCCCCTGGCGATGCGGATCATGGCGGAGCGGCGCTTCCCGCTCCCCCTGCTCGGCCTCGTCCACACCTCCATCACCGTCACCCAGGGGCATGACCTGCCGGTCGACGAGGCGTACGAGCTCTCCGTACACGTGAAGGAGTTGGCGCCCCACCGGCGCGGCACCGAGGCCACCGTCGTCACCGAACTGCGGGCGGGCGACACGCGCGCGTGGACCTCGACCAGCACGTACCTGGCGCGCCACCGCACCGACGCACCCGCCAGGGACACCGGGGCCGCCGAGGTGCGACCCGAGCCGCTGCCCACCGTGGCCGAGTGGAAACTGCCCGGCGACCTGGGCCGTCGCTACGGCGCCGCCTCCGGCGACCGCAACCCCATCCATCTGCACCCGCTCACGGCCCGCCTCTTCGGCTTCCCGCGCGCCATCGCGCACGGCACGTGGACCGTCGCCCGCTGCCTCGCCGAACACGGCGCGGAGGGCGAGGTGCAGGTGCGCGCCGCGTTCAAGGCCCCCGTACTGCTGCCGACGACCGTGACCTACGCGTCCCGGGGGCCCGCCTTCGAGCTCCGCTCGGCGACGCGCACCCATGTCACGGGCGAGGTGCTACGCGCCGGGGGCGGGTGACCAGCGCCGGCCCTCCCGCAGGTTCCCGAGGCCCGACCAGGCGAAGTTCATCAGCGTGGCCGCGGCTTCCCCGGCCGTCACCGACGGGTCCGTGTTGGCCCAGCCGGCCAGCGACTCCGCGGCCCCGACCAGCGCCTGCGCGAGCCCGGCCACCTCGCGGTCGGGCAGTGCGGGATCGCCGTGCGCCTCCCTGGCCGCCGCCGCGATCAGCCCGGTCACGAACGCGACGATCTCCGCCCGCATGGCCGCGACCTCGACGACGAACGGCTCGCCGCCCGCCCGCGCGTGGCTGTGCAGGACGGCCCAGCCGTCGGGGTGCTGCGCCGTGTGCGTGAAGAAGGCGCGCAGCCCGTCCCACAGCTGCCGGTCGGCGTCCCCACCGCCCAGGACACCCTCGCGCACCGTCGCGATCAGGGCCGCCGACTCGCGCTGGATGCACGCCGAGAAGAGCTCTTCCTTGGAGTTCAGATACAGATAGACCAGCGGCTTCGACACCCCGGCGAGCTCCGCGATGTCGTCCATCGACGCGGCCCGGTACCCACGCTCCCCGAACACCCGCACCGCCGCGTCGAGCATCTGACGCTCCCGCACGGCCCGCGGCATCCGCTTGGCCCTCACTTCGCCCACCCCGGCCCCCCGCCTCTCTCCGAACCGCGTCCGCCCGCAAGCGTAGCCACCACAACGCACACACCCCGCACCACGACCGGAGGGAACCGGCGGGGCGCGGGGTGCGGACGGGTACGAGCCTGGGGACTCAGGCGGCGGCACCCACCACCTGAGGCTCGTCCTGGTGCTGGCTCTCTTCCACGAGCGCCTCGACGGGAGACGCGGTGGCGTTGTCGTACTTCACACGGTCCAGGATGTTCTCGCGGGCGGCCACGATGACCGGCACGAGCGCCTGGCCCGCCACGTTCGTGGCCGTGCGCATCATGTCCAGGATCGGGTCGATGGCGAGGAGCAGGCCCACGCCCTCCATCGGGAGGCCGAGCGTCGACAGGGTCAGCGTCAGCATGACCGTGGCGCCGGTCAGTCCGGCGGTCGCGGCGGAGCCGATCACCGAGACGAACGCGATGAGCAGGTACTCCTTGATGCCGAGCTGTACGTCGAAGATCTGCGCGACGAAGATCGCGGAGATCGCCGGGTAGATCGCGGCGCAGCCGTCCATCTTGGTCGTCGCGCCGAACGGCACGGCGAAGGAGGCGTAGTTGCGCGGGACGCCGAGGCGCTCGGCGGACTGCTGGGTGACGGGCATCGTGCCGACGGAGGAGCGGGACACGAAGGCCAGCTGGATCGCGGGCCAGGCGCCCTTGAAGAACTGGAGGGGGTTCAGCTTGGCGACGGTCGCGAGGAGCAGCGGGTAGACGCCGAAGAGGACCAGGGCGCAGCCGACGTAGATGTCGATCGTGAACGTCGCGTAGTTGCCGAGGAGGTCCCAGCCGTACTGGACGATGGCGCGGCCGATGAGGCCGGCGGAGCCGATCGGGGCGAGCAGGATGACCCACCACAGGGCCTTCTGCAGGAGCTCCAGCACGGACTCGGACAGGGAGAGGATCGGCTGGGCCTTCGGGCCGATCTTCAGGATGGCGACACCGGCGACGACCGCCATGAAGACGATCTGCAGGACGTTGAGCTGGGTGAACGGCGTGACGACATCGGTCGGGATGATGCCGGTGAGGAAGTCCAGCCAGGAGCCGGCGTGGTCGGGCTTGGAGCCGTCGGCCGGGGTGAGGTTCGAGCCGTTGCCCGGGTTGGTGAGCAGGCCGATCGCGAGGCCGATGACCACCGCGATCAGCGAGGTGATCATGAACCAGAGGAGGGTGCGGCTGGCGAGCCGCGCGGCGTTGTTGACCTTCCGCAGATTGGTGATGGACACCAGGATCGCGAAGAACACCAGCGGGGCCACGGCCAGCTTCAGGAGCTGGATGAAGATGCCGCCGACCTTGTCGAGGGTCGTGGCGAGCCAGGAGACATCGTAGGTGCGGGCGACGTAGCCGAGCACGAGGCCGACGACGAGGCCGAGCAGGACCTGGGCCCAGAAGGGGATGGGTATTCGGAAGCGGGGCTTCTGCTTCTCGGACGCGGACGCGGCGTTCGCGGACACGGACACACTCCAGTGATGACGCGCGGGTGGGGTTGGACGTAAGGAAGCGGCCACCGCGGGAGGAAGAACCAGGGGCGCCGCTGCATCGGGGGTCGCTTCAGAGGCGACAGGCCGCAGACATGCAACGACAGAGGTCGACATGCAGGCGCGCCACGAGCGGGACGCTCATGGGCATGCGGGCTGCGGATGTCTTCATGGCAATCACGTTAACACTCATGCTTTGAGAACATCAAAGGGGTTCTTTGGGGAAGAAATGACCCGCTCCGTGGCCCTTGGACCTGGAAAACGCAGGTGGCCCCGGCATCGAGCGATGCCGGGGCCACCTGTGTTGTGACGAAGCTTACGGGTCCCTTACATGGGACTTCGGGAACGAGACGCCTGACGAGGCGCGTTACGAGGCGCTCTGCGCGCGGGCCGCGTCGTCCGTGAGGTCTTCCTGCGCGCGGTTGCGCTCGAGGTTGGCCTTCGTGCGGTCGACGCGCTCGACGATCTTGACCGAGGCCCGGTCGCGCTCCTTGCGCAGCACGATGTAGCTGATGGGCGCGGAGATGACGAGACCGAGCAGGGCGATCCACAGGAAGTACGAGCCGCCGGCACCGCGGGGCACGATGCCCGTCGAGGCGAGGCCCCAGACGACAAGGAAACAGCCCGCGAAGATCCCGAAGCGCATCAGCGTGTAGCGGAGCATGTCAATCCACTCTTCCGTTCCGAATCGGTCCTACGTATCTCAGTGAAGCATGCGGCCCCGAAAGGGCATTGAGCGGTACCACAAGTAATGGTTACTATTGCCCGATGACCCTTACGTTTCAGCTGGACCCGCAGATCGATCCGGCGCTGCGGGACGATGTCCTCGCGCTCTGGGCCGACGTGTCCAACGCGGGCGGAGCGGTCGGCTTCGTCCCGCCCGTCACCACCGAGGACATCCGCCCCGACCTGGTCAGGCACCTCGTCGCGATGACGGAGGGCCGCACCCGGCTCCTCGTCGGACGCGACGAGGAGGGCACCGTCGCGGCGACGGCCTTCTTCACGTTCAACCAGCACCGCCTGCAGAAGCACTACATCTGGCTGTACACCGTGATGGTCCACCCGCGGCACCAGGGCAAGGGATACGGGCGGGAGCTGATGGCCGCCGCGGCCGACGCCGCCCGCGGCTTCGACGGCATCGAGGGGATCCGCCTCACCTGCCGCGGCGGCACCGGCGCCGACCGCTTCTACGCGGCGTGCGGATACAAGGAGGTCGGCCGCGTCCCGGGCGCGATCCGGGTGACCCCCGGCGACGACCGAGACGACATCACGATGCTGCTGCCGGTGGCGTGAGCCGCCGGATACGAGGGAAGCCCCGGCCGTCGGCCGGGGCTTCCTCACGCGAAATGCGTCAGACCCGCATCGCCTGCGGCGTCTCACGGCGCGCCAGGTCCGGGCCGTCGTACTCGCGGATGATCTCGTACCGGGTGTTCCGCTCGACGGGCCGGAAGCCGGCGTCGCGGATCAGGTCGAGCAGGTCCTCGCGGGTCAGCTTGTTCGGCGTCCCGTAGTTGTCCGCGTCGTGCGTGATCTTGTACTCGACGACCGAGCCGTCCATGTCGTCGGCGCCGTGCTGGAGCGCGAGCTGGGTGGTCTGCACGCCGTGCATGACCCAGAAGCACTTCACGTGCGGCACGTTGTCGAACAGGAGCCGGGAGACCGCGAAGGTCTTGAGCGCCTCGGCGCCGGTCGCCATGGTCGTGCGCGCCTGGAGGCGGTTACGGACCTTGCCGTCCTTCATGTCGACGAAGTCGTGCTGGTAGCGCAGCGGGATGAAGACCTGGAAACCGCCGGTCTCGTCCTGCAGTTCACGCAGGCGCAGCACGTGGTCGACGCGGTGGCGCGGCTCCTCGATGTGCCCGTACAGCATCGTGGACGGGGTCTTGAGACCCTTCTCGTGCGCCAGACGGTGGATCCGCGACCAGTCCTCCCAGTGGGTGGCGTGGTCGACGATGTGCTGACGGACCTCCCAGTCGAAGATCTCCGCGCCGCCACCGGTCAGCGACTCCAGACCGGCTTCGATCAGCTCGTCGAGGATCTCGGAGGCGGAGAGCCCGGAGATCGTCTCGAAGTGGTGGATCTCCGTCGCCGTGAACGCCTTCAGCGCGACGTTCGGCAGCGCCTCCTTGAGGGCCTTCAGGGAGCGCGGGTAGTAACGCCAGGGCAGCGTCGGGTGCAGGCCGTTGACGATGTGCAGCTCGGTGAGGTTCTCGTTCTCCATCGCCTTGGCGAGGCGGACGGCCTCCTCGATGCGCATCGTGTACGCGTCCTTCTCGCCCGGCTTGCGCTGGAACGAGCAGTACGCGCACGAGGCGGTGCACACGTTCGTCATGTTGAGGTGGCGGTTGACGTTGAAGTGGACGACGTCGCCGTTCTTGCGCGTGCGCACCTCGTGGGCGAGCCCGCCCAGCCAGGCCAGGTCGTCCGACTCGTACAGCGCGATGCCGTCCTCACGGGACAGGCGCTCGCCGTCCCGCACCTTCTGCTCCAGCTCGCGCTTGAGCCCTACGTCCATTGCCATTGCTCCTCATCAAAGACTGCGGCCAACCGTACTCCCCCGCCCTTCGGACGGGAGGGGCCCCCACCAGGCACTCCGTGCCCGTTCCTACTCCTCCTCGGGCAGCTCCCCCACCCGGTTCTCCCACTTGGTGGACAGCACGATCGTGGTGCGCGTGCGCGAGACGCCCTTCGTGCCGCTGAGCCGGCGGATGGTGCGCTCCAGGCCGTCCACGTCGCCCACCCGGACCTTGAGCATGTACGAGTCGTCGCCCGCGATGAACCAGCAGTCCTCGATCTCGTGGAGGTCCTTGAGCCGGCGCGCCACGTCCTCGTGGTCGGCGGCGTCGGAGAGCGAGATGCCGATCAGCGCGGTGACGCCGAGGCCGAGCGAGGGCGAGTCGACCGTCGCGCGGTAGCCGGTGATGACGCCGGCCGCCTCGAGACGGTTGATGCGGTCGGTGACGCTGGGCCCGGACAGGCCTACGAGGCGTCCCAGCTCGGCATACGAGGCGCGGCCGTTCTCGCGCAGGGCCTGAATGAGCTGCCTGTCCACGGCGTCCATGGGTCCATGCCTTTCATTATTCTGCGTTGGCGCAAGTTTACGTGTAGAATCTAAGGCGTCCAGGGCGTTGACCCTGTGAATCTTTCAGCCGAAACCCGGTTTCACCTTCGGCTGCCCTTGCAAGCGATCTTCGACTACCGATCAAAGACGATCATTCAGGAGCGTTGTCACCGTGTACACGATCGAGATGGCCTATGCCCGTATGCGCGAGCTGCAGGACCAGGCCAACCGCTCGCGTGCCCACCAGTCCGCCGTCGAGGCGCGTACCGCTGAGAAGCGGGCCGCGCACGCCAAGAAGAAGCGCTAACGGTCCGGAGAGCCGCCCCCGAGCTCTCCCTCCCACCGGCGGTAGAGCCGATGCGGCACCCCCGCCGCGTCGAGCGCCCGCCCGGCGACGAAGTCCACCAGATCCTGGATGTGCGTCGCCCCCGCGTAGAACGCCGGAGAGGCGGGCAGCACCACGGCGCCCGCCTCGTCCAGCGCCACCAGATGCTTCAGCGTCTGTCCGTTCAGCGGCGTCTCGCGCACCGCGACGACCAGCCTGCGCCCTTCCTTGAGCGTCACGCTCGCCGCGCGCTGGAGCAGATCCTTCGACAGGCCGAGCGCCACGCCCGCCACGCACGCCGTGGACGCGGGCACGATGATCATGCCCTTCGCCGGATACGACCCGGACGACGGTCCCGCCGCCAGATCCCCGGCCGCCCAGTACCGGACCAGGTCGAGCCGGTCGCCCACCGCGAACGTGTCCGGCTTCCCGTCCGCCCCGCGCGCCAGCCACTCCCCCAGGTCCTGGCGCCAGTGCGCGTCCCGGAAGGCGATGCCCGTCTCGTCGAGCAGCGTCAGCCGCGAGGCCCGCGAGACGACGAGGTCCACACTTTCCCCCGCGTCGAGCAGTGCGCGCAGAACCGCGGCGGCATACGGGGTCCCCGACGCGCCGGACACCCCCACGATCCAAGGCCGGCGCCCAATTTCTCCTGCGGTCATGCCACCGAGCCTATCCGGCACCCGGTCGCGGTCAGACAGTCAGGCCGCGCACGAGGAGGTCGAGCAGCGCACACGCGAACAGGGCGATCCCGATGAAGCCGTTGACCTGGAAGAAGGCCCGGTTGAGCCGGGACAGGTCGCGCGGCCGCACGATCGTGTGCTCGTAGAGGAAGGCGCCCGCGACGATGACGAGGCCGAGCCAGAAGAACGCGCCCGCGTCCGTGGCGAGCGCGTACCAGACGAACAGCGCCGTGGTGAGCGCGTGGCAGCCGCGCGCGCCCCGGATCGCCGCCGGGATCCCGAAGCGGGCCGGCACCGACATCACGCCGACCTCGCGGTCCGTCTCGACGTCCTGACAGGCGTAGATGAGGTCGAAGCCGCCGATCCAGATACCGACCGCGAGCCCGAGGACCACCGCGTCCCAGGACCACTCGCCGGTGATCGCGATCCAGGCGCCGACCGGCCCCATCGCCTGGGCGAGACCCAGGATGGCCTGCGGGAAGTTCGTGAACCGCTTGCCGTAGGGATAGACGACCATCGGGATCACCGCGATGGGCGCGAGCGCCAGGCACAGCGGGTTGAGCAGGGCGGCCGCGCCGAGGAAGACGACCAGCGCGATGAGCGCGCCGGTCCAGGCGGACTTCACGGACATCGCGCCCGTGACGAGTTCGCGGTGCGCGGTCCTCGGGTTACGGGCGTCGATCTCGCGGTCGATGATCCGGTTCACAGCCATCGCGAACGTGCGCAGGCCGACCATGGCGACCGTCACGAGCAGCAGCCGCCCCCAGTGGATGTTCCGGTCCATCTGGAACATCGCGGTGAGCGCCGCGATGTACGCGAAGGGCAGCGCGAACACCGAGTGCTCGATCATGACGAGGCGCAGGAACGCCTTGGTGCGGCCCGGCTGCGGGATCGCGGCGGAAGCGCTGGTCACAGGCCGTACTCCTTCCAGCGGCGGTCGACCGTCGCCGCCGTCTGCGGATCGGACAGCACCATCTCGGGCCAGCCGCCGTCGCGCGTGTAGCCCTCCTCGGGCCACTTCTTCGTCGCGTCGATGCCCGCCTTGCCGCCCCAGAACTGCTGGTACGAGGCATGGTCGAGGTGGTCGACGGGGCCCTCGGCGACCGTCAGGTCACGGGCGTAGTCCGTGTTCCCGAGCGCCCGCCACGCGACCTCGTGCAGATCGTGCACGTCGCAGTCCGAGTCGACGACCACGATCAGCTTGGTCAGCGACATCATGTGGGCGCCCCACACGGCGTGCATCACCTTCTGCGCGTGTTTGGGGTACTTCTTGTCGATCGAGACGATCGCGCAGTTGTGGAAGCCGCCCGACTCGGGCAGGTGGTAGTCCACGATGTCCGGCACGATGATCTTGAGGAGCGGCAGGAAGAAGCGCTCCGTGGCCCGGCCGAGGGGACCATCCTCCGTCGGCGGGCGCCCCACCACGATCGACTGCAGCAGCGGGCGCTTGCGCATCGTCACGCAGTCGATCGTCAGCGCGGGGAACGGTTCCTGCGGCGTGTAGAAACCGGTGTGGTCGCCGAACGGGCCCTCGGGGAGCATCTCCCCGGGCTCCAGCCACCCCTCCAGGACGACCTCGGCGTTCGCCGGCACCTGGAGCGGCACCGTCTTGCAGTCGACCATCTCGATCCGCTTGCCCTGGATGAACCCGGCGAAGAGGTACTCGTCGATGTCCCCGGGCAGGGGCGCCGTCGACGCGTACGTCACGGCCGGCGGGCAGCCGAACGCGATGGCGACCGGCAGCTTCTCGCCCTTCCTGGCGGCCACCTGGTAGTGGTTGCGGCTGTCCTTGTGGATCTGCCAGTGCATGCCGATGGTGCGCCGGTCGTGGCGCTGGAGCCGGTAGAGCCCGAGGTTGCGGATGCCGCTCTCGGGGTCCTTGGTGTGGGTCAGGCCGAGGTTGAAGAAGGAACCGCCGTCCTCGGGCCAGGTGAACAGGGCCGGGAGCTGGTCCAGGTCCACGTCGTCGCCGCGCAGGACGACCTCCTGCACCGGCGCGTCCTTCACCTTCTTCGGCGGCACGTGCACCATCGAGCCGAGCTTGCCGAACGCCTCGCGCACGCCCACGAAGCCGTGCGGCAGTTCGGGGCGCAGCAGGCCGCCGATCTTGTCGCTGATCTCCTCGTAGGACTTCAGGCCGAGCGCCTTGAGCAGGCGCCGGTCGGTGCCGTACACATTCATCGCGAGAGGCATCGAGGAGCCGCGCACGTTCTCGAAGAGGAGAGCGGGGCCGCCGGACTTCTGCACCCGGTCGACGATCTCACCGACCTCCAGATAGGGGTCGACCTCGGCCTTGATGCGCTTGAGGTCACCCTCGCGCTCCAGCGCCCGCAGGAGGGAGCGAAGATCGTCGTAAGCCATGCGTCCCAGTTTGGCATCCTCCCCGGCGGATCTTCGCCGGGGCTTCCCCCTTCAGGCGTCCGCCGTGCCCGCGGCCCGCTCCCTGCGGCTCGCGATGATCGCCGGGTAGCGCATGGTGAACATCACCGGCAGGACGAAGGTGACCACCTTGATCGCGATCGCGGCGGCCGTCGCCCGCGGTTCCGCGTGGATGAGGAGCGCGAGCGCGCCCGCCGCGACGGCGAAGGACACCGCCCACACCCAGGTGATGACGGCGTTGGTGCGGAAGAACGCCGGGGTCTTCCAGACGTGCTCCGGCGCGATACGGCGGGCGATGCCCAGCGTGAAGGGCCTGTGGACGGCCAGCGAGCCGAGCGCCGTCAGGGCGAGCCAGGCGTCGACGAGCGCCGGGCCGTAGGGAATGAGGGCCGAGTCGGGACGTGCGTACGAGAGGAGCGTGATGCCCGCGAAGAACACGGCCGCACTCAGCTCGATGACCATCTCGTCCCAGGCCTTGCCGGAGCGGCGGTCGTGGATGATCACTACGCAGGCGATCGCGAGGCCCCACTCCGCGCCGCTGCGCCAGTCGTCGCTCGTCGCGATGACGGCGTAGACGATCCATGGGGCGAAGCTGATGAGGTAACGGTTCACAATGGTCCCCCTGAAGCCGGCGGTGGGTAAACAACAGCCCAAGAGCGGCGTCATGGACCCCGCTCCCGGCAACCATGGTGATCATGTCCCCGGCAAACCGCGCCGCCAAGTTCCCGCCGATGGCGTGAAGTTGCATGGCAGCTAATCCCGCCGGCCCCTCCGGTGCCCCGCGTGATGCTCCCGGGGCAGCCGGAGCGGGCTTCGACATGCTCGACGACGTCAGCGCCGCCGCCTACGGGCACGCGGCCGCCGCGGGCCGGTTCGACCGGGCGGACATCGCCGACGTCCTCGGACTCTCGCCGGACGAAGTCGGAACAGCTGAAGGGGTGCTGACGCGCCTTCGACTGCTGCGGCCCGCGGCCGGCGACCCGCGGACCCTGGTCCCCGTCGGCCCGGACGCGGCCGCCGCCGATCTCGTCGGCACCACGGAACGGCAGATACGGGAGCTCCAGGACGCCGTCACCGACGTACGCGGAAGGCTGCTTTCGCTGACGCCCGCCTACTTCGAAGGGCGCAGGCTGCGCAATCGGCACGAGGCCTTCGACCTCCTCGAGGACGGCGACGCCGTGCAGTCGGTGCTCAACGGGCTGAGCGCGCGCTGCCGCAGTGAGTTCCTCGCCGTACAGCCCGGCGGGGCACGGCCCCCGTCGGTGCTCGGCCGCGCCCGAACCAGCGCGCTCGCCATGCTGGAGCGCGGCGTGCGCATCCGCAGCCTCTACCAGCACACCGCCCGCGGGGATCTCGCCACCCGCGCCTATGTGCGCGACGTGACGGCGGCGGGCGCCGAGATCCGCACCGCCGACCGGGTCATCGAGCGCATCCTCATCTACGACCGGGAGACGGTCTTCATCGCGGACCGGCGCAAGGCCGTCCGCCCGCCCGCCGCGATCGTCGTACGAGAACCCGCCCTGGTCGCCTTCCTCTGTTCCGTCTTCGAGCATCTGTGGGACGGGGCGACTTCGTTCGTGCCGGACGCGCCGCCGGGTCCTTCCCTCACGGACGATCTCAAGCGGTCGATCCTGCGGCTGATGGCGCAGGGACACAAGGACGAGACGATCGCCCGCAGGCTCGCCATGTCGGTGCGCACCTGCCGCCGGCACATCTCGCAGCTCACCGAGGAGCTGGCGGCGGACAGCCGTTTCCAGGCGGGCTACAACGCGGCGATGTCCGGACTGCTCGACGACAACCCCGCCCAGGACGGGGATCACCGGGACGACAGCCACCCGCTACCCTGACCCGGTCACCGGGGGCCTGCGTCGCCCCCATGCCGCTCCTTGGGGGATCGCGACACCATGCTCCGCTACTTGCCGTTCCTGCTGGTCCTGGCGTTGTGGATCTACGCCTTCATCGACTGCCTGAACACTCCGGAGGAGGAGGTCAGGGGCCTGCCGAAGGTCGTCTGGGTCATCATCATCCTGCTCTTCGGCGAGGTGCTCGTCGGCCCGATCGCCTGGCTCGTCGCGGGCAAGGTCCGCCACGCGCCCGCGGGCGGCTCGACGCCGTCCGAGTGGCACCGCAACCACCGCACCACGTTCGTCGCGCCCGACGACAACCCCGAGTTCCTGCACTCCCTCAAGGAAGAGAACAAGAAGGACGAGTCGCTCCTCAAGGACTGGGAGGCCGATCTGCGCCGCCGCGAGGAGGAGCTCAAGCAGCGCGAGCGCGAGCAGGGCGGGGAGCAGGCGTGAGCGCCTTCGACACCGAACTCGCCCGGACCTGGCTGGCCACGGCCGTCGAGGAGGCGCGGGCGGGGCTCGCCGAGGGCGGCATCCCGATCGGCGCGGCCCTCTACTCGGCGGACGGAAAGGTCCTCGGCCGCGGGCACAACCGCCGCGTGCAGGACGGGGATCCGTCCGTGCACGGCGAGACCGACGCCTTCCGCAACGCGGGCCGGCAGCGCTCGTACAAGGGCACGACGATGGTGACGACGCTCTCGCCGTGCTGGTACTGCTCCGGCCTGGTGCGGCAGTTCGGGATCTCGCGGGTCGTCGTCGGTGAGGCGCAGACGTTCCACGGAGGGCACGACTGGCTCGTCGAACACGGCGTGGAGATCGTGGTGCTCGACGACCCCGAGTGCGTCGCCATGATGGAGGAGTTCATCGCGGCCCGGCCCGAGCTGTGGAACGAGGACATCGGCGAATAGCGAGGTCATCGGCGGATGACGCGGACATCGGCGAACGGCGCGGATCCGGCCGGTCAGGCGTCGTTGCCCCGGTACCGCGCCGCGTCCACAGTGGGGTCATGACGGAACCCGCTGCGCGGCAGCCCCGTATCCCCACCATCGATCTGCGGCCCTGGCTCACCGGCGGCCCCGCCGCGCGCGCCGAGATCGCCCGTACTGTCGACGACGCGCTGCGGACCGCCGGATTCCTGCTGGTCACCGGGCACGGAGTGGACCCGGGCCTGCGCACCAGGATCCGCGAGGCGGCCCGCGCCTTCTTCCGGCTGCCGCCCCCGGTGAAGGAGCCGTACGCCGTGAAGGTGGGCGGGCGCGGCTGGCTGGGCCCCGGCGCCGAGGCGAACGGCTACGCGGAGGGCACCGAGACCCCGCCCGACCTCAAGGAGTCCCTGTCGTACGCCTCCGAACTGCCCACCGGGGACGCGGAGATCGACGCGGAGTGGTTCCTGCCCAACACCTGGCCCGCCGAGACGCCCGAGCTGCGCGCGCTCGTCGAGACGTACCTCGGGCGGATGCGGGAACTGTCCGACCTGCTGCTCGAACTCCTCGCGGTCGCGCTCGACGAGGAACCGGACTTCTTCACCCGGCACACCGCGCACCCCACTTGGGGCTTCAACATCAACTGGTACCCGGGCACGGACGTCGTGGGCGAGCCCGAGGCGGGCCAGTTCCGCATCGGGCCGCACACCGACTTCGGGACGGTCACGGTCCTGGACCGGCAGGCCGGCAAGGGCGGGCTCCAGGTCCACACCGACGAGGGCGGCTGGGAGGACGCGCCGTTCGACCCGGACGCGTTCACCATCAACATCGGCGACCTGCTGGCGCGTTGGACCGGCGACCGCTGGCGCTCCGGCCGGCACCGCGTCCTGCCTCCCCCGGCCGACCTGCCCGCCGAGGAGCTGATGTCGCTCGTCTACTTCTACGAGTGCGACCCGCGCACGAGCGTCGAGTCCGTACCCGCGCCGAAGGGCCGGGTCGCGTACGAGCCGGTCGACTCGCACACGTACCTGCGGGCGAAGCTGGACTCGATCACTGTGGAGCCTTGATCGCTGAAGGGTTCCTGCGGGTTCCCGCTCACTGCGGAGCCTTGAGATAGCCGTCCCGGAGCTCCTGCCATCGGGACGGGGTCCAGGCCGCCCAGGCCTCGTCGTCCGTCGGGTGCCCGTCGAGCGCGGCGGCCAGGTGCTCGAAGTGGTCGTGCCAGGCGGCCAGGTGGTCCAGGCGCTCCGCGTCGTCGCCGTCGATCTCGCCGGTGAACCGCAGGGTCGTCGTCTCGGGGGCCGTCGGCTCCAGGTGGAAGCGCATGCGGCCGGGCGGGCCTTCGAGCGTGTACTCGGCGACGCGCTCGCCGTCCCACGCGGTGACGTGGCCCTGGTGGGCGCGCCCGTTGTTGAGCCACCGCAGCGTGACCGCCCCGCCGAGCCGTGGTTCGAGCACATCGGCGGCGGCCAGCCACCCCGGCAGCCCGGCCGGGGTGGCCACCGCAGCCCACACCTCCTCCACCGGGTGGGGAAGAGGGATCGTGAAGTGCAGGGTGTGGGTGTGACCCTCGGTCCGGCTCGTGCCGGGCGCGACGGGCGTGGCGGATGCCGCGGCCTCGGTGGGGTGGCTGGATTCGGTCATACCTCCAGGCTGGCGCGCCCGCACGTTTCGCGCACCTGTACGGACGGGGATCCGCTGCCCACCCCCTACGGCCGCTGCCCCGGCTTGTCCACGACGGCCCGTTTCACGACCGCCGTGTTGCTCGTGACCTGGCCCTTCTTCACCCCGCCCGACCAGGCTTCGGTGGCGACGGTGCGCTCGCCCAGGAACTCGTGCGTCTTCACATCGAAGATCCACTCGTCGCGGCTCGGGTTGTCCGGGTCCTTGCGGGCCACGGCGATACCGGGCCGGCCCGAGGCGTCCTTCACCCCCTTCACCACGGTCACGCCGGGGATCCTGGCGGCGGCCCGGTAGAGCGCGGCGCCCACCTCCGGCGGCACGAGCGCGTCCCTGATCAGATCGCCGACCAGCACGAACATGGCCTGGTCGGTCTGCTGGCCGCTCTGCCCCGGGGCCGTCCTGCGCAGCCAGCGCAGCATCGCGTCGGGGTCGGTGGGCAAGGTGGACAGGTGCCGGTAGCTGGTGGACGTGTCGTAGCCGGGCTCGCCCGGGTCCGGCCCGACCTCGGTCGGCCACTGGCCGCGCCCCTTCTCGCGTACGAGTCCCTTGCGGGATCCGTCCACGGACTGCCAGATCTCCTGCCGGTGCAGCGGCGGGCTCTTCGTCTTCATGCCCTCGCCGCTCTGCGAGTACGACACGAGGCTGTCGACGTAGACGAACTGGTCGTCGCGGATGCGGCCGGGCGTATCGGAGTGCTCGGCGGCCAGCGCGACGTCCTCCAGGAGCGCCACGGCCTCCTTGGTGGGCGGCGGGGCGCCCGCGCCGTCCGAAGGCAGGGCGACGAACGTGACGGCAGCCGCGGTCGCCACGGCGACGGCGGCGAACGTGGGCCGCAGCCACTTCCGGCGGCGCGGTGCCTGCGCGGATGCCTCGGTCTCCCGGATCTCGGTCTCGCGGATCTCGGTCTCGCGGATCTCGGTCTCGCGGATCTCGGTCTCGCGGATCTCGGTCATCAGATGCTCCTTGAGGAGTCGGTGCCGGCCCGGCGGAAGGTCCTTCTCAGGAAGCGCGTTCATCGGTTCCCCTCCTGTATGGGCCCGGCCACGGGAGCGTGGCCGCCTTTCATCTGTCCGTCGGGGTGCGGGAGTTCCATGGCGCGGGCGAGTTTCCTGCGGGCTCTGAAGAGCCGGAGCGGACCGTGCCGACGGGGATGCCGAGCGCCGTGGCGGCGGCCGGGTAGTCGAGGCCCGACCAGACGCACAGGGCGAGCACCTCGCGTTCGGGGCGCCGCAGCGTGGCCAGCGCGGTGTGGACGAGGGCTATGCGGGCCTGGTCGTCGATGCGGCCCGCGACGTCGTCGGCGAAGTCGGCCTCGGCCTCCGCGCACGGGAGGCGGGAGACGGCGGCGGCGTGTCTGCGGGTGGCGCGGCGCAGGTTGCGCGTGACGTTCGTGGCGACGCCGAGCAGCCAGGGCCGCAGCGAGCCGCCCTCGGGCTCGACCCTGTCGCGCAGCCGCCACGCTTCGAGGAAGGTCAGCGAGACGACTTCCTCGGCGGTCGACCAGTCACCGGTCAGGCTGTAGGCGTGGTTGTAGACGGACCGGGCGTAGGCGTCGAAGAGCTCGCCGAACGCGTCGGCGTCACCGTCCCTCACCCGGGTTCTGCGTGCTTGATGTGCCCCCTGATTCCTCTTCACGTCCCCCATCTGTCCGTACGACGACGGCCGGTTCCCGTGACTCACGTCACATGAGAACCGGCCGTTGTCGGCTGTCGCGGTGTCAGACGCCGGCGTAGGAGTGCTTGCCGGTGACGAAGATGTTGACGCCGTAGTAGTTGAAGAGCCAGCAGCCGAAGGCGATGAGGGCCAGATAGGCGGCCTTGCGGCCCTTCCAGCCTGCGGTCGCGCGGGCGTGCAGGTAGCAGGCGTACGCGACCCAGGTGATGAACGCCCAGGTCTCCTTGGGGTCCCAGCCCCAGTAGCGGCCCCACGCGTCGCCGGCCCAGATCGCGCCCGCGATGATCGTGAACGTCCACAGCGGGAAGACGGCCGCGTTCACGCGGTAGGAGAACTTGTCGAGCGAGGCCGCGGCGGGCAGGCGCTCCATGACGGAGGTCGCGAACTTTCCGGGCGTGCCGCCGGTCGCCAGCTTGTTCTCGTACGCGTCACGGAACAGGTAGAGCAGCGTGCTGACCGCGCCCACGTAGAACACCGCGCCGCAGAAGATCGCCGTGGAGACGTGGATGTACAGCCAGTACGAGTGAAGGGCGGGAACCAACTGGTCGCTGGCGGTGTACAAGACAGTGACAGCGAGGCCGAGATCGAGGAGGACCGTGGTGACCAGCGGGAGGCCGAGCCAGCCGATGTTCTTCTTCGCCAGCATCAGTCCGAGGTACACGGCGACGGCGACAGTGGAGAAGGTGATGTTGAACTCGTACATGTTGCCCCACGGCGCGCGCTCCACGGAGAGCGCGCGGGTGAGAACACCACTCGCCTCGACGAGGAACGCGAGCACGGTGAGGGACACCGCGATACGGCCGTAGAGGTCGCCCTGTTCGTCGCCCGCGGAGGCGCCCGGGCCGTCCGGCACGTCACGCGCGCCGGAGACGGCGCGGGTCACGACGCTGGGCCGCTCCAGGACGGCTGTGCCGCCGCTCTTCTCCTTGACCTGCACCTTCACGGAGCCTGCCGCGGCAGTGCCGGCGCCCTTCTGCACCAGCGCGGCGGCCGTGCGGCCGACCTTGCTGCGGCTGCCGAAGACCCACTCGGCCATGTGCGCGAAGAAGGCCAGGAGGTACACGGCCATCGACGAGTAGATCAGCACATTGCTGATGTGCGCGAGATTCTCGTTGGTTGCGGCGGCGAGATTCACTTCTCAGCCCCTTCGGCAGGAACAGCAGGTTGGGGATCGGCGGCGCTGGGCGCCTGTTCGTGGAGGTGTGCGGCCAGGTCGCCGAGTTCTTCGGCCACCTTCGAGGATTCACTGCGCCCGAGACCGCCCATCTCGACGACGGTCACTCCGTCGGCTCCGGGGGTCGCCCGCACCCACACGCGGCGGCGCTGGATGAAGAGGGAGCCGGCGAGGCCCGCGATGGCGGCGAGCGCTCCGGCGAGGGCCCAGCCATCGCCGGGCTGGTGGGTGATCTGGAAGCTCGCCCACTGCTTGATGTCCTTGTCGAACGTGATCGACCCGGCACCGTTCGGAAGCTTCATGGTCTCGCCGGGCCGCAGCCGCGTCTTGAGCAGCTCACCCTTCGAATCCGTGAACTTCTTCATCTTGGAGGTGTCCAGTTGGTACACGTTCTGCGGGATACCCGAGTCGACACCCAGGCTTCCGTGGTACGCGGACACCGCGAGGACGGGGTAGTCGAGCGCGGGGAACTGGGAGAACATGTTGCCCTTCCCGGACCCCGCGAAGGTCGGCACGAAGAAGGCGTTGAAGCCGAGCTGTTCCCGCTTGCCGTTCTTGTCGCGGTAGCCGTCCATGATCTTGATGGCACCGGTGGAGGTGACGTTCGAGTCGATGGGCAGCAGCGGCACGGCCTGCCGGGAGACGATCTTGCCGCGGCCGTCCCGGACAGTGACGGTGGGCGCGTAGCCGTGGCCGTTGAGGTAGACCTTGGTGCCGTCGATGTCGAGGGGGTCGTTGACCTGGATCGCGGTCTTCTGGTCCTTGCCGTTCGCGCCGACGCTGTAGGTGACGTTGGCGCGGTAGATGCGCGGGCTGCCCTTGTTCGGCCCGTTGCGCTCGTACGTCCCGTCGAACTTGTCCAGCTGGAAGCTGAACGGCGTCAGGTCGGTGTCGGAGTTGAAGAGGTTGCCCGACTTGAAGTCGTCGTACATCGGCAGGGCGTTGGAGAAGCCTCCGTCGCCCTCGACCATCAGCTTGCCGCCCTCGGACTTGAAGAGCTGGCCCCAGGCGAAGGCGATCAGCATCACGATCAGCGCCATGTGGAAGATCAGGTTGCCGGCCTCGCGCAGATAGCCCTTCTCGGAGGCGACGGCGTCACCGGCGATGTGGGCGCGGAAGCGGCGCTTGCGCAGGATTTCGAGGGCTGCCGCGCGGACCTGCTCGGGCTCGGTGTCGGTGCGCCAGGTCGCGGAGGCGGGCAGGTGCGTGAAGCGCTTGGGGGCGCCCGGGGCGCGGCCGCGCAGCTGGCCGACGAACTGCCAGGTGCGCGGGACGATGCAGCCGATGAGGGAGATGAACAGCAGGATGTAGATCGCGGAGAACCACACAGAGCTGTAGACGTGGAACAGACCCAGCTTGTCGTAGACCGGCGAGACCGTGGTGTGCGCGTCCTTGAACGTCTGCACCTTCATCTCGTCGACCCCGGACTGCGGGATGAGCGAGCCGGGGATCGCCCCGAGCGAGAGCAGGAAGAGCAGGATCAGCGCGACGCGCATCGAGGTGAGCTGCCGCCAGAACCAGCGGACCCAGCCGATGACGCCAAGCCGGGGCAGGTTCGGGCTGCGGTCCTCCTGCGGTGCGGTGGACAGGTGCGAGCCGGCCGCGCCGAGCTCGTCGCCGCTCACCTCGCCGGTCTTGTCGGATTCAGTCGTGCTCATGGATCAGATTCCCACCGTGAAGCCGTCGGACCAGGTCTGCATCTGCTGGACGAGGGTGTCCCAGGCTCCTGTGAGCAGCAGCACTCCGGTAAAGATCATCATGATGCCGCCGATCCGCATCACCCAGGCGTAGTGCTTCTTGACCCAGCCGAAGGCACCGAGCGCCTTGCGGAAGGCGATCGCGGCGAGCACGAAGGGGATGCCGAGCCCGGCGCAGTACGCAACGGTCAGTATGGCCCCGCGGCCCGCGCTCGCCTCGTTGAACGAGAGGGCGGTCACGGAAGCGAGCGTCGGCCCGATGCAGGGGGTCCAGCCGATGCCGAAGAGGGCACCGAGCACCGGAGCGCCGATCAGCCCGGTCACCGGCCGCTTGTGGAAGCGGAATTCACGCTGGGTGAGCCAGGGCATCATCCCCATGAAGAAGATCCCCATGAGGACCATCAGGACACCGAGGATCTTGGTGAGGGTGTCCTGGTACTCCTGGAGCGTCGAGCCGAAGTAGCCGAAGAGGGCCCCGCCGGAGACGAAGACGGCGGTGAAGCCGAGGACGAACAGTCCGGCGCCCAGGGCCATCCGGCCCCGCCGGGCGTCGGCCAGGTCGGTGCCGCTGACCCCCGTCACGTACGACAGGTAGCCGGGGACGAGAGGCAGGACGCAGGGCGAGAAGAACGAGAGGAGGCCGCCGAGCACGGCGATCGGCAGAGCGAGCAGGAGCGCACCGCTCTCGACGGTCTGGCCCACTCCGCCTTCAGCGGCGAGAGCGGTGAGCGTGGCGTGCACCGTCGCTCACTTCTCCGCGATCACGGGGTCGACCATCTTGCGCAGCTTGTCCTCGCTGAGCGCGCGCAGCGAGCGGGCGGCGATCTTGCCGTCGCGGTCGATGACGAGCGTGGACGGGATCGACTGCGGGTTGAGGGTGCCCTTCTCGAACCGCAGCATCAGCTTGCCCGAGGGGTCGTAGAAGCTCGGGTACGGGATGTCGTGGTCCTTCTCGAACTGGAGGGCCGGTTCGGTCTGCGCATCACGCGTGTTGATGCCGATGAACTGGACGTCCTTGCCCTTTGTCTCGTTCGCGACCTTGGCGAAGTAGTTGGCCTCGGCGCGGCACGGCGGGCACCAGGAGCCCCACACGTTCAGGACGATGACCTTGCCCTTGTAGTCGGCGAGGTCGAGGGGCTTGCCCTCCAGATCCTTGCCGTCCAGCTTGGGCGCGGAGTGCCGGTCGCCCTTGTCGACGGTGGAGATGCCGCCGGAGTTCGTCACGAAGTTGGTGTTGTTGCCGCCGCCCGACGTTCCGCCCGAGCTGCACGCGGAGAGCGTCAGCGCAGCGACCGCGGCTCCCGCGGCGAGGAGGGCGGTTCGGCGCTTGGATGCAGCGAGGGGGGAAACGCGGCAGTCGGCACTCATGTGAAAAGTTTCGCATGTCTGTTTAGGGGATCTTCCGCACCCCCCTTGCGTACGGAAAACCCCATTTCAGGAGGGGTCATTCAGGGGTCGGCGCGGCGCTCAAGCCGCGGCCTTCAGATAGCTCTTCCAGCCACCGTCGGGGCGCACCCCGACGTCGAGCGAGCGCAGCTTGTCGAGGACCTCCGGGTCCTGGACGTCCAGCCAGTCGACGAACTGCCGGAAGGAGACGAGGCGTACGTCCTTCTTGCCGGCGATGTGCTTGAGGGCTTCCTCGACGGAGTCCATGTAGATCCCGCCGTTCCACTGCTCGAAGTGGTTGCCTATGAAAAACGGTGCCCGGTTTGTCTCGTATGCCCGCGTGAAGCCTGCTATGTAGGCCTCGGCCGACTGCTTTCGCCAGCGCGGGTAGTTGTAGGACGGCGCGTTGGTCGAGTTCACCGACTGATTGGCCAGCATGTTGTAGTCCATCGAGAGCACCTCGAAGCTGTGCCCGGGGAACGGCACGGCCTGCAGCGGCAGATCCCACACCCCGCCTCGCTTGGAGGGCCAGCGCTGCCGGCCGCCCGGCGACGAGGCGTCGTAGCGCCAGCCGAGCTCGCGGGCCGTGGGCAGCAGATTGTCCTGACCGAGCAGACAGGGCGTGCGGCCGCCGACGAGTTCCTTCTCGTAGTCGAAGGGCAGCGAGGGCAGGTCGTGCCAGCCCGTGTTCGTACGCCACTCCTTGACGAACGACTTGGCCTGGTCGATCTCGCTGCGCCACTGCGCCGGGGTCCAGTTGGCGACGGTGCCGGTGCCCGCGCAGAAGTGGCCGTTGAAGTGCGTGCCGATCTCATGGCCTTCCAGCCAGGCCTGGCGGACGTACTTCAGCGTCTCCTTGATGTGGGCGTCGGTGAGATAGCCGATGTCCGAGGCGCCGACCCCGTTGTTCGGCGGGCGGTAGAGCCGCTTCTTCGACTCCGGCAGCAGATAGAGACCGGAGAGGAAGAACGTCATGTGCGCGCCGTGGTTCTCGGCCAGTTCGAGGAAGCGTGGGAAGAGACCGTTGCCGACCTCTCCCGCACCGTCCCAGGAGAAGATCACGAACTGCGGTGGCGTCTGGCCGGGTTCGAGGGGGACGGGCCTGCCCGGCTGGTTCGGCTGCTTGCCGGTGTACGACGTCGAGCCGTCACCGATCGGCCGGGCCGCGGGCTTGTCGGGCTTGCCGGCCCCGCCACCCTTGGGCTCCCCGCCCGGCACGGACGCCCCGCCGCCCTGCCCGTTACTGGTACCGCACCCGGCGAGCGCGGCGGCTGCCGCCGCCCCCGCTCCGAGCCCGATCAGTCCCCTTCGTGTGATGTCCGGCATTTCCCTGGTCCCCATTCGTCGCGCCCCGTTCCCGTACGAGACGGGCACCCCGTTAGAGGGCGCGACGAACACTGCGGTTCCGGCAGGGAGAGCAAATTTGGGCACTGCCGACGGGTATGCGGCGAATGCCGCTTCGACGGTCGACCAGCGCCTTTGCGGACGCGACCTAGGCGCCGAACGCCTTGTCCTTCCCCTTCACAGGCTTGGCGCCCGCGAGGAGATGGGCCGGCACCAGGTCGCGCGCGGGCTCCGTGTAGCCCACGGACACGATCTTGTCGCCGCGATAGGTGAACGTCGTGAGCGAGGCGAGGGTGCACTGCCGCTTGCGCGGGTCGTGCCACAGCCGCCGCTTCTCCACGAAGCTGCGCACGATCCAGATCGGCAGCTGATGGCTGACGCACACCGCCTCGTGCCCGCGCGCCGCGTCCTTCGCCGCGTCGAGGGCGCCCATCATCCGCACGACCTGCTCGACGTACGGCTCGCCCCAAGACGGCTTGAACGGGTTGACGAGGTGCTTCCAGTTCTCCGGCTTGCGCAGCGCGCCGTCGCCGACGCCGAAGGTCTTGCCCTGGAAGACGTTGCCCGCCTCGATGAGCCGGTCGTCGGTCGCCAGGTCGAGCCCGTGCGCCTTCGCGATCGGCGTCGCCGTCTCCTGCGCCCGGTCCAGCGGCGAGGCCACGACATGAGTCACGTCACGCGAGGACAGGTGCTCGGCGACCCGGTCGGCCATCTGCCGGCCGAGCTCGGAGAGGTGGTAGTCGGGCAGCCGCCCGTACAGGATCCCCTCCGGGTTGTGCACCTCTCCGTGCCGCATCACATGGACGACGGTGATGTCCTGGTCGGACTTGCCGGCAGTGGTCATGCTTGCGTGGCCTCCGCAGCCGCGCGCGCGGCACCGGGGAGCGCGGCGGCGATGCGCTCGACCGCCCGCTCGTCATGGGCAGTGGAGACGAACCAGGACTCGAAGGCCGACGGCGGCAGATAGACGCCCTGCGCCAGCATCGAGTGGAAGAACGCGGTGAAGCGGAAGGCCTCCTGGCGCTTCGCGTCCTCGTAGTTGCGCACCTCGTCCTCAGTGAAGAACACGGAGAACATGTTGGAGGCGCTCTGCACGCGGTGCGCGACACCCTCCTTGGTGAGCGCGGCGCTCACCAGGGTCCGCAGCTCCGCGGAGACGGCGTCGATCGTCGCGTACGCGGCGTCGTCGAGCAGCCGCAGCTGCGCGACACCGGCCGCCGTCGCGATCGGGTTCCCGGACAGCGTGCCCGCCTGGTAGACGGGGCCCGCCGGGGCGAGGTGCCCCATGACGTCCGCGCGGCCACCGAACGCGGCGGCCGGGAAGCCACCGCCCATGACCTTGCCGAACGTCATCAGGTCGGGCGCCACCCCGTCGACGCCGTACCAGCCGGCCTTCGACGTGCGGAAGCCGGTCATGACCTCGTCGGAGATGTACAGCGCGCCGTTGTCGCGGCACAGGTCCGCGAGGCCCTGGTTGAAGCCGGCGAGCGGCGGCACGACGCCCATGTTGCCCGGCGACGCCTCGGTGATGACACAGGCGATCTGGCCCTCGTTCGCGGCGAACGCGGCCCGCACGGCGTCGAGGTCGTTGTACGGGACGACGATGGTGTCGCCCGCCTGGGCGCCGGTCACACCCGGGGTGTCCGGCAGCCCGAAGGTCGCCAGGCCCGAACCCGCGGCGGCGAGCAGCGCGTCCACGTGCCCGTGGTAGCAGCCGGCGAACTTGATCACCTTGGCGCGCCCGGTGAACCCGCGGGCGAGCCGGATCGCGGACATGGTCGCCTCGGTCCCGCTGGACACCAGCCGCACCTGCTCGACCGGCGCGATCCGCGCGACGATCTCCTCGGCCAGGGCCACCTCGCCCTCACCCGGCGTACCGAAGGACGTGCCGCGCGCGACGGCGTCCTGGACGGCCGCGATGACCTCGGGACGGGAATGGCCGAGGATCATCGGTCCCCAGGAGCAGACGAGGTCGACGTACTCGCGACCGTCGGCATCCGTGAGGTACGGACCGGTACCGGACACCATGAACCGGGGCGTACCGCCCACGGCACGGAACGCGCGCACGGGCGAGTTCACGCCGCCCGGCGTCACGAGGGCCGCGCGGTCGAAGAGACCCTGCGAGACCGGTGCTTCATAGGGGTACGGTGCGGTCGCGCCCGACGGCGGCGCCGCGGGCCCGGGGATGTTGTTCGCCTCTGCCATGCCTCTCAGCGTACGGGCAGCCTCTCCGGAGCCCGGCTCATCCCCTGCTTCTCTGGCCACGGCGGGAACCGACTACCTAAACTCCCAGGGGATGGGCCGCTCGCGGACAGTTCACGCTGCACGCCGGCACGGGGTTCGCTCCCCGGCCCGCGCAGGTGTTTCACCGCACGTTTCGGCGAGTGACCGTGGGGGAGGTCACTGACACGATGATCGGGTTGCGCGGTGGTGGCCGCGCGGCCTAGAAAAGGGGCCAGGCGCCCTGGAAAAGCAGTCGGGTGGAGATATGCATCGCGGTGGCGGACTGGGCGAGGGGACCGACGATCTGGGCCCCCGGCGTGCCCGGCGGGGAAAGCACCGGCGCGACGCGGAGGCGGCAGCGGCTGCAGCATCAGCGGAAGAAGCGGACGCCGGGCAGGCACTGAGCGGGACCGGGAGCAGGAATGGTGGCCGGGTGGGGGTGACGTACAAATACTTCGGCGCGCCCGACGGCGCCACGGCGGCCCGTGTCCCCATCTCGATGCGCCCCGAGGAGCTCGGCGGTGACGAGCTCGGCATGGGCGGCATGTTCACCAAGATCAAGCCGGAGACGATGGCCGCGATGGTCCTCACCGGCATAGAGGGCATACCCCTGCACAAGGTCCCCCCGCTGGAACTGGTCGTTCTGCATCCCGACTACGCCGTCGTGAAGCTGCCCATGACGGTCGTCGACCCGCTGCGCGGCGTCGGCGAGGAGGCCGTGGGCGCCGCGGCGTTCATCTGGTCGACGGTCCCGGACCGCGGCGGCCCGCGCGACGCGTTCTACGTGTACCAACTGCTGCACGAATGGCAGGACTTCAGCCACCGGCTGCACGACGCGGGACACCAGGCCTACTGCCTCGTCTGGCCCTGACCGCCCACGCCACACCCCGCCGGCCTCAGTCCCGCTCCCCCGGCACCCCCCGCACCGTGAACCCGATCACCGCGCCTCCGGCACCCCCCGCACCGTGAACCCGATCACCGCTCCCCCGCCTGGCCGCCCCTTCGCGAACGGCTCGCCGCCGTGGGCCGCCGCCACCTCCTGGACGATGGAAAGGCCGAGGCCGGAGCCCGGCAGGCTGCGGGCGGCCGGCGCGCGGTAGAAGCGGTCGAAGACCCGGTCCAGGTCCGAGTCCGCGATGCCGGGACCCCGGTCGAGCACCTCGACGCGCACGCCGTCCGGAAGGCCTCCCGTGACCACGATCTCGATCGGCTCCGTACCGTCGCGGTCGAACTTGGCGGCGTTCTCCACCAGGTTGGACACCGCGCGCTGGAGCGAGGCGGGGCGGCCCTGGATCACTGTGTCGCCCCGCGAACGCACCGTGACCGTGCGGCCCGTGCGGCGGCGCGCGAGGACCGCGGTGTCCTCGGCCGTCTCGGCGAGCGCCAGCTCGACGACCGGCTCGTCGTCCTCCTTGCCCGCGGCCAGCTCCACCAGCTCGTTGACCAGATCGGTCAGTTCACGCGACTCCAGCGCCAGGTCGGCGATCAGCTCCTCGCGGGCGGCGGGCGGCAGGTCCTCGATACGGCGCAGCAGCGAGATGTTCGTACGCAGTGAGGTGAGCGGCGTGCGCAGTTCGTGACCGGCGTCCTGCACCAGGCGGCGCTGGTCCTCCATGGAGCGCGCCAGGCGCCCCAGCATCCGGTCGAAGGACCGGCCGAGGCTGCCCACCTCGTCGCCGCCGGTGACCGGCACCCGCACATCGAGGTGTCCCGTCCCCGCCACGTCCTCCGCCGCCTCCGCCAGCCGTACCAGACGCCCCGTGATCCGGCGCGCCAGCCACCAGCCGACGAGACCCGCCGCCACGATCACGGAACCCGCCAACAGGCCCGTGCGCTGCTGGAGTTCACGCAGCAGATCCTCCGTGTCGCTGAACTCCTGCGCGACCTGCACGGCGCCCCGCCCGCCGCCCAGCGACACGGCCGTCAGCCGGTACGCGTCCCCGCCGATCTCCACATCGCGCCGCGATCCGCCCTTCTCCGCCCCGTCGGCCTCCTCCGTCACACCGGCGTGCGCCTCGTCCGCGGTGCGCCGGTCGGCCGCGTTCACCGGCAGCCGCGGGCTGCCGCGGTCGACGATCCGGCCGCCCGGCCCGAGCACCTGCACGTCCGTGCGGGCCGGCCGGATCAGGTCATCGCGCGGCCCGTCGTGGTCGGGGTCCCCCGACGCGAAGTCGTACGGGGTGAGCTTGGCCTCCTTCACCTGCTGCCGCAGATCGGTGACCACCTCGTCGAACACGGCCTGCTGGTCCACGCGGACGAGCCGCGCCGCGGCGTCGTAGGAGAGGAAGCCGACCAGGACCGTGACGGCCGCCGCGACGGCCGCGAACGACACGGCGAACGTGGTCCGCAGGGACCGGGCGCGCGGCCGCCCGTGCAGGAACGCGCGCAGGCGGCGGCGCGGCATCCTCAGTCCTCCCGCAGCACGTAGCCGACGCCGCGCACGGTGTGGATCAGGGAGTCGGCGCCTCGTTCGTCGACCTTGCGGCGCAGGTAGCCGACGTAGACGGCCAGGTTCTTCGACCCCGGACCGAAGTCGTAGCCCCAGATGCGGTCGTAGATCGTGGCGTGGTCGAGGACGATGCCGGCGTTGCGGACGAGCAGTTCCAGGAGGTCGAACTCGGTGCGGGTGAGTTCCAGTTCGCGCTCCCCGCGCCAGGCACGCCGGGCCTGCGGGTCCATCCTGAGGTCGGCCGCCGCGACCTGGCCGTCGATCTCGGGCGACACGTCGCGCCCGTCGCGCCCGTCGTCGGACGGCGCGCCACTGGTGCGGCGCAACAGGGCACGGAGCCGCGCGAAGACCTCGTCCACGTCGAAGGGCTTCACGACGTAGTCGTCCGCGCCCGCGTCCAGGCCCGCGATCCGGTCGGGCGTCTCGACGAGCGCCGTCAGCATCAGGATCGGCGTGCGGTCACCCTCGGCGCGCAGCACACGGCACACCTGAAGGCCGTCGATGCCCGGCATCATCACGTCCAGGACGAGGATGTCGGGCGCGCTGCGGTGCGCCTGAGCGATCGCCTCCACCCCGTCGGCGACGGCCGTGACCTCGTAACCCTCCAGAGTCAGGGCCCGTTCAAGGGCATGGCGGATGGCACGGTCGTCCTCGGCGAGCAGCACGGTCGGGGACGCGGCGCGGGGCGTGGCGGACGCGGGGATTGGGGACACGCGTTCCAGTGTGCCCCCCGGGCCCAGCGGCATACCCCCTGACCAAGGGCCTGCCGGACGCCTTCTTACCCGCCTCTCACCCCGGCGGGAACGGCGGCTTACCTCGCTGGACCAGGCTCCCGCCGTATGTCGCGGGCACCGGGCCCGCCGGGAGGGCTGTCCATGAAGATCGTGTTCCTGCTGCACAACGCGTACGCGATCGGCGGGACCGTGCGGACCACGCTCAACCTCGCCGCGGCGCTCGCCGGGCGCGGCGGCCACGACGTGGAGATCGTCTCGATGTCCCGGCACCGCGAGGTGCCGCGCTTCACGGTCGACCCCGCCGTCTCACTGGTCCCGCTCGTCGACACGCGCATCGGCAGCGCCGACCCGCAGTACGCGGCGTACGAGGAGCCCGCGCGGGACTTTCCCGCCGCCGAGAAGCGCCACAAGCAGTACACCCGTCTGCACGATCTGCGTGTGCGCGAGTACCTGGAGCGCTGCGACGCTGACGTCGTGATCGGTACGCGCCCCGGCATCAACGTCTATCTGGCGATGTACGGCCCGCGCACCGCACTGCGCATCGGGCAGGAGCACCTGCGCCACGACGCCCACAGCAAGAAGCTGAGGGCGGTGCTCGCCCGCCACTACCGCTCCCTCGACGCCGTCGTCACCATGACCGCGGCGGACGCCGAGGTGTACCGGGCCCGCATGACCCTGCCGGGCGTACGGGTCCTGTCGGTCCCGAACATCGTGCCGGAGGCGCCCTGCCCGCCGTCCGAGGGAAGCTCCAAGGTCATCGCGAGCGCCGGACGTCTCGCGCCCGGCAAGCGCTACGACCTGCTCCTGGAGTCGTTCGCCGCCGTCGCCGCGCGGCAGCCCGAGTGGCAGCTGCGGATCTACGGCGGCGGGCCCGAGGAGGCGAAACTGCGCGATCTCATCGCCGGGCTCGGCCTCACCGGGCGCGCCCACCTGATGGGGGCGCACTCACCCATCGAGCCGGAGTTCGCGAAGGCCTCGATCGTGGTGTCCGCGTCGGACGCGGAGTCCTTCGGGATGACGCTCGTCGAGGCGATGCGGTGCGGGGTTCCGGTGGTCAGCACGGACGCGCCGCTCGGCCCCGCCGAGATCATCACGGACGGCGTCGACGGCCGGCTCGTACCGGTCGGGGACTCGCGGGCCCTCGCCGAGGCGGTCGTCGACCTCATCCAGGACCCGCCGCACCGGCACGCCATGGCCCGTGCCGCGTTCGCGTCGGCCCGCCGCTACGACCCCGATCCGATCGTCGCCCGCTACGAGCTCCTGTTCGCCGAACTCCGAGAGACGCGACGCCTCAGGTCCTGGCAGCGGCTGCGCCACCGGGCGGCCGGCTGGGCGCGCCGCAAGACCCGTACGGCCCGCCGCCCGGCAAGGTCGTCCGTGTCCGGTACACCACGGCCCACGTGACTGACGAGGGGGAAGTCAACTTGACGACCAACGACGCACGACTCGGTACCCCCACCCCTGAACCGGCCCGCCCGCACGGCTCCAAGGCCCCCGGAGCCAAGCGGGACCGGGCCACCGAGGGCCGGGGCAGGCGGGCCGATCAAAACCGGCGGCGGCCCGCCCCCCGGCCCGACCCCCATCCGAAGCCCGCCCCATCCGCACCCGGCTCCGACGCCCGGCCGCATGCGGAAACGCGCACGGAAACGCAGACGGAAACGCGTACGGAGACGGGTACGGCAGCCACCGCTGCCCACCCGGAAGCGCATGCGTCAGCCGCCACCAGCCGCCGCACCGACCCCACTCCCAGCCGCCGAGCCGCCACCGCGTCCCCCGGTGCCACGGCCATGTCCCGGCCGCCGTCCTCCCCCTCCGCCACCACGTCCGACGCCCCCGGAAGGCGCCCCCGGGCCACCCCCTGGCTCGCGCTCGTCGCTCTCGCCTACGCCCTCGTTCAGTTCGTGCTCGTCGTGCCGCCGCTCGCGCACGCGCTGGGGTGGGACGAGACCGTGTACGTGTCGCAGTACGACCCGCGCATCCCCGCCGCCTTCTTCAGCGCGCCCCGCTCCCGTGGCATCAGCTTCCTGACCGCGCCGTTCATCGCGGCCACCCCCTCCGTGCTCGTCCTGCGCATCGCGCTCACGCTGCTCTCGTCGGCCGCCCTGTACGCCGCGTTCCGCGTATGGCGTCCCGTGGTCGGGGTCCGCACCACCGCCCTCGCCGCGCTGCTGTTCTCCGGGCTGTGGATCACCCAGATCTCCGGACCGCAGGCCATGCCCAACCTCTGGGTCGCGTTCGGCTCGGTCGCCGCGACCGGCTGGTTCCTGCGCGCGGTGATCCGGCGCGAACGACGCGCGAACTGGTGGCTCGCGGGCTGCGTCGCGGCGACCGCACTGTTCCGCGCCCCGGACGCCGTCTGGCTCGCCCTGCCCCTGATCGCCACGGCCCTGTTCCGTGGCCGCCGCACCCTGCCCTACCTCGCCGGCGGACTCGCGGCAGGCCTCGCCCAGTGGGTCGCGGAGGCGTACATCCGCTTCGGCTCCGTACAGAACCGGCTGCACGTGTCGAGCGCCACCGAGGGCGACATGGGCCTGCACCTCAACTTCGACAACGCCTGGGCCAGCCTCAACGGCCCCCTGCTGTGCCGCCCGTGCACGGCAACCCTGCACTCCCCCGGCCTCACCCTGTGGTGGCTGGCCCTCCCCGTCCTCGCCGCGGCCGCGCTCGCCTACGCCGTGCGCGAGCGCCGTCTCCTGCCGACCGCGCTCCCCCTCGCCGCCGCCGCCGCGCTCTCCGTGCCGTATCTGCTCATGATCGACTACTCGGCCCCGCGCTTCCTGCTCCCCGCGTACGCGCTCCTCGCACTGCCGGTCGCGGGCCTGATCACCCGTATCGGCTCACACCGCGCGCTCATCGCCGTAGGGCTGCTCATCGCGGCGCAGTTCGTCTCGCAGGCCACCGTCCTGTCCGAGGTCACCGCGTCCACCGCCACCACGAACCAGCGCTACCGCGCCGCCGCCGCCGATCTGCACGCCCTGGGCCTGCGCCCGCCCTGCCTGGTCTCGGGCCCGCGCGCCCTCCCCATCGCCTACGACGCGGGCTGCGCGTCCGCCCAGGTGGAGGGCAACAACGTCTCGACGACCGCCGCGGGCATCGTCGACCGCGCCACGAACGTGCCGACCGCCGTCCTCACGACAAAGGGACAGCGCCCACCGCGCTTCGCGCGCGACTGGACGCCGTATCCCCTGCACCACACGCCCGGCTGGACGGCCTGGCTCGCACCGGCCGGGCCGCGGGGCTCGTAACGGCTTCAGACGGGTCGAAGCTTCCCGAAACCGCTGCCTACTCCACCCGCAGCGCGGCAAGCTGCCGCTCGAAGGGGATGACGTCGTCGCCCCACTCCACCGGCGCGGGGCGGGCCGCCGCGAGGCCGGTCATGAGCCGCGCGAGCTCGCCGCCCGCCCGTTCGACGCGCTGCTCGAGCCCCTCCGCGCCCCAGTCCTGCGACGCCGCGTAGACGGCGGTCGGCACGACCACGGCCCGCAGATACGCGAACAGCGGACGCATCGCGTGCTCCAGGACGAGCGAGTGCCGCGGCGTGCCGCCGGTCGCCCCGACGAGCACCGGCTTCCCGGTGAGCGCGTCCTTGTCGAGCACGTCGAAGAACGACTTGAACAGACCGCTGTACGAGGCCGAGAACACCGGCGACACGGCGATCAGGCCGTCCGCCCCGGCCACCGCGTCGAGCGCCTCCCTGAGGGCGGGCCCGGGAAACCCGGTGACCAGGTTGTGGGCGATCTCGACGGCCAGGTCCCGCAGTTCGACGACGGTCACGTCCACGTCCACGCCCACGTCGGCGCCCGCGACCTGCGAGGTCACCGCCTGCGTGAGCCGGTCCGCGAGGATCCTGCTCGACGACGGGGCGCTCAGCCCCGCCGACACGACGACGAGCTTCATACGGTCGGCACCTCCGTCTCCTTCCGGCCCTGCTCCTGCTGGGCCTTCAGCTCCGCCTCCGCGACGCGCGACGCATGCGTCAGCGCGTCCGGCACGTTCGCCGGGCGGCTGTTCGCGAACTCCTTGCGCAGCACCGGCACGACCTCCTCGCCGAGGATGTCGAGCTGCTCCAGGACGGTCTTCAGGGGCAGACCGGCGTGATCCATCAGGAACAGCTGGCGCTGGTAGTCACCGACGTGCTCCCGGAAGCCGAGCGTCCGCTCGATCACCTGCTGCGGGGATCCCACGGTCAGTGGGGTCTGCGAGGTGAAGTCCTCCAGGGAGGGGCCGTGTCCGTAGACGGGCGCGTTGTCGAAGTACGGGCGGAACTCACGCACCGCGTCCTGCGAATTCTTGCGCATGAACACCTGGCCGCCGAGGCCGACGACGGCCTGCTCGGGGGCGCCGTGCCCGTAGTGGGCGAAGCGCCGGCGGTAGAGGTTCACCATCTGCTTGGTGTGCTCGATCGGCCAGAAGATGTTGTTGTGGAAGAACCCGTCGCCGTAGAACGCGGCCTGCTCGGCTATCTCCGGCGAGCGGATCGAGCCGTGCCACACGAAGGGCGCGACCCCGTCGAGCGGGCGCGGCGTCGAGGTGAAGGACTGCAGCGGCGTACGGAACTTGCCCTCCCACGTCACGACGTCCTCGTCCCACAGGCGGCGCAGCAGGGCGTAGTTCTCGACGGCGAGGCTGATGCCCTCGCGGATGTCCTTGCCGAACCAGGGGTAGACCGGGCCGGTGTTGCCGCGGCCCATCATCAGGTCGACCCGGCCGTCCGCGACGTGCTGGAGCATCGCGAAGTCCTCGGCGATCTTCACCGGGTCGTTCGTGGTGATCAGCGTCGTCGACGTGGAGAGGATCAGGTTCTCGGTGCGGGCCGCGAGGTAGCCGAGCATCGTGGTCGGCGAGGAGGGCACGAAGGGCGGGTTGTGGTGCTCGCCGGTGGCGAAGACGTCGAGCCCGACCTCCTCCGCCTTCAACGCGATGGCGAGCATGGCCTTGATGCGCTCGTGCTCACTCGGCGTACGGCCCGTCGTCGGATCGGCTGTGACGTCCCCGACGCTGAAGATCCCGAACTGCATGATGGCGCTCACCCTTCGAGGTTGTTGACGATTCAACTATACCTTCGAACGGTGACAGCCTCGTCCCTATTCCCCGGGGTCGGCCGGAACCCGGCCCCGTCTTGAAGAAAGGCGACATACGATCCGGCCATGGCCGCACCCCGCCGTGACACCCGCGGCATCGTCGACCCTGACGAGCTCCTGACCCGCGTACGGTTCCGTCGCCACGAGCCCGCCGAGCCGCTGCGCCACTACGTCGAGAACTACTGGTTCATCGACTGGGTCCTCACCGAGCCCTACGCCTCGCACATCGTCCCGCACCCCTCGGTCAACCTGACCTTCGAGCGGTACGACGACGGGGACAGCGGAGGCGGCGGGGGCGACGAGGGGCCGACGGGCACGCCCTTCGGCGTGGTCACCGGCGTCGCGCTCGGCCCGTTCACCAGGAAACTGACGGGGCGCGGCCGGGTGTGCGGGGTGAAGTTCCGCAGCGGAGGCTTCCGGCCCTACGCCCCGGACACGCCGGTCCTGCGATGGACGGGCCGGGAGCTGCCCGTGGGCGACGTGTTCACCGGCGCCCCGGCCGACGCCGCCCTGACCGTCACCGGTCCCGGCGACGAGCACGCGCGCGTGGCCGCACTCGACGCCTTCCTGCTCGCCCGCGGCGCCGCCGACGACCCGCAGGCCGACCTCGCCATGGACCTCGTCGACCGCATCCGCGCCGACACCACCGTGCACCGCGTCGGCGAGTTCGCGGCCGCACAAGGCCTCTCCGTACGGGCCCTGCAACGCCTCTTCTCCGCCTACGTCGGCGTCGGACCGAAGTGGATCATCCTGCGCCACCGCATCCACCAGGCCCTCGAACGCGCCGGCTCGGACGCCGCCGTCGGCTGGGCCGCGCTCGCCGCCGACCTCGGGTACGCCGACCAGGCCCACCTCGTCAGAGACTTCACCGCGACCGTGGGCGTACCGCCGACCGCGTACGCACCGAGGAACCGATGAGTCGATGACGCACCGCACCGAACACAGGACGGCCGGGGAAAAGATGACGGACATAGGCCTCGTGCCCTGGACGGAGGACGACTTCGGCCTCCTCCTCAAGAACAACGCGCCCGAGATGATGGCCCACCTCGGTGGACCGGAGACCCTCGACCAGCTCATGGACCGCCACCGCCGCTACCTCGCCTTGTCCATGCTCGACGGACACGGCCGGATGTTCCGCATCACCGCGGGTCCCGACACCCCCGCGGCCGGCTCCATCGGCTACTGGGCGACACCGTGGCAGGGCGAACGGGTCTGGGAGACGGGCTGGGGCGTCCTGCCCGTCCATCAGGGCCGCGGCATCGCCGCCGCGGCCGCCCGGCTCGTCGCCGCGCACGCGGCCGCCGACCGGGCCCGCATCCGCCACCTGCACGCCTTCCCGCCCGTCGACCACCCCGCGTCGAACGGCGTCTGCCGCAGCGCCGGATTCACCCTGCGCGGCCCCTGCGACGTCGAGTACCCGAAGGGCCGCGCGATCCGCTGCCACGACTGGCACCTCGACCTGGGGACGCTCAGCGGCGCGCGTCGATCGGGCGCGTCCCCGAGTCCACGCCCGTCCAAGAACCCTGTTGAGACGCGTCAGAAGTAGTAGACGTCCCCGGTGTCCAGGGCCAGCACCTGATGGGTGCTGTTCTGCGGATTGTGGTCCGCCGTGCCACCGCTCCACATCGTGTCGATCCGCACCGTCACCTCCGAGGGCGCCCCCGCCAGCCGCACCGACACCCCGATCCGCCTGCCCCTGCTGTCCGCCGGCAGCGCACCCGTACGGCACAGCACCGTCTGCGCATCCGCCCGCACACACATCGGCGGCAGCCCCCGCACGTCCCTGACCGGCGCCGACCAGCGCAGCCGCACCGTGGCGTCCGCCACCGACGACGGACCGTGGTTCTGCGGGACGAGCCGGGTCTGCACCCGGCCCCCGGACATGACGACCTGCCCGTGATACGCCAGATCGACCTCCGGAACGGGCCGCGGCCGAGGCCCGTCGGCGACCGCGGGACCGGCCCCCAGCACCACGACGGCGCTCAGCCCGACGGCCCCGAGCCCACGCCCCACACCAAGCCCACGCACTACTGCACGCCTCACCAGCATGTTCTCTCCGCCATCTCGTCTCGGTCGCGAACCACCGACCACCGACCACCGATCACCGCCACGCGGGTCTCCTGATGTATCCCACGCATCCCGCCCCGCAGGCGCCGTCCAACAGGTGACCGTGCGGCAGCCGCGTACGGCGGCATGGCAGCCTGGCCCGCATGCTCGTCGCCCGCTCCGCGCTCCTCTTCGTCGTCGCCGCCCTCTTCGAGATCGGCGGCGCCTGGCTCGTCTGGCAAGGCGTGCGCGAGCACAAGGGATGGGCGTGGATCGGCGCGGGCGTCATCGCCCTCGGCATCTACGGCTTCGTGGCCACGCTCCAGCCCGACGGCGAGTTCGGCCGCATCCTCGCCGCGTACGGAGGCGTCTTCGTCGCGGGCTCGATCGCCTGGGGCATGGTCGCGGACGGCTACCGGCCCGACCGCTGGGACGTCACCGGCGCCCTCATCTGCCTGGCCGGCATGGCCGTGATCATGTACGCGCCCCGCGGCGGCCGGTGACACCACCGCGCGCCGCCTGCCTATCCTGACGGGAGTCGAATCGCCCGTACGAGGAGCAAGCCATGACCGCCGCCGCGCCCGCAGCCGCCTCCCGCATCGCCGTCATCACCGGCGCGAGCAGCGGAATCGGCGCAGCCACCGCACGACAGCTGGCGGCGGCCGGGTACCGGGTCGTGCTCACCGCCCGCCGCAAGGACCGCATCGAGGCGCTGGCCGCCGAGATCAACGACGCGGGCCACCAGGCGACGGCCTACGCGCTCGACATCACGGACCGCGCCGCGGTCGACGAGTTCGCCACAGCCTTCAAGACCATCGGCGTCCTCGTGAACAACGCGGGCGGCGCACTGGGCGCCGACCCCGTGGCGACGGGCGACCCCGCCGAGTGGCGCCAGATGTACGAGACGAACGTCATCGGCACGCTGAACGTGACCCAGGCCCTGCTCCCCGCGCTCACCGCGAGCGGCGACGGCACCGTCGTCGTCCTCTCCTCCACGGCCGGCCACGGCACGTACGAGGGCGGCGCCGGCTACGTCGCCGCCAAGCACGCCGAACACGTCCTCGCCGAGACCCTGCGCCTGGAGATCGTCGGCACCCCGGTCCGCGTCATCGAGGTCGCGCCCGGCCTGGTCAAGACGGAGGAGTTCGCCCTGACCCGCTTCGGCGGCGACGCCGAGAAGGCCGCGAAGGTCTACGCGGGCGTCGCCGAACCGCTCTCCGCGGACGACGTGGCCGACACGATCACCTGGGCGGTCACCCGCCCCAGCCACGTGAACATCGACCTGCTCGTCGTCCGCCCCCGCGCCCAGGCCTCCAACACCAAGGTCCACAGGGAACTGTGATGCCCCAGGAGCAGCCCGAGGCCATGGACCCGCTGGAGGTCCTGGAACGCGAGGCGGACGAGCGCCGCCGCGCGGAGGAAAAGCGCGGCGAACGCCACATGTGGTGGTACCTGGCCTACTTCCTCTTCGGCATCCACCTGGTGGCCCTGGTCATGATCTACGCGGTGACCCACGCGAAGTAGGCCCGGCAGTCTCCGCCGATGCGCTGACCGGCACTTTATCGGGCAGGGAACCAAGGGCCCGCAGGCCACACACATCGTGAAGCTCTGAGGCCCGGCCGGCCGCACACGTCCACCGGGTTGCCCCGGTGGACGTGGTGCGGGGTCCCGCCGGCCACGTGCGCTGCCGGCCTCAGCCCTTGACGCAGACGACCTGCTTCAGCTTCGCGACGACCTCGACCAGGTCGCGCTGCTGGTCGATGACCTTCTCGATCGGCTTGTAGGCGCCCGGGATCTCGTCCACGACGCCGGAGTCCTTACGGCACTCCACGCCCCGCGTCTGCTCCTCCAGGTCCTTCGTCGAGAACTGCTTCTTCGCGGCGTTCCGGCTCATCCTGCGGCCGGCGCCGTGCGACGCCGAGTTGAACGACGCCACGTTCCCGAGACCCTTCACGATGTACGAGCCCGTACCCATGGAGCCCGGGATGATCCCGTACTCACCGGAACCCGCGCGGATCGCGCCCTTGCGGGTGACGAGAAGGTCCATGCCGTCGTACCGCTCCTCCGACACGTAGTTGTGGTGGCAGGAGATCACCGGCTCGAACGTCGGCTTCGCCTTCTTGAACTCGCGGCGAATCACGTCCAGAGAAAGCGCCATCATCACCGCACGGTTGTACTTCGCGTATTCCTGCGCCCAGAACAGGTCGTTCCGGTACGCCGCCATCTGCGGGGTCTGCGCAATGAAGACGGCGAGGTCGCGGTCGACCAGACCCTGGTTGTGCGCGAGCTTCTGCGCGATGCCGATGTGGTGGTCGGCCAGTTCCTTGCCGATGTTCCGAGAACCCGAATGGAGCATGACCCAGACCGAGTTGTCCGAATCGAGGCAAAACTCCCAGAAATGATTTCCGGAGCCCAGCGTCCCCATCTGCTTGGCGGCCCGTTCCTCCCGGAACTTCACCGCGTCCGCGACCCCCTCGAACCGCCCCCAGAAGTCCTCCCACCCCGCCACACCGAACCCGTGCAGCCGGCCCGGGTCGACCGGGTCGTCGTGCATGCCGCGGCCCACCGGGATCGCCTGCTCGATCTTCGAGCGGAGCCGGGACAGGTCCCCGGGCAGGTCGTTCGCCGTCAGAGACGTCTTCACCGCCGACATTCCGCAGCCGATGTCCACACCCACCGCCGCCGGGCAGACCGCGCCGTGCATCGCGATAACCGAGCCGACCGTCGCGCCCTTGCCGAAGTGCACATCGGGCATCACTGCCAGACCCTTGATCCACGGCAACGTCGAGACATTGCGCAGCTGCTGCATCGCCACGTCCTCGACCGACGCCGGATCCGTCCACATCCGGATCGGCACCTTCGCCCCCGGAACCTCTACATACGACATAGTGTCCTCGTTTCCCCCGTACGCTCCCGTACGTTCCCTTACTCGATCAAAAGTCAGTAATCGCAAATACCGGCGCCAAGGTCGACGAATGGGATATCGGACCGGCGTTCACAGCAGTGCGTGCGATACACATTGTGTCCATCGGCCGTCCTGCGACGGCAACCGAATATGCACGTCCGACGACGTGTCACCTTGCCGAGAGGGGCCATCACCGTGCAGCGGAAGGCGTACGTACCCGGCGTCGCCGCGCTCCTCGCAGCGCTGCTCACCGGTTGCACCGGAAGTTCGGATGCCACCGGTGAAGCCACCGACTCGAAGCCCGGAGACGTCGGCACCAGCGCCGCGGCCGCCCGGCCCGGCAAGTACCGCACCCTGCCCGAACCGTGCCGTCAGCTCGACCGGGGCACCCTCGACAAGATGCTGCCCGGCGTCAAGGAGCTCCCCGAGGGCAACCAGCGCGACAAGGCGTACGAGGGCGCGGCCACGGTCACGTACGACACGGACCGGCGCGTGGGCTGCCGCTGGAAGGACGACGGGGCGGACGCGACGCATCGTCTGCTGGTCGACTTCGAGCGGGTCGTGTCCTACGACAACACGATGAGCGATGACACGGAGGCCGACCAGGTCTTCACGTCGAAGCGGATCGCGGCGCATCTTCCGGAGCCGGCCCCGACGGACACGACGTCACCGGCCTCCTCCGAGGACGCCGACAAGGTGGATGCCAAGGGCACCGGCCACAACGCCGGGCAAGACACGGCGAAGGACGCGGCGAAGAACACGGACAAGGGCACGGACGAGGGCACGGCAGAGGAGGGGGGGAAGTCGGACAAGGGGGACGACACGGCCTCCGACGACGCCTCGTCGACCCCGTCGGACGACTCCGCTCCGGGCGTCGACCTGCAGCCCCGCATCCTCGACGATCTCGGTAACGAGGCATTCCTCGACGACCAGCTGACGGCGTCCACCTCGGCCGGCGGCCACCGCAAGGTGACTGTGGTGTTCCGCACGTCCAACGTCATCGTGACCGTCGAGTACGAGCAGCAGCCGGGCCCCGCCGCGGAGGTGCCGGACAGCAAGGAAATGCAGGACAGGGCGCGGGAACTGGCCCGCAAGCTGGCCGGGACGCTGGGCGGGTAACCGATGGTACGGCGGTCGCGCGGGTCCGCGGAAGCGGAGCCGCGCGGACCGGCTTGGGCGTACGGTGGCCCATCGGACCCGGGCCGCACCTCTCGGGTACGTACCAGGCAAACCCGGAGAATAAGGAACCATGCACCGACCGACCAAGCGACTCACCCGCATATTTGTCTGCGCAGCCGCCGTGCCGGTGATCCTCGTGGCATCCGGCTGTTCCTCCGACTCGGACTCCGGCGACGGGGCCGGCAAGGGCTCTTCGAAGGCCTCGGCGTCCGCGAGCGACGCGGCCGCCAAGGTGAAGGCGGCGGCGTACGACTCGCTGCCCCAGCCGTGTGCCGCGATCTCGAAGAAGACGCTCGACGATCTCGTGCCGGAGGCGAAGTCCGGCAAGGCGGGCTCCTCCGACGACGAGTCGGTGCGGGGCACCTGCTCCTGGTCGAGCCTCGACAACAAGGGCGTGAAGGGTTCGCAGTTCCGCTGGCTGAACGCGTCGCTGATGCGTTTCGACTCGGACGCGGCGCGCGGCAGCGGCAACAAGCTGGCGCACGCGTACTTCACCAAGCAGGTGACCGACGCGCAGTCCGTGGACGGCGCGAAGTCCCCGAAGTCGGAGCCGGTCAGCGGCACGGGCGACGAGGCGACCGCGGTGACGTACGAGCTGAAGAAGAAGGAAGGCACCTTCAAGCAGCAGACGGTCGTCGCGCGGGTCGAGAACGTCGTCGTGACGATCGACTACAACGGTGCGGGCCTCGCGGGTGAGAAGACGCCGGGCGCCGACGAGCTGGTGAAGGACGCCGAGAAGGCGGCGAAGGAAGCCATCGCGGCGGTCGTCACGGCGAACGGGGCGGGCGGCTCGGACCAGACGGGTTCCGCCTCGGAGAAGCCGTCGGACAAGGCCTCCTCGAAGCCGTCGGACAAGGCTTCGGGCAAGACGTCCGAGAAGCCGTCGGACAAGTCTTCCGACAAGCCGTCCGGGAAGTCGTCCGCGACGACCTCGGCCAAGCCCTCTGACGACCCGTCGGACAAGGCCTCCTCCAAGTCCTGACGCCGTAGGCATCCAGCCGCCAAGTGGCCGTCCGCGGCCACCGGTCGGCATCCGGCGGGTCCCAACTCACCTGCCGGCCACGCCTTTTGCGGAGCCCGGTCCCTTATGGGGCCGGGCTCCCGCCGTACCGGGCCACGGGCCCCCGTGCCGATGTGCGAGGCTGTTGCGCGCAACAAGGCGTACAGGGAGGGGAGCACGTGTGGCCGCGCCACAGCTGACACGGACGCACCGCATACTCATCGGCGTGGTCGTCGCCGGAGCGGTGGTCATCGCCGGCATCGGTTTCGCGGGTTCGTACGCGGCCGTTCGCTCGCTCGCGCTCCAGAAGGGGTTCGGGAACTTCAGCTATGTGTTCCCGATCGGCATCGACGCGGGTATCTGCGTACTCCTTGCCCTGGACCTGCTGCTGACCTGGATCCGCATACCGTTCCCGCTGCTGCGCCAGACCGCGTGGCTGCTGACGGCCGCGACGATCGCGTTCAACGGCGCGGCCGCCTGGCCCGACCCGCTCGGCGTCGGCATGCACGCCGTCATCCCGATCCTCTTCGTCGTCTCGGTCGAGGCGGCGCGGCACGCGGTGGGCCGGATCGCGGACATCACCGCCGACAAGCACATGGAGGGCGTGCGCCTCACGCGCTGGCTGCTCTCCCCGCTGCCCACGTTCCTGCTGTGGCGCCGGATGAAGCTGTGGGAGCTGCGCAGTTACGAGGCCGTCATCAAGCTGGAGCAGGAGCGTCTGGTCTACCAGGCGCGGCTGCGGTCCCGCTTCGGCCGCGCCTGGCGCCGCAAGGCTCCCGTCGAGTCCCTGATGCCGCTGCGCCTGGCGCGCTACGGCGTCCCGCTCGCCGAGACCGCCCCATCCGGTCTGGCCGCCGCCGGCATCGAGCCCGCGCTGCTGCCCCCGGCCCCGGTCTCAGCCGCGCCCGAACTGGTCCAGGCGGCCCCGGCCACGCCCGTCGCCCAGGAGACGCCCGGCGAGCCCACCGCCGCCGAGGAGGCGAGCCCGTGGTTCCAGACGCCGCCGCAGGCCGCGTCGTACGACGGCGGCTACGACCCGACGTACGACCCCGAGCAGGAGTACGAGCAGTGGTACGAGGGCCAGCAGGACCTGCCCCAGCCCCATGCCTTCATCCCCGCCCAGGCCCAGGCCCAGGCCCAGGCCCAGGACCAGGCGCAGCCCCAGCTCCAGGTACAGCCCCAGCTCCAGGACCCGGAGTTCCCTGTGCCCGCCGGTCCCGGCCGCACTCGGCCGCTCGGTGACGGCATCCCCGTGGCCCAGGAGGAGCCGCCCAACGAGGACGGCTTCTACCAGGTGTTCAAGAAGTCGATAGAGGGTGAGGGCATGCCGACACCCGGCGCGTTCGCCGCGAACATCGAGGCGACGTACGGCCTGAAGCTGGAGCCACGCGATCTGCACCGCTACGTGGACGAATTCACGGCCCGCCTGAACAACGAGTTCATCGAGAACCACATCGCCTGACCCGCAGCACACCTGACCCGCAGCACATACGAAAGGGCCGCACCGGAGCATCCGGTGCGGCCCTTTCCTTCACCTTGCGCGGAGCGCTTACGCTCCGAGCAGCTTGCGCACCCGGTCCGCGCCCACGGCGAGCAGCAGCGTGGGCAGCCGCGGCCCGGTGTCACGGCCGACGAGCAGGTCGTACAGGAGCGCGAAGAACGACCGCTGGGCCGTCTTGATCTCCGGCGGCAGCTCCTTCGGCGTCGCGTCCGGCGAGAAGCCCGCCTGTACCTTCGGCACCCCGTAGACGAGGTGCGTCAGGCCGTCGAGGGACCAGTTCGAGTCCAGGCCGTCGAGGAGGAGCCGCAGCGACTCGCGGGCCTCGTCGTCGAGCGCGGCCAGCCCCTGCGTGTCCGGTTCGTCGCGCACCAGGGTGCGGGACTCGGCGGGCACGTACTTGCTGATCCACGCCTCCGCCTTGGCCAGCCTCGGCCTTACCTCGTCGAGCGCGGTGACCGGGTTCTCCGGGTCGAGCTCACTGAGGATGCGCAGGGTCTGGTCCTCGGCGCCGGCGGTGATGTCGGCGACGGAGGCCAGGGTGCGGTACGGCAACGGCCGCGGGGTGCGCGGCAGTTCACCGGCCGCGGTGCCCACGGCGCGCGCGTACGCGGCGGCGTCCGCCGGCAGGGCGGAGCCGTCGGCGACCTTGGAGGCGAGCTTGTCCCACTCGTCGTAGAGCCGCTGGATCTCCTGGTCGAAGGCGATCTTGAAGGACTGGTTGGGCCGGCGGCGGGCGTACAGCCAGCGCAGCAGCTGCGGCTCCATGATCTGGAGCGCGTCGGCCGGGGTCGGGACCCCGCCCTTGCTGGACGACATCTTCGCCATGCCGCTGATGCCGACGAACGCGTACATCGGGCCGATCGGCTGCTTGCCGCCGAAGATCCCGACGATCTGCCCGCCGACCTGGAACGACGAGCCCGGGGACGAGTGGTCGACACCGGACGGCTCGAAGATCACGCCCTCGAACGCCCAACGCATCGGCCAGTCGACCTTCCAGACCAGCTTGCCGCGGTTGAACTCGCTCAGCCGGACCGTCTCACTGTGGCCGTCGAGGGTGCAGGTGTAGGACAGCTCCGTCGTCTCGTCGTCGTACGACGTGACGGTGGTGAGGTCCTTGCCGCACGCGCCGCAGAACGGCTTGTACGGGTAGTAGCCGCCCGCGCCGCCGCTGCCGTCGTCCTCGTTCGCCGCGCCGGAGCCCTCGGCGGCCTCCAGCTCGGCCTCGTCGACCGGCTTCTGCTGCTTCTGCTGCGGCTTCTTGCCGGGGTTCTTCTTCGTGCGGTACTGCTCGAGGATCGCGTCGATGTCGCCGCGGTGCTTCATCGCGTGCAGGATCTGCTCGCGATAGACGCCCGACGTGTACTGCTCGGTCTGGCTGATGCCGTCGAACTCGACACCCATCTCGCCGAGCGCCCCGGTCATCGCGGCCTTGAAGTGCTCCGCCCAGTTCGGGAACGCCGATCCTGCGGGCGCCGGAACCGAGGTGAGCGGCTTGCCGATGTGCTCGGCCCAGGACTCGTCGACGCCGGGAACACCGGCCGGGACCTTGCGGTACCGGTCGTAGTCGTCCCAGGAGATCAGGTGCCGGACCTCGTACCCGCGGCGGCGCACCTCGTCGGCGACCAGGTGCGGGGTCATGACCTCGCGCAGGTTCCCCAGGTGGATGGGGCCGGACGGGGAGAGTCCGGACGCGACGACGACCGGTTTGCCCGGGGCACGACGCTCCGACTCGGCAATGACCTCGTCCGCGTAACGGGAGACCCAGTCGGTGGTCTCTGTGCTCTGAGCCACGATCGGCACGTCCTTCTTCCTCATACGTGGTGTGCGTCAGGGACGCCTGACCGTTCCATTCTCCCAGCTGCGGCCCCATCCGCGAAAACCGCTTTTCACCGCGTGGGATACTGAGCTTCTCTGTATATGGAGAAACCCAGGCACCCGAGCAGAACGGCACCTCACCCATGGCCTCGGTCACGTCCCTCACCGCTTCCGTCCACCAGCGTCTCGCGGACGCCCTCTCGGCTGCCCTGCCGGAGGCCGGCGCCGCCGACCCGCTGCTGCGACGAAGTGACCGGGCCGACTTCCAGGCCAACGGCATCCTGGCCCTCGCGAAGAAGGCGAAGGCGAACCCGCGCGAGCTCGCGGCGACCGTCCTGGACGCCCTCCCGGCCAACGACGTGATCAAGGACGTCGAGGTCTCGGGACCGGGCTTCCTGAACATCACGATCGCCGACCGGGCCATCGTCGAGACCCTGGCCGCCCGCGCCGCCGACGACCGCCTCGGCGTGCCGTTCCAGCAGGACGCGGGCACGACGGTCATCGACTACGCCCAGCCGAACGTGGCGAAGGAGATGCACGTCGGCCACCTGCGGTCCGCCGTGATCGGCGCCGCGATGGTCGAGATCCTGGAGTTCACCGGCGAGAAGGTCGTCCGGCGCCACCACATCGGCGACTGGGGCACCCAGTTCGGCATGCTCATCCAGTACCTCCTGGAGCACCCGCACGAGCTGGACCACGAGGCCGGCAAGGGCAGCGAGAAGGACGGCGAGGCGGCGATGTCGTCGCTGAACCGGCTCTACAAGGCCTCGCGCGCGCTCTTCGACTCCGACGAGGAGTTCAAGGCCCGCTCGCGGGACCGCGTGGTGGCCCTCCAGGCCGGGGACCCGGAGACCATCGCCCTGTGGCAGCGGTTCGTCGACGAGTCGAAGATCTACTTCTACTCGGTCTTCAACAAGCTCGACATGCAGATCGACGACCCGGACGTGGTCGGCGAGTCCGGCTACAACGACATGCTCGAAGAGACCTGCCGGATCCTTGAGGAGTCGGGCGTCGCGGTCCGCTCCGAGGGTGCGCTGTGCGTCTTCTTCGACGACGTCCTGGGCCCCGACGGCAACAAGGTCCCCCTCATCGTGAAGAAGTCGAACGGCGGCTACGGCTACGCCGCCACCGACCTCTCCGCGATCCGGGACCGCGTCCAGAACCTGAAGGCGTCGACGCTCCTGTACGTCGTGGACGCCCGCCAGTCGCTGCACTTCAAGATGGTCTTCGAGACGGCCCGCCGCGCCGGCTGGCTGAACGAGGAAGTGAAGGCGCACCAGCTGGCGTTCGGCACGGTCCTCGGCAAGGACGGCAAGCCGTTCAAGACCCGTGAGGGCGAGACGGTGCGCCTGGTGGACCTCCTCGACGAGGCCATCGACCGCGCCACGTCCGTCGTGCGCGAGAAGGCCGAGAAGGTGGGCCTGACCGAGCAGGAGATCGTCGAGAACGGCGAGTACGTCGGCATCGGCGCGGTGAAGTACGCCGACCTGTCGACCTCCGCCGTGCGGGACTACAAGTTCGACCTGGACCAGATGGTCTCGCTGAACGGCGACACGAGCGTGTACCTCCAGTACGCCTACGCCCGTATCCGTTCGATCTTCGGCAAGGCGGGCGACCGCAGGCCCGTCGCGCACCCGGAGCTCGAACTGGCCCCGGCGGAGCGGGCGCTCGGCCTGCACCTGGACCAGTTCGGCGAGACGCTGGCCGAGGTGGCGTCGTCGTACGAGCCGCACAAGCTGGCCGCGTACCTGTACCAGCTGGCGTCCCTGTACACGACGTTCTACGACCAGTGCCCGGTCGTGAAGCCGGCGCCCGCGCCGGAGGTCGCCGAGAACCGGCTGTTCCTGTGCGACCTGACGGCCCGCACGCTGCACCAGGGCATGGCGCTCCTGGGCATCAGGACGCCCGAGCGCCTCTGACCGACCGGCCGACCCCGGTCATCCGGGGCTCGGCAGCCCGATACGCCGACTGTGCCCCGCCGGAACTCTCCGGCGGGGCACAGTCGTTCGGGCCCGGCGGCTATCCGTCGACGCGCTCGCCCCAGCTGCCCGCCCCGATCGGGTAGTCGTAGCCGGGGCGGCCGACATCGGCGCTGGTGCGAAACGCGCTCCCCTGGTTGTCGACCTTCAGGACGCCGTGGCGGGATCCGCTCGACCACTTCAGCTCCAGGACCCAGCTGACGTCGTGGGCCTTGGTGTTCGCCTTGATGTAGAAGACCTCGGGGTCGCTCTCGCTGACCTTGTACGGGAAGTCGCGCTGCCCGTGCTTCGGCGCGGAGACCGGGCGGGGCGCGTCGAGATCCACGCCGAACGACTTCGTTTCCACGTTGCCCCCGCAGCCCACGCCCATCGAGTAGTCGTTCCACGCGAGCGGCGCACCGGACTTCATGACGCGGACGTCCATGTCCTCCAGGACCACGGTCTCGCTGCCGGTCCCCTGAACGGTGAGCTTGACGAGCTGCTCCCCCGACGCGACCGCGCCGAGCACGCCGACCCAGTTCGGGGCGTCCTGTTCGAGGGGCGGCGGGGGCACCTTGGCCGGCGGCCGGTCGATCAGGAAGTGCTGACTGCACGGGCTCTCGTAGACGTACGGCGTGGTGGCGACGGTCAGCGGGGTGCCGGTGGCTTCACCCGCCGCCGGGGCGGACGGGGTGCCCGGCGCGTCATCGTCCGGGGCGTCGCTGCGGGACGGGCCCGCCGAGGGCGTGTGCTTGCGTCCCGGTGAGGGGGAGGCGGTACCGGACGGGTCCGCGGAGCGCGCTCCCGGCGTGACGGACGAGGCGGCCCCGGCCTGTTCCTTCCGGTCGCCGTCGGCGCCCCCTCCGTCCCCGGCGAGATGCACGGCGAACGCACCGGCTCCCCCGGCCACGACGACGGCCAGAGCGGCGGCGAGCACGACCGCACGCCGGGAGCGGCGCTTCTGCGGGGAGGGCGGGGCGGGTACGGGCTCCAGGACGGGGTCGGGTACGGGCTCCAGGGCCGGTGTGGGTACGGGCACCGGCGCTGCCCCTGCCGTTGCCGTTCCCTCTGCAGTTCCCTCTGCCGCTGCCGCTGATGGCTCCTCCGCTGCCGCCACCGGCTTCGTCCTGCGTGCCGCGTCCGCGAGGACCCACAGCCGGTGCAGCTCGACGAGCTCCTCGGGCCCGGCCTTGCACAGCCGCGCCAACCGCTCGACCGGCGCGTACTCGACCGGCACCGCGTCCCCGTTGCAGTACCGGTGCAGCGTCGACGTACTCATGTGCAGCCGCTTCGCGAGCACGCCGTAACTCAGCCCGGACCGCTCCTTCAGCCCTCGCAAGCGCGCCGCGAACTCGGCCGACCCGTCAGCCTCAGCCACCGTTCCCCAACCCCCCTCATCCCAGACCGGCATTCCAGGGCAAGGTCATTTCCCCAGGTCAGAGCCGGTACGAACGTTCCAGCGTCCCAAATGGTCCTGCGCTGCTGGCGACTGGGACGGATCACCGGACAAGCTCTGGTCATCCAAGCACGCCGCTACCGAAGGGGATCACCAATGTCCGTCGCCGCACCCACCCGCTCCCGTGTCCGCCTCCTCACGGCCGCCGCCACCGTCGCCCTGGCCGCGCTCTCCCTGACCGCCTGCAACAACGGGGAGGGGGTCCGCGACGAGGGTTCGTCGCAGCAGCCGTCGAACTCGGCGCCGGCCGACGGCGACAACGGCAAGAACAAGGACACGAACGCCGGAACCACGACGGGCTCCGGCACGGGAACGGGCACCGGCACCGGCTCCGGACAGGGCGCCACCAGCAAGCCGAAGCCCCAGCCCGCCTCCACCGGCAAGGACAAGCCCGCCACCTCCACCACCGGCGTCACCTGCAACGGCTCCACGGTCAAGGTCACCGCCCAGTCCGTCTCGCGCCCCATCAACCACATGCTCCTGACGGTGACCAACACCGGCTCGAAGCGGTGCGACCTGTACGGCTACCCGGCCGTCCGCTTCGGCGAGGCCCAGTCCGTCCCGCCGGTGATCGACGACTCTCAGCCACAGGCGGTGGTCTCCCTGTCCCCGGGCCAGTCCGCCTACGCGGGCGTCGCACTCTCCGGCGGCGACGACGGCGGCGGCGCCAACGGGCGTACGGAGAACACGCTCGAGGTGTTCTTCCAGGGCCGCAACACGAATGACGGCGGCCCCGGCGCCAAGGCCGCGCTGCCCGCGAAGGGCGTCTACATCGACGACTCGCTCAAGGTCACCTACTGGCAGCAGTCGATGAGCGACGCGCTGACCTGGTGACCGGTTGACCAGGTGGCCTGACGCACGTGAAAAAGCTGCCCCGCCGGACAAGTACCGGCGGGGCAGCGGGAGTTCAGGGGGTCGGGCGCGGTCACAGGCCGCGTGCGACCTCCGTCGCCCAGTACGTGAGGATCATGTTCGCGCCGGCCCGCTTGATGCCGAGCAGCGTCTCCATGATGGCCCGGTCACGCTCGATCCAGCCGCGCTGCGCGGCGGCCTCGATCATCGCGTACTCGCCGCTGATCTGGTACGCGGCGACCGGCACATCCACCGACTCGGCGACCTTGGCGAGGATGTCGAGGTAGGGGCCGGCCGGCTTGACCATCACCATGTCGGCGCCCTCTTCGAGGTCGAGCGCCAGCTCCCGCAGGGACTCCCGCACGTTCGCCGGGTCCTGCTGGTACGTCTTGCGGTCGCCGGTCAGCGACGAGCCGACGGCCTCACGGAACGGCCCGTAGAACGCCGACGAATACTTCGCGGTGTAGGCGAGGATCGAGACGTCCTCCTTGCCGATGGTGTCGAGCGCGTCGCGGATGACCCCGACCTGCCCGTCCATCATGCCGCTGGGACCCACGACATGGGCGCCCGCGTCGGCCTGGACCTGCGCCATCTCGGCGTACCGCTCCAGCGTCGCGTCGTTGTCGACGCGCCCCTCGGCGTCCAGGACACCGCAGTGCCCGTGGTCCGTGAACTCGTCGAGGCACAGGTCCGACATGACGATGAGGTCGTCGCCGACCTCGGCGCGCACGTCGCGCAGCGCCACCTGAAGGATGCCGTCGGGGTCCGTACCGACCGTCCCGAGGGCGTCCTTCTTCGCGTCGTCCGGCACGCCGAAGAGCATGATCCCGGAGACCCCGGCCTCCAGCGCCTCGACGGCCGCCTTCTTCAGGGTGTCCCGGGTGTGCTGCACGACACCGGGCATGGACCCGATCTCGACCGGCTCACTGATGCCCTCCCGCACGAACGCGGGAAGGATCAGATCGGCCGGGTGCAGCCGCGTCTCGGCGACCATGCGCCGCATGGCGGGGGTGGTGCGCAGCCGCCGCGGCCGCGCCCCCGGGAAGGATCCGTACTCAGTCACACCGACACTCCACGTCTCAACTACTGCTGCGGGCGGGCGCCCTTGGCCGGCGCCCACCCCATCACAGTCTTACGGCGCCGCGCGCCTGCGACGGGCCCCGGGCCGCCGCTCGCTCGGCCGGGACACAGGATCCCCCGCCTCGAGCGCGGCCGTACGCCGCCTGGCACCGAAGTCGGCCAGCGCCTGCGCCAGCCGGTGCACCGACGGCTCCGGAGACATCACGTCCACGCGCAGCCCGTGCTCCTCGGCGGTCTTGGCCGTCGCGGGGCCGATGCACGCGATCACGGTGACGTTGTGCGGCTTCCCGGCGATACCCACCAGGTTCCGCACGGTCGACGACGACGTGAACAGCACGGCGTCGAAACCGCCGCCCTTGATCGCCTCGCGCGTATCGGCCGGCGGCGGCGACGCCCGCACCGTCCGGTAGGCGGTCACGTCGTCGACCTCCCACCCGAGTTCGATGAGCCCGGCGACGAGCGTCTCGGTGGCGATGTCGGCGCGCGGCAGGAAGACACGGTCGATCGGGTCGAAGACCGGGTCGTACGGCGGCCAGTCCTCGAGGAGACCGGCTGCGGACTGCTCACCGCTCGGCACGAGGTCGGGCTTCACACCGAACGCGATGAGCGCGTTCGCGGTCTGCTCGCCCACCGCGGCGACCTTGATCCCGGCGAAGGCACGGGCATCGAGCCCGTACTCCTCGAACTTCTCGCGCACGGCCTTGACCGCGTTCACCGAGGTGAAGGCGATCCACTCGTAGCGTCCGGTGACGAGGCCCTTGACCGCGCGCTCCATCTGCTGAGGCGTGCGCGGCGGCTCGACGGCGATCGTCGGCACCTCGTGCGGCACGGCACCGTACGAGCTGAGCTGGTCGGAGAGCGACGCCGCCTGCTCCTTGGTACGCGGCACGAGCACCTTCCAGCCGAACAGCGGCTTGGACTCGAACCACGAGAGCTGGTCGCGCTGGGCGGCAGCGGAGCGCTCGCCGACCACGGCTATGACGGGGCGACCGCCCTCCGGGGAGGGCAGCACCTTCGCCTGCTTGAAGGTCTGGGCGATCGTGCCGAGCGTCGCGGACCAGGTCCGCTGGCGCGTCGTCGTACCGGCGACCGTGACGGTCAGCGGGGTGTCCGGCTTGCGGCCCGCCGCGACCAGCTCACCGGCGGCCGCGGCCACCGCGTCGAGCGTCGTCGAGACGACGACCGTGCCGTCGGACGCGCCGACCTCGGTCCAGCAGCGCTCGGAGGCCGTACGGGCGTCGACGAACCGCACGTCCGCGCCCTGCGCGTCCCGCAGCGGAACACCGGCGTACGCGGGCACACCGACGGCCGCCGCGATGCCGGGCACGACCTCGAAGGGGAGCCCGTCGGCCGCACAGGCCAGCATCTCCCCGGCCGCGTAGGTGTCGAGTCCGGGGTCGCCGCTGACGGCACGCACGACCCGCTTGCCGCCCCGCGCGGCCTCCATGACAAGATTGGCGCAGTCCCTCAACGCGGGGACAGAGACGGCAGTTGACGCATCGTCAGCAACCGTCTGCGCCGGTGTGCCCGGGCTCTCCGCGCCGAGGACGGTCACGCCCGCCTTCGCGTGCGTGCGGACGACGTCGAGCACTTCGGGCTCGGCGATCAGCACATCCGCTCGGGCGAGCGCCTCCACGGCGCGCAGCGTCAGTAGTCCTGGATCTCCGGGACCGGCACCGAGGAAGGTGACGTGCCCGGTTGCCCAGGTGGGAGAAGGGTCAGAGGTGGTGGGGCTCAAAGTGCTCGCTCCCCCATCAGACCGGCCGCGCCTTTGGCGAGCATCTCGGCAGCGAGTTCACGACCGAGCGCGAGCGCCTGGTCTTCCGTCTCGGGCACGGGACCGGTGGTGGACAGCTGCACCAGAGCGGAGCCGTCGGTCGTACCGACGACGCCGCGCAGGCGCATTTCGTTGGCAATCTGCCCGTCGGCCAACAGGTCGGCCAGCGCACCCACAGGTGCACTGCAACCGGCCTCCAGGGCGGCGAGCAGGGATCGCTCGGCGGTCACGGCGACTCGTGTGAACGAGTCGTCGAGCTCTCCGAGCACGGCGGCGAGGTCCGCGTCGGACGCGGCACACTCGATCGCCAGGGCCCCCTGGCCGGGGGCGGGCAGAACAGTGTCGACCGCGAGGAAGTCCGTCACTTCCCCGATGCGGCCGATCCGGTTCAGTCCGGCGGCGGCGAGCACGACGGCGTCGAGCTCCCCGTTGTGCACGTAACCGACGCGGGTGTCGATGTTCCCGCGGATCGGCACGGTCTCTATGTGCATGCCGTGGCTGCGCGCGAACGCGTTCAGCTGCGACATGCGGCGCGGCGAACCGGTACCGATGCGCGCTCCCTTCGGGAGCTGCGCGAGGGTCAGTCCGTCGCGGGCGACGAGTACGTCGCGCGGGTCCTCGCGCAGCGGCACGGCCGCCAGCGTGAGGCCCGGGTGGGGCGTGGTCGGCAGGTCCTTGAGGGAGTGCACGGCGAAGTCGACGTCGCCGCGCAGCAGCGCCTCGCGCAGCGCCACGACGAACACACCGGTGCCGCCGATCTGCGCCAGCTGCTCGCGGGACGTGTCGCCGTACGTGGTGATCTCGACCAGCTCGACGGGCCGTCCCGTCACCTGCCGTACGGTCTCGGCCACGCGCCCGGACTGGGCCATGGCGAGCTTGCTGCGCCTGGTCCCGAGCCTGAGTGCCCTGTCCGTCATGATGCCCGGCCTCGATTCTTGGCTACCGGCTCGTTCAGCTCGTTCAGATCGGCCCGCGAGACGGCGGCGACCGCCTCCGGGTCAAGGTCGAAAAGGGTCCGCAGCGCGTCCGCGTATCCGGCACCGCCGGGCTCGGCGGCCAGCTGCTTGACCCGTACGGTCGGCGCGTGCAGGAGCTTGTCCACGACGCGCCGCACGGTCTGGGTGATCTCCGCGCGCTGCTTCTCGTCGAGCTCCGGCAGGCGCCCGTCGAGCCGCGTGATCTCGCCGGCGACCACGTCGGCGGCCATCGTGCGCAGGGCGACGACGGTCGGCGTGATGGTCGCGGCACGCTGAGCGGCGCCGAACGCGGCGACCTCGTCGGAGACGATGCCCCGCACCTGGTCCACGTCGGCCGCCATCGGAGCGTCGGCCGAGGCCTGTGCAAGCGACTCGATGTCGACGAAGCGCACGCCGGCGATGCGGTGCGCGGCGCCGTCGATGTCACGCGGCATCGCGAGGTCGAGCAGCGAGAGACCGTCCGTACGTCCCTCGGTGGCGCGCAGGATCTCGGCCTCGGTCAGGACGAGCCCGGTCGCTCCGGTGCAGGAGACGACGACATCGGCACGTGTCAGTTCGTCGCCGACGGCGTCCATGGGAACCGCTCGCGCGGTCACCCCCGTGCCGCCGGGCTCGCTCAGGATCTGTGCGAGCCGCTCGGCGCGCTCCAGCGTGCGGTTGGCGACGACGACCTCGGCGACCCCGGCGCGCGCGAGCGTCGCCGCGGCCAGCGAGGACATCGAGCCGGCGCCGATCACCAGGGCGCGCTTGTCCTTGGCCCATACGTCGACGGGTCGCCCGGCGGCCAGCTGTTCGAGGCCGAACGTGACCAGGGACTGGCCGGCGCGGTCGATCCCCGTCTCCGAGTGGGCCCGCTTGCCGACCCGCAGGGCCTGCTGGAACAGGTCGTTGAGCAGGCGGCCCGCGGTGTGCAGCTCCTGGGAGCGCGCGAGCCCGTCCTTGATCTGGCCGAGGATCTGGCCCTCGCCCACGACCATCGAGTCCAGCCCGCACGCCACCGAGAAGAGGTGGTGGACGGCCCGGTCCTCGTAGTGCACATAAAGATAAGGAGTGAGCTCCTCGAGACCGACGCCGCTGTGCTGGGCGAGCAGCGTCGAGAGCTCGGCGACACCCGCGTGGAACTTGTCCACGTCGGCGTACAGCTCGATGCGGTTGCACGTCGAGAGCACCGAGGCCTCGACGGCGGGCTCAGCGGCGAGCGTGTCCTGGAGCAGCTTCGCCTGGGCGTCCGCGGAGAGCGCCGCGCGTTCGAGGACGCTCACGGGGGCGCTGCGGTGGCTCAGGCCTACGACGAGGAGACTCATGCCGGCATCACGGCGGGGACGTCCCCGTCGGGTCCCTTACGGGCCGGCTTCGCCGCGGTGGCGGCCGGGGTCTCGGTGCCGGCTTCCTCCATCGCGTCGTCCTGGCCCTCGCCGGCCTTGCGCTGCTCGTGGAAGGCGAGGATCTGGAGCTCGATGGAGAGGTCGACCTTGCGCACGTCGACGCCGTCCGGAACGGTCAGGACGGTCGGCGCGAAGTTGAGGATCGAGGTGACACCGGCGGCGACGAGCCGGTCGCAGACCTGCTGGGCCGCGCCCGCGGGGGTCGCGATGACGCCGATGGAGACGCCGTTGTCGTCGATGATCTTCTCGAGGTCGTCGGCGTGCTGCACGGACATGCCCGCGACGGACTTGCCGGTCATCGCCGGGTCGGCGTCGATCAGGGCGGCGACACGGAAGCCGCGGGAGGCGAAACCGCCGTAATTGGCCAGGGCGGCGCCGAGGTTACCGATACCGACCATCACGATCGGCCAGTCCTGGGTGAGGCCGAGTTCGCGGGAGATCTGGTAGACGAGGTACTCGACGTCGTAGCCCACACCGCGGGTGCCGTAGGAGCCGAGGTACGAGAAGTCCTTGCGCAGCTTCGCGGAGTTGACCCCCGCGGCGGCCGCGAGCTCCTCGGAGGAAACCGTGGGAACCGAGCGTTCCGACAGGCCGGTGAGGGCCCGGAGGTACAGCGGAAGGCGGGCGACGGTGGCCTCGGGAATTCCTCGGCTGCGGGTCGCCGGTCGGTGAGTTCGGCCAGTTGCCACGGTGCTCCTGCGGGTAGAGCGGGGCTGCGGGCGGTCGTACGTCCCAGGACCGCCCCGTCGAATGCAGGCTATGTCTTTGTGAACGCGTGCACAAAGATGGTGTCCGATTTGCCCGGGCAACGTGACCGGGGTCACGCGCCCCTGGCGCGCGCATATGGAACCGGCGCGCAAGCCGCTTCGTTGCCTGCTTGAAGGGGGCAAAACCGCACACTCTCCTCTACGATCCGCGCCCCCGAGACCAAACCGCCCCCGATCCTAAGCGACTTTCCGGACCACTTGGACTGCCCGGTCAGTGACGGTCGCTACTCCCCCGCGGACCACCGGCGAACCACCGGCGGATCCACAGGCGGACCATCGACGGATCAGCCCGTCAGCGCACGCCGAAGTCGATCTTCGTTCACCTTCCAGAAGTCATGCTGTGCTCCGTCCACGAGCACCACGGGGATCTGCTCCCAGTACAAGCGGTACAACTCCTCGTCCTGGGTGATGTCCTTCTTCTCCCAGGACGCGCCGAGCTCGCCGCACACCTTCTCGATCACCTCCTGCGCGTCGTCGCACAGATGACAGCCCGGCTTCCCGACCAGGGTGACCAGACGCTCCTCGGGGCTCTTCTTCTCGCTCCGGCGAAAAATGGGGCTCATACCGGCCATTCTCGTCCCGTCGGCGCCTCCCGGCGCACCTCTCCCGCCACTTGTTTAACGGCTCGGTCGCAGAGAGTTCACAGCGCCGAATCCTCGCGACACGGAACCACCGAACAAACTGGCTATGCTCACGGCATGGCCGCTCTCGGATGGCTCACACCCCGTAGGCGCTCCGCCACCGCGCGGAGCGTATTGGCTGGCGAGGCCTCGGCCGAGGCCGCCCGCAAGTCGTCGCAAGAGCTGGAACAGCTCGGCGAGGCGACACAGCCCGACGAAGGCACTCCTGAAACGGAGTTCCCTGTCGTCGGCGACGACAGAGCCGCCGCCTTCTTCGACCTGGACAACACCGTCATGCAGGGCGCCGCGATCTTCCACTTCGGCCGCGGCCTCTACAAGCGGAAGTTCTTCCAGCGCCGCGAGCTGGTCAAGTTCGGCTGGCAGCAGGCCTGGTTCAGGATCGCCGGGGTCGAGGACCCCGAGCACATGCAGGACGCCCGCGACAGCGCGCTGTCCATCGTCAAGGGCCACCGCGTCGCCGAGCTGATGTCCATCGGCGAGGAGATCTACGACGAGTACATGGCCGAGCGCATCTGGCCCGGCACCCGCGCCCTCGCCCAGGCGCACCTGGACGCGGGACAGAAGGTGTGGCTCGTCACCGCGGCCCCCGTGGAGACCGCGACGATCATCGCCCGCCGACTCGGCCTGACCGGCGCCCTCGGCACGGTCGCCGAGTCCGTCGGCGGCGTCTACACGGGCAAGCTCGTCGGCGAACCCCTGCACGGCCCCGCGAAGGCCGAGGCCGTCCGCGCGCTCGCCGCGGCCGAGGGCCTCGACCTGGGCCGCTGCGCCGCGTACAGCGACTCGCACAACGACATCCCGATGCTGTCGCTCGTGGGACATCCCTACGCGATCAATCCGGACACCAAACTGCGCAAGCACGCACGCGAACGTGACTGGCGGCTGCGCGACTACCGCACGGGCCGCAAGGCCGCGAAGGTCGGCATCCCGGCCGCGGCGGGAGTCGGCGCACTGGCCGGCGGCACGGCCGCCGCGGTCGCCCTGCACCGCCGTCGCCGCTGACCCGCGGCGCTCCCGGGCACGAGCGCCAATCGCATCCCCTTACCCCCGCACGGCTCCCGCCAGTCCCGTTGGTTCAACTCGGCCACAACACGCCCCGCGCTCAGACGGAACATGACCTAATCCGATCAACAAGCGGTCACTCTCCGGTACTTGAACCGACTCCTTTCAGTTACGGAAGCGACGTAATCGGTGATTTGAGCAACTGGGTGTAGCGCTCCCTGCACGAAGCGTTATTCTCCTCAGACGCAAACCGGTACCCACACGTCAACACGACGAGTGAACGGTCCCGCACTGCACGTGATGGAAGCTCTGCCTCTGGGAGTCCCGTGTACCCACACGTCGGGGTTGACGCCTCGGGCCTGGCTACGCTGCGCGCAACGGTCTCCGACCGCTTGCGCGGCTTCGTCCCCACCGCGTACGCCGTCCCCGCCCTCGCCGTCGCGGCACCCGCCGCGAACGGCCCTACCGGTCCTTGCTATGCCCTTGCCGACGGGAGCACCACGGTAGGAAGACGAGCCCGCTCAGGTTCCGCCGGTACGTCCACCGCACGCCGCCCCGCCGCGGACAGCGACAGCGCCCGCATGATGGATCTCGTCGAGCGCGCCCAGGCGGGCGAGGCCGACGCGTTCGGCCGTCTCTACGACCAGTACAGCGACACCGTCTACCGCTACATCTACTACCGCGTCGGCGGGAAGGCGACGGCCGAGGACCTCACCAGCGAGACCTTCCTGCGGGCCCTGCGCCGCATCGGCACATTCACCTGGCAGGGCCGGGACTTCGGCGCCTGGCTGGTCACGATCGCGCGGAACCTGGTCGCCGACCACTTCAAGTCGAGCCGTTTCCGCCTGGAAGTGACCACCGGCGAAATGCTCGACGCGAACGAGGTCGAGCGCAGCCCCGAGGACTCCGTCCTGGAGTCCCTGTCGAACGCGGCCCTGCTCGACGCGGTGCACCGGCTCAACCCCCAGCAGCAGGAGTGCGTGACCCTGCGCTTCCTCCAGGGCCTCTCGGTCGCCGAGACGGCCAAGGTGATGGGCAAGAACGAGGGCGCGATCAAGACCCTCCAGTACCGCGCCGTACGCACCCTGGCGCGCCTGCTCCCGGACGACGCCCGTTAGTGACCCGGTGGGGCCCACCCCACCCCCCGCGTCGCTCCGTATCCGTCAACTCACCTTCCGTGAGGGGCAGATGGGATCGCGGTCCGATCATCCGCCGTCCGTAACCCAAGTGCCGCGTCGCTCGTTATGCGGGATGCAGGCTCCCTGTGGTCACTCCCCGACTGCTTCCACTCACTCGATCGTGTGGAAGTGCTCAGGGCGTGCAACCCTCAGGACCCCCTGGGGAGTCGACCGTCATGACGAGAGGAGGTGCCGCCAGTGATCGCGAACGTATCGGCACACCGGCGGGCGAACGCCTTCGCCCAGGCCCTGGAGGAGCAGTCCGACCGGGAAGCTGCGGCCGTACAGCACGAAGAGCCCCCCGCCGAACAAGGCGAGCAGGGCAAGCTGTTGGCGCTGGCGACCGGGCTGGACGAGCTGCCCAAGCCTGGGCTTGACCCCGAGGTCAAGGTGGTTCAACGAGCCCAGCTCGTGGCCGCCATGGAGGCCATGCTGCTCGAAGGCACGGCTGCGGGAGGTGCAGGCCCAGGCCCTTCCGTGCCCGAGCAGCGCGCGCGCAAGGGCGCTCACCGGGCGAGCCCGCTGCGGAAGTTGCGACCCCGCTCACGCCTGTCCAAGGGCATCGCGGCCGGCGGCCTCACCGTCGGTGTCGCCGCGGGAGCCTTCGGCGGCGTCGCCGCTGCCAGCTCCGACGCCCTCCCCGGTGACCACCTCTACGGACTGAAACGCGGGATGGAGGACCTGAAACTGGGCATGGCCGACGGCGATTCCGACCGCGGCCGGATCTATCTCGACCAGGCCTCCACCCGCCTCAGCGAAGCGCGCCGGCTCATGGAGCGCGGCCGCAGCGGACAGCTCGACCACGAGTCCCTCGGCGAAGTCAGACGCACGCTCTCCGGCGTCCAGTACGACGCCTCCGAGGGCCACCGCCTGCTCCTCGAGGCCTACCGCAGGGACGGCTCGCTCGGCCCCATCCAGGCCCTGTCGTCGTTCTCCCAGTCCCACCGCGAGAACTGGGACGCACTGCGCGACCGCCTGCCCGTACAACTCGGCGACGTGGGCGAACAGGTCAGCTCGGTCTTCGACGCCATAGACCAAGAGGTCGATCCGCTGCGGTCCCTGCTACCGCAGGCCCCCGCAAAGGACGGCCGCACCGGCGGACAGCCCGGCATCCACGACAGGACGCCCGGTTCCTCCGGCGACGACCGCTCCACCCCGACAGCCGGCGGAGCGTCGGGCGCCCACCAGGACAGCTCGGGCAAACCCCGCCCGTCCTCCTCCGGCACCCACGACGACGGCCTCCTCGGCGACACCACCGGCGGCCTCCTCGACCCACCCCAGGACGACACCAGCCCCACGCCGTCCGAAGGCAAACACACCACCCCGAAGCCCGACGTCACGCTCCCGCCCCTCCTCCCAGGCCTGCTGCCCGGCCTGGGAATCGACAGCGAGGACGCGGACTAGTCACTTCGTCGCGTGTTACGTGAAGGGGCGGCCACCGGACCTGGTGGCCGCCCCCTCTACGTAAGCCCCGGGCGGGAACTCCTCAGCCCCGGGCGGGAACTCCTCACAAGACTCAGAAGAACACCGACCGCCGCTGCACCAGCAGCTTGTACAGCGTGTGCTGGATCTGTTCCCTCACCTGATCCGTCAGGTTGAACATCAGCATCGGATCCTCGGCCGCCTCCGGCGGAAAGCCGTCCGTCGGGATCGGCTCGCCGAACTGGATCGTCCACTTCGTCGGCAACGGCACCGCACCCAGCGGACCGAGCCACGGGAACGTCGGCGTGATCGGGAAATACGGGACACCAAGCAGCCGCGCCAGGGTCTTCGCGTTGCCGACCATCGGGTAGATCTCCTCCGCCCCGACGATCGAGCACGGCACGATCGGCGTCCCGGCGCGCAACGCCGTCGAGACGAACCCGCCACGCCCGAACCGCTGGAGCTTGTACCGCTCGCTGAACGGCTTGCCGATGCCCTTGAACCCCTCCGGCATCACCCCGACCAGCTCACCCCGCTCCAGGAGCCGCTGCGCGTCCTCCGCGCAGGCCAGCGTGTGACCGGCCTTGCGCGCCAGCTCGTTGACCACCGGCAGCATGAACACGAGGTCCGCGGCCAGGAGCCGCAGATGCCGGTTCTGCGGATGGTTGTCGTGCACGGCGACCTGCAGCATCACGCCGTCCAGCGGCAGCGTCCCCGAGTGGTTGGCGACGATCAGCGCACCGCCGTCCGCAGGGATGTTCTCGATGCCCTTCACCTCGACCCGGAAGTACTTCTCGTACAGGGGCCGCATCAGGGACATCAGGACCTGGTCGGTGAGTTCCTTGTCGTAGCCGAACTCGTCGACGTCGTAATCGCCCGTCAGGCGCCGCCGCAGGAACGCGAGGCCGCCCGCGATGCGCCGGTCCAGGCCGCCGCCGGCCTGCGGTCGCTCCCGCGGCTCCGACTCCCGCGCAGCGGCGGGCGGTGACGGCTCGTCGTCCTGCTGCCCCGGCAGCGGCGCGACCTCGCGTACGGCAGTGGGCTCGCCCTTGCGCCGGACGCTCGCGCCACGGCGGCGCGGAACCACCTTGCCGTTGCCGGCGCCTGCGCGCGAGCGGTCGTCGTCGAACGGAATGACCTTGGCGTCCGCCATCGTTGATGCGCTCCTCAGCTGGCGCTCTGCGTCGGGGGGTGACCGCCGCCTAGGAAGGGCAGCGAGGCGATCCGGTCCACGGCACCCGCGACGGCCTCGGGCGGCAGAAGTCCGGGCCCGCGGCCGCGGACGAACTCCGCGAAGGTCTCCGCCGTCGTGTACTCGGGCCGATAGCCCAGTGTCTCGCGCATCTGGGCCGTCGACACGACCCGACCGTGCGTGAGCAGCCTGACCTGCTCGGGCGAGAAGTCCGTCGCGCCCAGCGTACGCAGCGCCGATCCCACCCAGGTCACGGCCGGCAGGAACACCGGCACCGTGGGTCGCCCGAGCCGGCGCGAGCACTGCGACAGCAGCAGCACCCCGTCACCGGCGATATTGAACGTGCCGCTGTTGAGCGTCCCCCGCGCCGGATCGTGCGACGCAATCCGCAGCACCTCGATGACATCGTCCTCGTGCACGAACTGCAGCCGCGGGTCGTAGCCGAGGACCGTCGGGAGCACCGGCAGCGAGAAGTACTGGGCGAGCGGCGAATCGGCGGCGGGACCGAGGATGTTCGCGAACCGCAGGACGCACACCGCGACGTCGGGCCGGCGCCGGGCGAACCCGCGCACATAGCCCTCGACCTCCACGGTGTCCTTGGCGAACCCGCCGCTGGGCAGCGACTTGGGCGGCGTCGTCTCGGTGAACACGGCCGGATCGCGCGGCGCGGACCCGTACACGTTCGTACTGGACTTCACCACGAGCCGCTTGACCGCCGGCGACTTCTGGCAGGCGCCGAGCAGCTGCATCGTGCCGATGACGTTGGTCTCCTTGACGGAGCCCCGTCCGCCGCTGGCCAGCGGAGTGCCCGTGACATCCAGGTGGACGACCGTGTCGACGGAGTGCTCGGCGAGCACCCGGGCGATCGCGGGCTGCCTTATGTCCGCCTGGAGGAAATCGGCTCCCCCCAGATGATGCGAAGGCGCCACCGCGTCCACGCCGATCACCCGGTCCACATCGGGATCACGCTGGATGCGTCGTACGAAACGGCCCCCGAGCTGCCGGGCCACCCCGGTCACGAGCACGACCTTGCCCAAGATCAGCGCCTACCTTCCGTCGCCAGCCCTGCCGCGCCCCAGTTCCGCACCGCCTGGCTCTCGCCGCCACGTTAGCGGGTCGATGTTGCGCTGTGATGACCGCGCGATGCAGGAAGTGACGACAGCCACAGACGTACGTACAGACCGAGGTCGCCGGGGCGTGGCCCTACGCTCCCACACAACCCCGCGAAAGCGGCCCCATAAGGGCCGTGGAACGACTGTGGCCCCTCCACCGGACGGTGGAGGGGCCACAGAGCGCGCTGATGCAGCGGTCGCTTACTTCTTGTTGCGACGCTGCACGCGGGTGCGCTTCAGCAGCTTGCGGTGCTTCTTCTTGGCCATCCGCTTACGCCGCTTCTTAATAACAGAGCCCACGACTACCCTCGCTCACTTCTCTTCACTCGGTGCGGGGCGTCTGGGCCCACACGACCTACGTCGGCCTAGCCTACCCGGCCCAGCGCTGAGCCTGTAATCGAGGGATCCCGAAGGATGCCGTCAGGCTGTCCCCACCCCCACGTAGGACTCGCGGAGGTACTCGTGAACCGCTTGTTCCGGGACTCGGAAAGACCTTCCGACCCGAATCGCGGGCAGATGACCACTGTGCACCAGCCGGTACACGGTCATCTTCGAGACTCGCATCACCGAGGCGACTTCCGCCACGGTCAGGAACTGCACCTCGTTCAGAGGCCTACTCTCACCAGCAGCCATGACACACCTGAACCTTCCGCACTCGACGGTCACCGGCTTCCCCTTCCGGTGACTCAACGTCGTTGCGTGCTCACTCCCCAGACTAGGGGCGTGTGGTGCGAGTGGGGAAGAGGAGCAGCGGATGGCCCGCTACTGTGACAGACACGCTCGATTGAGTACATAGCGAGTAAGCGGTCGGTAGTAATCAGACCGCACAGCGTCATCAAGCGGAACGACTAGGGACACCTGCCCCTCGGCCTCCCCCACGAACAACGCGGGATCGTCCGTATCCGCCAGCCCGATCGCATCGAACCCCAACTGACCTGCACCGCAGACCCATCCATGGTCACCCACGACCAGCCCCGGCAGCGGCCCCCCGGCCTGCGCGGCGGCCGCGAGCACCGTGCGAACCGGGAGGGGTGAGTGGGTATGTGCGCCGGTCTCACCCCCCGGCTCACGCGCGCCGGGTTCCCGCACCAGTGCGACTCCACGGACGTAGTCGAGGTCGTACGTACGTAGGCCGAACCGGGTCGTTATGTCGACACTCTTACCCTGCGCCGGGGTGAGGACGGGACATCCTGCCGCCGACAGGGCGTCCGCCAACGCGGCGTAGAAACCGAGGAGTCGGTGCGGGTGACCCGTCCCGAAAAGCACCGGGACACGCCCCCGCGCGGCCTCACCGAGCCGCTTCGCGAACGCGTCGAGCGCCGCCAGCGTCCGCTCCGGGTCGATGACGTCGCACCCCGAGGTGTCCTCCGGATCGCCCGACACCCCGCACTTGTCCGCCATCAGAGCGAGCAGATCCCGCTGCCCCCAGCTCCACTCGGGGTCGAGGCCCAGAAGTATCCGGGGATCCCTGGCCGCGAAGAGCCGATAGCTGCGCAGACTCACCTCACGGGAGGTCGCCACGGGCCCGGCCAGATGGGCAGCCAGCAGATGCGCACGCAACGCTCCGGTGCTCAACACCCGTGTGATGCTGGCGCATTGGGGTCCCTGCCACCCCTAAAACCCTGAAAACACCCCACACTTGGCGTAACGCCCCGTACTCTCACCGGCCGCCCGCCACCCCACCACTACGGCAACAGCCCCCGTAGCGGGAACACCGAACGCCGCGTCGCCAGAACCGCCTGGTCGAGCCGGTCCGCCGGGTCGTACCCCGCCTCCCACTCCTGGTACGAGACCGGCCACCGCCCGTCCGTCATCCGCGTCGGAGCCAACTGCCTGGTCCTCGCGAACACTTCCTGCCGCCAGCTCTCCGGCACCACCGTCTCGGGCGCCACCTCATGCCCCGCGGCGATCCCCACCAGATGCGACCAGGACCGCGGCACCACGTCCACGACCGCGTACCCGCCACCGCCGAGCGCGACCCAACGCCCGTCAGCATGCTCGTGCGCCAGCTCATGACAGGCGACCTGCACGGCCCGCTGCGCATCGAGCGAGACCGCCAGATGCGCCAGCGGGTCCTCGAAGTGCGTATCGGCGCCGTGCTGCGTCACCAGCACCTGCGGCCTGAACTCCGCCAGCAGCTCGGGCACTACGGCATGAAAAGCCCGCAGCCACCCCGCGTCCCCGGTCCCCGCAGGCAGCGCCACATTGACCGCCGACCCCTCCGCGGGACCGCCGGCCCCCGTCTCCTCCGGCCATCCGGTCTGCGGAAACAGCGTCCGCGGATGCTCGTGCAGCGAAATGGTGAGCACCCGCGGGTCCTCCCAGAACGCCGCCTGTACGCCGTCCCCGTGATGCACGTCCACATCCACGTACGCGACCCGCTCTGCACCCAGCTCCAGGAGACGAGCGACGGCCAGTGCCGCGTCGTTGTAGATGCAGAACCCGGAAGCGCCCCCGGGCATGGCATGGTGCAGCCCGCCCGCAAAGTTCACCGCGTGCAGTGCCTCACCGCGCCACACGGCCTCCGCCGCGCCCACGGACTGGCCGGCGATCAGCGCCGACACCTCGTGCATTCCGGCGAAGGCCGGATCGTCGACCGTTCCCAGCCCGTAGGCCCCGTCCGCCGAAGCCGGATCGGCGGACGCGGCCTTGACCGCCTCCACATAGTCCTCGCGGTGCACGAGCCGCAGCGTCGAGTCACCCGCCCGCTTGGCGGCGACGACCTCCACCTCGCGATCGAGCCCAAGAGCCCCGACGAGACTTCTCGTCAGGGCCAGCCGAACCGGATCCATCGGGTGATCCGGGCCGAAGTCATAGCCCGTTACTGCCTCGTCCCACATCAGCTGTGCGCGGCCGCTCATGTCCGTCACCGTATCGGTCCGCTCCAGGGGCGAAAGACCGGGCGTACACGAGTGTCACGAGCACCAACACCATGGGAACGAGCATCGCCCCCCGGTAGTTCCACGCATCACCCAGAGCACCCACAAGCGGCGAACCGATCAGAAATCCCACATAGTTGAAGACATTCAGCCGGGCAATCGCCGAATCCGAAGCGTTCGGGCCGTAATTCTCAAAAGCGTGCCTGCCCGCCGCGGCGAACGTCTGCGGCACGATCACGCACAACCCGAGCCCCAGCAGCGTGAACCCGAGCATCCCCACCCAGGGCCCCGGCGCCACCGCCACGACCGCGAACCCGAGCGCCGCCACCACGGCCCCGAACCGCACCACCAGGACCGCCCCGAACCGCCGAACCCCAAGGTCCCCGAGCGCCCGCCCCACCAGTGTCATGACCATGTAGACGTTGTACGGAACCGTCGACAACTGCTCCGAACTGCCCAGCACGTCCTGGAGGTACTTCGCACTCCAGTTGGAGACCGTCGAGTCCCCGATGTACGCGAACGTCATCACCAGACACAGCGGCAACAGCAGCTTGAACACCACCGGCCCACCCGCGGCGCCCTTCGCACCCTCACCCGCGCCGCTCTCCCCGTCGACGTACCAGCGACTGCCCACGAACGCCGCCGGCAACAACAGCACGACCACCGGCAGATACGACACGAACAGCGAGAGATCCCAGTGCGCCCCCACCCACGCGAGCGACGCCCCTACGATCCCGCCGAGGCTGTACGCCGCGTGAAACCCGAGCATGATGCTGCGCCCGTACGCCCGCTGCAGGCTCACCCCGAGCATGTTCATGGACGCGTCCAGCGCACCCACCGCGAGGCCGAACGCCCCCAGTGCCAGGGCTACTTGCCACAGCGCGTCCCCCGCTCCGGCCCCGAGCAGCGCGAGCAGCACGACCGGCTGCGACCACCGCAGGACCCGGCTGGGCCGTACCCGCTTGACCAGCTTCTCGGTACACACGCTCCCGACCCCGGCCAGGATCGGCACCGCCGCGAGAAAGACGGGCAACAGCCCATCCGATATGCCGTACTGATCCTGAATCGCCGGTATTCGAGTCACCAGGAGCGCGAACGCGGCACCCTGCACAAAGAAACTGAAAGCCAGCGAACCTCTGCCACGCCGCAGCACTTCTGTCATGGCCGCACAGCGTATGCCCCAGATCTACCGGTGGGTAGATGGATCTCGATGCATCTCGAACGAAAGTTCCCGGCCGCCGTCATCGGGCGACCGGGAAGAGGGCGTGCTGCGGGCACTGAGGAGGTGTCAGGCGACGCGCTCCACCTGAGCCCGACGACTCCCCAGCTCCCCCTCCACCATCCGCTCCATCGGCCCCACGGCCAGACGCCCGCTGACCCGGATGGCCAGGACCACGGCGCCCGCCATGATCACATTGCCGAGCCAGACCATGGTGCCGACCGGCAGCGTGTACGCCCCCGCGATCCGCACCACGCACTCGGTGACCAGCGCCAGACCCCACACCGCCGTGAACGTCCGCTCGGTCCGCACGAAGCGCCCCGGCCCCGCCGACAGCCGCTCCCACGCCGCGGTCCGCTCGGCATCCCCCTTGGTCACGAAGGGCTTGAGCGCGGACGTGAGGAGCGGCTTGCCGACCACGACCGACACCAGCATCGAGATGCCCACGACACTGCTGACCCCACTGTCCTTGGCCAGCATCAGCCGCGGATCACCGGTCACCGTGCTCAGCAACAGCCCCACCATGTTCACGAAGAGGATGACCGCGGCCAGCACATTGAGCCGCCGCTCCCGCAGCACCCCCCACACAGTCCGCAGCGCCGGCAGCACACTGCTCCACCCCAGGGCGGCCAGCGTGCTCATGCCGAACCCCTTGCTCAGCACGTAGTACGAGGCCATCGGCAGAACCACGTCCACGACCAGCGGCTTGAGACTTCCCAGGAGGGCCGCGCGGTCGTTCTGCGGGGCGCCGGCCGCCTCAGCGGCCTTGACCGGTGTCTGTGCAACGAGCTGGCTCATGATCGGGTTCCCTCCGTCGTCACTGTGTACGTCCCGTTCTCGATGTACTCAGCTTCGTGGAGGCCCCCCTCCGCCCAACAGAAACGATCGTCCGGAGCTCGCGGTGACAAATGTCAGGGCGGTCCGTACAGGGATGTCATGTGAGCAGGTCAGGCAACTTCCGCATGTCACCGAACAGTTCGGTGGCCGCGCTCAACCGGTTCGCGGGCGTCATGGCCGTGAACCCGTAGACGTCCATCCCGGCGGCCAAGGCCGCCTGGACACCGAGCGGGCTGTCCTCCACGACCGCGCACTTCTCCGGTGCCACGCCCATGCGCTGGGCCGCGTGGAGGAAGAGATCCGGCGCCGGCTTCCCCCGCCCGACATCCTGCGAACTGAAGATCCGCCCGTCATCGAACCACTTGTCGTGCCCGGTCTTGCGGTGCCCGACGCGGATCCGCTCGTGACTCCCCGAGGAGGCCACGCAGTACGGCACTCCATCGGCGGCCAGCTTCTCCAGGACCTCCCCGGCCCCGGGCACGGGTTCCAGTTCCCGCTCGAAGGCGGCGAACACCCGCCCATGAAAAACATCGTCGAAGTCCTCGGGCAGCCGCTGCCCGGTCCGCTTCTCCACAAGGTCGTGCACCCGGTGCATGGCAGCGCCCATGTAGTCCCTGACGGATTCCTCGTACGAGGTGGGGTGTCCGAGTTCGGTGAGATAGCCGGCGAGAAGCTTGTTGGAGATCGGCTCGCTGTCGACGAGAACGCCGTCATTATCGAAGATGACCAAGTCGTATCGCATAGCTCGACCCTAAACGCAGAAAACCCCCGTAACAGGATTCTCATCCGTTACGGGGGTTTTCTTCAAAAATAGTTCGGCGGCGTCCTACTCTCCCACAGG
>NZ_JBWKIS010000028.1:0-116858 GCF_056432625.1 Streptomyces sp. NPDC045026
GGGGGGACCCTGTGGGAGAGTAGGACGCCGCCGAACTATTTTTGAAGAAAACCCCCGTAACGGATGAGAATCCTGTTACGGGGGTTTTCTGCGTTGTGCACCAAGCGTTGTGCGGCAATTCTTGTGCACCCCTCTGCACGGCCCCATGCGCGCTGAGGGTAAGGTCAGGGGGCATCGTTGGCTCGTTTCCCCACAGGAGGCCCCCGGGTGGAGGTCCAGGAGACCCGTGTCCAGACGGACCGGGTGCTCACCATCCCGAACATCCTCAGCATGGCGCGTCTCCTTGGCGTACCGCTGTTCCTGTGGCTCATCCTCAGGCCCGAGTTCGGCGGGCCCAAAAGCGATGGCTGGGCCCTTCTGGTCCTGATGCTGAGCGGCGTCAGCGACTATCTCGACGGGAAGCTCGCCCGGCGCTGGAATCAGATCAGCAACCTCGGCCGGCTTCTCGACCCTGCAGCCGACCGGCTCTACATTCTGTCCACGCTGGTGGGACTCACCTGGCGCGAGATTCTGCCGGTCTGGTTGACGGCCATACTGCTTGCCCGGGAACTCGTTCTCCTGGTGATGGTGGGTATCCTCCGCCGGCACGGCTATCCGCCGCCGCAGGTGAACTTCCTCGGCAAGGCCGCGACGTTCAACCTCATGTATGCGTTCCCCCTGTTGCTCCTGAGCGACGGAAGTGGCTGGATCAACACGCTCGCTGCTATTTTCGGATGGGCGTTCGCAGGATGGGGTACAACGCTCTACTGGTGGGCAGGGATCCTCTACGTAGTACAGGTCCGCCGACTGGTCAGGGCGGACTCCACGGCCGATTGAGCTCGCCATGTGGCGGTATTCGAGGCCAGGTCGGCCCGCACTCTGAGATCAGCGGGCCCATCCGGACGGGCGAAGTCGGCTAGACAGTCGTCTCTTCAAGGAGGACGCTTCCGACATGAAGGCCGTCGTAATGGCTGGAGGCGAAGGTACACGCCTTCGCCCCATGACCTCGAGTATGCCCAAGCCGCTCCTGCCGGTTGTGAACCGGCCGATCATGGAGCATGTGCTGCGGTTGCTCAAGCGGCATGGGCTCACCGAGACCGTAGTCACCGTGCAGTTCCTGGCGTCGCTCGTCAGGAACTACTTCGGGGACGGCGAAGAGCTCGGCATGGAGCTCACCTATGCCAATGAGGAGAAGCCACTCGGCACAGCCGGCAGCGTGAAGAACGCAGAGGAAGCACTTAAGGACGACGCTTTCGTTGTGATCTCCGGTGACGCTCTGACCGATTTCGACCTCACCGACCTCATTAATTTCCACAAGGAAAAGGGCGCGCTGGTCACGGTCTGCCTGACCCGCGTCCCCAACCCCCTTGAATTCGGCATCACCATCGTCGACGAACAGGGCAAGGTGGAGCGCTTCCTGGAGAAGCCCACCTGGGGCCAGGTCTTCTCCGACACCGTGAACACGGGCATCTACGTCATGGAGCCCGAGGTATTCGACTACGTCGAGGCCGATGTGTCGGTCGACTGGTCCGGTGACGTCTTCCCGCAGCTCATGAAGGAAGGCAAGCCGGTCTACGGCTATATCGCCGAGGGCTACTGGGAGGACGTCGGCACGCACGAGAGCTACGTCAAGGCGCAGGCCGACGTGCTCGAAGGCAAGGTCGACGTGGAGATCGACGGATTCGAGATCTCGCCCGGAGTGTGGGTCGCGGAAGGGGCCGAGGTCCATCCGGACGCCGTGCTCCGCGGTCCGCTGTACATCGGCGACTACGCCAAGGTCGAAGCCGACGTCGAGCTGCGCGAGCACACCGTGATCGGCTCGAACGTCGTCGTGAAGAGCGGGGCCTTTCTGCACAAGGCCGTCGTCCATGACAACGTGTACATCGGGCCGCACAGCAATCTGCGCGGCTGCGTCATCGGCAAGAACACCGACATCATGCGGGCCGCCCGCGTCGAGGACGGCGCCGTCATCGGCGATGAGTGCCTCGTCGGCGAGGAATCGATTATCCAGGGCAACGTCCGGGTCTATCCGTTCAAGACCATCGAGGCCGGCGCCTTCGTCAACACCTCGGTGATCTGGGAGTCCAGGGGTCAGGCGCATCTCTTCGGAGCCCGCGGTGTCTCCGGCATCATCAACGTGGAGATCACTCCCGAGCTTGCCGTGCGGCTCGCGGGGGCGTACGCCACGACGCTCAAGAAGGGCTCGACCGTCACCACGGCCCGTGACCACTCGCGTGGTGCGCGAGCTTTGAAGCGCGCGGTCATCTCCGCGTTGCAGGCGAGCGCCATCGACGTACGAGATCTGGAGAACGTGCCGCTGCCTGTCGCACGGCAGCAGACCGCGCGGGGCAGTGCCGGCGGGATCATGATCCGTACGACACCCGGAGTGCCGGACTCCGTCGACATCATGTTCTTCGACGAGCGGGGAGCTGACCTCTCGCAGGCCAGCCAGCGGAAGCTGGACCGGGTGTACGCGCGGCAGGAGTACCGACGGGCGTTCCCCGGAGAGATCGGCGATCTGCACTTCCCGTCGAGCGTCTTCGACTCGTACACAGGTTCCTTGCTGCGCAATGTCGACACAACGGGGATCGCGGAGGCGGGGCTCAAGGTCGTCGTCGACGCGTCGAACGGCAGCGCCGGTCTGGTGTTGCCCAGCCTCCTCGGGCGGCTCGGCGTCGACTCGCTGACGATCAACCCGGGGCTCGACGAGTCCCGGCCGACCGAGACGCTGGACGCGCGCCGCTCCGGACTCGTGCGCCTAGGGGAGATCGTGGCGTCCGCGCGGGCCGCGTTCGGCGTCCGGTTCGACCCGGTGGGCGAGCGGCTGTCGCTGGTCGACGAGAAGGGCCGGATCGTCGAGGACGACCGTGCGCTGCTCGTCATGCTCGACCTGGTGGCCGCCGAGCGGCGCAGCGGCCGGGTCGCACTGCCGGTGACCACGACGCGTATCGCCGAGCAGGTGGCCGCGTACCACGGGACGCAGGTGGAGTGGACGACCACGTCGCCCGACGACCTCACGCGCGTCGGGCGGGACGAGGGAACCATCTTCGGCGGTGACGGTCGCGGCGGTTTCATCATTCCGGAGTTCAGCTCCGTCTTCGACGGTGCCGCCGCCTTTGTCCGGCTGATCGGGCTCGTGGCGCGGACGCAGCTGACCTTGAGTCAGATCGACGCGCGGATCCCGCGGGCGCACGTGCTCAAGCGGGACCTCGCGACTCCGTGGGCGGTGAAGGGGCTCGTGATGCGGCGGGTCGTCGAGGAGGCCGGCGACCGGTCCGTCGACACGACCGACGGTGTGCGGGTCGTCGAGGCGGACGGGCGCTGGGTGATGGTTCTGCCCGACCCGGCCGAGGCCGTCACCCATCTGTGGGCCGAGGGGCCCGACGACGCGTCCGCCCGACAGCTGCTCGACGAGTGGGCGGCAGTCGTCGACAGCGCTGGTCACTGAGCCGTCGTAGGTGCCGGTCGGTGCCCGTCACGGGCGTCGACCGGCACACCGGTGGGGCCATTCGGAGGTAGAGGCCACCACGTGCGACGATGTGCGGCATGCCGCAGCAGCCCCCCGATCGGAGCAGTCCCTCCCGGCCCGTGAGCCCGAGGCGCCCCGATGCCTCCATGTCGTTGCTGACGAACGTGATGGACCACAGCCTCGACGACGGATACGCGGAGGCGGCGGCCCGTAAGAAGGCCGAGGGCAGCGGCGGGATGCCGCGCACCCTGCGGGCCAAACTCGGGCTCGCTGCGGGCCTCGTCCTCGCGGCGCTCGTGGTGACGGTGGGGGCGGCGCAGGCGCGGGTCGCGGCACCGGTCGTGGCGAAGGAGCGCGAGGAGCTCATCGCCCGTATCGACCGGGAGACGGACGCCGCGGACGAGCTCGAGCGTCAGGTGGACACGCTCCGCAACGACGTGAGTGATCGCCAGCGTGAGGCGCTGAAGAAGCACGGCGGCGACAAAGGCGAGTTGGTCGGTCTGCTCTCCGGGGCCACGGCGGTGCACGGCCCGGGAGTGAAGCTGGTCGTCGACGACGCCAAGGAAGCCGACCAGGGCGGCGGAGGGCCGCGCGAGAGCGCCGACTTCTCGGACACCGGGCGGGTGCGCGACCGGGACATGCAGCGGGTCGTCAACGGGCTCTGGCAGTCCGGTGCCGAGGCCGTCGCCATCAACGGACAGCGGCTGACGGCCCTGTCCGCGATCCGCGCGGCGGGTGACGCGATACTGGTCGACAACAGACCGCTCGTGCCGCCGTACACGGTGCTCGCGGTGGGGGACGGCCAGCGGCTGAGCACCCGGTTCCAGAACAGCCCTGACGGCCTGTACCTGCACGCGCTGCAGGAGAACTTCGGGATCCGGACCAGTATTTCCGCCCAGGACGACGTCCGCCTGCCCGCGGCGCCGAGCGTGACCGTACGTACAGCACAGCCGAGAACAGAGAAGGGCACATCGTGATCGCCGTACTGGGCCTCGTCGTGGGAGTCGTGGTCGGACTGTTCGTCCGGCCCGAGGTTCCGGCGGTGGTCGAGCCCTACCTTCCGATCGCCGTGGTGGCGGCCCTCGACGCGGTGTTCGGCGGCCTGCGGGCGATGCTCGACGGGATCTTCGACGACAAGGTCTTTGTCGTGTCGTTCCTGTCGAACGTCGTCGTGGCGGCCCTGATCGTGTTCCTGGGAGACAAGCTGGGCGTGGGCGCGCAGCTGTCCACCGGCGTCGTCGTGGTGCTCGGTATCCGCATCTTCTCCAACGCGGCCGCCATCCGGCGGCACATCTTCCGGGCGTGAGGCCGATGTCCGAGGATCAGAACCACGAGAACCACGAGAACCACGAGAACCACGAGCAGCATCGCCTGCGCAAGGAACTGCCGGACGAGGTGGCTGCCGAAGCGGCGGACGATGCGGACGAGGCGGAAGCGCCGGCCGCGGAGACGAAGGCCCCGTCACTGACCGGACGTCAGCGACTGGCCAAGGGGGTGTGGCCGCCGCGAGTCTCCCGCGCGCAACTCATCGTCGCCCTTCTGCTGTTCGTCCTCGGCCTGGGTCTGGCCATCCAGGTGCGGTCCAACAGCGACAGCAACGCGCTGCGCGGCGCACGTCAGGAAGATCTCGTACGCATCCTCGATGAACTGGATGACCGTACTCAGCGTCTGGGAGATGAGAAGCAGCGTCTCGAGGGGCAGCGCACCGAGTTGGAGAACAGCTCGGACCAGGCCGAGGAGGCCCGCAAGCAGACGGTCGAGAGGGAACGGCAACTCGGCATTCTGGCGGGCACCGTGGCGGCGCAGGGCCCCGGGATCACGCTGACGATCAGCGACAAGAAGGGCGCGGTGCAGGCGGACATGCTGCTCGATGCGATCCAGGAACTGCGCGCCGCGGGTGCGGAGGCGATCCAGGTGAACGATGTCCGGGTCGTCGCCGACACGTATTTGACGGACGCCAGCGGCGGGCGGGTGAGTGTGGACGGTCACAAGATCGGCGAGCCTTTCGTCTTCAAGGTCATCGGCAAGCCGCAGGACCTGGAGCCGGCGCTCAACATCCCTGGTGGGGTGGTCCAGACTCTGGAGAAGGAGCAGGCCACCGCTACCGTGACACAGGCGCAGAAGATCGTTGTGGACGCCTTGCGACCGGCGAAGCGGCCTGACTACGCTCAGTCGTCGTCCCAGTGAGGCGGGTGCGCATGGGGGTGGTCCGGCGAGGGCATGAGGTTGCGGGGGGTCGGCGCACCGTAAGCGGGGTGCGTGGTGGAAACTGTTTGGCGGATACGGACGTTGTGAGGATGTCTGTGTCGCCGATGTACGGCGGTGTGTGCAATCAGGGTTCGTCCTGCCCCACGGGCGGGTCTGTTTCGGTCAAGGGGAATCGCCCGTGAAGTTGTTTGCGAAGTTGTTCGGCAAGAGCGCACGTGAGGACAGTGGCAATGCCAACGCCACTGCCCGCCATCGTGCACCGCGTACCCAGGACGCGGAGGTGCAGGGGGCGGAGCGTCCGCTGTTCCGTGATCAGGTCGGTCCGCAGGGTGGTGACATTTCGGGCGGACAGGGCGCGTCGGCTGTTGACCATGCCGCGTCCGGCCGCATAGGTTTCGGGGAACCGTCAACCTCAAGTGCGGGTGGAGGGTTTACCTCCGATCCGTATGCGTCCCATGCCCCCGCGGGGCAGCCGCGGCAGGAGGATCCGTCCATGTCGGCACAGGTGTGTACGAGGTGCGGAAACCGCAACGCCGAGGCGAGCCGGTTCTGCTCCAACTGCGGTGCGCCTCTGCGCGCCGGAGCCGAGCGTCCGTCCGAGACGACCTCGACGATTTCCATTTCGGGCCTTGAGGCCTACGACGCCGAAGTCACCGGTCAGACGCTGTCGCCGGCGCTCTCCCCGGAGGCCCAGGCCGCCGTCGACGCCCTGCCGCTCGGCTCGGCGCTCCTGGTGGTGCGACGCGGTCCGAACTCGGGCAGTCGCTTCCTCCTCGACGGTGAGCTGACCACGGCGGGACGGCACCCGCAGAGCGACATCTTCCTTGACGACGTGACCGTTTCGCGCCGTCATGTGGAGTTCCGTCGCGGGGCCGACGGCGCCTTCACCGTCAGCGACGTGGGCAGCCTCAACGGTACGTACGTCAATCGGGAGCGGATCGACTCGGTCGTGCTCTCGAACGGCGACGAGGTGCAGATCGGCAAGTACCGGCTGGTCTTCTACGCGAGCCAGCGGGGCATCTGACCTGTCAGGAAGGTCCATGCTTCAAACACCGAAGGGCGGTGCCGGTCACGGCATCGCCCTCACGGACAGTCGGCTGATGAGCATCGGCACCGTGCTGAACGTGCTGCGCGACGAGTTCCCCGAAGTCACCATCTCCAAGATCAGGTTCCTGGAGTCGGAAGGGCTGATCGAGCCGCAGCGAACCCCCTCGGGGTACCGCAAGTTCAGCCCGGACGACGTCGAGCGACTCGCGCACGTACTGCGCATGCAGCGGGACCACTACCTGCCGCTGAAGGTCATCAAGGAACAGCTCGACGCCCTGGAACGGGGGGAAGCGATCACGCTGCCCTCTCCGGCGCGACAGGGCGAGGGAGAGGACGGTCAGGCCCTGGGGGGCGGCGAGGGCCCGACAGTGGCCCGTGTGGGCCGTGACGAGTTGCTTGCCGCCGCCGGGATCGAGTCTCCCGAGCTCGACGAGTGGGAGTCGTACGGCCTCATCGCGCCGCTCCCCGACGGCGGATACGACGCGGAAGCGGTCACGGTCGCCGAGCTGGTCATGGAACTGGGCCGCTTCGGGATCGAGCCACGGCATCTGCGGGCCATGAAGGCCGCGGCCGACCGGGAGGCAGGTCTGGTCGACCAGGTCGTCGCACCCCTGCGACGGCACCGCAATCCCCAGACCAGGGCGCACGCCCAGGCCCGCGCGAAGGAGCTGGCAGGGCTGACCGTGAAGCTTCACGGGGCCCTTGTGCAGACCGCGCTCGGCGTGCGTCTGCCCTGATTCGAGGGGCGCTCGCGCGGTGTGCGACCGGCGATCGACGGGTGCCCGACTACCCAAACCTGCCGGGCACGTCCTAGGGTTGCTGTGTGAACGAGCTCGACGTCGTAGGTGTCCGGGTCGAAATGCCCTCCAACCAACCGATCGTGCTCCTGCGTGAAGTGGGAGGCGACCGCTACCTCCCCATCTGGATCGGACCGGGGGAGGCGACGGCCATCGCCTTCGCACAGCAGGGCATGGCTCCCGCACGCCCGCTGACGCACGACCTTTTCAAGGACGTGCTGGAGGCGGTCGGGCAGGAGCTCACGGAAGTACGCATCACGGACCTGCGCGAAGGCGTCTTCTACGCGGAACTGGTGTTCTCGAGCGGGGTCGAGGTCAGTGCCCGCCCGTCGGACGCCATAGCGCTCGCGCTGCGCACCGGTACGCCGATCTACGGCAGTGACGGTGTGCTCGATGATGCCGGGATCGCGATCCCGGACGAGCAGGAGGACGAGGTGGAGAAGTTCCGCGAATTCCTCGACCAGATTTCGCCCGAGGATTTCGGGACCAACAGTCAGTGACGCGAGCGGCCGTCGGAAGACGGCCGCCGCCGCGCCGGTGGCACGGCCGGACCATTCGGCTAGCCTTTCCCCGCGGTGAGGTACGGGAAACCACTCGTAGGGTGATTATCACTCGGCGTGCCGAGTGTGGCGATCGTTGACGCACCCCTGGTGACTGCCTACCGTCGAGAAGGCAGGTCAATGAGGAGGTCGGCGTGAGAAGCAGCGGCGACGGTACGGCTGGGGGCGTCGGACACAGTCCGGCGGAGAGCGGCCCGTACTCGCTTCACGGCCACGCGGCCGATCACATTCCGCGTCGGCCGACGGTGTTGCCGGTGGTCGCTCAGGGGGCTGATGAGGCGACGCCCGAGCAGGTCGGATACCGGGGACCCACCGCGTGCGCGGCGGCCGGTATCACCTATCGGCAGCTGGACTACTGGGCGAGGACCGGACTGGTCGAGCCGAGTGTGCGCCCCGCCCACGGGTCGGGGACCCAGCGGCTCTACAGCTTCCGGGACGTCGTCGTCCTGAAGATCGTGAAACGGTTCCTGGACACCGGTGTCTCGCTGCAGAACATCCGCACTGCGGTGCAGCACCTGAGGGAGCGCGGCTTCGGCGATCTGGAGCGGCTGACCCTCATGAGCGACGGCGCCACGGTCTACGAGTGCAGCTCGCCGGCGGAGGTCCATGATCTGCTTCAGGGCGGTCAGGGGATCTTCGGCATCGCCGTCGGCGTGGTATGGCGGGACGTCGAGAGCGCCCTGTCGCAGCTGCACGGGGAGCGCATCGACACCGGCGAGACCCTCCTCGGGAACAACCCGGCCGACGAGCTGGCGAGACGGCGCAACCGCGCGGTGTGAGCGCGGCCGATGCGTCCGTCGGGGATTGTCAGTGCCGTAGGGCAGCATCGGACATGTGAGAACCGCGCCCACGATTCTGCATCTCGACATGGATGCCTTCTACGCCTCCGCGGAGCAGGCGTCGAAGCCGAGTCTGCGCGGGAAAGCCGTGGTCGTGGGCGGGATCGGGCCTCGTGGGGTGGTGGCCACTGCCTCGTACGAGGCCCGTGTGTTCGGGGTGCACTCCGCGATGCCGATCGGGCAGGCGCGCAGACTCGCGCCCAATGCCGCGTACCTCGTGCCGCGCTTCCGGCTGTACCGGGAGGTCAGTGAGCAGGTGATGGGGCTGCTGCGGGAGCTGTCGCCGCTGGTGGAGCCGCTGAGCCTCGACGAGGCCTTCGTCGATCTGGAGGCCGGTGAGGTGGCCTGGGACGCCGCGTCGGCGCGGCTCGTCGGTGAGCGGCTGCGGGAGGAGATCCGGGCCGTGACCGGGCTGACCGGGTCGGTGGGGATCGCGGCGTCGAAGATGCTGGCGAAGATCGCCTCCGAGGAGGCGAAGCCGGACGGTCTGGTGCTGATCGTGCCCGGCACCGAGCGCGCCATGCTCGGGCCCATGCCGGTGCGCACGCTGCCCGGCGTGGGGCCCGCGACCGGCGACCATTTGAGACGCGCCGGCATCACGACCGTCGAGGAGATCGCCGAGGCCGGCGAGGACGAGCTGGTACGGCTGCTGGGGAAGTCGCACGGGGCCTCGCTCTACGCCATGGCCCTCGCGCACGACGACCGGCCCGTGGTGGCCGAGCGGGACGCCAAGTCGGTGTCGGTCGAGGACACGTACGACGTGGACATCCATGACCGGGTGCGGGTGCGGACGGAGGTCCAGCGGCTTGCCGAGCGGTGCGTGCAGCGGCTGCGGGGGGCGGAGCGGTCCGGGCGGACCGTGGTCCTCAAGGTGCGGCGTTACGACTTCTCCACGCTGACGAGATCCGAGACCCTGCGCGGGCCCACCGACGACCCCGCCGTGGTGCGGGAGGCGGCGGCCCGGCTCCTGGAGTCCGTGGACACGACGGGTGGGGTGCGGCTGCTCGGTGTGGGGGTGACCGGTCTGGCCGACTACACGCAGGAGGACCTGTTCGCGCAGGCGCGGGCGCAGGCCGAGGCCGAGGCCGAGGCGCACGCGGCCGAGGGTGAGGGTGAGACGGAAGGGGCGGCTGGTGCGGGGGAGAAGGGGCATTCGGCCGCGGAAGAGGTCGTGGAGACCGCGGACCGGCGCTGGGTGGCCGGGCACGACGTGCGGCACGAGGAGTTCGGGCACGGGTGGGTGCAGGGCAGCGGGCTCGGGCGGGTGACGGTGCGCTTCGAGACGCCGTACTCGGAGCCGGGGCGGGTGCGGACCTTCCGCACGGACGACCCCGCTCTCGTGCCCGCGGAGCCGCTGCCGCTGGTGGAGGGCGGGGCCGGGCTCGTTCCGGCCCGGGAGGGGGATGCCGGGTCAGGTGTCGTCTGAGTTGCCGGCGATCTTGCCGAAGTCGTGGTCCTGAGGGGGCTCGGGGTCGTCCGGGGCCGTGATGTCGAGACCGTAGTGGTGGTAGAGCTGGAGCTCCTGTTCGGGGGAGAGGTGACGGCCGACCCCGAAGTCGGGGGCGTCCTTGATCAAGGAGCGTTCGAAGGGGATGCGCAGAGTGCCTTCGACCAGCTCGCTCGGCTCCAGGGGGACGAAGGCGTCCCGGCTGAACAGGCCTGTGCGTATCGCCGCCCACTCCGGGACCCCGGTCGCGTCGTCGAGGTAGACCTCGTCGACGGTCCCGATCTTGGCTCCGTTGCGGTCGAACGCCTTGCGGCCGATCAGGTTGCGCGGATCGACATCGGTCTGCACGGGGCCCTCCAGCTGCTCGCAACTCATCCGTAAGCACTACCAAAGTGCACATTGGTGACGGCGGCCACTCGAAGCCGGGGGCATTGTTGCCGCTGGTAGGCTGGCGATGGCTGCTGACCCTGTGCGGGAGAGTCCTCCGGTATGACACCGGAGGCGCCGAAGGAGCAACTCCTCCCCGGAATCTCTCAGGCCCCTGTACCGCACGGACGAGGTCACTCTGGAAAGCAGGGCGGGCGTTCAGGCCTCCGCCCTCACCGACGGTGAAAGTCGGCATGCCCTTCGTGATGTGGGGCGCGCCGGTGAAGCTCTCAGGTTGAGATGACAGAGGGGGAGGCCGTTCGGGCACCCGCGCCGTGGTGCCCCTCGCAGGTCGCAATGACCAGGAGGCCTCCGCAATGACCGCCAACCGTATTCCGCTCTCCCAGCTGGAGCAGGGAATCCCCTTCGAGCAGCGCCATATCGGTCCGGATGAAGCAGCGCAGGCCAAGATGCTCGCGCAGGTCGGGTACGGCTCGCTCGACGAGCTGACGGCGGCCGCGGTGCCGGACGTGATCAAGAGCGCCGAGGCACTCGATCTTCCCGGGGCCCGCACCGAGGCAGAGGTGCTCGCCGAACTTCGCTCGCTCGCGGACCGCAACCAGGTCCTCGACTCGATGGTCGGACTCGGCTACTACGGCACCTTCACGCCGCCCGTCATCCTGCGCAACGTCATGGAGAACCCGGCCTGGTACACGGCGTACACGCCCTACCAGCCGGAGATCTCGCAGGGCCGGCTCGAGGCGCTGCTCAACTTCCAGACGATGGTCGCCGAGCTGACGGGTCTGCCGACCTCGGGAGCCTCGCTGCTCGACGAGGGCACGGCCGCCGCCGAGGCCATGGCGCTGTCCCGGCGCATCGGCAAGGTCAAGAACGGCGCCTTCGTGGTCGATGCGGACGCGCTGCCGCAGACCATCGCCGTGATCCAGACGCGTGCCGAGCCGACCGGTGTCGAGGTCGTCGTCGCGGACCTGTCCGACGGCATCCCGGCCGAGGTCGCCGAGCGCGGCGTCGTCGGCGTCCTGATCCAGTACCCGGGCGCCTCGGGTGCCGTGCGCGACATCAAGCCGGTCATAGAGCAGGCCCACGAGCTGGGCGCCGTCGTCACGGTCGCCGCCGACCTGCTCGCCCTCACGCTGCTGACCTCGCCCGGTGAGCTCGGCGCCGACATCGCCGTCGGTACGACGCAGCGCTTCGGTGTCCCGATGGGCTTCGGCGGTCCGCACGCCGGCTACATGGCCGTCCGCGAGAAGTTCGCCCGCAGCCTGCCCGGCCGCCTCGTGGGCGTCTCCGTCGACGCCGACGGCAACAAGGCGTACCGCCTCGCCCTGCAGACCCGTGAGCAGCACATCCGGCGCGAGAAGGCCACCAGCAACATCTGTACCGCTCAGGTGCTGCTCGCCGTCATGGCCGGCATGTACGCCGTCTACCACGGGCCCGACGGCCTCAAGGGCATCGCGCGGCGCACGCACCGGTACGCGACGCTGCTCGCCGAGGGACTCAAGGCCGGCGGGGTCGAGGTCGTGCACGGCGCGTACTTCGACACCGTGACCGTGAAGGCCGCGGGCCGGGCCGCCCAGATCGTGGGCGCCGCGCGTGAAGGGGGCGTCAACCTCCACCTCGTGGACGCCGACCACGTGTCCATCTCGTGTGACGAGACCACGACGCGTACCCAACTGGGTGCCGTCTGGACCGCGTTCGGTGTCGACGCCGATGTCGAGGCGCTCGACGCCTCGGCCGAGGACACGCTGCCTGCGGGCCTTCTGCGGGGCGACGACTACCTGACGCACTCCGTGTTCCACGCGCACCGCTCCGAGACCTCGATGCTGCGCTACCTGCGCAAGCTGGCCGACCGTGACTACGCGCTCGACCGCGGCATGATCCCGCTGGGCTCCTGCACGATGAAGCTCAACGCGACGACGGAGATGGAGCCGGTCACCTGGCCCGAGTTCGGCCAGCTGCACCCCTTCGCGCCCGCCGAGCAGGCGCAGGGCTACCTCACGCTCATCCGTGAGCTGGAGGAGCGCCTCGCGGAGGTCACCGGCTACGACAACGTGTCGCTCCAGCCGAACGCCGGTTCGCAGGGCGAGCTGGCCGGTCTGCTCGCCGTCCGCGGCTACCACCGCGCCAACGGCGACGACCAGCGCACCGTCTGCCTCATCCCGTCGTCCGCGCACGGCACGAACGCCGCGAGCGCCGTGATGGCCGGCATGAAGGTGGTCGTCGTGAAGACGGCCGACGACGGCGAGATCGATGTCGTGGACCTGCGCGCCAAGATCGAGCAGTACGCCGACGAGCTCTCCGTCCTGATGATCACCTACCCGTCGACGCACGGCGTGTTCGAGGAGCACGTCGCCGACATCTGCGCGCAGGTGCACGACGCCGGCGGTCAGGTCTATGTCGACGGCGCCAACCTGAACGCCCTGGTGGGCCTCGCCAAGCCGGGCCACTTCGGCGGCGACGTCTCGCACCTCAACCTGCACAAGACGTTCTGCATCCCGCACGGCGGCGGCGGTCCGGGCGTCGGCCCGGTCGGTGTCCGCGCGCACCTCGCGCCGTACCTGCCCAACCACCCGATGCAGCCCGCCGCCGGTCCCGAGACCGGCGTCGGTCCGATCTCCGCGGCGCCGTGGGGCTCCGCGGGCATCCTGCCGATCTCTTGGGCGTACGTGCGTCTCATGGGCGGCGAGGGTCTCAAGCGGGCCACGCAGGTCGCGGTGCTCAGCGCCAACTACATCGCCAAGCGTCTCGAGGCGCACTTCCCGGTGCTGTACACGGGCCCCGGCGGCCTCGTCGCGCACGAGTGCATCATCGATCTGCGTCCGATCTCGAAGGCGACCGGAGTCAGCGTCGACGACATCGCCAAGCGCCTCATCGACTACGGGTTCCACGCCCCGACCATGTCGTTCCCGGTGGCCGGAACGCTGATGATCGAGCCGACCGAGAGCGAGGACCTGACCGAGCTGGACCGGTTCTGCGAGGCGATGATCGCCATTCGCGGGGAGATCGAGAAGGTCGGTTCGGGCCGGTGGCCCGCCGAGGACAACCCGCTGCGCAACGCCCCGCACACCGCGGCCGCGCTCGGCGGCGAGTGGGAGCACGCGTACAGCCGCGAGGAGGCCGTCTTCCCCGCCGGTGTCGTGGCCGCCGACAAGTACTGGCCGCCGGTGCGCCGCATCGACCAGGCGTACGGCGACCGGAATCTCGTCTGCTCGTGCCCGCCCATGGACGCGTACGAGAACTGATACACACGCTGACATGCGTCAGGGCCGGTTCCGGGTTTTCCCGGGGCCGGCCCTTTCGTACTGGGGACGCCGTCGGCGTCCGGATCCGCTCAGGCCGCGGTCACGACGTGCACCGGGCGGTGCGGAGCGATGATCTGGCCGTTGGGCAGCAGCTCACCGGTGTCCTCGAAGAGCAGGACGCCGTTGCAGAGCAGACTCCAGCCCTGTTCGGGGTGGTGGGCCACAGGGAGTGCGGCCTCCCGGTCGGCGGAGTCTGCGGACGGGCACGGTGGCTGGTGCTGGCACATGGATGGGATCTTTCCCTGTGGAGTGATGTCGGTGATGGGTGCGATGTCGGTGTCTGTCCTGCGGCTCGAAGCGTTGTTCATGGCCGCCCCCCGTTTGTCGGTCGGTCCGGAACCCAGTGTTGCCCCACGGGCGAGAATCCGCAGGTATTTCGTCGCAGCGGTCCTCACTGGATGAGGACGCGTCACCCGTGCGGACGGTTCACCCCAACTGCACTGTCCCTTCGGGTGGTTCGGGGTGGCCTGACCGGGCTAGTCCGGACGGGCGGGCGAGGGCAGGGCTGCGCCCCGCGACCGGTCGGCATCGGCAGCGGGGCGCGGGCGCGTCAGGCGGCCCGGTCGCGTCAGGCGGGTGAGCCCAGGAGTGGCGCTGGGGTCAGTCGATGGGTGAGGACGGGCAGCAGTTCGGCGACCCGGTGCGGGCGGTGGGCGGCGATGCCGGGCGGCGCGGGCGCGAGCGGGACCAGGAGGTCGCTGGCCGCCGGATGTCCCGTGGAGGCGTCGGCGTTGCAGTCCCCGTGCAGCCACAGGGTGAGCATGTACAGCTCCGGGACCGAGAGCAGGCGCGGCTGGTAGGCCGCGGGCAGGGACTCGGCCTGACGCAGCGCGCGTTCGGTGGCCGCGACGTACGGGCCCTCGAAGAAGTGCGAGAACGCCCAGCCGTCGGCGGTCAGGATCGTGTCGGCGGCGGCGACCGCCCGCTCTCCGCAGCGGATCAGGAAGCGCCAGCCGGCGAGCCGGGTGGGTGAGGGGCCCGCGCTGCCCGTGACCCGGTCCAGTACGTGGACGGGCAACGGGAGTTCGGGGCTCGCCGGTCCTTGGGCGGAGCGCAGGGAAGGGGTGCGGGCCTCGCGGACTGCGGTGGGGGAACCGAGGGCCGTGAGGACGGTGCGCAGGGCGGGCGCGGGAGCCGGAGGGACATGCAGCGGCATGGTGGGTCGCCTCTCATTCGACAGGCACGGTGGATCGAGGGCGTGGCGGGACGAGCGGACGGCGCTGTCTGCTGACCGGGCCAGAGGGGGCGGGGGCAGGTACCGCGAGCGCCAACTCTCTGCCTCGTTCGCGGAGTTTATACGACGCGTGTTCACGCAGTGTTTCGGCTAGCCGTCTCGAAAATACTCGGCAAGGCGTTATTCGGTCATCGAAATGAGGGGAATCTCCCGATTTTAATCGGGGCTGGATCCGTGACCTCGTAATCTTCACGGCGAGCGGACGGCTGATTCTCGTCGGTGTTTATCACCAGGCTAGGTGGAACCTAGTCTTCGACATGCCGCATGCCTCGTGAATGTGCCCCGTGACAACTGCTGCGAGCCTACTCGCCGACGGCGGGGAGCGGGGCGTTATCGATCACATTGCCTGGGCATCATCCACCGAGACACGGCGGCCGGACGGCCGGGCCATCCAAGCGAGGAGGGACGCTTCCATGGGGGAGAAGGTCGTGGCGGGCGCGTTCGACCTGTCCGATCGACGGCACTACCGCAGGAAGTTGCAGCAGTGTCTGGTGGGGCTCGCGAGGCTCCTGGAGGAGCAGCGGTTCGACCGTCCGAGGAATCTGATGGGGCTGGAGATCGAGTTGAATCTCGCTGGGCCCGACGGCATGCCGAAAATGATGAATGCGCAAGTTCTCGAGCGCATCGCGAGCCGTGATTTCCAGACCGAACTCGGAATGTTCAATCTGGAAGTTAATATTGCCCCCCACCGATTGGAAGGCCGGGTTCTCGACCGGCTCGCCGAGGAGCTCAGGACCGGCCTCGCCTATGCCCACCGGAAAGCGAACGAGGTGGACGCCGGGATCGTCATGATCGGCATTCTCCCGACGCTCGTGCCCGATGATCTCGTCTCCGCGAACCTGTCGGACGTAGACCGCTACAGCCTCCTCAACGACCAGATGCTCGCCGCGCGCGGCGAGGACTTCGTGGTCGACATCGACGGGGTGGAGCACCTGCGCTGCACCTCGGGCTCCATAGCGACCGAAGCGGCGTGCACCTCCGTGCAGTTGCACCTCCAGGTCACGCCCGCCCGCTTCGCCGACGTGTGGAACGCCGCGCAGGCGGTCGCCGCCGTGCAGGTCGCGGTCGGCGCCAACTCGCCGTTCCTGTTCGGACATGAGCTGTGGCGCGAATCGCGGCCGCCCCTGTTCCAGCAGTCGACCGACACCCGCCCGCCCGAGCTCCAGGCCCAGGGGGTGCGGCCGCGCACCTGGTTCGGCGAGCGCTGGGTCAGCAGCGCGTACGACCTGTTCGAGGAGAATCTGCGCTACTTCCCGCCGCTGCTGCCCCTGTGCGACGAGGAGGAGCCGCTGCGCGTCATCGACGACGGCGGAGTGCCGGCGCTGGGCGAGCTCGTCCTGCACAACGGCACCGTCTACCGCTGGAACCGGCCCGTGTACGGCATAGCCGACGGCAAGCCGCACCTGCGCGTGGAGAACCGCGTCCTGCCCGCGGGCCCCACCGTCACCGACGTCATCGCGAACGTCGCCTTCTACTACGGCGTCGTGCGCGCCCTGGCCGAGGACGCCCGCCCGGTCTGGAGCCGGCTGCCCTTCGACGCCGCGGCCCGCAACTTCGACGAGGCGTGCCGGCACGGGATCGACGCGCGCCTGGACTGGCCGCGCCGGGGCCGCTTCGGCGGGGTCGAGAAGGTGCCCGTCGTGACGCTCGTACGGGACGAGCTGCTGCCGCTGGCCGCCGCCGGGCTCGACGCCTGGGGGGTCGAGGCGGCCGACCGTGACTTCTATCTCGGAGTGATCGAGGAGCGCTGCCGGCGACGGGTCAACGGGGCCTCGTGGCAGGCGGCGACGTTCCACTGCGCGCTGGAGAGCGGCCTGGAGCGCGATGCGGCGCTCGCGGCGACCACCCGGCGCTACTGCGAACTGATGCACGCCGGGGACCCGGTGCACACCTGGCCGGTGGGGCTGCCGGCGCCGGCGGTGCAACTGGGTTGACCGGCAGGGCGGTTCGGCCCGGCCGGCTCCGGCAGCCCGGTCAGCTCCGTCAGCCCGGTCACCCCGTCAGCCCTTGGCGCCCGCCTCCACGATCGCCTTGAGGATCACCGCGTGGATCTGGGCCGGGTCGCTGACCTGGTGACCGGAGCCGCCGGTGGCCCCCGCGATCTGCTCGACCTCGTCCTTGTCCGCGTCCGGGCCGACCGCGATGGCGATGAGCGGCACCGGGTGCTGCGGGTCGGCGAGGTCCTGGAGCCGGGAGACGAGGCTGCTGCGTGAGATCGACCCGACGTCCTGGTTCGCACCGTCGGTCACGACCACGAGAGCGTTGAACTTGCCGCTCCGGTAGGACGACGTGGCCTCCTCGTAGGCGGCCAGCGTCGTGTCGTAAAGCCCCGTGGCGCCGCCCGGGACGGGCTGGAGGCCGCTGAAGGCCTCGGACAGCTTGTCGCGCTGGGTGCCGCCGCCCTTGCGGTCGCCGAGGCGTTCGGTGGGCACGAGCTTGCGGTAGTCGCGGTTCCCGTCGAGGAGCGTGGCGAACTCCCACAGGCCGATCTCGTCCTCGGGCGTGAACGTGGCTAGCGCCTGGAGCATCGACGCCTTCGTGACCTCCATGCGGGACTGGTTGCGGCCCGGCACGTAGTTCGCCATCGAGGCGGAGGCGTCCACGACCACGGTGATCCGGGCGCTCTGCACCGTGATCGTCCACATGCCGAGGGTCTCCTGGAGCTCCTTGTCCGTGGGTGGTTCGGAGTCAGACGTCGCGTACGGCTGCGGACTGCGGCCGCCCGCCCCGGCGACCAGCGCGTCCGAGGGCTCCTCGTCGTCCGTCCTGAAGCCGTGCTTGTCCAGGATCCGCAGGCCGGCGTCCTCGCCGAGCAGGGTCATGAGGCGGATCGCGGCCCGCCGCTCGTCCGTCGACTCGGTGCCTTCGTCGACCAGGGCGAACGGGTAGTCGAGCTGCGCCGAGCCGTCCTTCGGGTAGAAGAGTTCGAGCCCGTCCTTGTCGCCCGCGGTCGCGTTGTACCGGAACGAGGACTGCTCGGAGAGGATCAGGGCCTGGTTGCGGCGCGGATTGCCCTGCTCGGTGCCGGAGGAGTCGCGCGCCAGGGTGTCGGTCAGCTGTCCGTCGCTGTCGGTGGTGCGCTGCGAGAGCGCCTTGGCCATGGCGGCGGCCTGCGTGTCGTCCCCCGACCCGGACTTCTTGGTGGAGGCGCCCAGCTGCGTCAGGGCGAGGAGACCGGTCGCGCTCCGCGCGGGGTCGGCCGTCCCGAGCCGCAGCTTGTCGCCCTCCATCGCCGCGCCGGTCAACTGCGCCCAGGTGTACTTCTTCGCGGGCCAGCCCATGCTCTTCGCGGCCGACGGCACCATGCTGATGCCGATGGGGGAGGAGGCTATGTTGCCCATCGCCGTGACCGGGGTGGCGTTCTCGCCGAGGCCGGCGCGCTGGATCCACAGACTCGAATCCGGCACCCACGCCTCGTACTGCGCGGTGCTCTTCCCGCCCTTCCGCAGGGAATCGGCGACCTTGTACGAGTCGCCTGCCTGCACACGGGTGTCGAGGCACTGCCCGTCGGAGGTCAGATGCTTCTTGCGGGCGAGGTCCGCGGCGTCGCGCAGCGCGGGGACGACATCGGGCGAGGCAACGACGTCGAGGTGGACCGTCCCGTCGCAGGCCCCGCCGAAGGAGAGCAGGCCGCTCCGGGCCGCCAGAGCCGTGCCCCCGGCGACCACGAGGACCAGCGCCGTGGCGATGGCCACGGTCCGGCCGCGCGTGCGGGGGCGGGGGTCGACCGCGTCCGTCCCATACTCGTCGGGCAAGCTGTGACGTCCCATGCGGTGGTGCCCTTCCCTCGGCCTGGCCCGGCGGAAGGGGAGAGGTACACCAAAGAACGGCCTTCGTCCCCCCGGCCTGTCGCGCGCGATCTTCGTACCTGTATTCGAGACCCTAGCGGGGCGGCGTGGGGGATGAGGCGGGATTACTCAACTGGAGGCAGGTGTGCAGGCGGAGGTGGGTGCGGTGGCCGATTCTTTTCCGAGTGAGCGGCTCTCGCGACGGATTCTCCGGAACGAGACACTGCTCGTTCTGGCGCTCTCACTCGGCGCGAGCGGAGTGTCCGCGCTGATCAGCTTCGTCGGATCGGTCACCAAGCCGGGAGGTCTGAAGGACCAGGCGGCGACCCTGAACGCCTCGGCGGCTCCAGGGCGGCCGTGGCTCGATCTGGCATGGCAGTTGTTCGGGATCGCGAGCGCGCTCGTCCCGGTCGCGCTCGTCGCGCATCTCCTGCTGCGCGAGGGCGCCGGGATGCGGACGATCGGCTTCGACCGTACGAGACCGCTCTTCGACGTGACCCGCGGCGCGGTGATCGCAGCTGTCATCGGCAGCACGGGCATCGCCTTCTACCTGGCGGCCCGGGGCCTCGGCTTCAACCTCACGGTCGTGCCGGAGGCGCTGCCCGACGTGTGGTGGAAGTACCCGGTCCTGATCCTCTCGGCGATCCAGAACTCCGTACTGGAGGAAGTGATCGTCGTCGGCTATCTGCTGCGCAGGCTGGGTCAGTTGGGCTGGACGCCCGGCACGGCGATCGTGGCGAGCTCGGTGCTGCGCGGCTCGTACCACCTCTACCAGGGCATCGGCGGCTTCTTCGGAAACCTGGCGATGGGTCTGGTCTTCGCGTATCTGTACCGGCGGTGGGGGCGGGTCGGGCCGCTGGTGGTGGCGCACTCGCTGCTCGACATCGGCGCGTTCGTCGGATACGCGCTGCTCGCGGGGAAGGTGGGGTGGCTGCCCACCGCGTGAGGTCGGAGCGGGTGTCTGACGCAGGGCGCCTGATGCGGGGTGCCGGTGCAGGGGGCGTACGAGATCTTCGTACGCCCCCTGCGGCGTGCTAGGCCAGCAGGTCGCCCTCGATGACCGTGACGGCGCGGCCGGTCAGCAGGGTGCGGGTGCCGCGCAGTTCGGTGCGGACGAGGCCCGTGCGGGCGGAGGCCTGGAGGCCGGTGAGTTCGGCGCGGCCGAGGCGCGCGGACCAGAACGGCGCGAGGGCCGTGTGGGCGCTGCCGGTGACCGGGTCCTCGTCGATGCCGAGGCGCGGGAAGAAGCAGCGGGAGACGAAGTCGTGGCCGCCGGCGGGGTCCGCGGCGCGGGCGGTGGCGATGACGCCGAGCTCCGAACGGGCGGCGAGTGCCTTCAGGTCGGGCGTGAGGGCGTGCACGGTCTTCTCGTCCGCGAGCTCGACGAGCAGGCCGCCGACCTGTCGGCCGGGGTCGTGGACCGAGAGCGGCTCGGCGCCCAGGGCGGCCGCGACGCCCTCGGGGGTGTCGATACGGGTCAGGGGCGCGGTGGGGAAGTCGAGTGTGATCGTGCCGTCCTCGCCAGGGGTCGCGACGAGCACGCCGCTTCGGGTGGCGAAGCGGACCGGGCCGTCGGCCGCGCCGGTGCTGTGCAGCACGTGCGCGGTGGCCAGGGTGCCGTGGCCGCACATGTCGACCTCGGTCGTGGGGGTGAACCAGCGCAGCGCCCAGTCGGCTTCGCCGCCGACGGGCAGTGGGTGGGCGAAGGCCGTCTCGGCGTGGTTGACCTCGGCGGCGATGTCCTGGAGCCGGGCGTCGTCCGGGAAGGCGTCGAGGAGCAGGACGCCGGCCGGATTGCCGGCGAAGGGGCGGTCGGTGAAGGCGTCCACGATTCGAATGCGCATGGGCTGACGCTACGGGGACGGCGAACGCGCAGGCCAAGGCCAATTCGGGAGAGCTGGACCGACAAGGGGTTGCCACCCGAACAGTCCCGATATATCGTTGACGCATCGCGACCGATCAACGATGGAAGGAATGATTGCGATGCGTTCCCATGGCTACGAGCATGAACACGGACACGGGCATGGACAGTGCGGGCCCGGCCATCCAGGTCGGGGCGGCTTCGAAGGGCGGCGCGCCGCCTTCGGTCCCTTCGGGCCGGGCTTCGGCCCCGGACCCTGGGGTGGCGGAGGGCGCGGCGGCCGGGGCGGCGGACCTCGCGGAAGGGCACGGCGCGGCGACGTACGCGCGTCGATCCTGGCCCTCCTGAAGGACCGTCCGATGCACGGCTACGAGATGATCCAGGAGATCGCCGAGCGCAGCGGCGGGGCGTGGAAGCCCAGCCCGGGTTCGGTGTATCCGACCCTTCAGCTGCTTGAGGACGAGGGCCTGATCGCCAGCGAGAGCGAGGGCGGCAAGAAACTGTTCTCGCTCACCGAGTCGGGCCGTTCCGCGGCCGACGAAGGACCCGACGCCCCCTGGGAAGAGGCCGGGCGCGGGGTCGACTGGGACACCCTGAACGAGATTCGGCAGGCCGGTTTCGGTCTGATGGAGGCGTTCGGGCAGGTCTGGAAGACCGGCAGCAAGGAGCAGCGCGAGAAGGCGCTGACCGTCATCAATGACGCCCGCAAGAAGCTGTACCTGATCCTCGCCGACGAGGACTGAGGTCCGCCGGGGGTGATGCCCCGTACCGGCAGAGGCGAAGGCGCCCCGCACCGAGCGTGCGGGGCGCCTTCGCGTGTCCGCGCGCGTTTCAGGCGACGAGGCCGGCCAGCTTGCGCAGTGACTCGTTGAGCGCGGCCGTCGCCGAGTCCTTGAGCTTGCCCGCCATCAGGGACACCGCGGCGCCGGTGAACTCACCGTCGATGCGGACCGTCGTGGCGTCGCCGTCCGCGGTCAGCGTGTAGCGCGTGCCGACGGTGACGCCCATCGGCCCCTTGCCCCGGATGGCGAGGGTCCGGGTGGTCTCCAGGTCCTCGACGGTCCAGGTCACCTCCGCGGGGAAGCCCATGAGCTTCATGTTCTCCTCGAAGGTGCCGCCCACTTCGAGCGCCGTGGGGGCGCCCTTCGGGAAGCTCGTGTGCGTGGCGTTCCACTCCCCGTACGCGGTGAAGTCGGTGAGCTGGGCCCAGACCTTCTCTGCGGGTGCTCCGATCCGTGCTTCCGCGCTGACTTCGGCCATGCGGCCACCCCTTCTCGACGAGAGCTGCGGCGGGCGCAGCCGTGGTGTCGCGGAAAGTAGCCTCAGGGCCTCGAACATTCAATACTGATGAACCGTCAGAAGTGGCGGGAATGGCCGGGGTCAGCCGAGTTTCTCGATGACGGCCGCGTCGAAGAGGTCCGACGCCCGCGGGAACGGCCCCTCGTCGTGACAGTGCCAGGCGTCCCAGAACAGGTCGGCGAGCAGCGCGTCGTCGGGTGCGTACACCCGGTACACGTACTGTCTGCCGTCGATTGCTGGCAGGGCCACGAGCCAGCACCTGCTCTTCATACTTGTGAAGGACGAGTTCCGGTACGTCTGCGGTTGCGTGAGGGGCGCGATGCAAGGCGGCGCGCCCCTCCGGGTAAGAAGGGCGCGATCTCATCCGTAAGGAGGAGAACCCGGTCAGGCGTGCCCACCTTGTGTCGGACGTGGAAATGCTTCCCGCCGGGGATGCCCGGCCGGACAGGGGCTGATGAGGTGGGAGATGTGCAAAGCCCTACCCCGTCCGAGGCCGCGGCAAGCGGCCACGATCGTGCAGATGTTGACGCCAGGCTCAGTCCCGAGCTCGCCTCGGTGGTGGCCGGCGCGCGCCGCAGAGCCGTCCGTGACGGGGACCGTCAGATCGACACCGCGCATCTCCTGCACTCGCTCCTGGAGACCGACCCGCAGGTGCGCGAGGCGTTCGACGGCGGACCGCAGCTCGCCCGGCTCCTCGGCTATCTCGTGCAGCGGAGCATCGGGTACGGGCTCCAGTGGCAGGGCACGGTCGAGGACTCGGGCGCCGTGCCCGTCGTGACGGGGCTCGGCTGGTCGCCCGCCGCGGCCGCCGCGATGGAAGCCGCGCTCGAACGCGCCGAGCGTCGCGGCGACCCGCGGGCGCGCGGGGTCGACCTCCTCACCTCGCTCGCGGCGGACCGCGAGTGCCGTGCGGTCGAGGTGCTCGGACGGGCCGGTGTCGATGCGGAGAGCCTCCGGCGGCATGTCGAGGCCGGGTGCTGAGGCGGGCGGTTACTGGTCGGGGCCAGGCTCTGCGCTGAGGTTCGGCTTCGTGTTGAGGGGGCCTGTTCGGGCCGGGGCTTCGTGTTGAGGCTCGGCTGTTGATGCCTGGCTCTGTTCGGGGCGCGGTTCTTGAGGTCGCGCCCCGTTCGTCATGCCCGTCGCGTCCGGCACGTGAGACAGGGGTCATCGGGGATGACGGTCATGACGTCGGCTGTCATGATGTGCCGGTGCATGCGTCTCAGGGGATTCAGGCGAACCGCGGGCGAGGTGTCGGACTGGGGCTCGCCCTTGTCTCGGCGCTCGCCTTCGGCGGTTCGGGAGTGGCGGCGAAGCCGCTGATCGAGGCGGGTCTCGACCCGCTCCACGTGGTGTGGCTGCGCGTCGCGGGCGCCGCGCTCGTCATGCTGCCCGTCGCCTGGCGGCACCGCTCCCTGGTCGTCCAGCGGCCCGCGCTGCTCGCCGGTTTCGGCCTGCTGGCCGTCGCCGGTGTACAGGCCTGCTACTTCGCCGCGATCTCCCGTATCCCCGTCGGCGTCGCGCTCCTCATCGAGTACCTCGCCCCCGCGCTCGTCCTCGGCTGGGTGCGGTTCGTGCAGCGCAGGCCCGTGACGCGCGCCGCGGCGCTCGGCGTGGTCCTCGCGGTCGGCGGCCTCGCCTGCGTCGTCGAGGTGTGGGCAGGTCTCAGCGTCGACCTGATCGGCCTGCTGCTCGCCCTCGGCGCCGCCTGCTGCCAGGTCGGCTACTTCGTCCTGTCCGACCAGGGCAGCGACGCGGGGGACCGGGCGCCGGACCCGCTCGGCGTGATCGCGTACGGGCTGCTCGTCGGCGCCCTCGTGCTGACGGCCGTGGCGCGCCCCTGGGGCATGGACTGGTCCGTGCTCGGCGGCAGCGCCTCGATGAACGGCACCTCCGTGCCCGCGTGGCTGCTGCTCTGCTGGATCGTCCTGATCGCGACGGTCATCGCCTACGTCACCGGAGTCCTCTCCGTACGCCGGCTCTCGCCCCAGGTGGCCGGGGTCGTGGCCTGCCTGGAAGCGGTCATCGCGACCGTGCTGGCCTGGGTACTCCTGGGCGAGCACCTGTCGGCACCGCAGATCGTGGGCGGCGCGGTCGTCCTGGTCGGGGCGTTCATCGCGCAGTCGTCGGCTCCGGCGAAGCCCGAGGTCGTCGCCGTCGCTGTCGGCGTTGAGGCCTTCCAGGACAAGGCCGCTCCGGACAAGGCAGCCTCGGACGCGACTGCCGCGCACGAGGCGTCCCCGCAGTCCCCGCAGTCCCCGCAGTCCCCGGACAAGACGTTGTCCCGTCGAGGCAGCGCGAACTAAGGTGTTGATCATGCATTCACGCGCACTCGTGCTTCCGCCCCCGGTCGCGTAACGCGGGCGGCGGCCGCCCGGAGCTTCGCCCTCCGGCGGTCCATCTGACGAAGATCCGGCTCGGGACGCCCCGAGCGGGTCACGGCTGCCCGCAGACGACAGTCCGTGTCCCTGCCCCGCCCCCGTCCATGGGGCGCGGAGGCCATTCTTCGTGGAGAACCACGTGTCGCACACTGTCGCGGCTGACTCAGCCGACACCTCGTCCATCACGTCGCCCGTAGGGGCGACACCGCTGCTGCCCGTAGGGCGCGGGCTCCTCTACCTCGTCGTCGCAGGCGCCGCCTGGGGCACCGCGGGCGCGGCCGCCTCGCTGGTCTTCCGGGCCAGCGACCTCGGCCCCGCCGCCCTGTCGTTCTGGCGCTGCGTGGGCGGTCTCGCCCTGCTGCTCGTGGCGCGGGCCCTGCGACCGCGCCGGACCCGGCCCCTGGCCGAACCGCGCCTGCGCAAAGCGGTGCGGATCGCCGTCACCGGGATCGCCCTGAGCGTCTTCCAGACCGCGTACTTCGCGGGGGTCCAGGCGACCGGACTCGCCGTCGCCACCGTGGTCACGCTTGGCGCGGGCCCCGTACTCATCGCCCTCGGCGCGCGCCTGATCATGGGCGAACGGCTCGGCGGCGGCGGGCTGCTGGCTGTCCTGGGCGCGCTCGCCGGCCTCGCCGTGCTCGTGCTCGGGGGCGGCGGCGCGGCCGTGCGTCCCGCAGGGGTCGCCTGGGCCCTGGTCTCCGCGGCCGGATACGCCGTGATGACGCTGCTGACGCGGTGGTTCGGGCGGGACGGCCGCTCCGGCGACCAACTCGACACGTCCGTCCTGACGTTCGCCGTCGCCGCAGTGAGCCTGTTGCCGCTCGGCGCGCTGGAGGGCCTGGTGCCGCACACCTCCCAGCCGCTCCAGGTACTGGGGATGCTGGTCTACATCGCGTCAGTACCTACTGCGCTCGCCTACGCCCTGTACTTCTCGGGCGCCGCGGTCGTCAGGTCCGCGACCGTCTCGGTGATCATGCTGCTCGAACCGGTGAGCGCCGCCGTCATCGCCGTCGTGCTCCTCGGCGAGCGGCTGACCGCGCCGACGGTGGCGGGCACGCTCCTGATGCTGGCCGCGGTGACCGGGCTCGCCGTGGCCGAGGCGCGAGCGAGGTAGCCGGACCGGGCTCCCCGGTGCGCGTGCCGACGCTCACCGGGGAAGGCCCGCCCCTGAAAGAGCCGTAGGAGCGCGCCCTACGGAACCGTCAGGTAGTCCGGCACCGCGATGCCCGGGGCGAGGTCGTCGGCCGGGATCGGTGAGCCGTGACCCTTGGTCAGCGGGACGACGCCGGTCCAGTAGGGCAGGCCGAGGTCCTCGTCGTCGTCGTTCGGGCCGCCGGCGCGGACCCGCGCGGAGGCCTCCGCGAGGTCGAGGCGCAGGACGGACGTCGCCGCGAGTTCCTTGTCGTTCGCGGGGCGCGAGTCCTGGGAGCGGCCCGGCACCACGTGGTCGACGATCGCGTCGAGCGCCGTGCGCTTCTCGTCGTGGTCGGTCACCTGGCGGGCGAGGCCGTGCACCACCACGGAGCGGTAGTTGAGGGAGTGGTGGAAGGCGGAGCGCGCGAGCACCAGACCGTCGACATGGGTGACCGTCAGGCAGACCTGGAGACCGGGGTCGGCCACGCCCGCCATGCGCTGGACGCGCGCGCCCGTCGAGCCGTGTACGTAGAGGCTCTCGCCGACGCGGCCGTACAGGGTCGGAAGGACGACGGGGGAGTCGTCGCGGACGAACCCGAGGTGGCAGATGTACGCCTCGTCGAGTATCGAGTGGACGAGCTCACGGTCGTAGTGCGTCCGCTCGCGCTTGCGGGCGGGGACGGTGCGGTCGGTCGCCGGGTAGGAGGCGGAGGCGTCCCCGGAAGCGACGGTGCCGGGCTCGGATGCCACGCTCATTGCAATCTCCATTGCACTAGTGCATAATCTGCTTTGTGCTAGGAGAGTATCGGATCGAAGGACGGCGTGCAGCTGAGATTGCCGCCAGCGTGGAGCGCGCGGTGGGCTCGGGTGACCTGCAGCCGGGTCAACTTCTGCCGCCCATGAGGGAGTTGGCCCAGCACCTCGGGGTCAATCCCAATACGGTCGCGGCCGCCTATCGCACGCTGCGTGAGCGGGGAGTGATCGAGACTGCGGGGCGCCGCGGCAGCCGTGTGCGGTCCAAGCCGGCCACGACGGCCCGCGAGCGGATCCGCGTCGATGTGCCGGCCGGGGTGCGCGACGTCTCGAACGGCAACCCCGATACGGCCCTGCTGCCTCCGCTGGCCGAGGCCTTCGCCTGGGCGGCCGCTCAGGGGGACAAGGCGCCCGTCCTCTACGGAGACGGGCCTCTGGAGCCGGAGCTGGCACGCCACGCGCGCGTGGCCTTCGACGAGGACGGGGTCCCCGAGGGTCCTGTCGCCGTCGCGTCGGGCTCCCTCGACGCCATCGAGCGAGTGCTTGCCGCGCACCTGAAGCCCGGCGACGCCGTCGCCGTCGAGGATCCGGGCTGGGGCAGCCTGCTCGACCTCGTCCCGGCGCTCGGCCTGCGCACGGTGCCGGTCGGCGTGGACGACGACGGGCCGCTGCCCGACGAGGTGGAGCGTGCCCTGGGCGCGGGGGCGCGAGCCCTCGTGGTCACCGATCGCGCCCAGAACCCCACCGGCGCCGCCGTCACCGCGCCACGCGCGCGTGCGCTGCGCAAAGTCCTGGCTGCCCACAAGGACGTCCTGCTCATCGAGGACGACCACGGCCACGGGATCGTCGACCTGCCCCTGCATCCGCTGGCCGGTGTGACGCGGCACTGGGCGTTCGTCCGTTCCGCCGCCAAGGCCCACGGGCCCGACCTGCGGATCGCCGTGCTGACGGGTGACGCCGTCACGGTCGACCGGGTCCAGGGGCGGCAGCGCCTCGGCCCCGGCTGGGTGAGCCGCATCCTTCAGCGGGCCGTCGCGCGGCTGTGGACCGAGGGGGCGGTGGACACCGGTGCCGTCGCCGCGTCGTACGGGCGACGGCGCGACGCGCTCATCGCGGCCCTCGCCGAGCGCGGGGTCGAGGCGCACGGGCGCAGCGGCATGAACGTGTGGGTGCCCGTGCCGGACGAGACGGGGGCGGTCGCGCGGCTGCTGCACGCCGGGTGGGCCGTCGCGCCCGGAGCGCGCTTCCGGATGGGGGCGCCGCCCGGGGTGCGGATCACCGTGTCCACGCTCGGCGCGGACGACATCGGCCCGGTGGCCGACGCCGTCGCGTCCGCCACCGGGCCGGCTCCCGCGCGCCGTTACGGCTGAGCGCCAGGGTCTTTCGTCCGGATCAGGCCGGACCCCGCGAGCCCGGCCTGATCCAAACGAAAGACCCTAAGGCCGAGGGGCGCGCGCACGGGACTGTGTGAGCGCCGCGCCCGCGAGCACGATCACCGCGCCGATGGGCGTGGACCAGGTCAGGGACTCGCCGAGCAGAGCGACTCCCGCGGCCGTCGCGATCACCGGGATGAAATACGTGACCATCTGCGCTGTGGTCGGCCCCACCTCTGCCACCAGGCCGTACTGGATGAGGAACGCGAGGCCGGTGCCGAGCGCGCCCAGGGCGACGATCGCGAGCAGGGGAACGACCGGGAAGTGGGCCGGGAGCGTCGTGAACACCGGTGTGACGACGGCCAGTTGGAGCGTGGCGATCAGGAGCTGCGCGCCGGAGAGCGAAAGGTTCGAGTGGCCTGTCCCCGCCAGGGTGCGGCGCAGGTAGATCCAGCCGACGGGATAGCTCAGCGAGGCGAGCAGAGCCATCGCCGTGCCGGCCAGGTCCAGGCCGTGGAAGCCCTGCCACACCCCGAGGACCGTGAGCACACCCAGGAAGCCGATGCCGAGCCCCGCGACCCGGCGGCGCGTGGGCCGGTCCTCGGAGAGCGCTACCAGCGACAGGGCCATGCCCCACAGCGGCGACGTCGCATTGGAAATGCCGGCGAGCGTCGACGGGATCGTCTGCTCGGAGAACGCGAACAGCGAGAACGGCAGGGAGTTGAGCAGGAGCGCCGCCACCGCGATGTGCCCCCATGTCCGGATGCCGCGCGGCAGCCGCTGACGCTTCACCGCCATGGCCACGGCGAGCACCGCCGTACCGAACGCGAGCCGCCCCAGCGTCACCTGGAACGGCGCGTAGCCCTCAGTGCCGACCTTGATGAGGAGAAAGCTGAAGCCCCAGATCAGGGACAGGACGCCGAAGCGGATCCGCCAGTCGAGGGCGCGGCGGGGGCGGGCGGAGGCAGGGGACTCGGTAGGGGTCCCGGAAGACGCGGAGGCGGGGGACTCGGTGGACTCGGTGGACTCGGTAGGGATGCCGGAAGGCGCGGGGGGCGGAGTCGCAGGGGGCGACGAGGAGGCGACGGTGCTCATGGGCGTAACGATGCCGCCCCACAACCTCTTAGTACAAGCGAGATCTGTTCCCTGGTATCGCTTAGCATCACTTACATGTTGAACATGGAGCGCCTGCGCACCCTCGACGCACTCGCCCGTCACGGGTCCGTCAGCGGCGCCGCGGCCGGTCTGCACGTCACGACATCCGCCGTCTCGCAGCAGATGGCCAAGCTGGAACGCGAGGTCGGGCAGCAGCTCCTCGCCAAGAACGGCAGGGGGGTGCGCCTCACCGACGCAGGGCGGCTGCTCGCCGAGCACGCCGGGCGGATCCTGTCCCAGGTCGAGCTCGCGCAGTCCGACCTGGAGGCGCACCGCGGGCAGGTCGTGGGGGAGCTGCGGATCTCCGCGTTCCCGACGGCGGCCCGCGGCCTCCTCCCGCGCGTCCTCGCCGCCCTGCGCGCGGAGCACCCGGGGCTGCGGCTGCGCTCGCAGGAGCTGGAGCCGGAACTGGCGGTCGCCGGAGTCGTGCGCGGCGACCTGGACCTGGCGGTCGTGCTCGACTGGTACAACAAGCCGATGCCGCTCCCCGACGGCCTCGTCAAGGCGGCGATCCTCGACGACCCCGCCGATGTCGCGATGCCGGTGGACCACCCCCACGCCGGGCGCCGCGAGGTGGGTCTGGAGGACTTCGCCGACGACGAGTGGATCACATGGGGCGAGGGCGAGTTCTGTCACGAGTGGCTGCTCTTCACACTGCGCGCCAAGGGCGTCGAGCCCCGCATCGCCCATCGCGCCGCCGAGACCCACACCCAGCTCGGTCTCGTGGCCGCCGGACTCGGTGTGTGCGTGGCCCCGCGTCTCGGGCGCGATCCCGTGCCGGACGGGGTGGTGACCGTGCCGGTGCGCCGGCGCGTACGCCGGCACGTCTACGTCGTGTGGCGGGCCGACGCGGACCGGCGGCCGTCGATCAGAGCGGCGGTGAAGGAACTCCAGAGCGCGGGCGCGAGTCTGGGCGGGGACGTCGCCCCAGGAGATGGCTCCCCAGGAGATGGCTCCCCGAGTGAGGGTGAGAGCTAGAGCGACGCCAGCTTCCTGAAGTCCCACGACGCGATCTTGTCCGGTGTGAGCCGGGCCCAGGCGTGCCGGCCGTCGTGGACCATCTCGTCCATCGCGAAGTTCTTTCGGGCGAACAGCCGCTCGGGGACGTCGAGTTCGGGCACGGGCTCGCCCGTGCGCGGGCTCTCCCCGACGAACTCCACCGTGCCGGACAGCTCGGCGCCGCGCAGCTCCCCGTACTCCTCGCCCGCGTCGATCACCACGGCGATCCTCGGGTCCTTGAGGAGGTCGGCCCAGCGGCGGCTGCGTGTGATCGAGTACAGCCACAGGCAGGCACCGTCCCAGACGAACCACAGGGTGCTGGCGTGCGGGGAGCCGTCGGGCGAGACCGTGGCGACGCGGCAGGTGCGCTGGGACTGCAGGAACTCGTCCAGCTCGGCCGGCGTCATCATGATCCTGCGGCCCCGACGCTGTGTGACGGCCATGCGTACTCCCCTTCGCGGGCTTGTGGCTGACGGTATGTCAGATCAGAAGCATGCGGTGTCTTCCCCCATGGCGCAATGGTGGCTAATCTCTCGCCGCTCAGGACGCCTGCGACAGGGGGACCCCGTGCCGTCGTACGAAGAGCTCGCCGAACTGCTCGATCCGGCCACCACGGTGCTGCTGACCGTGGAGTGCCAGCAGGGGGTCGTCGGCCCTGACAGCGCCCTGCCCGAACTCGCCGAGGCGGCCAGGTCGTCCGGGGCGCTCGGCAATGTGGCACGACTCGTCTCGGGCGCCCACGAGAGCGGCGTCCAGGTCCTGCACGCGGTGGCGGAGCGGCGGCCCGACGGGCGCGGCGCCAACCGCAACGGACGCCTGTTCCGCGCCGCCGCGCGCCTGCCCGTGCAGCAGATCTCCGGAACCAAGGCCGTCAGGATCGCGCCACCCGTCGAGGTGGCGGACGAGGACATCGTCGTACGCCGGCTGCACGGCCTCTCGCCCATCGCGGGGACCGATGTGGACGCCCTGCTGCGCAACCTCGGCTGCCGGACGCTGATCGTCACCGGCGTCTCGGCGAACGTCGCCATACCGAACGCCGTCTTCGACGCGGTGAACCGCGGCTACACCGTCGCCGTGCCCGCCGACGCCATCGCGGGGGTGCCTGCCGACTACACCCCCGCGATGATCCGCAACACGCTCGCCCTCGTGGCCACCGTGACGTCCACGCAGGACGTGCTCACCTGCTGGAAGGGCCCGCGCCGAGGCCGGTGAGCCCGTTCGCTACGCGAGCGTGATGGAGTCGCCGGAGACGGTGATCTTCTTGGCGGCCAGGGGCTGCGCGGCGGGCGGGTGCTTCACGCTGCCGTCCTCGATGGAGAACTTGCTGCCGTGGCACGGGCAGTTGATCGTGCCGCCGTCGATCGCGGAGACCGGGCACTGCTTGTGGGTGCAGATATTCGTGAAGGCCTTGAACTCGCCCTTCTTCGGCTGCGTGACCACCACGCCCGCGTCGCCGAAGATCTTTCCGCCGCCGACGGGGATGTCCGCGGTCTTGGCGAGTTCCTTTCCTGCCCCGTCCTTTCCTGCCTCGTCCTTGGCCGCGCCGTCCTTGGTCGCGTTCCCCGCCGGCTCGGTGGACGACGAGTCGTCCGAGCTCCCGCACGCGGTGAGCGCGGCGGCGATGCCCGCGGCTCCCACGGCTGCGACGACGGTGCGGCGGCTCGGGGCGGACACGGACTCCTGCGAAGCGGTCATTACTGGTGTTTCCCTTCGGTTCGAGAGGGGGTGGCCCAAACTCGTACGGGCCGCGCGGCCGGAACGTTCAAGGCCGGACGGACTTTCGTACGGCGATGATGCGTCGCCTAACCTGGGGCAATGCTCACCGAAGTCACGGCGACCCGTTATGTCACCCCGATGAGGGAGGGCGGATCGCTCCCCGGGCTCGTCGAGGCCGACGATCTCGCCCCGTACGTCATGAAGTCGTCCACCAGGCGGCCTTGACCTGCGGAAACGTGGTCGGCTAGGTCTCTGACCTGCGTAGATGAATCTTTCAGCGTCTGTCAGGTTCGTGCTGCGTTATGCAGCCGATCCTCCCCACGCGCTCCCCAGCAGCGGGTGATACTCCCCAGATTCTCCCCAGGGAGTACCCCCGCCATGGCCCTGTTCTCGTATAGCTACGGCCAGGTGGCGTGTAGCGCTGAGTAACTACTCTGGGATGTGGTCACGCTGTTGAAGGGCGGCGAAGTCGGCGTGCGCCGCCTCGACGGCCTCCGGGTACGCCTGGGTCTTCTCATGCTCGGCGAGCGCCCGGTAGATGCTCGACAGGCTTGCGTTCTGGCCCTTGCGGCGACCGGTGGGAATGATCAGGTCGGGCTGGATCTGCTCGACGGTCTCGTCGTTCGCACGGCGGCGGAGCACGGTGTGGAGCATGTTGTCGGTGATGACTGGCGGCCGTCCGCCGTGCTTGCCCTTGCGGGCCGCGGCGTCCAGCCCTTCGAGAGTCGCCTCCCGAATGTTCTCCCGCTCGGTCTCCGCCATCGCGGCGAAGAACCCGAAGAGCAGGCGTCCCGGCCCGCTGGGGTCGTAAATCCCCTGGAGGGGTCCGGCTAGCATTTCCAGCACCAGGCCGTGCGCGGTGAGATGGTCCGCGAGCGCGGTCAACTCCGCGGCATCCCGCCCCAGGCTCTTCATCTCGTTCACAGTGAAGATCACCCGGCAGTGGGGCGCGTGAGCCTTGATCTCGCGGGCGGCGGCGAGCGCGGCCTCAAACTGTGGGCGGACCCGCACTCGCGTGCTGATCTTCTCGGCGAAGATCTTGTCCCGGGGGATGCCGCGTTCGGCGAGCGCGTCGAGCTGCGACTGGAGTTCCTGCGTGAGGCTGGAACAGCGGGCGTATCCGATGCGGATGTCCGCGCTGGGGCTGTCCGGGTCGACCGGGGCGGGCACCGGGGTGCCGGGTCGCCAGGGCTGGCCGGGGCCGCGGTCTGCGGGGGTCGGCACGCGCAGGAGTTTCGCGAGCCGGGGAACCTTGGTGAAGCGGCCGGTGTGATAGGTGCCGGCAACCGCGCCGGAGCGCGAGCGGCACGGCGAGCCGGGCTGCGTCTGGCAGCGCGGGCAGGGATGGCGCTCGACGTCGTCCGCGTCCGGCACGAGTACGGTTTGAGGGACCGTCATGACCCGGATGCTGTCACAAACCATTCCCAGAACATGCCCGGTTCCACTTTTGCGTGAGAACGAGTTGTGACAGTGAAACGGCGATTCGGGCCGCTCACGCCAGCCGTTCTTGATCTTGCTCCGGGAAAGGGTCGTTTATGCGAGGGGCCATGCTCCGGCGGCAGCGCCATGCCGCCCAGCGGCGGTGCTGCCCGTGTGCTGCGTCCCGCGCCATCTTGTCGTTGTCCCGGTTGAAGTTGTTCAGTTCCCGTCTCAGACGATCCGCTCCGATGCCATCGAAACTGAGCCAGTCCGTGGCTCGGGGTCACCGAAGCTGCTCCGGGTGCGGCAGCAGTGCCGAGATCGATCATGGCCGCGGACTGGGGATCTCGGCATCCGGGCGGGGCCTGGGGCTGGTTTACGACAGGTGACCGGGGGCGGGGTCATTCCACCTCCCGGGAGTCGCCATCTGTGATTCGGGTGATACCGGAAGCAATCCTGGCGGGGTTGTGGCTTCAAGCAGGACCTGGCGCTGCGTGTCGGTCGCCTACCAGGCTGCCCATGAATGGCGCGGGGCTCTTCCTTCACCAACCCTGAAGGGGGTCCCTCTCACGACGGGACCCGTGTGCCCCGTCGAAGGCAGCCTCGGAGCTCTGGAATGGAAGCAGCATCTGTGTCGGATCTTGAGCAGAACAAGAAGGTCGTCGTCGACTACTTCCAGTCGGTAATGGGTGGGAACGTTGAGAAGGCGCTCGCTGACTACCTCGGTCCGGGGTACGTCCAGCACAATCCCTATATGCAGTTCGGCCCCGAGGGGGTCGTCCAGTTCATCACGCGTATGCGTGGCCAATATCCCGAGCTCCGCCTGGACATCAAGCGGGTCATCGCCGAAGGCGACATGGTCGTCACCCACTCCCACCTCATCCTCGAACCGGGCAAGCCCGGCCGTGCCCTGGCCGACTACTTCCGCCTGGAGAACGGCAAGATCGTCGAGCACTGGGACGTTATCCAGGATGTTCCCGAAACTGACGCCGACTACATCGGCATGTTCTGAAGGACGAGCCCATGAGCAGTCCTGAGCTCGTTCTGCCCCCAGCCCGGGAGAGGTGGCTCGCCGCCAGTGCCGACTGGCCCGGGACGCCTACTGGTTGGGTTCGCTCTTGGCGGAGGTATTGCTGAGCAGGCCGATGGCGCTGTACCAGAGGGGGCCGGGGTTGAGCCGGTCGCCGTGGAGTTTCATCATCTCGTCGAAGAACTCCTGGGGGGTCGGCTGGCCGGCCAGGAGGCGGATGGCGTCGCGCAGGTACTGGCGGGTCTCTTCGAGGATCTTCGGGTCGTCGGGCAGGGCCTTGTTCTTGTGGCCGGCGACGACGTGGCGGGGGTTGAGTGCGGCAATGTGGTCGATGTTGTCGAGCCATGCCTGAAGGCCGCCGTCGCTGCCTTCGAGCATCATCTGGTGCACTCCGTTGTAGACGACGTCCCCGGCCACGACGAGGCCGATCGAGGGCACCTGCAGGACGCTGGTGTCGTCGGTGTCGGTGTGGCCGGTCTCCACGGGGAGCAGGACGTGGCCTTCCAGCTGGAAGCCGCCGTCCGGCACGGGGATGGCGAGGACGGGTGTGTTGTCGGGAATCTGGCCGGGGAAGGTCTTCGCGAAGCCTTCCTCCTTGCCCTTCAGCTGCTCGTGCATCTGGCGGATGGTGCCCTCGGTCGCGTAGACGACGCTGTCGGCGTCGCCGAAGCGCTCCAGGAGCGGCGCGGTGCCGAACCAGTGGTCGGGGTGGCCGTGCGTGATGTAGACGTAGGCGAGCCGCTTGCCGGAGCGGGCGATCCCCTCAGCGACCTGCTCGATCTGGCCGTTGGTCAGCGGCGGGTCCACCAGAACGGCATCCCGATCCCCGTAGATCAGGGTGGACGAGATCGGTGAGGAGACGATCTCGCCCCCGTCCGGCAGCCTCAGATCGACCTTTCTGGGCATTCCGTCCGCGACCAGGACCTCGTAGGACAGGGAAGCAGGCTCAGTCATCGTGGTTCTCCTTCATATGGCGGATGAGTTCGCCCCCTTCCGGCACTGTCACAAACGGGAGGTGGGGGTGGACTGCCCGGTTGGGGCTTTGCGCCTGGAAGCCGGCGAGTTCGGTGAGGTGGTCAGCTGTTGCTAGAGGGCCGCGGCGAAGCCGTGGATGTCCCGTACGACCGCGGTGTGCAGGTCGGGCACTGCCGTCTCGAAGATGACGTCCCCGTCGTGGACGATGCCGGCGACGGTGCGGCTGACGACGCTCACCCCTGCCCGGGCCAGCCTGCGGGCATAGGCGAGACCTTCGTCGCGTACGGAGTCGAGCTCGCTGGTGGAGATGGTGTGCGGCGGCAGCCCGGCCAGGTCGTCCTCGGTGGCTCGGTAGGGCCAGGCGAGCGGGTCGTCGCGGTGGGCGCGTTCGGGGTCGTAGACGCTGGCCAGGATGCGGCTCATGGCGAGGCTGGTGAAGTAGCCGTCGTTCTCGATCAGGGACGGCAGTTCGCGTGCCATCTTCTCTGCGGGCCAGTCGAAGGCGCCGGAGATGTGCGGGGCGATGGCGTAGACGCCGTCGATCAGGTCGGTCTTCCCCTCCCGCTTTGTCTTGAGGGCCGTGGCGAGGGCGAGGTTGCCGCCGCCGGAGTCGCCTGCGACGACCAGCTTGTCGATGCCGAGGGCGGAACGGTTGGCGTGAGCCCATTCCAGAGCGCTGACGCAGTCGTTGAGGCCGGCGGGGAAGGGGTGGGGGCCGCGCTTGCCGGCGGCGTTGCGGAAGTCGACGCCGATGACGACCAGGCCGGTTGCGGCCAGTTCGTCGTACCAGCGCAGGAACATCGGCTCGTCGGCGCCGAGCAGCGCCATGCCGCCGCTGTGCAGGAAGAGGATGCCGGGCAGCGGGCTGTCCGCCTCTGCGGGGCGGTGGATGAAGAGGGCGATGTCGTTGCCGTCGACCCCGGTGACCGACTCGACGCTGCGCGTCACGCCTGTGAAGGGAGGCAGATCCGCGGCTAGCGCGCCGAAGAGTGCTTCGAAACCGGCCTCGGCGGCGTTCATGAACTCCAGCCTGGCATCGAGCGGATCGGAGGCGGTCACGGGCGTGTCATCGCCTCGCGTGTCGAGTCCGAATGCCGCGAGGGCTTCCACCATGCGGGGATCGCTGCGCGTATCGGAGCGGTAGTCGCAGGCGGGATCGCCGTAGCGGCCGAGGAGAGCCGGCTGCGTCGCGGTGGGGTCGGATGACGTACTCATGCCTGTTGCCTCATCTGCGTCGGGCCGAGATGCGGACTCGGTGGGGATTCCGTGGGCTGGGGAAGGCCGGTCGTGCGGGCGACGCGGCCCCCTCCGTGCGGGCCTCGGGCCGGGGTCCCGGGCGAAATCTGCCCGGGGCTCCGTGTGGTGGAGCTGCGTGGACGTCGGTCAGCTCTTGCCGAGTGCGCGGGAGATCTGCACCGTGTCGTTGGTCTGCTGCAGGCGGGTGATCTTGTTTTCGCGCAGGGTGTAGATGTGCACGAAGCGCGAGGTGAAGCGTTCGCCGGTGGCCTTCGCCTTGCCCTGGTAGCGGCCCAGGGCGATCACGTGGTCGTCGACCTCCCAGAACTCGTCACCCTCGGCCCAGAACTCGTCGAAGTCCCCGAAGAACGAGAAGAAGTCACTGATGATCGAGTCGAGGCCGTTGTAGACACCGCCGTGGGGGAAGCCCAGGGTGATGTCCCACTCGGCATCCGGCGAGATGACGTCCCTGAGAACCGTGATGTCGCCCTTGGCGGCGTACATGCGCTTGATGACGTCGGCGTTGGACATGGTGCGTTCTCCTTGTCGAGCTGATCACCGCACCGGGTGGCGGGCGATCGTCTGGCGCGTTGCGCCCGGCCGTGGTCCAGCCGGGGTGTGCCCCTCCGTTCGCACGGAGGGGCAGGGTTCAGCGACCCTGTCCGGCGAGCCGCTCGTGGGCGGTCTTCCTGGCCTGTTCGGCGTCGCCGGTGACGATGGTGAGGACGTCCTCCAGGCCGATCAGCCGGCCGCCCCAGCCCCAGCGGCGCTCGGGTATCTCCAGCGGGAAGACGAACACCCGCGAGGGATCCCGGGGGCGGTCGGGCCCCTCGGCGTCGAGGACGGCCTCGGTGATGTCCGCGACCAGGCGCTCCCTCACTTCCGGGTCATTGATCAGGCCCTGCGGCGTATGGGCGTCGACCCGGTAGCGGGGCTCGGCGGCCGGTGCACCGCCGGCATAGACCTGCGTGTGATGGACCAGGGCCCAGGAGCCGGCGAGCACGCTCTCATCGGCGGGCCAGGCGCCTTCGGCCGTGAGCACCAGCGTGGTGATCCTTTCGACCAGGTCACGTTCCGCTTCCAGGCTCAGGGCGCCCTCGGGAAGGTACAAGTCGATCATGGGCATGATGGTTACTCTCCGTAAGGGTTCTGGTCCGGTGGTCGCCCTGGCGTCGAGCGGGGTGATCGGCGGCGCTGTCACGGTGGAGCCGTCGGGTCGGCCACCTTCGCGCTCTCGATGTAAAGCGATCGCCTTACATTCGCGAAGCTAGCACGACCGAGGCGCCAAAGTACAGTGACCGCCTTACTTGATGTCCCGGAGGCGATGCCCGGTGCCCCGCCTGCAGCCGGAGAGGCGTTGCGCGCGGACCGCCGGGCGGCCCGGGCCGATGCACCAACGGCCCGCGAGGGGGCAGAGGGCAGCCCCGGACCCAGGGAGTCGGTGAGTGGCTTGACCTGTGGATCCGGGGCCGGGTGAGGGCGCTGCGGGCCGGACGTGGCGGGGTGGAGGGCCTCAGCCCTGGCGGGCCTTGAAGCGCGGGTTGCGCTTGTTGATCACGAACGTCCTGCCGCGGCGACGGACGACCTGCGCCCCTGGCTTGCTCTTCAGTGCGTGGAGTGAGTTGCGTACCTGCATGTTCTGCCGTCCTTCCCTCGGGTGGCGCGTGTTCGCGCGCCTGTCTGGGGGGGGCTTTCCGGGTTCGTGTCCCGGGGATGGCCGCGGCCCGGTGTGCCGGTCGCGGATTACAGTCCGGCCGTGAAGTCGTGGATGTCCTTCAGGGCTGCGACATGCAGGTCCGGAAGGGCGGTGGCGAAGATGAGTTCGCCGTCGTGGCAGACGCCGTTGACTGTGCGGCTGACGACGTTGACGCCGGCGCGGGCGAGGTTGCGGGCGTAGGCCAGGCCCTCGTCACGCACGGGGTCGATCTCGTTGGTCGAGATGACATGGGGCGGCAGTCCGGTGAGGTCCTCCTCGGTCGCGAAGTAGGGCCAGGCCAGGGGGTTTCGGGCATTCAGCCCTTCAGGGTCGTACAGGCTCACCAGGACGCTGGTGACGGCGGAGCTGATGAAGTGGTCGTCGTTCTCGATGAGGGACGGGAGCTCGCGCGCCTTGTCCTGCACGGCCCAGCCGTAGGCGCCGGAGATGTACGGGGCGAGAGCGTACGTTCCGTCGATGAGGTCCAGGCGTCCCTCGCGCTTGGCCTTGATCGTGACGGCCAGCGTCAGGTTGGCGCCGCCGGAGTCGCCTGCGACGGCGATCTTGGTGACGCCGAGTTCCTCTCGATGGGCGCCGACCCATTCCAGGGCGCTGAAGCAGTCGTTGAGTCCGGCGGGGAACGGGTGGGGGCCGAGCTTGCCGGCGGCGTTGCGGAACTCGACGCCGACGACGATCAAGCCCGACGCGGCCAGCTCGTCGTACACGCGCAGGTAGAGCGGTCCGGCGGCGCTCAGCAGTGCCATGCCGCCGCCGTGCAGGTAGACGACGGCCGGCAGGGGCCCGCTCACCTCGCTCGGGCGGTGGATGTGGAGCGTGATGAGGTTGCCGTCGACGCCGATGATCGTCTCGGTCGTACGGTCCACACCGGCGATCTCGGGCAGGCCCTCGACGTTGGCCGCGAAAAGCCCTTCAAAGCCGCCCTCGGCCTCGACGGCGAACGCCAGACGGTCCTCCAGTGTGTCGTCGGGCCCGGTCGCCGGGGCGGGGACATGCCGGTCCATGCCGAAGGGGGTGAGCCCTTCGAGCATGCGCGGATCGGTGCGCCGGTCGCTGCGGAAGTCCGACGCGGGATCGCCCAGGCGTCCGGGCAGGGATATCGAGACCGCCGGGCGGTCCTGAGGGGTCGTCATTACTGATTGCCTCGTCTGTCGTGTGAAGTGGCGAGTGCGCCGGCCCGCGAAGGAGTCTGGGCTCGCAACGCGGGGGGATGAGCTCGAGCCGTTGCTCGGCCGCGGCGGAACGATCGGGCCCGAGGCGTCTGCGCGCCGGCAGGTGCCGCCCCGCACCTAAAAGTAAGGTGATCGGTTTACTTGAGCCCGAAGCTAGCACGCCCGCGCCGTTAAGTAAAGTAAACGCTATACTTCTGGTATGGAGAAGCAGACCACCGGCGCAACCGGCACGCGGCGCCGCGGGGGCCGAGGAGCCCGAGAGCGCATTCTGAAAGCAGCCGCGGAACTCTTCTACGAAGAGGGCATCCACGCAACCGGCGTCGCTCGCCTCGCCGAGAAGGCGGAGGTGTCCTCGCGCACCTTCTACCAGCACTTCCCCAGCAAGAACGTCCTGGTGGAGGAGTACCTGAAGACCTTCGACGAGCAGATCTCGCGCAACTTCGACGAGCTGCTGAACGGCAGCGGCCTCTCCCCCCAGGAGCAGCTGCTCAGCGTCTTCACCAAGGTGGCCGAGGACCCCATGACGCCATCAGTGGCCTCCATGATGCGCGGCTGCCCCTTCCACAACGCGGCGGTCGAAGCCGCCGGATCCATGCCGGACGTCACGGGCTTGGTCCAGCGCTACAAGCAGCGGTTCGTCGAGCGCCTATCCGGCATCGCGGCCGAGGCGGGCGCCCAGGACCCACAGCACCTGGGCTGGCAGCTCGCCGTGCTCGTCGAAGGCGCGACGGCCCTGTCGACCTCCCTCGACAGCGACCGGCCCGGCCACGCTGCTGTCGAAGCCGCCCGGATCCTGATCCACAACGCCGTACCCAACACCCCGACACCGCTGTGACCGCCCGTACGTTGAATGTCGCCGACCGAACGTGCCGCTCCCGAAGCGCGCTGGACAACTTCACCGGCAAGTGAGGGCCTTGACGTTGGGCGCGCTGCGTCACGGCCCCCTGCGCTTAGGTCAAGCCACCATCACGACACGAGGAACCGCGGCCGGGCAGGCCGGAACTGACAGCGCCGAACACTGAACTGTGCACACCCGGCTGCCCGTATCACGGGTCGTTCAGGTCGCGGAACGACGAGGCAGGCCCCGGGCCGCCCAGGCGGCACGCTCTTCGAAGAGAAACGTCAGTGCCAGCAGGCCGACCAGAGTTCCCAGCTGAGCGAGCGCCGAAGCGTGCGCTCCCGCGGGATCGTCGCGAGCGCCAGCGGGGACGCGATCGCCCTGGGCGCGCAGGACCCCGGCAGTTGCCGGGGTCCTGCGCCGGTCGGGTGGCGCGGCTCGCATCCTGGCCACCGCGGTGGTCGTTGGTCGGCCGGGGGCTGACCAGCAAGGAGGTACCGCCATCGTGGGACGGGACGCGAAGCGGGCGAAGCAGGCCGGCGGGACAAGCGCAAGCGGGTGGCCGGTGGCGGTGACGACGGGGTTCCGCCGTGGTTCGAGGCCGCGATGAAGGAGCGGTGGGCGGCTTGGAACCGGGCGATCGCCGCGGGGCTGATGGAGGAGGGGGCGGAGACGAAGTACCACTTCACCCCGGATGGCAAGGTGCTGTCGGTCGCGGTCGGCAAGAGCGGGCAGATCCTGGCCAACGGCCAACGGCCAACGGCCAACGGCCGTTCACGGGGGCTGCCTTTCGAGGGTTGACGGGTTGGGTGTGAAGCCGTTGCGCTGGTGCCTGACCGGGCATTCCCGCGGGCGGGGACGTCTGAGCGCTTGCCTGGCGGCAACCGTCGCGTTGCCGGCTGGTCTTCGGCGTCGGCCACCAGGGAGGTCAGCAGGGGGTTCGGAGGCTCGCCTCCGAACGGCCGGTCCCGGAGTGGGACATCCGCGTGTCCCCGTCCGGGCCGGTCGGCGATTGCGGGCGCAGTTGGTGCCCTGTTGTGGTTACGACAGATGGTCTTCGATCTGCGCGTACGACCAGGGGTGGAGGGTTTCCAGGGCCTTGCCGACGCGGAAGACGGCGGGGTCGTCGTAGGGGTGGCCGACGATCTGGAGGCCGGTGGGGATTCCCCAGCTCGACATGCCGGAGGGGACGTTGAGGACGGGGCAGCGGTTGTTGATGTTGAAGGGGGTGGTCATGGCGCTCCAGAGGGTGTCGGTCACCGCCTCGCCGTGCACCACGACCTTGTCGCCCGTGAGGTCGTCGCCCGCGTGCCAGCCGGGGATGGCGGTGGTGGGGCAGATCAGGGCGTCGAATCCGTCCATGGCGGTGGCGAGCGCGCGTTGCAGCTGGTGTTCGGCGCGCAGGGAGTCGAGGTAGCTGACCTGGGTTCGGGCGTGGGCCATGGTGTCGGCGAAGGCGACCGCGTACTGGCTCAGCAGGTCGCGGTGGGTTTCGGCGGCCTCGATGACGAGGGCGCCGAAGATGGTGGAGAAGTGGCCGGCTATCGCGGTCAGTAGGTCGAGGTGGGTCCAGGGGAGGGTGATCTCTTCCACGTGCGCGCCGGCGTCGGCGAGGGTCTGGGTGGCGGCGCGGGTGTTGGCCTCGATCTCCGGGTGGACGTCGTACTCGCCGAGGCGGACGCACAGGGCGATCCGCATGCCGGTGACGTCCTCGTACGAGGACGGCAGGGTCAGCTTCGGGCGGATCGAGGTGTGGTCGCGGGGGTCCGGGCCGGCCAGGACGTTCTGGAAGGCGATGACGTCGTCGACCGTGCGGGCCATGGGACCGTCGCCGCGGTAGTGGTCGGCCGTGAGCACGCCGAGCCCGGGGTTGCGGCCGTAGGGGGCCTTGAAGCCGACGGTTCCGGTGAACGCGGCCGGGATACGGGTGGAGCCGCCGATGTCGGAGGCCGAGGCGAGCAGGGTCGTACCCGCGGCGAGGGAGGCGCCCGCGCCGCCGGAGGAACCGCCGGGGGAGAAGTCGGGGTTCCAGGGGTTGCGGGTGACGCCCCACATGCGGGAGTGGGTGTACGTGGCGAGGGAGAACTCGGGGGTGGTGGTGCGGGCGTGGATGATGCCGCCCGCGTCGAGGATACGGTCCACGACGGGGGCGTTCTCGGTGGCGACCTGGCCCTTCCTGGCGAGGGAGCCCTCGGTCAGGGTGCGGCCCAGCATGGCGTGCTTTTCCTTCGCCGCGACCGGGATGCCCTCCAGGGGGCGGGGGGCGAGACCGTTCTTGCCGAGGTAGCGGTCCTCGGCATGCCGGGCCTGCTCCAGGGCCTCGTCGAAGAGGCGCTCGGTGAAGGCGTTGATCTGTGGTTCGACCTTCTCGGCGCGTTCGGCGACGGCCCGCATCAGCTCGACGGGGGACACCTCACGGCGGGCGAAGAGCCGGACGGCCTCGGTGGCGCTGAGGTGGACAAGTTCGTCGCCGGCGGGCGGGTGGCTGGGCATGGGCATCCCTCTCGGTCATGGGGCTGAGGCGGGCCGGTCGGCCGTCCGGTGGTGGTGCCTCAGCCTTGGGTACCGGTCCCACTCACCCCGCGGATTGCACGGATCCGCCATGATCGGAGGCTATGTGCGGGAAACCGCAGACCTCTCGGGAGGGGGGTTCAGGCGATCCGGTGCCACAGGTCGATCGGGACGCAGCCGGTGCTGCGGCCGTCGTCTCCTATCAGGCGGCCCATGCGTTTGACCCAGTGCAGGGTGACAGCGCGGTTCAGCACCCGCAGCGAGGGGATCCGCGCGGCGGCCTGGGCCTCGTAGCGGGCGAGGTCGTCCAGGGCGTGCAGCCACGCGACGCTCAGCAGGTTGGCCTCGGAGGACACCGACGCCGCCATGCGGGTGTCCCGCAGTCGGGTCAACTCCTCTCCGGCCGCCGCGAGTTGCGCGGGTGGCACGGACATCCAGAGGGTCGCCGAACTGCGCCATCCCGCGTAGAGGTGGGCGGTGTCGCAGCGCAGCACCGCTCTGCCGCCGTGGAGCAGCGAGTGCAGCAGCCGTCGCACCGTCGACTCGGGGCGGTCCAACTCGGCGGCGATCGAGGCGACGGAGCGGCGGCCGTCCTCGGCAAGGACGAGCAGCAGGGCGCGGTCGTCGGGGCTGAGGGTCGCGGCGGCGGTGTGGGCGGCGCTGTCCTCGGTCTCCGCCAGGTCGCGCCGCTGGTCGCGGGAGAGCGAGTCCATGCGCCACTCGCTTCCGTCCTGGTGCAGGCGCTGCACCAGGTGGGTGCGGGTGGCGGTCACCGCTTCGTCGCGGCCGAGAGCGAGGGCGTACGCGGTCATCAACGGCTTCGTCGCCGTGGCCACCGTCAGGAGCAGGTCGCACGATCCCGCCACCAGTTCCACGCTCATCGCCTGCGGGTGCTGGGCGAGCCGCCCGGCCAGGGCTTCCCGGGCCTGGGGCACGCACGACACTTCGATCAAGGCGAGAGCGCCGTACGTCACTTGAGAGGGAGCCGCGTGGCAGGTGATCCACGCCTCGCCGCAGTCACGCAGCCGGGCCCAGCGCCGTGAGAGCGTCGCCGCGTCCACGCCGAGCGGGCGGGCCAGCTGCGCCCACGGGGCGCGGGGCGCCATCTGCAGGGCGTTGACGAGCGCGAGATCGAGTTCATCGAGTGTTCCCCGAGCCGGAGTGTCGACCGTGACCGGGCCAACGAAGGTTGCGGATTCGTGCATGTGATCACCATCCCTGTGCGGATTCTTGCAATTTCGGGATGGGGGAGAAAGTGGCCTGTTCTGTATCCCGCATCACACCGCAGCACCGCCCTCAGCTCTGGGGAGTCCTCCATGCACCGTTCGCGGTTCCTCGCCGGCGCCATCACGGTCGCCGCCACGTCCCTCCTGGCCTCCGCCTGCACCGCCGGCTCCGTCGGCGGTCCTTCGTCGAACGGCAACGCGAGTGGGGGCGCCGTCAAGGTCGGGATCACCTCCGACGTCACCTCGTTCGACCCGGCGAAGGGCGCGAGCGCGTCGGACTACGTGATGACGTCGCTGCTGTACCAGCCGCTGATCGGCCAGGACGACGGAGGCACCTTCGTCGCGGGTCTGGCCGAGACCTGGACGTCCACGCCGAAGAAGACGACCCTGACCCTGAAGAAGCGCCTGACCTGCTCCGACGGCTCCCCGCTGACCGCCTCGCAGGTCGTCGCCTCCCTGAAGCGCTACCGGGCGACCTCGGCCGGCGCCCTGCTCACCTTCGGCGCCACGAACGCCAGCGAAAAGACCAGGATCACGGGCGACGACGCGGCCCGGACCGTCACCATCACCACCGCCTCTCCGTGGGGTGAGGTCCTCAGCGGCCTGTCCAGCACCGGCGCCGGGATCGTCTGCAAGGCCGGTCTCAACGCGGGGGCCGCCGCCCTCGCCCAGGGCGCCGTCAAGGGCGCGGCCTCCGGCCCGTACGAGATGGCGACGGCGCGGCGCGGAGCCTCGTACGAACTGCGGCTGCGCAAGGGCTTCGACGCGTATCCGCGCTACGCCTCGATGCCCGCGGGGAAGGCGGCCGACACCCTGCGGATACAGATCGCGAAGAACGAGTCGACCCTGGCCAACCAGCTGCAGACCGGCGCCCTCGACCTGGCCCCCATCACCGGCACGGACGCCGCACGGTTCACCGGGAATACCGGGTACGCGGTCAGGTCGACGCCGTTCATCCGCAACTACATCGCCTTCAACCAGCGCCCCGGGCACCCGGGCGCCGACCCCAAGGGCCGCAAGGCGGTCGCGCAGGCCGTCAGCGCGAAGGCGTTCAACAAGGTCTTCGGCGGCGCCGGACAGACCATGACCTCGTACGTGGACGAGAAGGCCGCCTGTGTCTCCACCGACACCACTCTGCTGACCACGACCGACCCGGCCGCGGCGAAGAAGACCCTCACAGGGGTGTCCCTCAAGCTGGAGGGGACCAATGGCGTCGCAGGCGGCGCCGGCAACTCCTATGTCGCCGAGGCCCTGCGCGCCGCCGGCGCCGAGGTGAAGCTCACCAACGCCGACAACGCCACCTGGGCCACCGACGTCACCGCGAACCAGGGCGACTGGGACGTCACCGTCTTCCCGCTGATCAGCGGGAACCTCGCGCGCGGCGGCAGCTACTTCCTGGGGCCCGAGCCGGCCAAGGGCGGCCAGAACTACGGCGCGGTGAAGAACACGGCGTACGCCGAGAACTACGTCGAGGCCACGTCCACCACCGACCAGGGCGCCAAGTGCGCCGCCTGGCAGAAGGCCCAGGAGGCGCTGCTCAAGGCGAACGACGTGATCCCGCTCGCCACGGTCAACGTGCACTACGTCGCCCGCAAGGGAATCTCCTTCGCGATGCCCGCCGGACTCCTGACCCTCGCCACGCTCCGGGTCACCGGCTGATGGCGGCGACACTGACCGGCAAGCCGGCAGCGGGCGCCGGGCGCGCGACGGCGCTCGGCCCCTGGGGCACCTTTCTCGTCCGGCGTCTTGTCGGGCTCGCCGCGGTCGCCGTCACCCTCGCCGTCGGCACGTTCCTGATGGTGCAGCTCATCCCCGGCGACCCGGCGCGCGTGGTCGCGGGCTCCGACGCGACGCCCGCCGACGTGGAACGGGCCCGCCATGAACTGGGCCTTGACCGGCCCCTGTTGACGCAGTTCGGCACGTACGCGAGCGGTCTGCTCCGCGGCGACCTGGGCACCTCCTTCCAGACGAAGGAGCCCGTCGCCGAGATCATCGGCGGCCGTCTGCCGTTCACCGCAGAGATCGCGTTCCTCTCCGTCCTGGCGGTGCTGCTGCTCGCCGTGCCGATCGGCCTCGCCGTCGCCGCACGCGGCAGGCGGCGCACCGACGGGGCATTCACCTTCGTCACCGGCCTGGTCGGCGCTACACCCGAGTACATCATCGGCACGCTCCTCGTCCTAGGCTTCGCCATCAGACTCGGCTGGCTCCCGGCGGCGGGCGCCGAGACGGTGACGTCGATGGTGCTTCCCATCGCCGCGCTGGTCCTGCCCGGGACCTGCGTCATGGCCCGCATCGTGCGCACCGAGGCCGCACACGTCCTCGCCCAGGACTACATGCGCACCGCGCGAGGGCGCCGCCTGCCCGCGGTGCGCCTGTACGCCCGCCATGCCCTGCCCAATCTGCTGACCGCCACGCTCACCCTCGGCGGGCTGATCCTCGCGGGGCTGCTCGGCGGCACGGTCGTCGTCGAGACGGTCTTCGCCTGGCCCGGCATCGGCCAGCGGGTCGTCGAGGCCCTCCTCGTGCGCGACTACCCCGTGATCCAGGGCTGCGTCCTGGTCCTGGGGCTCCTCGCGGCTCTGCTCAACCTGCTCGTCGACGTCGTCCTCGCGCTGCTCGACCCGCGCACCCTGGCCGGAAAGGGAGGCCGCTGATGCGACGCATACGGTGGAACACGCCCCTGGTGGTGGCCCTCAGCGGCCTCGGACTGATCGCCCTCCTCGGTATCGTCGCCCCCTTCCTCTGGGAGGAGGAGGCGACCGCGCTGAGCGGCGCCGCCCGCGCACACGCGAGTGGCGAGCACTGGCTCGGCACCGACGCCCTCGGCCGTGACGTGCTGGCCCGCACCTTGGTCGCCACCCGCCTGACCCTGGAGATGGCTCTCGCGGCGACCGCGATCGCCTCGGTGGCGGGCATCCTGCTCGGCACCGTCGTCTGGGTGTCGGGCCGTCGGGTGCGCGAGCTGGGGCTGCGCCTGATCGACGTGATGATCTGCTATCCGGCGCTCCTGCTGGCGATGGTGATCGCCACGGTCCTCGGTACGGGGCCCACCGCCTCGATCCTCGCGATCGGCCTGGGCGGCGCACCCGCGTTCGCCCGTCTGACCGCGAACCTGGCGGCCTCGGTCGCCCAGCGCGACTTCGTGACGCAGTCCCGCCTGATGGGCGTGCCGCCTCACCGCCTGCTCGCCCGCCACCTGCTGCCCAACATCTCCGGGCCGCTGCTCGTGCTGCTCTCGGTGGCCTTCGCGAACGTGCTCGTCGCGCTGTCCGGCCTGTCCTTCCTGGGGGTCGGCGTGCAGTCGCCGGACTACGACTGGGGGTCGCTGCTCAACTCCGGCCTGGAGTCGCTCTACACCAATCCGGCGGAGGCGATCGGCCCGGTGGCGGCCATCACGCTCACCGGTGTGCTCGCGGGCTTCGTCGGCGACGGCTTCGCCACGGCACTCGACCCCCGCGGCGGTGGCACGAAAGCCAGGACGAGGCGCCGCCCTGCCCCGGTGTCCCCGAGCTCACTCCGGGCACCCGTGGACGCCCTGCTGAAGGTGGACGGCCTCGTCGTCGACCTGCCCGACGGGACCCGTCTCGTCGACGACGTCTCCTTTCACGTCATGCCAGGCGAGGTCGTCGGGCTCGTGGGAGAGTCCGGTTCCGGCAAGTCGTTGACGGCGATGAGCGTGGCCCGGCTCCCGCCGGAGGGGCTGTCCGCGCACGCGGCGGAACTGACCCTGGACGACCTCGACCTGGCAGGCTCCGAAGCCGACCCCGCACGCCTGGCCACCGAGATCGGCATCGTCTACCAGGACCCGTCTGCTTCCTTCAATCCGGCCCTGAAGATGGGCGGTCAGCTGACCGAGACACTCCGCGTGCACCAGCGCGTGGGCAAGACGGAGTCGCACAGGCGCGCCGTCGAGGCGCTGGAGCAGGTGCGGATCGAGAACCCGGCCCGGGTCGTGAAGCAGTACCCGCACGAGCTGTCCGGCGGCATGCGGCAGCGCGCGATGATCGCTGCCGCCGTCCTGCCCGGTCCACGGATGATCATCGCCGACGAACCGACCACCGCCCTCGACGTGACCGTCCAGGCCGAGGTCCTCGACCTCCTGAAGGACATCAACCGCACGCACGGCACGAGCATGCTCTTCATCTCCCACGACATCGGCGTGATCGGCACCGTGTGCGACCGGGTCGTGGTGATGTACGCGGGCCGTGTCGTCGAGGAGCTGTCCGCGGCCGACCTGCGGGCAGGCCGCGCTCGACACCCCTACACCAAGGCACTGTTGGCGGCGAGCCCGCGCCTTCAGGACACGGGCGCCGAGGAACGCGCACTGCTCGCCACGATCCCGGGCCGTCCGCCGACGCCCGCCGATCGACCGGCCGGCTGCGCGTTCGCCGACCGCTGCCCGGTGGTAGTCGACGGCCTCTGCGCGACCGAACGGCCGCACCTCATCGACGCCGTCGCCTGCCATGCCGTACGCCAGGAGGTGCAGCCCGTATGACCACGTCCCCCTACAAGCTGGGCGTCGAGGATCTGACCGTCGCTTTCGGGCACGGTCGGCGCGCCCGCGAAGTGCTGCACGGCGTGTCCACCGGCGTCAGGGCCGGGCAGACGCTCGGCCTGGTCGGCGAGTCCGGATCGGGCAAGTCGACGATCGCCAAGGCGATCGTCGGCATCCACCCGGTCCGGGCAGGCCGCATCACCCTCGACGGAGAAGACCTCACGGGTCTGAAGGGGAGGGAGCTCGTCGCGGTGCGCCGCCGGGTGCAGCTCGTTTCCCAGGACCCGTACGCCTCGCTCAACCCGCGCATGACCGTCGGTGAGGCCATCGCCGAGGCCGTCGACCCCGTGCGGGCCGACGCGAGGAAGCATGCGGCGACGGTCGAACGGTGGCTGGAGACCGTCGCGCTGGATGGCTCGGCAGCCGGCAAGTACCCCCACGAGTTCTCCGGCGGCCAGCGCCAGCGCATCGCCGTGGGCCGTGCCCTGGCCGTGAAACCCGAGGTAGTGATCGCCGACGAGATCACCTCGGCACTGGACGCCTCCGTGCAGGCCGAGGTGCTCAACCTCCTTGAGGAGCTGAGGCGTTCGCTGTCCCTGACGATGGTGTTCATCTCCCACGACCTGGCCGTCGTCCGCCATGTCAGCGACGAGGTCGCCGTCCTGCGCCAGGGCGAACTGGTGGAGCAGGGGCCGGTGCGGGACGTGTACGGCGCGCCCCGACACCCCTATACGCGCCGCCTGCTGGCGAGCGTGCCGACATTCGAGGAGAAGGAGGTTCGCGCATGAGCGAGCCGACCGCCGTCGCCGGCCGTACGCGGGAGATCACCGCCGGACTGAAGCCCGCCGCACTGGAGGACTTCTACCAGGACCTGCACCGCCACCCCGAACTCGCCTTCCAGGAACACCGCACCGCCGCGAAGCTCGCCACCCGCCTGCGCGCCGCCGGCTACGACGTGACCGAAGGCGTCGGCCGCACCGGTGTGGTCGGCGTCCTCGCAAACGGCGACGGCCCCGTCGTCTGGCTGCGCGGCGACATGGATGCCCTGCCGGTTCAGGAGGCCACCGGCCTGGAGTACGCCTCCACCGTCGACGGCGTCATGCACGCCTGCGGCCACGACCTGCACGTCACCTGGCTCGCCGGAGCCGCCGAGGCGCTCGCCGGCGCCCGCGACACCTGGTCCGGCACGCTGGTCGTACTCGGCCAGCCCGCCGAGGAGTCCGGCGGCGGCGCGTCGGTCATGGTCGCCGACGGGCTGCACACTCGCTTCCCCCGCCCCGACGTGCTGCTCGGTCAGCACGTCACGCCCGGCCTGGCCGGGTTTTACCCGCACACTCCCGGCCTGACCATGTCGGCCACCGACGACATCGACGTCGTCGTGCACGGAGTCGGAGGCCACGGCTCACGCCCCGAGTCGACGGTCGACCCGGTCGTGACGGCCGCCTACATCGTCACCCGCCTGCAGGCCGTGGTGTCGCGCGAGGTCGCGGCGGCGCACTCGGTGGTACTGACGGTGGGACAGTTCCACGCCGGTACGAAACACAACATCATCCCCGCCGACGCCCGGCTCTCCCTCAACCTGCGCACCCAGGACCCCCGGGTGCGCCACCGGGTCATCGGAGCCGTCCGCCGCATCGTTGCGGGCGAGTGCCGGACCTCCGGCTGCCCGGCGCCGCCCGAGGTCACGCTCCGGCCCGGCTACCCGAACACTGTCAACGACACCGCCCTCGACGGGCAGATCGCGGCCGTGCACCGCGAACTCTTCGGTGCTGACACGGTGTTCGACTTCGGTCCGGCGATGGGCAGCGAGGACTTCTCCCTGCTGGCACCCGACGGCGTCCCGTACGACTACTGGTACGTCACCTCGACCCCGACCGACGTGTGGGAGGCGGCCCCCGGCACGGACCTGGCCGAGAAGATCGGCAACGTACCGGGCAACCACAGCCCGCTGTTCGCCCCCGACTTGTCGGTACTCGTGCCAGGTGTCCGGACACTGGTGTCGGCGGCGCTGAGCCGCCTGGAGTGAGCGGACCGACGCAGGTGCCTACCCGGTCCCACCGTGGGACCTGACCCACACCGCCCGACACGATCACACGAGTACTGAGGGAAGGGAGGGATCGGCATGGCGACGGCCGGGCCCAGCTGGCAGGCCAGGGCGTTCGGCACGATCCTGCGGCTGCGCGGAGGCAAGAAGGTGCTCGCATCCGCGGACCACACCCGCGCCCGCGTCGCCCAGCGCGCGCTGCGCCCTGCTCCGTATGCGCCGCCGAAATCGCTGGAGGGCAGGACCGCCCTCACGGTTGACCTTCAGGGGGACTGGCCCCTGTACGACATCGGCCCGGCCACGGAGGAGGCGAGCCGGCGGGTGCTGTACCTGCATGGTGGCTGCTACCTCTTCGAGATCCTCCCCGCCCACTGGCGATTCGTCGCCCAGCTCGCCCGTCGCACCCCGGCGCGGGTCACCGTTCCGATCTACCCCCTGGCCCCGCGTCGCCACGCCTCCGATCTGGTTCCCGCCACCGCGGGCATCCTGGCCCGCGTGGTCGAGGAGGCCGGGCCGGACAATGTGATCCTCATGGGTGACTCGGCGGGCGGCGGCCTGGCACTTGCCACCGCCCAGTACCTGCGCGACCACCATGGCCTGCAGCCCGCCCGTACCGTCCTCATCTCGCCCTGGCTGGACGTGACGACGAACCACCCCGACCAGGCGGCCATCGAGCCGCTCGACCTGATGCTCGCCCGCCCCGGACTCGCCGAGGCCGGACGCCTCTACGCCGGCGGACTCGACCCGGCCGACCCCCTGGTCAGCCCACTGCACGGAACCATGCAGGGCCTCGCCCCGCTCACCGTCCTGTGCGGCACCCACGACATCCTCGTCACCGACAGTCGCGCTCTGACCGACAAGGCCCGAGCGGCCGGAGTCCCGGTCGACTATCACGAAGCCGCCGCCATGCCGCACGTCTTCCCCTTCATGCCCACCCCCGAAGGCCGCACCGCCCGCGCCCTCGTCAGCGACGCCTGCCGTGTTCCGACGCGGACCGTGCTCTCGCCCCTGCCGCACCCCGACGAGCCATGGCGACGATGAACAGAAACCACGTTCCAGCGGTTTCCGTGCAGCACGCCGCCCCCATCGATACCACTCGGCGTCCGGCGGCCCCCCGGTCCCGTCTGCGCCGACGCCTGCTGACCGGACTCGCGTGCGTGCTCGCGCTCGCCGTCGCCCTCGGGGTGGGCTCGCTGTGGCTCATCACGGGCAAGTTCGTACAGCCCATCGACGACACCCCGCTGAACACCCACGTCATCTCGGCGGGCCGAGGAACGGTGACCCTGCCCGCCACTGACGAGAGCCGACAGGCCGGCGTCTACGGCTTGATCTGGAAGGACGACTCCACCGGCGAGCGCCGACAGGGCACCCTCGCACCGATCGTCCGGGCCGACGCCAACACGGTGAGCCGCGAGCTCACCCAATACGGCACCCCACCCGCCGCGGACGCCGAAGCGAAGATCTCCGTGACCGTGTGGGCCGCCGACCCGAGGCGTGCACTGGGGCTCGACTACCGGGACGTCACCTACCCCACCGAGTACGGCCCGATGCCGGCCTGGTTCCTCCCCGGCACCAAGAGCACCTGGGTCATCCAGGTCCACGGCCTCGGGGCCGGCCGCAGCGCGGGACTGCGCACCCTGCCTCAGCTCCACGCACTGGGCTACCCCGTCCTCGACATCACCTACCGCAACGACCCCGGCTCCCCGCACGACGCCGGCGGGAACCGACAGTTCGGCGACAGCGAGTGGCGCGATCTGGAAGCCGCCGTCCGCCATGCCCGCGCTCAAGGTGCCGCCGACGTGGTGCTCTACGGCTTCTCGATGGGAGGCGGCATCGTCGAGACCTACCTGCACCGCGCCACCGACGCCAGTGCGGTCCGATCTGCGATCCTCGACTCTCCCGCACTCGACTACCGCGCCGCCATCGACGCGATTGCGAGCGGCCTCGGCCTGCCGACTGTCGTCGGCGGCATCACCGCCACTTTCATGGAGCTCCGATCCGGAGCCGACCTCGACGCCCTGTCCGAGAATCGCCGGGCCGGCGGACCCCGGCAGCCCGTACTCCTCTTCCACGGCACCGACGACCGCGTCGTTCCCCACTCCACCAGCGTCGCCTTCGCGCGCGACTGGCCGGACAAGGTCACCCTCGTGACCGTCGAGGGGGCGAGCCACACTGGCGCCGGGAAGGCCGACCCCGACACCTACGACAAGCACCTCGCCGCGTTCCTCGCACGAACTGTATGAGGGCGCGGCGAGGTTCGGGTCAGGCGGCGGCCTGGAGGGCGGGCAGGTAGGCGCCTGCCTGCCCGGCCGCGTTGGGGTGGAAGGACTGTCCGAGGGGCCAGTTGAGGGCATGGAGCCAGGGGGCGGTGTCGCACAGCTGGTGGCCGGTGAAGCGGTCGGCGACGCCCTCGTAGACGAAGCCGCTGTGCTGGGTGACCTCGTCGCGGATCACGGTGTTGAGGGCGTCGGCTCCGTTGTTGAGCGCGGTGCGCTTGGTGGCGCTGATGCCGGGGCAGGCCGTGACGGCGAGGTCGTAGAACCTGGGGTAGCCGAGGACTACGACGCGGGCCTGCGGGGCGCGGGCGCGGACGGTGTCGTAGAGGGTGTCGAGCTTGCCGGGGAGCTCGGTGCGGGCGGTGGTTTCGGCGGTGGCGACGGCGTCGAGGCAGGCGCTGTCGCTGCCGAACAGGCAGGTCGTCATGACCGTGCCGAGACCGATGTCATTGCCGCCGATGGTCATGCTGACCAACGTGGTGGTGCCGTCCAGCGGACTCAGCTGGCTGGTGAGGACGTCGGTGGTCTTCGCGGCTCCGCACGCCTGGAAGTCGAAGGTGTCGGGGCGGTGAGCTGGTTGTAGAGGTAGGGGTAGGAGTTGACGCTCTGGTTGCAGTCGTTGAGGTACGTGGTGGAGGAGCCGCCGCCGGCGGAGTAGGAGTCACCGAGGGCCACGTAGTGGACTTCCGCGGCGGGGGCGGCGTGTGCGGAGCCGGGGGTGGTGAGGCCGAGGGCCGCCGTCGTCAGCGCGGCGAGGGCGGCGGCGAGGGCGTGGATGCGGGTGCTGGGCACGCCGAGGGTACGGCTCTTGCGCATGGTGGTCTCCGGGCGGGTGCGTGCGGGTGAGGGGATGGTCAGACGCTGCGGGCGCAGCGGAATCCGGCGTGGCCGCTGGTGCTGTCGGGGGTGTTCGCGGTGCGGGCGCCGACGCGGTAGCGGTTGCAGTACGAGCGGTGGCAGAGATGGGAGCCGCCGCGGATGACCTTCGCGATTTCCGCTGGTGGGGCCTGTCGGATCGACCAGTGGGTGCTGAGTGGGATGGTCGGTGGTCCACCAGTCGGCGCACCACTCCCATACGTTGCCCGAGGTGTTGTACAGGCCGTATCCGTTCGGTTCGAAGGCGTCGACCGGGGCGGTGCCACGAAAGCCGTCGTCGGCGGTGTTCTTGGTGGGGAAGGTCCCGCGCCAGATGTTGCAGCGGTAGGTGCCGTCGGGATCGAGCTCGTCGCCCCAGGGATAGCGCTTCTGCTCCAGTCCTCCGCGGGCGGCGTACTCCCACTCGGCCTCGGTGGGCAGACGTTTGCCGGCCCAGGCACCACCACGGCGTCCGCTCGGGGCGCGAGGCACCCCGGCGCCCCGCGGCGGGCAGGAACCCTGCGAACACGTACGACCAGTCGAAGCGTTCGGCATCGGTGACATGACCGGTGTCGGCGACGAACCGGGCGAAGGCGTCGTTGGTGACGGCGCAGGTGTCGATGAGGAACGGCTTCAGCCGCACCGTCCTGACGGGTCCCTCACCGTCGCCGGGAAAGCCTTCCGCGTCGTCCGTGCCCATGAGGCACTCGCCGCCGGGCAGCAGCACCATCCCGGCGGCCGAGGTGTCGCGGAGGGGCCGTGGTGAGGAGAGCAGCCGCAGAGGTGCTGCGGACGGGCCGGGCGACCGTGCGGGGGTGCAACAGGCGGCGGGCGCTCCGGGGACGTGCATCGTCGCCTCGTCGCCCTGCTCGCGCGCGAGAGGCCCCAACTTCATGACAGGGCCTTCTCGCGCCGCTGGTCGAGCTCGGCCTGCATGCGGGCGGTGTCGCGGGCGTACGTGCGGTGCAGCAGGGTCAGGAACGCCCCGTTGACCAGCATCAGGATGACCAGGACCCACAGGAAGACGGGGCGCAGCCCGATCGCGTCGCCGAGGAAACCGGCGCCGAGTCCGAAAACGGCCCAGGCAATCGCCTCGAAGACGGAGACGTAGAGGGTGAAGGCCGCGGGACGCAGCTCGGGCGGGACCACAGCCATGATCATCGGCCGGTTGATACCGGGGTTGACGCCCTGGGCGACGCCCATGAGGCCGAAGAACAGGGCGTACAGGCCGATGCCGCTGTAGTGGAACTGGGTGCCGAAGAAGGCGAGGACGGCGAAGAGGACCTGGGCGGCCTGGAGCACGGCGGGCAGCCCGTGGCGGGGACTGAGCCGGGCGGCCCAGTCGGCGGCCAGACCGCCGAGGATCGTCCCGGCGAAGTAGCCGATGCCGATCGGCATCAGGACGACCGACGCGGTCTGGGTGGTGAAGCCGTAGTCCTCGACGAGGAAGACCACGGCGAAGGAGAAGACGAGCAGGTGACCGGAGAGCAGCCTGGAGACCAGAAGGACCACCAGGGTCGGGATCTTCAGCAGGGAGGCCACCTGGCGCCGGTTCACCAGTCCGGAGGTGTCCCGGGAGGCGCGGTCGAGGTCGGCGAGCTGGGGCTCGGCGGCGCCCCGGCCCGGGTCGCGCAGGAACCGCCAGAGCACGAGGCCGAAGAGGATGCTGAACGCGCCGATCGCCCACAGGCCCCAGCGCCAGCCGTCCTCGACGCCCGCCAGCTGGCCCTTGAGCGCGGCGAAGACCGAGGAGGCGAGCGCGGTCGCCCCGAACAGCATGCCTATGGCCCGGCCCCGGGACGGGCTGTCGAACAGGTCACCGACGAAGGTAGTGATGATCGGGTGGGCCCCGGCGTATCCCGCGGCGAGCAGAGTCGAGAGCAGCAGGAGCTGGGTGAAGTTCTGGGCGAAGCCGGCGGCCACACCCCAGATGCCCCACATGCCCGTGCATACGACGAGCACCGTCTTGCGGGACCAGCGGTGGGCGGCCCACACCCACAGCGGTGCGGTGATCACGCCGATCAGCTTGCCCGCGGCGGTCAGGACGCCCAGGGCACCGAGAGAGAGCCCGAGGGCCTGCCGGATCACCGGGAACAGCCCGCCGATCACGCCGGCCTCGGTGTTGTCGACGAGCATGGCGCCGCCCAGGAGCGACAGCTGCCGCCACCTGCCGGGAACGCCGGTGTTCGGGGTCTGCCTGGTCTTGCCGGGATCGTGGATAAGCTCGGGCATGGCGCCTCGCTTCCTCTATGTGTGTGGTCTCTTCGCTGGAGATGCACGGGGAAAGGGGTGTGACGGCCGGTGACGGGGCGGCAACCCCGTCACCGGCCATTCCGGTTGCGGCTCAGAGCGCGACGAGTTCCTCGGCGACCGCCATGAGCGCGTCGCGGGGCATGGCCCCGGCCGCCACCGCCGCTACGTCGATCAGTGGCATGGGCCCCAGGAGCTGGAGCAGTTCCGAGTCGAACAGGCTGGGCAGATGCCGGCGTAGTACGACGGCGGTGACCGGGTCGGACATCAGCGTCCGCATCGGTGTCCGCACCGACACCCGCCCCTCGGGAAACTCCTCAAGGCGCGGCAACGGCTCCACGGCACGTTCGGCCTGCTCCCGCTGGGCACGTACCAGCAGGTGCTTCTCGGTGACCGGCCCGTCGGCGGGCAGGCCGAGCCGCTCGTACTGGCTCGGGGGCGCCTCGCTCGCCCGCAACAGCTCCACCAGCAGGCTCGCCATCCGCAGCTCGGCCTCGTCGTCGACGAGTGGGGCCAGCTGCTCCGGATCGCTCTCCAGGTCGAACAGGAGCGTGCCGTGGAGAAAGGGGTTGAGGAGACTGCGCCCGGGGGTGCGCAGGGTCGGCACCCCCTTGGTGAAGGCGAACGGCTCGGCCAGCTCCGCGTCGACGAGTTCGGCCGGGCTGAACAGGCCGCGCATGTGGGTGGGCATCAGCGTGTGCTCGTACAGAGGGGTGTTGTCCGGGGAGACGGGGGCCCTCATGTACACGTACCGGCCGTCGGTGATGTTCACGTGACCGCCGTGCGCCCCGAACAGCCCCGCCTCGCGGACGGGCATGTCCTCGTCGACGGGAAGCGGTACGCCCTGGATGTCGGCCGGCCGCTCGACGCCGAAGTAGTCCAGGATCGTCGGCGCCAGGTCGATCGTCTGCACGAGTGCCTCACGCCGCTCTCCGGCCGTTACAGGGTGGCGCGGATCCCATACGAACAGCGGGAGATGGACGAGCTCGTTGTACCAGGGCTGTACCCACTTGGCCCACCAGCCCTTCTCGCCGAGCAGGAAACCGTGGTCGGTGTTGACGATCAGCAGGGTGTCGTCCCACAGGTCCAGCTCGTCCATGGTGTCCAGGACGCGACCGAGAGAGCGGTCGCACATGGACAGCAGGGCCGCGTACTCGTAGCGGGCGTGCGCCACCTGACCGTCGGTCTCGGTCACCCGCTTGTAGTCGGGCCAGTCGAAGTGCGGCCCGTCGTACTCGTGCGGGTAGAGGTCCTTGTAGCGCTGGTGGGAGAAGAACGGCTCGTGCGGGTCGAAGGTCTCGATCTGTACGAACCACCGGTCCGCGTCCTTGTTCGTACGGACGAACTCCAGGCCGGCGTCGAAGGTCAGCGTCTGCGGATGCCGGTCCTCCGTCGCCATGTAGGAGCGGTTGACCCCGTCCTGCCGGTACGCGGGGGTGCGCATCCGCTTCAGACCCTCGGGCATCTCGGGGTCCGCGACGTGTCCCTTCCACGGGTCGCCCTCCTGCCCACGGAAGAACTCCCAGGTGTTGTACCGGCCGTGGTAGGTCGCGCCACCGTCCTCCCAGTAGTGCGGATGGTCGCTGGCCAGGTGCGTGTAGACGCCGTTCTGCTTGAGCAGCTCCGGCATCGAGTCGTCGAACGGCTCCAGCGGCCCCCAGCTGCGGTGCAGGAAGTTGTACCGGCCGGTGTGCAGTTCACGGCGGGCCGGCATGCACGGCAGCGAGCCGGCGTACGCGTTGTCGAAGGTGACCGCCCGCCCGGCGAGGCGCGCGAAGTTCGGCGCGTGCGTCCAGTCGGATCCGTAGGGCGGCAGCATGCGCCGGTTGAGACTGTCGAACATGACCATGATGGCCTTCATACGGAGGAGTCCCCTCTCTTGGCGTCCGGCGTGCGGTGTTGTTCGAGGCGGTGCCGCATGCCCTCCAGCCAGGCCACCCAGGTGTCGACCGCCGACGCTCCGTACGCGTGCAGTTCGTCGAAGACCTCCTGGGCCAGCTCCCGGTCCAGCTCGGGCAGCGGGTCCTCGAAGCGCAGGGTGCGGTCGCGGTCGCGGTTGCGGGCGATCTGGGTGCGCCGGTAGTCGAGTTCGGTCTCGATCAGACCGATCGCGGCCTGCCGGTCCAGCTGGACGGTAAAGGCGAACCGGGCCAGGAAGTCAGGATCCTGGAACCGGCTGGTCGGCTCGTACGGCGAACGCACCCACTCCCACAGGACCTCACGCCCTCGAGCGGTGAGCCGGTACACCTTCGCATCCGGCCGTCCCTCCCGCGGATCGACTTCGAATGCCACCCAGCCGTCGGCCGTCATCCGCCCGAGCAGCCGGTAGATCTGGCTGTGATGCGTCCGCGACCGCAGGAACTGCCCCTCTGTCTCGACCCATCGGCCCAAGTCGAAGCCACTCCGCGGCCGCCCCGCGATCAACGAGAGCAGCACGTACTCGAACTTCACCGCCCCACCGCCCCTATGTGCACAGTCATCTATGTGATGAGTGTTGTAGGCGCTGCGCGGAGGGGCGTCAATGGATCCGGCACGCGCTTATCAATCCTGTATCACGCCATTCATGCTCAGCCGTGGTCAGTGGGGCGTGGGCGGCCCCTACAGCCGGTGGCGTCGCGTGACGGGAGGGGCGAAGCGGACGTGACCCCGGACCGCTGCAGCGCCCCGGCCCTGGCTGCACGGCATACGTAGTCCTAGCTGGCTGGTTCACCGTCTTTGCCGTCAGGGTCTGGTTGTGCCGGGCGTGGTGTGGGCGCGTGGGGATCTCAGGCTGTTACTCGGCGCGGTGGGGTTTGTGTGGGGTGACCTGCAGCCGTGCCTGGGTGGGGAGTTGGGTCCAGCCGGTGGACTGGCGGGCGCGTCCCAGGGGGCCGTGGCACAGGGCCTGCAGGACGGGGCCGGGCTCGCTGTCGGGGGTGAGCGTGAGGGTGATGCGGACCTTTGGATGGTTGGCCCGGCCGGTCATCTGCACCTTCACTTGCTGGACGCCGGGCAGTTGGCGGGCGTCGGCTGCGATGACGTCGCTGAGGGCGTGGTCGTACAGTTCCACACCGTCTGTCGGGGGTGTTCCTCCAACGGGCATGCGGCCTGGGCGGGTTCGGCGCAGTTGTGACAGTAGCCACCACAGGGTGAGCAGGACGATGACGGCCAAGGCGGCGGTGATCACCGGCCACCACCAGCCCTCGTCGGTCCAGCGGGTGCGGTCCGCAGTGCTGAGCAGGACGGTGTGCGGGGTGGTCAGGGGCCAGCCGTCGGGTGGCGTCAGGTGCCGGCGCCGGTAGAGATCGAGGCCACCGACCAGGACGAGGAGGCCCCCTCCAGGCAGGACGATGCCGACCAGAGCCAGCAGGATCCGGGTGACCGCCGATTGCCTCATCATGGCTTCGTCTCCTGCCTACTTGTGGCCGGTTGGAGCGCCCCAGGAGGGGTCAGTTGCGGCGCTGCCGCACGCGGATCCGCGAGGGGCCGAACCGGGACTTCTACCTCAAGAAGCGGGGCGAGGGCCGCAAGCCCGTCCAAGCCGTCATCGCCCTGGCCCGCCGGCGAGCGAGCGTGCTGTGGGCTCTCCTGCGCGACACCGGGTCTTCACCCCCGCACTGCCGGTCGCGCAAGCGGCTTATTGAGACTCCCTCTGGGCGGTGTACCTATCCCCTCGGAGTGCTCTTCTAACCTGGGGATCTGTTCCTTATCCCAGCGCCGACATTTCCTGGGCTGTACCACCAATGGGGAGGGTGACAACGACTCCGGCGCGAACACGCCGGAGTCGCCCTTCCGGGCGGTTGCACGTGAGAGTGAACCTACCCGCGTCTATATTACTGCGGATATCACAGCACTGACATAACCCGAGCGTTCCATATTCCGCGCTCTTCCCTCGTGCCCAAGAGCAAATTTACTCACTTGCGCATCGCCGCTGCTGCCGCTTGGGGCGTCAGCAATTGCAACGCAGACCGTGGCCTTCCTTTTTCATTCCCTGGCCGGACCCACGGCACGATCCCGGCAAGGGCCGCTGTCTTCACCTTCACCGCGCTCTAGCGGCAGATGCTCAAAGCCCCCCACCTCGGGGCCTTGAACTCCAGCGGTCGCCGCAGCCCCGGAACGGAGTGCGTGGCCTTCGCGACCCGCTAACGAACCGCCAGGAGTGGTCCGCGTCGTCGGGCGTATCCCGGTCGGCAGTGCTGTTTTGGTAGCGGCTTGCGTCTGCCCGTCGGTCAGGCAGCCGCGGGGACGCCGAGCATCACGGAAGCCTGTTGGAACGGGCTGAGGACGCTCTTGGGCGCGGCGGCCTGGGGAAGGCCGCGGCAGGTGAAGCCGAGCTGGGTCATGGCCCGAAGGACTTCGCCGGCGCTGAAGTCGCGGCGGTCCTGGCGTGTGATGACCTGGCCGACCTGCTTGACGGGGTAGGTGCGGCGGCCGATGATCACGGACTCGCCGATGACCTGCTCGGGCTTGATGCCCTTCATCGATTCCAGGACGCCGCTTTTGGTGAGGTCGAACGGGAAACGGGCGATGACGCAGCGCATGACGCCTCACAAGGAGAAGAACGACGGGGGTGGTTCTGCCGCGATTGAGGCGGTCAGTGGGCAAGGGCGAGGGCGCCCGGAGCGCTGCCTTGTGCGTCGACCGCCGGCAGGGCATCGAGCCGGCGGGAGCGCATCGCGTGCTCGGCTTCGGTCATCGTGGACGCGGGCGAGGTGAACGGCCCGCGGTCGCCGAGGATGTCGCGCAGCTGGACCCGGTCCGTGTAGGCGGAGCTGTCACGGAGTGCGGCGAGCTGGGCGTAGGTGATCAGTTGGGTGCACAGGCCGTCGTCGTCGCAGACGAGCAGGTGCCCGGTGCGGGCGCTGGCCATGACCGACAGGGCCACCTCGACGGTCATGTCGTCACAGACCTGCGGTCCGGCTGTGTCCATGGCGTTGGCCGCCGTCCTGTGTACGGGGGTGGCATGCGCCGAGCGGGGCTGCATCTGAACCAGCGTCAAAAGGTACCTCCTGCAGAGATGGGTCAGTTTCCTGATCACGAAGGTTCTAGGCCGCCGCATCGAAGGAGGACTGCCGCACGCTCACGCGCCGGGCAGCCGAAGCGGGGCTGCGCCGGCCGCGTGAGGCCGCGGCGCGCTTACGTCGCTCGGCCACCGGCGCGGTGATCGTCACGGGGATGCCGGAGGGAGGCTGGGCTCCGGTGATCCGGCTGAGTGCCTCTTCGCCGGAGCGGACCTGGGTGGTCTGGGGCACGATGCCGGCGGCTGCCATGAGGCGGGTCATGTCGCGGCGCTGGTTGGGGGTAACGAGGGTGACGACGCTGCCGGATTCGCCGGCCCGCGCGGTACGGCCGCCGCGGTGGAGGTAGTCCTTGTGGTCGGTCGGCGGGTCGACGTTGACGACGAGGTCGAGGTTGTCGACGTGGATGCCGCGGGCGGCGACGTTCGTTGCGACGAGCACGGTGACGTGTCCGGTCTTGAACTGGGCGAGGGTGCGGGTGCGCTGCGGCTGCGACTTCCCGCCGTGCAGGGCGGCGGCCCGGACACCGCTGTTCAGCAGGTCCTGGGTGAGCCGGTCGACAGCGTGCTTGGTGTCCAGGAACATGATCACCCGGCCCTCGCGCGCGGCGATCTGCGTCGTCGTGCGGTGCTTGTCGGCGCCGTGGACGTGCAGTACGTGATGTTCCATCGTGGTGACGGCGCCTGCGGACGGGTCGACGGAGTGGACGACCGGGTCGGTGAGGTAGTGGCGGACCAGGAGGTCGACGTTGCGGTCGAGGGTGGCGGAGAACAGCATCCGCTGGCCCTCTGGGCGGACCTGGTTCAGGAGAGCGGTGACCTGGGGCATGAAACCCATGTCGGCCATCTGGTCGGCCTCGTCCAGGACGGTGATCGCGACCTGGTTCAGTCGGCAGTCACCCCGGTCGATGAGGTCCTTGAGGCGGCCAGGCGTCGCGACGACGACCTCGGCGCCACCGCGCAGCGCACTGACCTGCCTGCCGATCGGCATTCCGCCGACGACGGTGGCCAGGCGCAGCTTCACCGAGCGGGCGTAGGGGGTGAGCGCGTCGGTCACCTGCTGCGCCAGTTCACGCGTCGGCACGAGGATCAGAGCCAGCGGCTGACGCGGCTCGGCGCGCTGCCCGGCGGTGCGGGCCAGCAGGGCCAGGCCGAAGGCGAGGGTCTTGCCGGAGCCGGTGCGCCCGCGGCCCAGGGCATCGCGTCCCGCGAGGGTGTTCGGCAGGGTCGCGCCCTGGATCGGGAACGGGACACTCACGCCTTGCGCAGTCAGCGCTGCCAGCAGTTGCTCGGGCATGTCGAGGTCGGCGAACGCCTCGACGGCGGGCAGCGCGGGAGTGATCGTCTCCGGCAGGGCGAACTCGCCCTGGACGGCTGCGGACCGTCGGGCCGGGCCGCCCGAGCGCCTCGGGCCCCCTGAACGGGCCGGGGCGGGCGAGGCGAAACGGCCGCCCCGCCTCGAACCAGCACTGGAGCCGAAAGCGGGGCCGTCGGCCCGGCGAGTACGGGAGGAGCGGCCGTTCGTACGTGTGGGGTTCATTCAGAACCTTCCTTGATACGGCACGTATCAAGGAATTCCCGCAGCGGAAGTGCAGCGCGGGGAATCGCAAGAACGGGCCGAATGGAATGCGAAAGTAAATCTGGCCTGCGGTAAACACGAAGCGGGTGCAGGCGATGAAATCGGTGACGTCACGTGGAGGTGAAATCCAGAACGTCAGCGGGTGCACGTTTCAAGAGGCCCGAATCCCTGGAGAAGGGCCTTCGGCGCTGGTTTTCCCGGAGGTGAACCCACTGCGGGGAATGCCCGTAGCTGGGGCCCGCACCCCGAGGGATGCGGGCCCCAGCTACGAAGTGCGCGTCAGCGTCAGGCGGGAACGATGTTTTCGGCCGTCGGGCCCTTCTGGCCCTGCGCGATATCGAAGGTGACCTTCTGGCCTTCGAGCAGCTCGCGGAAGCCCTGGGCGGCAATGTTCGAGAAGTGGGCGAACACGTCATCGCCGCCACCGTCCTGCTCGATGAAGCCGAAACCCTTGGCTGCGTTGAACCACTTCACGGTGCCAGACGCCATGTCATATCTCCTTTGGGGCAGTACGCCGGGACCCGCAATGCACGGATGCCGGGTCGCCGCGATGATGCCCTGCCCGGAGAGTGACCGGAGATACAAAAACGCTTCCAGCGGCGGAAAATACCCGGCGAAGGCGCTTGAAGTTTTGGGAACCACGACTGCAACTGAGAGCGACAGTAGCATGCGGTAGCAGCCCGCGTACGGTAATTAATTCCACTCTGTTTGATGCGGCAAAAACACTCCCCGCATGGCGCGTTAAACCCTCACCTCGCCGTCACAGATATTGATCCACCCGGAACGCAGCGTTTCAGTATGAGCGGTCTCTGTTCACGGCTCGAGGGGACAACCGCTCCGGTGGAACTTCTGCCCGGCACATCATCGGCTGTACGCCGACCTTGACGCAGATCAGGGCCGCGCAGCTTTGCTGCGCGGCCCTGATCACGTGCGCCCCAGATCCCGCCATGTCGCCTGAAGGCCGGCGCTCGGTGTCGGGTGAACCAGTCGGACAGCGGGGGCCTGTCGGGGGCCTGCCGGGGGGGCGTACGGCTCCGAGCGCCGACCATGAATATCGCGGCATCCGTATTCGCGCTTGCCAGCGTGGTCGCCTTCCTCATTCCCCGGACGACCGCTCACTCGAAGTCTCCCGACACGACCGCGACCGAGGGGGAGCCTGCGCGGTAAGCGGCTCCGGCTCCGGAGCGCAAGCCGCAGTATGTCTGTGGCGAAATCCTCGTGTGGCCGCTCGTCTGATACGGCAGCCGTAGTTCGTGATCATGCGGTTGCGGTGGCTTCGTTCCAGCGGTGGTGGCAGACGGCGGCTCGGTGTTGATGGCGGCGGCGCCAGTGGGACCAGTGCAGGACGTGCTCCGGGGCGGTGACCGGTGTCGGCAGGGTGAAGGTCCGTAGCAGTCGCAGGAGTTCGGGCCTGATACTCCCCAGATACTCCCCAGCGTCAACGGTTGGCCACTTGTGAGGTAGCAGGCAACTCCCGGGGCGTACCTCGGGTTACCGGGCCCTGTCGGCCGTATAGCCTGGGAAAATGCTCACGGAAGTAACTGCGACCCGCTATGTCATGCCCCTTCGGGAGGGCGGGTCTCTGCCTGGTTTGGTCGAGGCGGATGACTTGGGTATTTATGTCATGAAGTTCACCGGTGCGGGACAGGGCCGCAAGACGCTCGTCGCGGAGGTGATCTGCGGGGGGCTCGCGCGGCGGCTCGGATTCCGGGTGCCCGGGCTCGTACGGATCGGACTCGATCCCGTGATCGGCCTCGGCGAGCCCGACCAGGAGGTGCAGGGCCTCCTCAAATCGAGCGGCGGCGTGAACCTCGGGATGCGCTACCTCTCCGGCGCGCTCGGCTTCGACCCGCTCGCCTACGAGGTAGACCCCACGGAGGCGGGACGGGTCGTCTGGTTCGACGCCCTGATCAACAACGTCGACCGGTCCTGGCGCAACCCCAACATGCTGGTCTGGCACGGCGACCTGTGGCTCATCGACCACGGCGCGAGCATGATCTGGCACCACAATTGGCGCGGGGCCGCGGCCGCGGCGGCCCGCCCCTACGACGCCTCCGACCACGCCCTCGCCCCTTTCGCGCCCGACGTCGCGACGGCCGCGGCGGAGTTCGCGCCACGGCTCACCGAGGAGCTGCTCGCCGAGGTCACCGCCGACGTCCCCGACGCCTGGCTCGCCGACGAGCCGGGCTTCGACGACCCGGACGCGGTACGGCGCGCGTACGCCGAAGTCCTGCTGCCCCGCGCGGCGACCATCCACGAGCGGATCGGTCTGCCGGCGCCGGATCCCGGCCGTGTCCCGCGCACCCCGGGCTGGCTGACCGGCACGGCGACCGTGAAGGGCGGCACCCGGTGACCACGACCACCCGAGACGTCTTCGAGTACGCGCTGCTGCGCGTCGTCCCGCGCGTCGAGCGCGGGGAACAGATCAACGCCGGTGTGGTCGTCTACTGCCGGGCCAAGTCCTTCGTCCGCGCGCTCACTCACCTGGACGAGGCGAAGCTGCGCGCCCTCGACCCCGACGTGGACGTGACCGGCGTCCGCGCCGCGCTCGCCGCCGTCGAGAGCCACTGTCGAGGGGGTGGCGACGCGGGCCAGGCAGCGGAGGACGACGCGGGCCGGCGCTTCCGCTGGCTGGTCGCACCGCGCTCCACGGTCGTGCAGCCCGGACCCGTGCACACCGGTCTCACCGAGGACCCCGAGGCCGAGGTCAACAGGCTTCTCGACCTCCTCGTGAGGTGACCCGGCGGTGGCCTCTTCGCGGTGAGTGATCAGTGGCACCCGGTGGGTACGTTGACACCGGGTGCCAGGACTTCTAGCGTCACGTCCACAGGGTACTAAGCGGTCGCTCACCGAGTTGGGACGTGAGGGCCGCACTCTAGGGCGAGGAGACCGAAGAGCATGTCCACCACTGAGCAGCGCGTCGCGATCGTCACCGGTGCCGCACGTGGCATCGGCGCCGCTACCGCCGTACGTCTGGCCGCCGAAGGTCGCGCCGTCGCCGTGATCGACCTCGACGAGGCCGCCTGCAAGGACACCGTCGAGAAGATCACCAGCGCCGGTGGCAAGGCCCTCGCGGTCGGCTGCGACGTCGCCGACGAGGCGCAGGTCGAGGCCGCGGTCGCGCGCATCGCCGAGGAGCTCGGCGCGCCGACGATCCTCGTCAACAACGCGGGCGTGCTCCGCGACAACCTGCTGTTCAAGATGAGCGCCCTGGACTGGGACACCGTCATGAACGTGCACCTGCGCGGCGCGTTCCTGATGTCGAAGGCCGTCCAGAAGCACATGGTGGACGCCAAGTTCGGCCGCATCGTCAACCTGTCCTCGTCCTCGGCGCTCGGCAATCGCGGCCAGGTCAACTACTCGGCGGCCAAGGCCGGCCTCCAGGGCTTCACCAAGACCCTCGCCAAGGAGCTCGGCAAGTTCGGCGTCACCGCGAACGCCGTCGCCCCCGGCTTCATCGTCACCGAGATGACGGCCGCCACCGCCGCCCGCGTCGGCATGGGCTTCGAGGAGTTCCAGGCCGCCGCCGCCACGCAGATCCCCGTCCAGCGCGTGGGCAAGCCCGACGACATCGCCAACGCCATCGCCTTCTTCACCGGCGAGGCGGCCGGCTTCGTCTCCGGCCAGGTCATGTACGTCGCCGGCGGACCGCTCAACTAGGGCCGGGGGAAACGGACATGACTTCATCCCAGCTCCCGGAGCTCTCCGGCAAGGTCGCCCTCGTCACCGGCGGGAGCCGCGGCATCGGCTACGGCGTCGCCGAGGCGCTCGTGGCCCGCGGTGACCGCGTATGCATCACCGGACGCGGCGAGGACGCCCTCAAGGAGGCCGTCGAGAAGCTCGGCGCCGACCGGGCCATGTACGTCGCCGGCAAGGCCCACGACGAGGCGCACCAGGCCGCCGCCGTCGAGCGCACCATGGAGGCCTTCGGCCGCGTCGACTTCCTGGTCAACAACGCCGGTACGAACCCGGTGTTCGGCCCCATCGCCGAGCTCGACCTGAACGTGGCGCGCAAGGTCTTCGAGACCAACGTCGTCTCCGCGCTCGGCTTCGCCCAGCAGACGTGGAAGGCCTGGCAGGGCGAGAACGGCGGCGCGATCGTCAACATCGCCTCCGTCGCGGGCCTCGCTCCGTCCCCGTTCATCGGCGCGTACGGCATCAGCAAGGCGGCGATGATCAACCTGACCGTCCAGCTCGCGCACGAATTCGCGCCCAAGGTGCGGGTCAACGCGATCGCCCCGGCGGTCGTCAAGACGAAGTTCGCGCAGGCCCTCTACGAGGGGCGCGAGGAGGAGGCCGCGGCCGCCTACCCGCTGGCCCGGCTCGGTGTGCCCGAGGACATCGGCGGTGCCGCCGCCTTCCTGACCTCGCAGCAGTCCGACTGGATCACCGGGCAGACCCTCGTCGTGGACGGCGGGATCTTCCTCAACGCGGGCGTCAGCTGACAAAAATACGGGCGTCAGCTGACAAAGCCTCCACGAGACCTTGTCGGACCAGGTTCGCCTCACCGAAGTTCCCCGCGTACAGCGCGTACGTACGCATCAAGTGCCCCGCCGGAGTGCCTCGATGGCCCGGCGGGGCACTGCGGTATGGTCTGCCGACCCGTGGCATGGCCGATCGAGGAGCGCGCACGTGTTCAACCGGATCCTGGGCCCCCGTCAACTGGCGGCGATAACGTGCATATCGCTTCTTGCCGGATGTGGACTGATGTCCTCCGGAGAGTCCGACGACACTGATCCCATCGTCGTCGGGACCACCAGTGCCCCGAGCACCCTCGACCCGGCCGCGTCCTGGGACGGTTCCTGGGAGCTGTTCAGGAACGTCTACCAGACCCTCGTCAGCTTCCCCTCCGGTGCCTTTGAGCCGAAGCCCGACGCCGCCGAGCGCTGCGAGTTCACCGATCCCTCCAACCGCGTCTACCACTGCAGGCTGCGCGAGGGCATGAAGTTCTCGAACGGCGACAAGCTCGACGCGGCGGCCGTCAAGTTCTCCATCGACCGCATCAGCAGGATCAACGTCAAGGGCGGCCCCAAGGGGCTCCTCGGCAGCCTGAAGTCGGTCGAGGTCGAGGGCGACCGGGACGTCACCTTCAACCTGAACAAGCCCGACGCGACCTTCCCCTTCGTGCTCGCGACACCGGCGATGTCGATCGTGGACCCGGCCGAGTACCCGGCCGACGCGGTCCGCGACGACGGCAAGATCACCGGCTCGGGGCCGTACGCACTCGACGCGTACACCGACGGCAACAGGGCGGAACTCGTCAGGAACGACCACTACGACGGGTTCGCCGAGCGTAAGAACAGCGCCGTCACCATCCGCTACTTCAAGGACTCGGCCTCGATGGTCGGCGCCCTGCGCGCCAAGAAGATCGACGCCACGTTCCGCGGGCTGGCCGCGTCGGACGTCGTGGGGCTCCAGGGCAAGCAGGCCGGGGACGGCATCCAGCTCGTCGAGGGCGCGGGCATGGAGATCAGCTACCTGGTCTTCAACCCCAAGGACCCCTGGGCCCGGAAGTCCGCAGTACGCAAGGCCGTCGCCCAAGTCGTCGACCGCGGCGCGATCGCCCACAAGGTCTACCAGGACACCGTCGAACCGCTCTACTCGATGGTCCCGAAGGGCCTGACCGGGCACACCACCGGCTTCTTCGACAACTTCGGTGACCCGGACGCGGCCAAGGCCAAGGACATCCTCACCAGGGCTGGCATCACCGACCCGGTCCCGCTCACCCTCTGGTACGCCACCGACCGCTACGGGTCCGCGACCGGCGCCGAGTTCACCGAGCTCAAGCGGCAGCTGGACGCCTCGGGGCTCTTCGAGGTCACGGTCAAGGGACGTCCCTGGAAGACCTTCGAGGCCGGATACCGCAAGGGCGAGTACCCCGTCTTCGGACGCGGCTGGTTCCCCGACTTCCCGGACGCGGAGAACTTCATCGCGCCCTTCGTCGGCCGGCAGAACGCGCTCGGAACGCCCTACGAGTCCAAGGAGATCACCGACGACCTGCTGCCGCAGTCACGCCGTGAGACCGACCGCGGCGCCGTGGTGAGCCAGTTCAGGCGCGCCCAGCAGATCCTCGTCGACGACGCGCGGCTGCTGCCGCTCTGGCAGGGCAAGCAGTACGTCGCGGCCAGCGAGGAGATCGCGGGCGGCGAGCGGGCACTCGACCCGTCGACGATCATGATGATGTGGGAGCTGCACCGCAAGACCAGCTGGTAGACGGGCCGCCGGGGCCCGTTGTCAGTGGCCGCGGGTAGGTTCTGGGGTGTGCAACGGCCGTGCCTCGTACGGCCGTGAAGTGACCGTACCCCGGAGGTTGTTGACGTGACCGACACCGCGATGCTGCCCGAGTCCTGGCGCGGCGTCCTCGGCGAGGAGCTGCAGAAGCCCTACTTCAAGGAGCTCACCGAGTTCGTCGAGGAGGAGCGCGCGAAGGGTCCCGTCTACCCGCCGCGCGAGGAGGTCTTCGCGGCGCTCGAAGCGACCCCGTACGACCAGGTCAAGGTCCTTGTCCTCGGCCAGGACCCGTACCACGGGGAGGGCCAGGGGCACGGTCTGTGCTTCTCCGTGCGGCCCGGCGTGAAGACGCCGCCCTCCCTGCGGAACATCTACAAGGAGATGAAGGAGGAACTCGGCCACCCGGTCCCGGACAACGGGTATCTGATGCCGTGGGCCGAGCAGGGCGTCCTCCTGCTGAACGCGGTGCTCACGGTGCGGGCCGGCGAGGCCAACTCGCACAAGGGCAAGGGCTGGGAGAAGTTCACCGACGCCGTGATCCGCGCGGTGGCCGACCGGCCGGACCCGGCCGTGTTCGTCCTGTGGGGGAACTACGCACAGAAGAAGCTCCCCCTGATCGATGAGGAGCGCCACGTCGTCGTGAAGGGCGCACACCCCTCGCCGCTCTCCGCGAAGAAGTTCTTCGGTTCGCACCCCTTCACGCAGATCGACAAGGCGGTGGCCGCGCAGGGTCACACGCCGATCGACTGGCGCATTCCGAACCTGGGCTGACGTTCCTGGGGGCACGCGGGGGGCACGCCTCTCCGAGTGCGTGCCCCTCAGGGTGCCTGTCGTCCCTCCGGGTTCTGGTGCCTCCGGATGCCTGTGCCTCCGGGTGCTGTGAGCGCCCGGCCCCGGAGGGACGCCCGCCCGCGCCTGACCTGGTTTGTCAGCGGCTGCCTATAGCGTCGGAATCGTTATCAGCTTGGACGATCGGCATACGAGCGTGGAGGACCTGTGGCGGAGCAGCGGGAGCAGGCGGCGGACGACGCCATGATGACCCGGATCGGGCAGGTGATCATGCTCCATCACGCCGGTGACCGCGAGGAGGCCAGGGACCGGTACCTGGGCCTGTGGGCGGAGATCGGAGAGGACGGCGACGCCCTCCACCGGTGCACGCTCGCGCACTACATGGCGGACGCCCAGGACGACCCGGACGACGAGCTGGCGTGGGACCTGCGGGCCCTGTCCGCTGCCGAGGGCCTGAGCGAGGCCCGGCTCGCACGCCACGAGCAGTCGCTCGCGGTCCGCGCGCTCTACCCCTCACTGCATCTCAATCTGGCGGCGGACTACGTGAAGCTGGGCCGCGGCGATGCGGCCCGCAGCCATCTGACGCAGGCGCGCGCGGTGGTGGGCGCGCTCGGGGACGACGGTTACGGGGACGGCGTACGGGCGGCCATCGCCCGGCTGGAACAGCGGGTCGCGGCGATGCCGCCCGGAGGCGGCGAGGGCCCGGGGCGCGGTTCCGCGGGGGGCGAGCCGCTGGGGCCGCCGAGACGAAGTTCGTAGGCGGCCGGCTCCTCATCGGTCCCCGCTCGGTCCGTCGGCCCCTTTGATTCGTCGCCAGGCCTAATTCGCCTCCCGTGTCATGCTCCGCCCCGCCTTACGCCTTACGCCTTACGCCTTAGGCCCTCTGCCCTCCGCCCGACTCACCCTCCATACGTCTCCCGGCAGATGCGGGCCTCGGGGCTGTCCGGGTTCCACTTGCCGTACTGGTTGCCCAGTGCGCACACATCGCCCGGGACGCCCGGTGCCGCGGGGGCCGCCGTGCGCGGGTGGCGCGGCGGAGGTGCCGCGGGGCGGGCCGCGTGGTCGGGGCCGGACCGTTGGGGTGCCTCATGGCGTGGCGGCTGGGGCGGGCGTGGCGGACGCGTGGGTTCGGGCGAGGGCGAGTGGGGCGGTGGCGTCCGGCCCATCCTGTCCAGCGCCTCCCGAGCCGGCGCCTGCACGACCTGGGGCTTCGCCCGGCCGTCGGGGCGAGGCGCCGCCGGAACGGCCGACGGGCCGGAGGACGCGGCCGGAGGCTCCGGCTGCCGTACGCTCACGCAACCGGACACCGCGGCGGCCGTGGCCGCAACCGTGAGCAGAAGCGCTGCTGAGGTGGTCGATCGATGCACCCGCGCCACTCTGGCGGCTACGGAGCCCCCTGGCGGGCCCGTCGGCCGATGATGCCCCGCACGGGTGACGCGCAGGTCAGGACGGGGACGAGTCGAGCATCCCGCGCAGCAGCTCCCCGAACCCCTCCCGCAGTCCCGCCAGGTCCGGGGCCGACGCGTGGAACGCCCCGGCCACGCACGAGAACATGATCCCCTCGGACCAGGCCACCAGGGACAGCGTGTGCCGCTCCGGATCCCGGGACCCCGCGGCCCGCAGCAGCGCGGTCAGTGGTTCGTGGAACTGCGCTCCCGTCGCGTCGAAGAACGCCCGCAGCTCCGGCCGCCGCGTCGCCTCCAGCGCCAACTCGTAACGACAGATGAGCAGTTGAGGGTGGTTCGTCAGATAGCGGTGCAGTGCGAGCGCCATGCCGTCGACGAGCGAGTCGATCCCGCCGGCCGGATCCGGCAGTTCGTCCACGGCGAGCACCCGTGACTCGCGCACGGCGAGGCGCCGAACCGTCGCCTCCAGGAGGGCGAGCCTGGTCCGGGCGTGGTTCGACGTCGACCCCTGCGGCAGGCCCGCCGCCTCGTCGACCGCGCGGTGCGTCAGGCCCCGCATCCCGCGCTCGGCGAGCAGATCGAGTGCCGCGTCGGCGATGACTTCGGAGCGAGGTGCGCCGGTGGTGCCAACGGCGCTGGTGGCGCCAGTGGTGCTGGTGGTGCTGGTGCGTGCGGACATGGTCACAACCTACCGCCGCAACTACAGGTGTAGTACGGTCGAGACCAAGCGCACTACAGGTGTAGTGAGCGCGGGCGGGCCGAGCCGGGCGTGGTGAGACGTGACGTAAGGGGTGCGAAGCATGACTGCCGAACCGACGGAATCGACGGTTCCCGCCGAACTGACCGATTCGACGGGCAAGACGCCGGCGCGACCGGAAGCACAGAGCGCCGCCGGCCGCGGGCGGCGGCCCCGCGCTGTCGTCGTGGGCGGCGGCATCGGCGGTCTCACCGCGGCCGTCGCGCTCCACCTGCGCGGCTGGCACGTCACCGTCCTGGAGCGGGCCGCCGAGCTGAAGCCCGTCGGATCAGGGATCTCCCTCGCCCCCAACGCGCAACGGGCCCTCGACGTCATCGGCCTCGGCGAGGAGATCCGGTCCCTCGCCGCCTGGGAGGGCGAGGGCGGCCTGCGCACCCCGAGCGGGCGCTGGCTCTCGCGCTCCGACGCGAAGGCCGCCGCCGAGCGCTTCGGCGGCTCCCTCGTGCTCCTGCACCGCGCGACCCTGATCGACAAGCTGGCGTCCCGTCTCCCCGACGGAGTCGTACGCACCGCGTCCGCGGCGGCCCTCGCCGACCCCGGCGTCGAGGGCGACCCGGGCCGCCCCGCCCGGGTGACCACTGCGGAAGGCGAATGCGAAGCGGAACTCGTCGTCGGCGCGGACGGCATCAGGTCCGCCGTGCGCACGGCCCTCTTCCCCGCCCACCCGGGCGCGGTCTACGCCGGGTTCACCACCTGGCGCCTCCTCGTCCCGCCCCTCGACAGGCCCTTCGCCCAGCACGAGACCTGGGGACGCGGCCGGATCTGGGGCACGCACCCCTTCGCGGACGGCACCGTCTACGCATACGGCGCCGCCGTCGAACCTGCCGGCGAATCCGCCCCCGACGGTGAGAAGGCCGAACTCCTGCGCCGCTTCGGCGACTGGCACGACCCGATCCCCGCGATCATCGACGCGGCCGCCCCGGACGAGATCCTGCGCCACGACGTCCACCACATCACCGGACCCCTGCCGGCCTTCCACCGCGGCCGGGTCGCGCTCCTCGGCGACGCGGCCCACGCCATGCCCCCGACCCTCGGCCAGGGCGGCAACCAGGCCATCGAGGACGCCGTCGTCCTCGCCCACCACGCCGACCCCGCACACCCCGACGCCCTCGGCCTGGCCGCGTACACCGCCGCACGCAGGCCGCGTACGACCGCGATCGCCCGCAAGGCCGTCGGCGTCGGCCGGGTGAACATGCTCAGGAACCGGCCCGCGATGGCGCTGCGCAACACGCTCATCGCCGCCCTCGACAGGACCGGACCCGCCGTCATGCTGCGCGGATTCGACGAGATCGCGGACTGGCGGCCCCCGCAGCGGCCGTATGCTGCCCAGACACAGAGGGCCTAGCCGGACACAGGCGGCCCGGGGCGAGGAGAAGACGGACGTGAAGGTCGGCTGCATCGGACTCGGAGACATCGCGCAGAAGGCGTATCTGCCGGTGCTCACCACTTTGCCGGGGGTCGAGCTGCACCTGCAGACCCGCACACCCGCGACGCTCCAGCGGGTCGGGGACACCCACCACATCCCTGCCGGGCACCGGCACACCGACCTGGACGCGCTGCTCGCGCAGGGGCTCGACGCGGCGTTCGTGCACGCGCCGACCGCCGTCCACCCCGAGATCGTGACGCGACTGCTCGAAGCGGGCGTCGCCACCTATGTCGACAAGCCGCTCGCGTACGAACTCGCCGACTCGCAGCGCCTCGTGCAGCTCGCCGAGGAGCGCGGGGTCAGCCTCACCGTCGGCTTCAACCGCCGTCACGCGCCCGGCTACACGCAGTGCGCCGAGCACCCGCGCGAGCTGATCCTGATGCAGAAGAACCGGATCGGGCTGCCCGAGGAGCCGCGCACGCTCGTCCTCGACGACTTCATCCATGTCGTCGACACCCTGCGCTACCTCGTGCCCGGACCGATCGACGACGTGTCCGTGCGCGCCCGGGTCGAGGACGGCCTGCTGCACCACGTGGTGCTCCAGCTCGGTGGGGACGGCTTCACGGCGATCGGCGTGATGAACCGGCTCAGCGGCTCGACCGAGGAGATCCTCGAGGTCTCGGGTCAGGACACCAAGCGGCAGGTCGTCAACCTCTCCGAAGTCATCGACCACAAGGGCCAGCCCACGGTGCGCCGCCGCGGCGACTGGGTGCCGGTGGCCCGCCAGCGCGGCATCGAGCAGGTGGTCCTCGGCTTCCTCGACGACGTGCGCGCGGGCAAGGTCCTCAGCGCCAAGGACGCGCTGGAGACGCATGTGCTGTGCGAGCAGGTCGTACGTGAGGTGCAGCGGTTCGCCGCCTGAACTGGCGGACGGCCTCGGACGCGCCCAGCAGGGCGAGCACGGTGACGGCCGCGTGCACCGGCCAGTCCCCGAACCGCACGTACAACGTCGTCCCGTGCGCCGTCGGCACCTCGTAGACCCGGGCCGCGCTCGCCGACGTGCCGAGCCACGGGCCGACGCGTGAACCGTCCGGGCCGTACACGGCGGACACCCCGGTCAGCGTCGCGTGCACCATCGGACGGCCCGTCTCCGCGGCGCGGACGGCCGCGAGGGACGCGTGCTGCTCGGGCGCCCAGCTGTGCTGGAACGTGGACGTGGAGGACTGCGCGAGCAGCACCTGCGCCCCGTCGCGCGTGAGGTGCCGCGTCATGTCGGGGAACGCCGACTCGAAGCACACGAGCGGGCCGATCCGCAGGTCGCTGTCCCGCGCGGACCGCGCGTCCATCACGACCTGCCGGGTCCCGCTCACCCGGTCCTCGCCCGCCGCCTTGCCGACCGACGTGGCCCAGCCGAGCAGGGCGCGCGCCGGGATGTACTCGCCGAAGGGGACGAGCCGCATCTTGTCGTAGCGCTGCCCCGTGAGGCCGTCCGGGCCCACCAGGACCGAGCTCTTGAAGATGCCGGGGGCGCCGCTGGAGGAGACGCGCCGCGCGTCCACGTTCACCAGGATGTCCGCGCCCACCTCGCGGGAGAGCACCGCGATCCGGCGCGCCAGGTCCGGCCGCTGCGTGAAGTCGAAGCCGACGCTGCTCTCGCCCCAGACCACCAGGTCGACGCCCTGCCCGGCCAGACCGCGGGTCAGCTGTTCCTCCCGGTCGAAGCGCTTCTCGCTGCTGTCGGCGCCGCCTATGGGGCCCGGCTGGACGACGGCGACGCTGACCCGGCCCGCCGGTTCGGGGCGCGGGGCCCAGGCCCAGGAGACCGTCGTCACCGTCGCCGTCACCAAAAGCCCCGCCACGGCGGGCGTACGGGCACCGCGTGCCACGAGAAGGACCGTGACCGCGGTGTTCACCCCCACGACGAGCAGGCTGACCAGCCACACCCCGCCCACCGACGCGACGCGCAGGGCGGGCTGCACCTGCCACTGACTCGACCCGATGAGCCCCCACGGGCCGCCCAACCCCTGCCAGGACCTGACCAGTTCGACCATCAGCCACGCCGACGGCACCGCGACCATGGCTGCCGCCGCCTGCCCACGCGTGGGCGTGCCGCCGAGCAGCCGCCGCAGGAGCCGGCCCCAGGGCGCCCACAGCGCGCCGAGCAGTGCCGCGATCACGACGGTGAACACATGCAGGCTAGGCAGCAGCCAGTGGTGCACCGACAGCATGAACCCGAGCCCGCCGAGCCAGCCGTCGAGGGCCGCCCGGCGCGGTGTAGGGGCCGAGCGGGCCAGCAGCATCCACGGCACCAGCGCGACGTACGCCAGCCACCACAGCGACGGCGCGGGGAAAGCGAGGGCGGGCAGGGCGCCCGCGGACACGGCGGCGACACCGCGCCACCAAGGGGACGCCGAGAGACGGGGAGCGATGGCTTTCCACGACACGGCGGGCGCCACCCACGACGCCGGCACCGCCGACGCCGGCACCGCCTGCGTCGTACTCGACGAGCACGACCGACCCTTCCCGCCCGACCCGTCCATGCGCCGCCTCCCTCGTCGTCCGACGCCCGGTACGTACTTTCAGTGTGCGCGCCGGGGACGATCTTTGACAGTGGGCGTCGGCGGGCGCACGGTGCACGGCTCGGTGGACTGCGGGCGTCGGAGCGGCACGCGCGTCAGGACGCGCCGGCCGCGGCGCCCTCCGTGCGGCGCCACTTCTCGTGCACCGTCACCCCGCGCAGCCGCCAGCCCGTGTGCGTGCGCACCAGCGCGAAGGCGTAGCGGCCGCCGCACACGAAGTCGGGTGCTCCGGAGGGCGCATCCGATGCGGAAGCTGTGCCGTCTCCGGCGAACCGCATCGGATTGATGTAGTCCGCCTGCACTTCGGCCGTGTCGCCGGTGTCGTTGTCGAGGCGGCCGAAGCGCAGGCGCCGGTTGACGATCAGATGCTGGCGCATCGGGAACAGCGCCATCGTCCGGGTCAGCCACTCGGTGATCTCGGCCGCACTGCCCTCGATGCCGCCGGCCCGCCGGTAGTCGGCGCGCCCGTCCGGACTGAAGAGTCCGCGGTACGCCGTCCAGTCCCCGTCGTCCACGGACACCGCGTAGTCGGTGATCAGCTCCTCGATGGCGAGTCGGTCCATCACGGTGGCGAGTTCTACGCGCTGTGTCATTGAGTCAGTCTTGGGTACCGGAACCGCAGATCCAAGGGGCGCGACGGGGGAGAGCCGCGACAGTGATCATTGGTACCTTCTCGGCATGTCCCCGGAGAGCACCTCACAGACCGCCGCCGACGACCTCGCGCACTCCGTGCGGCTCGTGGTCGACACCTTCGGCCGGGCCCCGGCCGCCGACTGGAGCGCCAAGGCCGGCTCGCTGGAGTGGGACTGCTGGGAGACGGCCGAGCACCTGGCCGACGACCTGTTCGCGTACGCCGCCCAACTCGGCCCGTCGAAGCCGCCGTTGGACACCGAGGTGCCGTTCGACTGGACGCGCCGCAGGCCGGGCGGCCCCGCGAACGTCATCTTCGCGAACCGCGACGCGGGCCCGGCGGGACTGCTCCAGGTGCTCGACGCGAGCGGCGCCCTGCTGGTCGCGATGGTGCGGACGGCTGAGCCCGAGACGCGCTCCCACCATGCCTTCGGTCTCTCGGACCCCGCGGGCTTCGGCGCGATGGGCGTCGTGGAGACACTCGTCCACGCGCAGGACATCGCCGAGGGCCTCGGCCTCGACTGGACCCCGCCCGACAGCCTCTGCGCCCGGGCGCTCGCCCGGCTGTTCCCCGACGCGCCACAGGGCGACGATCCCTGGCCCACGTTGCTGTGGGCGACGGGGCGCGGTGAACTGCCCGGCAGGGAGCGGCTCACGTCCTGGCGCTGGAACGCCGAAGTCCGCTGACGGGCCGACACGGACCGGCGAGTCGGTAGGGCAGGGGGATTGACGGGTCGTCAGGCCGCGGCCTCGACGACCTCCGTACGGACCGCGACCGCCCACTCGGTGACGAGTCGTGCGTACTGTGCGCGCTGCTCGGTGGAGAGCCGGCCACCCGCGCGCAACCACAACCCGCGGATCTGCTCGTTGACTTCCTCGGCAGACCGCACGGAATCCGAACACTTAAGCGGCATGCGGTAAGGCTAGGGTGCATGCCGCCCACTGGGAACCCTAAGCGACGGAACATATTCGCCAAGTGATCGTAAACATCGATCAGTTGGCCGTCAGCCCCCGGCAAGGGCCGTCGGGGGAGGGCTCGTGTTCGGACCGGCCCGCGAAAAACCAGGTGGCGGCGTCGCGTCCCGTCACTACAGTTGCAGCATGCCCAGGTGCGAAGGAGCGGGTTACTTCCACTGTCAATGGGGTGGTCGCGGGTTCGAGTCCCGTCGTCGGCTTCGGGCCGGCGTAGCTCAGTCGGTAGAGCACCTTGTACCTGCACCGATCTGGATCTCTGGGCAGCACACGTCACGCACCTCCCGGTGCGCAGGTCCGCGGCTACTTCTTGTGGTGAACGCACGCCGCGGACCGATCTGATCTCGGGAGGCACCCAGCAGCGCCGCGACCCGGCTCGCCGTGCCCGCGCGCGGTGCCTCCCCTCCACAGAGAGGGGCCGCCTCATGGCACGCTTCAACACCCGCGGCACCCGCCCGGTGGGCCGGTCGCCGATCGCCACCGTGACGGGCGAGCGGGCGCGCACGCACGAGGGCGCGAGCGGATACCTGCGCGACGCGCGCAGCGAACTGTTCCTGCTCGCCGTCTCGAACCTCGTCACCACCGACGCCTTCTACGAGCCCGCGGACGACCGCGACGACCGGTACAGCACCCTCGTACGGCAGCTCGCCGTGGAGGACCCCGAGTGGACCGCGGGCCTGCTCGGCTGGCTGCGCGGCGAGGGAAACATGCGGACCGCCGCGCTCGTCGGCGCCGCCGAGTTCGTCAGGGCCCGCATCGACGCGGGCGAGCCCGGCCACTCCCGGCAGGTCGTCGACGCCGTCCTCCAGCGCGCCGACGAGCCGGGCGAGCTGCTCGGCTACTGGACCGCGCGGTACGGTCGGCGCCTGCCGAAGCCGGTGAAGCGCGGCATCGCCGACGCCGTCCGGCGGCTCTACAACGAGCGCTCCCTCCTCAAGTACGACACCGACTCCAAGGGTTACCGGTTCGGTGACGTCCTCAACCTCACGCACCCGGCGCCCGCCGCCGACAAGCCTTGGCAGGGCGAACTGTTCCAGCACGCCCTCGACCGCCGGCACGGCAACGCCGAGGAGACCCCGGAGCGGCTGCGCACCCTGCGCGCCCGCGAGCGGCTCATGCGCGTACCGGTGGAGGAGCGCCACGCGCTGATCACCACGGACACCGGCCGGCTCGCCGAGGCGGCCATGACGTGGGAGTCGCTCGCGGGCTGGCTGCAGCGGCCGATGGACGCGGCGGCGTGGGAGGCGATCATCCCGTCCATGGGGCTGATGGCTCTCGCGCGGAACCTGCGCAACTTCGACGAGGCCGGTGTCTCGGACGAGGTCGCGCAGCGAGTGGCGGCGCGGTTCGCCGACCTGGAGGAGGTGCGCCGCTCGCGCATGTTCCCCTTCCGCTTCTGGGCCGCGTACAAGCACGCCCCGTCGCTGCGCTGGGGGCACGCTCTGGAGCGGGCGCTCGCTCACTCGCTGGCCGGTGTGCCCGCGCTGCCCGGCCGCTCGCTGATCCTGGTGGACCGGTCGCCGTCGATGTTCCCCGGCTACGGATACTCGACGCCGCACCGCTCGGACATCCCGCTCGCCGAGCAGGCGGCTGTGTTCGGCGCCGCGCTCGCCCTGCGCGCGGAGGCGCCGACGCTCGTCGAGTTCGGGATGGAGAGCCGGCGCCTCACCCACCCGAGCGGCGGCAGTGTGCTGCGGCTCGTCGAGAAGTTCGGACAGATCTCCGGCACGGACATCCCGACCGCGGTGAAGAAGCACTACGGCGGGCACGACCGGGTGGTCGTCGTCACCGACGAGCAGACCCGGCCGGGCTGGTTCCCGTCGAACGCCCAGGACTACGGCGGCATGGCCGAGACCGAGATCGACGCGCTCGTCCCGAGGGATGTGCCCGTCTACATGTGGAACATGGCCGGATACAAGGTGGGCGCGACCCCTTCGGGCGGCGCGCACCGGCACGCGTTCGGCGGCCTCACCGACCAGGCGTTCCGCCTGATTCCGCTCATCGAGCGGGGCGGCGACGCGCGCTGGCCGTGGGAGAAGGCGCGGGAGAGGTGAGTGAGGGATGGTCCCGTCCGGCTCCGGCCGGGCGGGGTCAGCCCGCCGACTCCCCGGCGTGCGGGCTCAGGACGCCCGCTGTCACCAGCGCGATCAGCACGATCCCGAGCAGGATCCGGTAGTAGACGAACGGCATGAAGCTCTTGCTCGAGATGAACTTCATGAACCACGCGATGACGGCGTACCCGACCCCGAAAGCGATGATCGTCGCGAAGATGGTCGGGCCCCAGGAGACGGAACCGTCCGCCCCGGCGTCCTTCACCTCGAAGAGTCCGGAGGCGAGGACCGCGGGGATCGCGAGGAGGAACGAGTATCGGGCCGCGGCCTCACGGGTGTACCCCATGAGGAGGCCGCCGCTGATGGTCGCTCCGGAGCGCGAGACTCCGGGGATCAGGGCCAGGGCCTGGCAGGCGCCGTAGATCAGACCGTCCTTGACGCTCAGGTCCTTGAGGCCCTTGCGCTCCCGCACCGCGCGGTGCTTGCCGCCGACCTCGTCGCGGGCGGCACGACGGTCCGCGATTCCGAGGATGACGCCCATCACGATGAGGGTCGTCGCGGTCAGGCGCAGATCGCGGAACGGGCCCTCGATCTGGTCCTTGAACGTGACACCGAGGACGCCGATCGGAATCGAGCCCACGATCACGAGCCAGCCCATCTGCGCGTCGTGATCGCTGCGCAGTGCCTTGTTCGTGAGGGAGCGGAACCACGCGGAGATGATGCGCGCGATGTCCTTGCGGAAGTAGATCACCACCGCCGTCTCCGTGCCGAGCTGGGTGATCGCCGTGAACGCGGCTCCCGGGTCGTGCCAGCCCGCGAACGCCGCGGTCAGCCGCAGATGCGCGCTCGACGAGATGGGCAGGAACTCGGTCAGCCCCTGGACGAGTCCGAGGATGAATGATTCGAACCAAGACATGAAGTTACGCGATCCAAGTGCTGACGTGAGCTGACCGCAGACGCGCAGGCCAGAGGCGGACACGGAGGAAGGACGGGCGGGCGGGCGAGGCCGTACGGGTCAAAGAGGTACGGGAGTGGAAGGGCGCCCGCCGTGGGGCAGCGTAGCGCCCTTGTGTGAAGAGATGACGAGAGGGCCTCTCCGCTCGGGAGGCGGCTACGCCGCGGCCGGGCCCGCCGTGGTCCAGCCCGGGGCCTGCGGATGGGCGCTCAGGTCCTCGTGGCGGACGGGGTCGCCGCACGCGGAGCACGTCACGACGGGGACCAGTTCGTTGCCGCAGGTGTGCTCGATCACCATGGGGCGGTCGCCGTCGTCGCGCAGATGACGGTCGCCCCACGCCATGAGGGTCATGAGGACCGGCTCCAGTTCGAGCCCCGCCGTGGTGGGCCGGTACTCGAAGCGCTGCGGGCGCTCCTGATAGGCGACCTTCTTGAGGATGCCCGCGTCGACGAGGCGGCGCAGGCGCGTCGCCAGGATGTCGCGCGGCGCCCCGATATTGCGCACCAGCTGGTCGAAGCGCCCGTTGCCGAGGCAGACCTCGCGCAGGACCAGGAAGGAGTGCTTCTCGCCGACCACGGCCAGCGTGTCGGCGATCGAGCAGGGGCGCGGGTCCTTGGCAGCTGGCATGCGCATCAGTGTAAGGGAGGGTTTGCTTTTCCAACCTACGGGGTTATGGTGAGTTCAGTTTTCCTACTCACTGGTAATCGGCGCCGGGCGCCGACCCGTCGGCCAAGGAGGCCCGCACCATGCGTGACGCAGTCATCGTCGAAGCCGTACGCACCCCCGTCGGCAAGGGCAAGCCGAACGGGTCGCTGGCTCACGTCCACCCCGTCGAACTCCTCGCCCACACCCTGCGCACCCTCGTCCACCGTGCGGGTATCGACCCCGCCCAGATCGACGACGTCATCGGCGGCACGGTGGACCAGGTCGCCGAGCAGGCCATGAACACCACCCGGTACGCCGTCCTGTCGGCGGGCTTCCCGGAGTCCGTCCCCGCCACGACCGTCGACCGTCAGTGCGGCTCGTCCCAGCAGGCCGTGCACTTCGCCGCGCAGGGCGTCATCTCCGGCGCCTACGACATGGTGATCGCCGGCGGTGTGGAGTCCATGAGCCGCGTACCGATGTGGTCGAACGTGCCCGAGGGCGCCGACCCGTTCGGCCCCGGCGTCGCCGAGCGCTACCCGGAAGGGCTGGTCCCGCAGGGCGTCAGCGCCGAGCTGATCGCCGCCAAGTGGTCGCTGTCCCGCGAGGCGATGGATGCCTACGCCGTCGCGTCGCACCGCAAGGCCGCCGAGGCCTGGGCGAACGGGCTCTTCGACGCCGAGGTCGCCCCCCTCGAAGGCGTCACCCGCGACGAGTCCGTGCGCCCCGGCACCACCGCCGAGATCCTCGCCGGGCTCAAGCCCGCCTACTACGACCCGCACTTCGGCGAGCGCTTCCCGCAGATCGACTGGTCGGTGACCGCGGGCAACGCGAGCCCCATCAACGACGGCGCCTCCGCCGTCCTCATCACCACGAGCGAGAACGCGGCCCGGCTCGGCCTGCGCCCGCTCGCCCGCCTCCACAGCTTCGCCGTCACGGGCTCGGACCCGCTCCTGATGCTGACCGGCGTCATCCCCGCCACCGAGAAGGTGCTGCGCAAGGCGGGTCTCGACCTGGGCGACATCGACCTGTTCGAGGTCAACGAGGCGTTCGCGGCCGTCGTCCTCGCCTGGCTCCAGGAGACCGGCGCCGACCCGGCGAAGCTGAACGTGCACGGCGGCGCCATCGCGCTCGGCCACCCGCTCGGTGCGAGCGGCACCCGTCTGATGACGACCCTCGTCCACGCGATGCGCGCCCGCGGCGCACGCTACGCACTCCAGACGATGTGCGAGGCCGGCGGACTCGCCAACGCGACCGTCCTGGAAGCGCTCTGAGCTTTCCGGCGCTCTGAGTTATCCAGCCTTCTGAGTTTTCAGGGGTACGTCAGCCGCGGAGGCTGTGGCGCTTGCACCACGCGACCACCGCGGCCGCGAGCCCGGTCAGTGCGATGAAACCCATCGCGATCAGGAACACGGGCGACGTCGGCGTCGAGGCCCTGGCCCCGGCGACGACGTACGCCGCCGTATTGGGGACCGAGCCGAGCGCCGTGGCGAGCAGGAACGGTGCCCACCGCATGCGCGAGACCGCGGCGCAGTAGTTGGCCGCCCAGAACGGCACCCCCGGGAAGAGCCGCGCCGCCAGCATCGACCGGAAGCCGTGCCGGCTGAGCTGCCCGTCCGCCGCCTTCAGCCAGCGGCCGCGTACGAGAGGGCGCAGCGCCTCCTGGCCGAGCACCCGGCCGAGCCCGAACGCCATGCCGGCGCCGAGCACCGTCCCGCCGAGCGCCGACAGGGTGCCGAGCTGCGAACCGAACAGTGCGCCCGCCGCGAGATTCAGCAGCGGCCGCGGCACGAAGGCCACCGTGCACAGCCCGTAGGCGACACCGAACAGGACGACCGCGGTGGCGCCGCTCATCTGGGGCGGCCAGCCGTCCGCCAGCAGTTTCTGCGGCTGGAGGAGCAACACCATGGCCCCGCCCGCGGCGAGCAGCGCCACCAGGAGCGACAGCCGCGACCAGGGCGAGAGCAGGACTCTGGTGCAGCGCAGGGCAAGGCCCGCCGGCCGGGCGGCGGCGAGTCCCTCGGGACGGGTCGCGACGGTGTCGGGCATCCGGGGAGACTAACCGACCCATATGTATGTTCGCCGTAGGGTTGTGTCGCATGACCGTCACAGTCCCGCGCAGCGCGCTGGCCGACACCCTGCTGGAGCGGCTCACCGCCGTGTACCCCACGGCGGCCGACCCCGAGCGGGCCGGGCAGATGCGCGCGTACATGAAGGACGTGGCCCCCTTCCTCGGTCTCACCACCCCCGTCCGCCGCGCCCTCTCGCGCACCGTCCTCGAGGGGACCCCGCGCCCCGACGAGAGCGACTGCGTCGCGCTCGCGCTGCGCTGCTGGGAGCTGCCCGAGCGCGAGTACGCGTACTTCGCGGCCGACTACCTGCGCCGGTACGCGGGCCGCTGCTCATCCGGCTTCCTGCCTGTCGCCCGGCACCTCGTGTCGACGGTCCCGTGGTGGGACACCGTCGACCTGTTCGCCGCGCACGTCGTCGGCGCGCTCGTCGCGGCCGACCCGCACCTGGCGAAGGACATGGACGCGTGGATCGAGGACGACGACCTGTGGATCGCCCGCACCGCGCTCCTGCACCAGCTCCGCCGCAAGGAGACGACCGACACGGACAGACTCTTCGGCTACTGCCTGCGCCAGGCGCCGCACCCCGACTTCTTCATCCGCAAGGCCATCGGCTGGTGCCTGCGTGAGTACGCGAAGACCGACCCCGATGCTGTACGTTCCTTCGTCGCCGCCCATAGGGGCCGCCTCGCGCCTCTGTCGGTGCGCGAGGCCCTGAAGAGCATCGGCCCCTGAACTCCCTTACGCCCCACGGGAGACCGGGCCGCGCCGCCCGCCGGAAAACCATTCGACCTGCGCCGTTCCGTAGGCCATGATCGGCGTCATGTTCCGGTACGCCTTCCCCGCAGCCACGTCCGCAGTCGCGGACGCTGCGAAGGCTGCCGTCTTCCTGGCCGCCGCAGCAGACGGCGCCCGAAGCTGACCCTCTCCGGACATTCCGGCGGACCCCGCAGGGGGAGGGTCGGCAGGACTCCGGGGTCCCCGCCTCATCAAGGAGGCCATCACACCCTGTTCCGCTGAGGAACACGTTCCGGGAGGAACCGCCCAGTCATGCCCAAGACGGCATACGTGCGCACCAAGCCGCACCTCAACATCGGCACCATGGGTCACGTCGACCACGGCAAGACGACCCTCACCGCTGCCATCACCAAGGTCCTCGCCGAGCGCGGCGCCGGCACGTTCGTGCCCTTCGACCGCATCGACCGCGCCCCGGAGGAGGCCGCCCGCGGCATCACCATCAACATCGCGCACGTCGAGTACGAGACCGACACCCGCCACTACGCGCACGTCGACATGCCCGGCCACGCCGACTACGTCAAGAACATGGTCACCGGGGCCGCGCAGCTCGACGGGGCGATCCTCGTCGTCTCCGCGCTCGACGGGATCATGCCGCAGACCGCCGAGCACGTCCTGCTCGCCCGCCAGGTCGGCGTCGACCACATCGTCGTCGCGCTCAACAAGGCGGACGCGGGCGACGAGGAGCTCACCGACCTCGTCGAGCTCGAGGTCCGCGAACTGCTCTCCGCGCACGGGTACGGCGGCGACTCCGTCCCCGTGGTGCGGGTCTCCGGGCTCAAGGCCCTTGAGGGCGACCCCCGTTGGACCGGGGCGATCGACGCGCTGCTCGACGCCGTGGACACGTATGTGCCCATGCCCGAGCGGTACGTGGACGCGCCGTTCCTGTTGCCGGTGGAGAACGTGCTCACCATCACCGGGCGCGGCACGGTCGTCACCGGGGCCGTCGAGCGCGGCAGCGTGCGGGTCGGCGACCGCGTCGAGATCTTCGGGGCGGACACCGACGCGACGGCGACCGTGGTCACCGGTCTGGAGACCTTCGGCAAGCCCATGGAGGAGGCGCAGGCCGGGGACAACGTGGCGCTGCTGCTGCGCGGAGTGCCCCGCGACGCGGTCCGCCGCGGCGACGTCGTCGCGGCGCCGGGCAGCGTCGTCCCAACCCGCCGCTTCACGGCCCAGGTGTACGTCCTCTCGGCGGCCGAGGGCGGCCGTACGACACCGGTCGCCACCGGCTACCGCCCGCAGTTCTACCTGCGGACCGCGGACGTCGTCGGTGACGTCGACCTCGGCGAGAGCGCCGTAGCCCGGCCCGGGGACACCGTCACGATGACGGTCGAGCTCGGCCGTGACATGCCCCTGGAGGCGGGCCTCGGCTTCGCGATCCGCGAGGGCGGGCGCACGGTCGGCGCGGGCACCGTCAGCTCCGTCGGCTGAGCCGCACCGCCCGCCTCCCGCACCCCGCGGGAGGCGGGCGGTCGCATGTCGGCCACACTGGACGCCGGGGTCGGCAAGGAGGTCTCAAGTGGCGTGCAGGGCACTCGTACTCGGGGGTGGCGGCCTCTCGGGCATCGGCTGGATCTCCGGAATCCTGTACGGACTCGCCGAGGCCGGCGCCGATCTGTGGGACGCCGACACCGTGATCGGCACCTCCGCGGGCTCCGTCGTCGGCGCCCAGCTCACCTCCGGCCGCCTGACCCCCGCCGAGCTGTACGAACGCCAACTCGCCGCGCCCGTAGGGGAGATCGCCGGGCACCTGGGTCCCGCCGCCACCCTCCGTCACGCCCGCGCGGCGCTCTCCTCCCGTACGCCGGAGGACTTCGGCCGCAAGGTGGGGCACATCGCGCTGGCCGCCGACACCCCGGACGAGGCGACGCGCCGCGAGGTCATCGCGGGGCGGCTCGTCTCCCACAGCTGGCCCGAGCGGCCGCTCCTGGTGACGGCGGTACGGGCGACGACCGGCGAGTTCCGCGTCCTCGACCGAGCCAGCGGCATCGGCCTGGTCGACGCCGTCGCGGCCAGCTGCGCCGTGCCGGGCGTCTGGCCGCCGGTCACGATCGAGGATGGCCGCTGGATCGACGGCGGCGTCCGCTCCCCGGCCAACGCGCACCTTGCCGAAGGCCACGACCGCATCGTGATCATCGCCCCGATCGGCACGGGTGGCGGCACCCTCGAATCGGCCCGCGCCCAGGCGGAACGCCTCAGCGCGGGCGGGGCGAGGGTCACCCTCATTACCCCGAACCGCACCACGAGGAAGGCGATGGGCCACAACAGCCTCGACCCGTCCCACCGCGCACCGTCGGCCCGCGCGGGCCGGGAACAGGCGGCGGCACACGTGGAGGGTGTGGCGGAGGTGTGGGGCTGAGAAACGCTCCGCCGACTGCCGCACGGCACCGGATGTCCTCGCTGCCCGGCACTCCCCACCCCCACCACCCGGCACAATGGACGCGTGGACGAGCCGATACCCGTGACCAGGACCGTCGATCACGGCACCGCCAAGTTGATGCCCGACGTGGACCGGCGCAGGGCCTGGCTGCTCACGGTCGACGGGGCTCCGCAGTCGTACGTTGATCTGGACGCGCCCGAGCACCTCGAATTCGAGTACGCGCGTCGGCTCGGCCACGTCCTCGACTGCGTGGCCGAAGCCGGGAAGCCGCTCGACGTGCTGCACCTGGGCGGTGGCGCGCTCACCCTGCCGCGCTATGCGGCGGCGACGCGGCCGGGCTCACGTCAGGACGTGATCGAGGCCGACAGCGGGCTGCTCGCCCTGGTCGCCGAACACCTGCCCGTCCCCGACGGCGCCGGGATCACCGTCCACGGGGCCGACGCCCGCGCCTGGCTCGAGTCGGCCGACGCGGACAGCGCCGACGTGCTGGTGGCGGACGTCTTCGGCGGCTCCCGCGTCCCGGCCCACCTGACCACCGTGGCCTACGCCGAGGCCGCCGAGCGGGTCCTGCGCCCCACGGGCGTCTACGCGGCGAACCTCGCGGACGGCGCGCCTTTCCACTTCCTCCGCTCCCAACTCGCCACGTTCTCCGCGGTGTTCGAGCATCTCGCGCTGATCGCTGAGCCCGCCGTGCTGCGCGGCAGGCGCTTCGGGAACACGGTCCTCGTGGCCTCCCACGAAGAGCTCGACATCGAGGCGCTCGCCCGGCGCGCCGCTGCCGACGTGTTCCCGGCCCGCGTCGAGCACGGCGCTCAGCTGCGCCGCTTCACCGGCGGCGCGAAGCCCGTACGGGACGAGGACGCGGTGCCGTCACCCCAGCCGCCCGGCGGCTCCTTCGGCATCGGCTGAGACGAGTTCCGGCGCGAGCTGTTCGGCGGCGTCGGGGCGGCGCGTCAGCCGGCGTACCTCCGGCACGAACAGGACCGCGCCCGTGGCCACGACGACGAGCGCCGCGCAGCCCCACAGAGCGGGCGCCAGGCCGAAGGCCGCCTCCGCGGGGCCCGCGAGTGCCGTGGCGACCGGCACCATCGCGACGGAGCCGAACCAGTCGTACGCGGAGACCCGGGAGAGCTTGTCCTCCGGGATCTCCTGGTGCAGCGCCGTCATCCAGGAGACGCTGAACACCTCGATCGTCACGCCGCTCACGAACATCACGCAGATCAGCACGCCGAGCGGTACAGGAACCGCGAGCGCCGCCGAGGGCAGTGCCAGCGGGAACACGCACAGGGTCCCGGCGAGCAGCAGCCGCCGTGGCCTCCACCGCATCATCAGGAACGCCCCGGAGACGGTCCCGACGCCGAAGGCGCCGAGGGCCAGGCCCCAGGGTCCGGGTCCGCCGAGGGAGTCGCGCGCGACGAGCGGGCCGAAGACCGCGTCGGCGGCGCCGACCACCGCGACCACGACGGAGAACTGGGCCACGATCCCCCACAGCCACGGCCGGCTGACGAACTCCTGCCAGCCGTCCCGCATATCGGCGAGGAGGCCGCCGCCGGGCTCACGCGGCGCGATGTGGCTGACGTCGAGGAACGAGCGCAGGGCCCCCGCCACCGCGAACGCGACCGCGTCCACGGCGAGCACCCAGCCGGGTCCGACGGCCGCGACCATCGCACCGCCGAGCGCCGCGCCGCCCACGGCCGCGCCCGACATCGCCATGCGGAAGAGGGCGAAGGCGCGGCCGGCCTGATCCTTGGTGACCGACGACATCAGCATGCCTTCGGCCGCGGGGTTGAAGAAGGCCTGCCCGGTGCCGCCCAGCGCGCTGAGCAGCATCATCTGCCACAGCTCTGGCCTGCCCGTCAGGACGAGCAGCGCGAAGGCGCCCTGGGAGAGGAAGTTGAGCGCGTTGGCCGCGACCATCACGTGGTGGCGCGGCAGCCGGTCGGCGACGGCTCCGCCGACGAGCAGGAACAGCACGAGCGTCAGGGTGCGTGACGCGGCGACGAGGCCGACGTCCCCGCCGTCGCCCCCCGTCTCGAGCACCGCGAACGCGGACGCGATCAGCGCGCCGTTGCTGCCGAGGGTCGTCACGAACGCCGCCAACGCCAGCAGGCTGTAGTTGCGGCCCGCCCACGCGGGTCGGCGGGGTCTGAGCGGGGAGGCGGCAGGAGAGGTCACTGAGGGACTATCGCCGCAGCTGACGCGACTTGCCAAACCGATTGTTACCTGAGTGGCCCGGCGGCAGGGGGCGCGGCCGACCACGTCCACAACTACCGACGCCGCTGCACAGCGTCCGGCCTGCCCGGTGAAGGGCAGGCCGGACGCTGTGCAGCGGTACGGCTCAGTCCACGCTGGGCTCGCCCTGGAGGCGGACGGTGCTGAGGATCTTCTGCACCGTGGCCTCCGGGACCTCGTCCTTCACGCCCGTGGCGCCGTAGAACGTCCAGGAGACGAAGTCGCCCTGGGAGTTCTTGAAGGCGAACACGGTGGCCTTGCCGTCCGTGTCGCACTTGCCCGTCTTCGGCACGCCGGACGACTTGGTCGTCGCCACGCTGCCCTTGACGCCGGAGGCGGTCGTGAAGTCCTTCGGCTTACCGATCGTCAGGAGCTTCTTCGAGGAGTTCTTCTGGTCGGTGTAGCCGCCGAACACCCACCACGCCGAGTCGTTGCGCGCGACGTCCTGGGTGTTCTTGGCGCCGTTCTGCCCCTTGGTGCCCGCACCTGCCAGGGCGCTGTCATCCACGTTGCCGTCCTTGTCGTCGTCGGACGTGCACCACTTCTCCTTGAGGAAGGCGGGTGCGGACATCGTGATGAGGGGCTTGCCGGTCTCGTCCTTCGCGTCCTCGAAGCCGGTGATCACGCCGTCCGACTTGACGACCCAGTCCGCCGGTACGTCGAACGCGGTCCCGTACTTGGGGTTCACGACGACCTGCCAGCCCGGAATGGTCGCCTTCGGCGCGTTCGACGGGTCGCGCGGGTTCACGGTTTCGCTCGCGTCGGCGCTGGGGTCCTGGGAGGCGGACTTCTTGGGGGGCTTGGACGGCTTCGAGTCCGCCTTGTCCTCCTTGTCGCCCCCGATCACGAGGAACGCGGTCACGCCGGCGGCGACCACGACGGCCGCGGCCGCGACGATCGCGGTGATCTTCGTCTTGTTGCCGCCGCCGTTGCCGCTCGGCGGCTGGGGAGCGCCGAGCGGGACCGTCGGGGCGCCCCACTGCCCGGGAGGCTGCTGCCCGGGCTGCTGCTGGTACGGGTTGGGCTGCTGCTGGTAGCCCGGCTGCTGATAGGGGTTGGGCTGTTGCTGGTACCCCGGCTGCTGGTACGGATTCTGGTCCTGCGGGTTCTGCTCGCCCCCGGGCGGCTGCTGTCCTGGCCACATGGCGCACAACAATAGAGGTCCCGGCAGCCGTCGGCACCGTCGCCCTGTACCGGACGTGCAACGGTTCGCCGGCGGCCTCGACACCGCGCCGCGTGTCAGGAGTCGCTGACGTCCACGAGCCGCACCGTGCTGACGATCTTCCTGACCGTTGCGTCGGGCACCTCGTCCTTGACGCCCGTGGGCCCGACGAACGACCAGGACGCGAAGTCGCCGTCGGCGTCCTTGAAGGCGAACACGGCGGCCTTGCCGTCGGAGGAGCACTTGCCGTGCTTCTTCTGCGTCACGCCCGTCGAAGAGGCGGTCACCAGACTGCCGGTGAGACCGGACGCAGTGGTGTACGGCTCCGCCGGCTTCGTGGTGATGCTCTTCTTGTCGGGCTGCGCGTACGCGCCGTAGACCCACATCGTGGCGTCCGCGGTGGCGGCGTCCTGCGTGCTCTTGGCCCCGTTGTTGCCCCGCGACCCGGTCGCGCCGAGGGAGCTCTCCTCCTCGTTGCCGTCCTTGTCGTCGTCGGACACGCACCACTTCTCGTTGAGGAACGCCGGGTTCCTCATGGCGATGAGAGGCTTCTCCGCCGGGTCGCCGTCCTTGGAGACCCAGTTGACCCAGCCGTTCGACTTCACCAGCCACGTGGCGGGAACGTCGAACGCCAGACCGTGGTCGCTGTTCACCACGGTCTTCCAGCCGTGCACGGTGGGCTCCACCGCGCCGCCCGCGCGCGGGTTGCCGGTCGCGCTCGACGCGGCTGCCGAGGGATTGGTGGGGCCGGGTCCGGCCTTGTCGTCCTTCTTGTCCTTGTCGCCGCCGAGGACGACCACCCCGGTCACCACGGACGCGACGACGACCACGGCCGCGGCCACGACGGCGATGAGAGCCGTCCGTCCCCGCTTCGGCGGTTCGGGCGACGGCTGCGGTGAACCGGCGGGAATCGTCGGCGCGTTCCAGACCTGCTGTCCGGACTGCTGCGGATACGGGTTCGGCTGCTGGTACGGATTCGGTTGGCGGCCCTGCGGGTTCTGCTCGCCCCCGGGACCCTGCTCTCCTGGCCACATGGCGAGCAACGATAGAGCCACCTCCGGGCCGAGGATGGCCAAGGTCGCTACTCGTGGGTAACATCTCGGACCATGAGCGCTGACCAGATGTCGATCGGCGAGATGCTCGCCGCCACCGTGCCGATGGCCCGGACCCTGAACATCGAATTCCTCGAGACCACGCCGGAGAAGGCCGTAGTGGCCCTGCCGGACCAGAGTGAGTACCACAACCACGTCGGCGGACCGCACGCCGGAGCGATGTTCACGCTCGGCGAGTCCGCGAGCGGCGCGATCGTCCTCGCCGCCTTCGGGGACCAGCTGTCGCGGGCGGTGCCGCTCGCGGTACGCGCCGACATCGCGTACAAGAAGCTCGCCATGGGCCCCGTCACGGCGACGGCCACGCTCGGCCGTCCGGCCGCCGACGTGGTCGCCGAGCTCGACGCGGGGGAGCGCCCCGAGTTCCCGGTGACGGTCGCGATCCAGCGCGCCGACGGTGCGGTGACGGGCGAAATGACCGTCGTCTGGACCCTGCGCCCCAACGGCTGACGGAACTACCTGGGTGAACGCTGCTCTCTGGCGCAAGTATTTTGCAGCCAGGGAGCCGCCAGGGAGATCTTTTACGAGTCTCCCGCGAATCGAGCATTCATCGCAGCCCTGCCCCGGCCGTCCGCCTCGGGCATTATGTGCGCGTAGATCTTCAGCGTGACCGACGGATCTGCATGCCCAAGCCACTTCGACACCGCCGCGATCATCTACGTACTGGTCAGCGGTTGCGCCTGGCGGGCGTTGCCGCCCTGTTCTGGGGTGTCGAAGCCGACGGTGCCCCGGCTGGACGATGCCGGCCTCGTCGATGTCTCCCGTGCCGTGCTGGACTCCGCGCACGTGCGGGCAACAAAGGGGGCCGACACACAGGTCCGAGCCTCGTGGACCGGGGCAAGCCGGGTTCCAAGATGCACGCGGGGGAGTGGGGCGCATCTGTCTGCCTGGAAGGCAGGTCCACATGTCCTGCTGGGTGCCTCAGCGGTCCTGGCGGTTGGCGAAGTAGCTCACGACGATGGCGACACCGAGAACCCCCACGCCGAATATGACCGCGGCTGTCCCCAGCCCTTTCCCACCGGTCGCAGAACGCACCCCGCCGGCGAGTCCGCCGACGGCCATGCACGCTCCGAGGACGAGCGTCCGTGAGCTCCTGGGTTTCAACCAATGCCGCAGGTCCGGGCGGCGTCGACCGCGCGGAGGCGGCCCGGCGGAGTGCGTCACTGGTACCTCACCTTTGCGGGTTCTGCGGGGGCCTCCACATCGGTATCACCCGGCTCCTTGTTCGTACCTGGCGGGGTGTAGTAGAAGTCGATGCCTGTCGCTACCAGGGAGGCCGGCAAACCGAAGACCTTTCCGCCGAACTTGCGCGAGCCGATCAAGGGATCGCGACCGCCCATCGTCAGTACCCCCGATGGGTGGCCGGCGGCGAAGGTGGTTCACGCCGCTTCGTAGTGGTGCGCCCGGCCGCCGTGCCACTTCACCCACGACGGATCCTCGAGCAGGTCCTCCGCGTCCGGCAGGCCGGCGCGGCGCAGGAACTCGATGACGTCCCCATCCGAGTAGGCGAGGCCGAGGATCTGTCCGCGCGCGGTTACCCGCCGGCCGCCCGTGCCGAGCGGCGGGTGCACGATGATCGGCGCCATGGCCATATGTCCATGGTCACCCGAATGGCCGGAGCGTGCATGCGGTACGGGCGTCGGACTCGGAGGATTTCCGCAGAGCCCCGCCCGTCTCCCTTCCGTCCTTCCGGCCGGGCTCGATTGATGGCGATTCTTGAGATTGACCATGTCTACTCGCCGCCGCAATCGGTCTGGTTTTCAAGGGAGTGGGGAGTTTCAGTGAGCCCTGCGGGCGAAGCCGGCGGGCCGCCCGCTGTATTGCTAGTTGGTCGGGTTCGCTACTTTCGTTAACGTAATCCCGTGCTGCGTACGAGATTCACCGAAATGTTCGGAATCAATTACCCGGTGATGGCGGCTCCTATGAGCTTGCACAGCGGCTGGACACTCGCCGCCGCTGTTTCCGCCGCCGCGGGCTCGGCTCCTTCGGGGGTACGCATCCCTGGAAGGGACCTGACTGGATCCGCGCGCAGATCGCGACCATTCGCGCCACGACGGACCGACCGTTCGGGGTCGGCTTCATCACGCCGTTCCTCCCCTTCAGTGAGCCGCATTTCGACGCCGCACTGGAGGAGCGGCCAGAGATCATCGCGCTGTCGTTCGCCAACCCCCAGCCGTGGCTTGCTCGAGCCAAGGACGCGGGAGCCCGGGTGATGTGCCAAGTCCAGACCTACGATGACGCGGAGACGGCCGTCGCCGCGGGCACCGATGTCCTCGTGGCGCAGGGCAACGAGGCTGGCGGCCACACCGGGACGATGGGCCTGCTGCCGTTCCTGGCCGGGATCGTAAGGCGTTATCCCGATGTACCGGTACTGGCCGCAGGAGGCGTTGCCGACGGCCGAACACTCGCGGCGGTCCTCACCGTCGGTGCGGACGGCGCCTGGCTGGGGACGGCATTTCTCGCCACGCCGGAGGCGGTCGAGGTACACGACGTCCACAAGCGCCTGATCGTCGAGAGCGATGGCGGCGACACCGTATGGACGCGGGCCTACGACATCGCGTCGGGGCTGCCCTGGCCGGCGACCATCGGCACACGCGTCCGCCGCAATCGGTTCACCGACGAGTGGTCAGGACGTGAGGCCACGCTGCAGGACCGCAAAGAGGAGTTAGCGCCCGCGGAGGACGCCAACCCCTTCGAGGCCCCACCCGACCTCGACACGAGCGAGATCCTCTACGGCCAGTCGGCGACCTTCGTCGACGCCGTCCGCCCCGCTGCGGACGTGGTTCGGACGATCAGTGACGAGGCCAAGGCAATCCTGGCCTCGCGGCCTCGGTCCCTGCTGCGCTGACTGAGAGTGTGAACGCGAGGGCGGCTCTCCAGGGCCGCGGCTCTTGTCTCGTAACGGGCAGGATGGCGGGTTGAGTTGTGCGGCTGAGAAAGGAATCCCGATGTCCGTTCACTACCAGCTGGTGATCGACTGCGCCGACCCTGACCGCCAGGCCCACTTCTGGGCCGCCGCACTGGGCTATGAACTCGCACCGCCCCCATCCGGTTTCGCCACATGGGACGACTACTACCGTGACCTGGGGCTGCCCGAAGAAGCGTTGACCGGCGGCGCGGACCGGATCAGCGACCCGCAGGGCGGTGGGCCGGCCATCTGGTTCCATGTGGTCCCGGACGCGAAGGCCGTGAAGAACCGGCTGCACATCGACATCCACGCCAGCGGCGACCGGACAGACCCGATCGAGACGCGGAAGAAGCGAGTGGATGCCGAAGCCGACCGCCTGACGGGCTTGGGCGCCCTCATCACGGTTGTCATGCACAAGGAAGGAATCAATCACTACGCGGTCGGAATGCGGGACCCCGAAGGGAACGAGTTCGACATCAACTGACCAGAGCTCGGCGACAACCAACGTGCTGTGCCATCCCACACAGGCCAGGCAACCAAGGACCGCAGGTGTCAACCATCGTTCTTCGGCTCACGGGGGGCGGTCGCCTCGGAAGCCCGCGACGCGCCCGCTCCGCGCGAACCGATCCGCGCCTGCCGCGCATGCATCCTCGCCATGGAAGCCGGCCAACGCGCGGCAGCCGAGGGGGCGAACATTGAGTACGAGCCAGGGCGTGCCGTCGAGATGCTGGGGCAGGCACGCCGGGAAGCCGGCGTTGCTGCTGGTCCGCGAACTCTGGAGTTCAAAAGACCGTCGTCTGGACCCTGCGCCCCAACGACTGAGCCGGACATCTCCGTTTCCCCTGAACGGGTAGGCTGCCCGGCGTGGGCACCCGGAGGAGCGCACGCCGGGCACACGCCCACCAACACGGGAGGAATCGGCGTTGCACGTCCAGGAGTGGCTCGACACGGTACCGGCGGTCGCCGTCTACGCACTGGTGGCCGGGGTCATCGGCCTCGAGAGCCTGGGCATCCCGCTGCCGGGCGAGATCGTCCTCGTCTCGGCGGCCCTGCTGTCCTCCCAGAACGGTGACATCAACCCGATCGTCCTGGGCGCCTGCGCCAGCGCGGGAGCCGTCATCGGCGACTCCATCGGCTACGCCATCGGCCGCAAGGGCGGACGCCCCCTGCTGGCCTGGCTGGGCAACAAGTTCCCGCGCCACTTCGGCGAGGCGCACGTCGCGACCGCCGAGCGCTCCTTCGAGAAGTGGGGCATGTGGGCGGTCTTCTTCGGCCGCTTCGTCGCCCTGCTGCGCATCTTCGCGGGCCCGCTCGCGGGCGTGCTGCACATGCCGTACTGGAAGTTCCTCACCGCGAACTTCCTCGGCGGTGTCATCTGGGCCGGCGGCACGACCGCCGTCATCTACTACATCGGCGTGGTCGCAGAGGACTGGCTCAAGCGGTTCTCGTACTACGGGCTCGGCGCGGCCGTGCTGATCGGCCTGGCCTCCATGCTGATCGTCAGGCGCAAGGCGAAGAAGGCGGCGGCCGAGGCGCAGCCGGTCCCGGCCGCCGAGTGACCGTTGTCGCCTGACGGTCACTGTCAGGCGACACTCCTCAACTGTCAGTCGTCCGCGTGCGCCGCGCGGTGGGCCTTCGCCAGTTCCACGTAGAGCGTGCCGTTCAGGGTGATGCCGGCCCGCTCCTCCTCGGTCAGCGGCCGCTTCACCTTGGCGGGCACGCCGGCCACCAGTGAGCCCGGCGGGACCTGCATCCCCTGCGGGACGAGGGCCTGCGCGGCGACCAGGGAACCTGCGCCGATCACCGCGCCGTTGAGGACCGTGGCGCCCATGCCGACGAGGCAGTCGTCCTCGACGGTGCAGCCGTGCAGGACCGCGTTGTGTCCCACCGAGACCCGCTCGCCGACCGTCACCGGGAAGCCGGGGTCGACGTGCACCGTGCAGTTGTCCTGGATGTTGCTGTCGGCGCCGAGCACGATCGGGCCGCAGTCCGCGCGCAGCACCGCGCCGTACCAGACACTCGCCCCGGCGTGCAGGGTGACCTCGCCGATCACGACGGAGGTCGGCGCGGCGAACGCCTCATCGTCAAGCTCCGGATCCTTGCCGCCGATCCCGGTGATGAGTGCCTGCTGGCCCATCGCTGTGTCTCCTCTTCCGTCTTCCGCACCGACTGTGTCGCGCCAGAGCGAACCGTACGGGACGGCCCTGAGCAGGTGCTGCGTGGGGCGAAGATCACAGGCCAGGGCTCTGCACGGTGGCGTACGGCTGAGTAACGTGAGGCTGTGCCGAAGAACTGGAACGCGTTCTCATCCCGCGACTTCACCGGACGCCTGGCCCATCGCGCGGTGCAGGCGGGCTGGCGCCTGGCGCAGCGCGCGGGCGCGGTGACCGCGGCGCATCCCGGCCGCTACCGATTCGGGTCCCTCGGCCACGGCACCAAGCTGGCCTTCCCGCAGGGCACGGTCTTCGGCGAGCCGTGGATCCATCTCGGCGCGCACTGCATCATCGCCGAACAGGTCACTCTCACCGCCGGCCTGATGCCCGACCTCGACCTCGGGGCCGAGCCGATCCTGCGCATCGGGGACGGCGTCGTCCTCGGCCGCGGCAGCCACGTCATCGCCGACACGACGGTCACGATCGGCAGCGACTGCTACTTCGGGCCGTACGTCTACGTGACCTCGACCAACCACTCGTACGACGACCCGCATCAGCCCATCGGCAAGCAGTGGCCGCGGATGGAGCCGGTGGAGATCGGGCCCGGCTGCTGGATCGGCACCGGCGCGGTGATCCTGCCGGGGGCGCGGCTCGGCCGGAACGTCGTGGTGGCCGCCGGTGCCGTCGTGCGCGGCGAGGTGCCGGACCACGCGGTGGTGGCCGGCGCCCCCGCCAGGGTCGTGCGGAGCTGGGACGAGGAGAAAGGGTGGCAGCCGCCGCTGCGCACGCCGGCCCCCGCCCCGATCCCCGAAGGGATCACCCCCGAGCAACTCCTCGCGCTCGCGGACCTGGACGGGGTCGAAGACGTCGAAGGGATCGAAGGGGGCGCCGGGATCGAAGGGATCGAAGAGGGCGCCCAGCCGGGCGCGAGCCCGGCCTGATCCATACGAGAGGCCCTAGGGGTGTCCGGCGGATCATGGCCGGGGTCGCGGCCCTGATCCGCCGGACACCCCCTAACCCGTCGCCAGCAGCACCGTGCCCACCAGTGCGAGGCCTGCCCCCGCGGCCTGCACCCCGCGCAGCCGCTCGCCGAGGAAGCCGCGCGCGGCCAGCGCTGTGACGACGGGGTAGAGCGAGGCGAGCACGGCGGCCACGGTGACCGGGCCCTGGTGCGCGGCCATCGCGTACGTACCGTTGGCCGCCACGTCGGCGAGGCCCACGAACGCCAGTGCCGGGAGCGCCGACCGGACCACCGCCATCCCGCCGTCCTCGGGAAGGGCCCGGCCGCCGCGCCGCACGGACACGTACAGGGCCGTGCCGCCCGCAGCCACGTTGGTCACCCGCTGCACGAAGAGCGCCAGGAACAGCCCCGTCACGGTCGTCGAGGCCTCCGCGATCAGGGCCATCACCGCGCCGAAGCCGAACGCCGCGAGCAGCGTGAGCAGGACCGCCTGGCGCTGCACGGGCGCGCCCCTGAACTGCGGCCCGCCGGCCAGGATCACCCCTGCGACGGCCACGCCGATGCCCGCGAACTGGAGCAGCCCGGGACGCTCGCCGAGCACCAGGCCGACGGCCACGGGGACGGTGACGCCGAGCGAGCCGAGGGGCGAGACGACGCCCATCGGGCCGAGGGCGAGCGCCTTGTAGAAGGCGAGCATGGCGACCGGCCCGACGAGACCCGCCGCGACGGCGAACCACAGCTGCGGTCCCGCCTCGCTCCAGGCGCCGGTCGCGGCCACGATCGCGCCGAGCACGGTGACGGCGATGCCCTGCGAGACCACCACGACCGTGAGCGCGGGCGTTCGTCGCGTGAGGAGCCCTCCGCCGAAGTCGGCCAGGCCCCACATGAGGCTCGTGGCCAGGGCGAAGAGTGCTGTCATGGTCGGCCTCGCAGTACAGTGTGGTGAACATCGGTGAATGCTTTGTTGCACCACACGTTAGTTCAATCAATTGAACGCTGTCATCCATAATATTGGACGGAATGTGTCGGACCTCGATCTGCTGACCCAGTCTCTCGGCCGCAACGTCAAGCGCTGGCGCACCGAGCGGGGCTTCACCCTCGACGGTCTCGCCACCCGCGCCGGAGTCAGCCGCGGCATGCTCATCCAGATCGAGCAGGCCCGCACCAACCCGAGCATCGGCACCGTCGTCAAGATCGGTGACGCGCTCGGCATCAGCATCACCACCCTGCTCGACTACGAACAGGGCCCGAAGGTCCGCATCGTCCCGCCCGAGCAGGCCGTACGCCTGTGGAGCACGGACGGCGGCAGCTACAACCGCCTGCTCGCCGGGACGGAGGCGCCCGGCCCCCTGGAGATGTGGGACTGGCACCTCGAACCGGGTGACGGCAGTGGCTCCGACCCGCACCCCGCGGGGACCGTGGAGCTGCTCCATGTGACGGCCGGGGAGCTGACCCTGGTCGTGGACGGCGCCGAGTACCGCGTGCCGGCGGGATCCAGCGTCTCGTTCGAGGCCGACGCCTCGCACTTCTATCGCAACGACGGCACCGAGGCGATGGAGATGACCATGGCCGTGTCGGTGCCGCCCGTACGCTGAGACGCCCGGCTCACCCGTCTCGGACGGCTGTTAGCGTGCGGCCATGCGCGCACCCATCGGAGATTTCGACCACGTCCGCCCCGCTGTCGAGGCGCTCGACCTGCTGACAGGCCCGGTGGCCGACGCCGTACGCAACTGGCACGGCACGGTCCCGGCGGAACAGCTGATCCACGTCGACACCGAGCCCGAGTGGGCGGACACCGCCACGTTCGTCGAGCGCTACGGCCCCGAGCTGCTCGCGGACTCGGCGAACTGCGTCGTCGTCGCCGGAAAGCGCGGCGGCGAGACGGCACTCGCCGCCTGCCTGGTCCTCTCCGGGGCCAAGGTCGACGTCAACGGAGCCGTACGCCGTCAACTGGGCGCCCGAAAGGCGTCGTTCGCCCCCATGGAGACGGCCACCGGAGCCACCGGCATGGAGTACGGCGGCATCACCCCGATCGGGCTGCCCGCCGACTGGCCGCTCCTCGTGGACGCGGCCGTCGTCGACCGGCCGCACGTCCTGATCGGCAGCGGAACGCGCCGCGGCAAGCTCATCGTGCCCGGCAAGGCGTTCCTCGAGCTGCCCGGCGCGGTGGTCCTCGAAGGGCTCGGCGTGAACTGATCCCGCCGGCCGGTGAACGAACCCGGAGGCCGCCGCGTCCGAGGAGCGGCTCCGCGCAGCGGCGCGGGAATCGGGTCGGGGAATCGGGTGGGGCGAATTATGAGAATCCGGACGGTGGCCGTGCTGGCCGCGGCGTCGGTGTCGCTGGTGTCAACTGCGGCCTGCAGCACGGCAGTTCCCGAGGGCCTGGTGGTGACCGGCTCCTCGCCGGCCGCCCCCTACCGCGGTCCTCTAAAGGCGAAGGCACCCGACGTCGACGGTGACGAGGACAATGTCCAGGGCGGGGGCGCCGCCGTCCTCGCCCTCGAATGCGCGGGCCGGCCCTACCAGGGCGGCGCCGGGGACGACGGCTGGGGCACGTCGGACGGCGCGGACTCGCCCGACCAGGCCCTGAGCGCGCTGGTGTCCGACCAGTTCTCCCGGTCCCTGCCGCGGCGCGGCTATCGCGTCGAGCGCGAGGCGGGCCGCCGCGTCCTGTACTCGTACGACGTGGCCGGCCGCACCCGCGTGGCCGTGATCGTCGCCAAGGACCTGCCCCGCAGGCCGGGCTGGGGTCTGGAGACGTACGCCCAGTGCGATCCGTCCGAGTTCGCCCGCCGGGACCGCGCCCACCTCGACATCCGGGTGTGGGCGGACCGCAACGGGCGCGCCGTCCCCGCCTCCGAGATCTTCAGCGCGACCGGACCCGAGCACTGCGACTGGCAGTCCGCGGAGTTCCTCCACCTCGGGGACCGCCAGTACCTCCGGGACCCCGGACACGCGCTGCCCCGCGAACTCCTGCACTCCTCGTACGCGCCGAGGACGCGGCTGCCCGAGGGGGCCACGGACACCGGCTACCGCGACGGGCGGCGCCAACTGTGGCTCTCCGTCGACAAGTCCGACGCGTATGTGCGGACCGGGGACGGTGTGGAGCGGTGGCCGGGGGCGATCGAGCCGATCGCGTGCATGTGAGGACCGGTGCGCTTAGGCTCCTCCTCGGAGCAAGCGCTTTCCCCGCCCTGTCACACCGCACCGACCGGCCTGGATGAGGAGCCCCAGATGCTCTCCGAACCCGCCCTCCCGTCGACCGGCCTCCCGCATCCGCTGCCCGGAGCCGTCGGCCTCTCCCACCTGAACGCCTACGAGTGGGAGGCCGCGGACGGCGTGTGCGGCGGCACCCCGCATCTGCACCTCGTGTGCACGGAGGCCTACGTCGTCACCGGCGGCCGCGGCGCCGTCCAGACGCTCAGCCCCGGCGGCTACCGCGAAGTCCCTCTGGAGGCAGGCTCGGTGGCGTGGTTCACGCCGGGCACCGTGCACCGGATGGTGCAGGGCGGCGACCTGCGCATCACCGTGCTGATGCAGAACACCGGTCTGCCGGAGGCCGGGGACGCGGTCTTCACCTTTCCGCCCGACGTGCTCGCCGACCCGCAGCGGTACGCCGCCGCGGCGACACTTCCGGCGCGGACGGGACCCCTGGCGGAGGCGGCGGCCCGGCGGCGGCGCGACCTCGCCGTCGAGGGCTATCTGCCCCTGCGTGAGGCGCTGTTGGCCGGGCGCTCAGGCCCCTACCTGGAATTCCAGCGCGCCGCCGCCCGCCTCGTCCGGGACAAGGTGCCCGCCTGGCGCGAGCTGTGGCGGGCCGGTGCACTGGCCACCGCCGAACGCACCGGCGCCCAGCTCGCGGCCCTCGAATCCGGCGACCCCGCCTACCTCACGGGATCGGCCTCGTACGACACGGGTCCCACCCGGCGCGGCGGCTACGGCATGTGCGGCCGCCGCGACGAGTACGAGCTACCAGGGGCCACGGTGCCGCGGTGCGACCCGTAACTGGCGCTTCTGGCACGGCAGTTGATGGGATGAGGCGGTCAGCCCAGGCGGGGAATCTCGATCGCCGGGCACTTGTCCATGACCATCGCAAGCCCCGCCTCGCGCGTGCTGTCGTACGCCGCCTCGTCGATCACGCCGAGCTGGAACCAGACCGCTTCCGCGCCGATCGCGCGGGCCTCGTCCGCGACCTGGCCCGCGAGGTGGGAGTTGACGAAGACGTCGACCACGTCGACCTTGAACGGGATCTCGTCGAGGGACGCGTAGCCCTGCTCGCCGTGGACCGTCTCGGCCTTCGGGTGGACCGGGACGACGCGCTTGCCGAAGCGCTGGAGGACCTCGGCGACGCCGTACGCGGCGCGCGCCCTGTTCGAGGAGAGGCCCACGACCGCCCAGGTGTCACCGAGCTCCGTGAGGATCCTGCGGACCGTCTCCTGATCGCCGTACATGCGCTGCCTCCTGGGGTCGACGGGCGTTCTCCGTGGTCAACAGGGCGGTGCCCTGCGGGATTCCCCGGGTCGGTGGCGCTTCAGACCTCGCGTGGGCCCGGGGCTTCGTCCGACCGGGCGTCCCGTCGGTCGGCCTGTCCGAGGAGGTCCCGCAGCAGCTGTCCGTCGTCCGGCGGCAGGGCGGAGACGAACCGGGCGAGGACCGCCCCGCGGTCCGTCTCGCCGTCGAGCACCTTGCGCATCCGCAGGGCGGCGAGCGCCGCCCCGTCGGCGGCCGGTGTCCACAGGAAGGAGCGGCCGTCCCGGGCGCGGGTCACCGCGCTCTTCGCGAGGAGCCGCGTCAGGATCGTCACCACGGTCGTGTAGGCGAGGCCGCCGCCGACCCGCTCCTGGACCCAGGCCGCCGTCACGGGACCCGGCGCTTCGCGCAGCGCCGCGAGGACCTGGGCCTCCAGCTCGCCCTGCCCCCGGCGCCGCGGCCGCCGGCCGTCGTGTCCGTCCCGCGTCATGTCCCGTCGCCCTCCGTCCCGGCCGTAGCCCACGCGTGGGCGCCACATCCTAGTCCGGAGCGATGCGCGCGCAGGTCAGCCCACGTGGACGCGGGGCCGCAGGGCGGGGTCGCGCTCGGCGCGGCGCAGCACCTCGCGGGTGACCGGCGCGACCTCGCCGTCGCCGAACACCAGGAAGCGCAGCAGATGGCTGACGGGGTGCCCCTCGGTCCAGTTGAAATACGCGTGCGGCAGCTCGCCCGTGCGGGCCCGCAGGCTCATCAGGACGGCCGCGATGGTGTTCGGGACGCCCGCGCCCTGGACGCGCAGGCGGCGTACGCCGTGCTTCTCGTCGCCGTGGACCTCCACCGGCGCGGTGAAGTCCGACGAGTCGTGGACGAAGACCTCCAGGAACAGGACGGGCCGCCCGTCCGGGATGTGGGTCTGCTCGCGCTGGCTGTACTCCTTGGCGCGGTACTCGGCCGTGGAGTGCTCGTCGGGCTCGTTCGCGATGATGCGCAGCGGACCGTGGCCCGCGGCCTCGTCGATGATCCGCGCCGCCGTCTCGTCGAACGTGACGTCGACCGCCCGCAGTTCGAACGCGCGGTGCACGCGCGACGCGAACGAGGTGAGGAGGATCCCGACGATGAACAGGAGGGCGATCTTGATGCCGTCGGGCCGCTCGATGACGTTCGTGACGAGCGTGTACCCGAACACGGCGGTGATCACCCCGAAGCCGACGGTCGCGGCCCGGCGCCCGCGCGAGCGCACCGCGACCGTCGAGGCGAACGACGCCGACAGCATCAGGACCAGGACGCCGGTCGCGTACGCGCCGCTCTGGTCGTCCACGTTCGCGTTGAACCAGAGCGTGATGAAGACGGCGATCGTCATGAAGAGGAGTACCAGCGGGCGGACGGCGCGCGTCCACTCCGGGGCCATGCCGTAGCGCGGCAGATAGCGCGGCACGAGGTTGAGGAGCCCGGCGAGCGCGGAGGCTCCGGCGAACCACAGGATCGCGATGGTCGAGACGTCGTACACCGTGCCGAAGCCCTCGCCCAGGTACTGGTGCGCGAGGAACGCGAGGGCTCGCCCGTTGGCCGGGCCGCCGCTCTCGAACGCGGACTGGGGGATCAGGATCGTCGTCGCGAGGCTGGAGAGCAGCAGGAAACCGCTCATGATCAGCGCGGCCGTCGTGAGCAGCTTGCGGGTGTCGCGCACCCGGCCCTCGGGCCGCTCGTACGTGTCCGTGGCGTCGCCCCGCACCTGCGGCATCACGGCGACGCCCGTCTCGAAGCCGGACATGCCGAGCGCCAGCTTCGGGAAGACGAGGAGTGCCACGCCGATCATCGCGAGGGGCGAGGAGTGCGCGGCGGTCATGGCGTCCCACCAGTTGCCGATCTTCACCGGCTCGGTCAGGACGTGCCACGCGGCGGTGATGAGGACGACCACGTTCAGTACGAGATAGAGGGCGACGAGCACGACCGCCACCCGTATCGCCTCACGGAATCCCTTGAGGAACACCGCGCCGAGGCCCGCCACCAGGAACAGCGTGATCCAGGTGTTCGCGCCGTCGAGCGAGGCGGGCGCGAAGGGGTTCTCGACGACGTGCGCCGCGGCGTCCGCCGCCGACAGCGTGATCGTGATCATGAAGTCCGTGGCGGCGAACCCGAGCAGCACCAGGACGAACAGCTTCCCCGCCCACCACGGAAGGAGCCGCTCCAGCATCGCGATGGACCCCTCGCCGTGCGGGGACTCCTTGGCGACGCGGCGGTAGACCGGCAGCGCGCCGCCGAGCGTGAGCGCGATCAGGACAAGGGTGGCCAACGGGGAAAGAAGTCCCGCGGCGAGCGCGGCGATGCCCGGCTGGTAGCCGAGGGTCGAGAAGTAGTCCACGCCCGTCAGGCACATCACCCGCCACCACGTGTGGCCCTTGTGCTCGGCCGGTGGCGTGCCGTGCGGTCCCGGATGCCGGGCCGTCGTCTCGCTCAGACCTTCGAGGAGCCAGGACCGCCATCGCGGGGAAGGTGGCCGGACGGCCGTGCTTTCGACGCGTTCGGCCTGCGTGCCGGTCATGGGCGGAACTGCTTTCTGTCGTGCCGGTACGGACCCGGGGGTACATCCGCGCGGGAAGCCGCGGGACGAACGCCCCGCGGCTTCCCGCGACGACGAGCGAGTATTCACCACCGCGTGACCCGGGCGACGGGCGGGGGCGAGCGAACCCCGGCACGCGGCATACGCTGGCCGGATGCAGGACGAGTACCGCACCGTGGCCCGTGAGGGCGTGCACGAGACCGAGATCAACCGCTCCCGGTTCCTGTGCGCGCTCGCGCCCGCGGCCACCGAGCGCGAGGCCCAGGACTTCGTGGCGCGCATCCGCAAGGAGCACCCCACCGCGTCCCACAACTGCTATGCGTACGTCATCGGCGCCGACGCCTCCGTGCAGAAGGCGAGCGACGACGGCGAACCGGGCGGCACGGCGGGCGTCCCCATGCTCCAGATGCTCACGCGCCGCGAGATGCGCTACGTCGTCGCCGTCGTGACCCGCTACTACGGAGGCGTGAAGCTCGGCGCGGGCGGCCTGATCCGTGCCTACGGGGGAGCGGTCGGCGAAGCGCTCGACGCGCTGGGCACCCTCACCCGGCGCCGCTTCCGGCTCGCCACCATCACCGTCGACCACCAGCGCGCCGGCAAGGTGCAGAACGATCTGCGGTCCACGGGACGTGAGGTGCGTGACGTCCATTACGGGGAGGCGGTCGTGATCGAGATCGGCCTGCCGGACGCCGACGTGGACGCCTTCCGTGCGTGGCTGGCCGATGTCACCGCCGGCACCGCGGAGTTCGAGCTCGGGGGAGAGGCGTACGGGGACGCGTGAGCAGCACCGGCGGGCGGGCCACGCGGCGCCGGAGCGGGTACCGATACGCCGGTAGCCGCCCGTGATGTCCGACCCGCCCGTTAGTCTCGGGGATCATGAGGCTGCTGCACACTTCCGACTGGCATCTCGGCCGGGCGTTCCACCGGGTGAACATGCTCGGCGCCCAGGCCGAGTTCATCGGTCACCTCGTCGCGACCGTCCGTGAGCGGGACGTCGACGCGGTGGTCGTGTCGGGTGACGTGTACGACCGCGCGGTGCCGCCTCTCGCCGCGGTCGAGCTGTTCGACGACGCCCTGCACCGCCTCGCCGACGAGGGCATCCCCACGGTGATGATCTCCGGGAACCACGACTCGGCGCGCCGCCTCGGCGTCGGCGCGGGGCTCATCGGCCGCGCCGGCATCCACCTGCGCACCGACCCCGGCGCCTGCGCGACCCCCGTCCTGATCCCGGACGCCGCCGGTGACGTCGCCTTCTACGGCCTTCCCTATCTCGAACCGGCGCTGGTGAAGGACGAGTTCGCCGTGTCGAAGCCGGGCCACGAGGCCGTCCTGGCCGCAGCCATGGACCGAGTGCGGGCCGATCTGGCCGAGCGCCCGCCCGGCACCCGGTCCGTCGTCCTCGCACACGCCTTCGTCACCGGCGGCGAGGCCAGCGACAGCGAGCGCGACATCACCGTCGGCGGAGTCGCCGCCGTCCCCTGTGGCGTCTTCGACGGCGTCGACTACGTGGCGCTCGGCCATCTGCACGGCAGCCAGGTCATCTCGGAGCGCGTGCGCTACTCCGGCTCGCCGCTCCCGTACTCCTTCTCCGAGGCCGACCACCAAAAGAGCATGTGGCTCGTCGACCTGGACGCGGACGGGTTCGCCGGCGCCGAGCGCGTCGACTGCCCGGTGCCCAGGCCGCTCGCGCGGATCCGTGGGGACCTCGCGGATCTCCTCGCGCGCCCGGACCTCGCCGCGCACGAGGAGGCGTGGGTCGAGGCCACCCTCACCGACCCGGTCAGGCCCGACGACCCCATGGCCCGCCTCACCGAGCGGTTCCCGCACACCCTCAGCCTCGCCTTCGACCCGCAGCGTGCCCCCGAGGACCCCGACGTCTCGTACGCGCAGCGGCTCAAGGGGCGCGACGACCAGCAGATCGCGGAGGACTTCGTGACCCACGTGCGCGGCACCGGACCCGACGAGGCCGAGCGCGCCGTCCTGTGTGAGGCCCTCGACGCCGTACGGATCGACGACACCCGGCGCGAGGTCGCGCGATGAGGCTCCACCGGCTGCGGATCACCGCCTTCGGACCCTTCGGGGAAAGCCAGGAAGTCGACTTCGACGACCTGTCCTCGGCGGGCCTCTTCCTGCTCCACGGCCCCACGGGTGCCGGCAAGACCTCCGTCCTCGACGCGGTCTGCTACGCCCTGTACGGCTCGGTACCCGGCGCCCGGCAGGGCAGCGGCCAGGGCACGTCCCTGCGCAGCGACCACGCCGCGCCCGGCACGCGCACCGAGGTCACCCTCGACCTCACCGTCGCGGGGCGCCGCCTGGAGCTGACCCGGCAGCCCCCGTGGGAGCGCCCCAAGAAGCGCGGCACGGGCACCACCACGGACAAGGCCCAGAGCTGGCTGCGCGAGTACGACGCCACGGCGGGCACCTGGAAGGACCTCAGCCGCTCCCACCAGGAGATCGGCGAAGAGATCAGCCAGCTCCTCGGCATGAGCAAGGAGCAGTTCTGCCAGGTCGTCCTGTTGCCGCAGGGGGACTTCGCGCGGTTCCTGCGGGCCGACGCCGAAGCCCGCGGAAAACTCCTCGGACGGCTCTTCGACACCCGCCGCTTCGCCGCGGCCGAGCAGCGCCTCGCCGAGCAGCGCCGCGCCGCCGAGAGCGAAGTACGCGCGGCCGACGCCGAGCTGCTCGCCGACGCCCACCGCATGCAGCAGGCCGCCGGGAACATCGTCGAACTGCCCGCCACCGACGCCGCGCCCGGCGACCCCGGGCTCGCCGACTCCGTCCTCACCTGGGCCGCCGTCGCCCGCTCCACAGCCCGCGAGCGGCTCACCGTCGCCCACCTCGCGCTGACCGCCGCCGATGCGGCCCGCACCGAGGCGCAGCGCGAGCTGGCCGGCGTGGAAGAAGTGCACCGGCTGCAGCGGCGGTTCGAGGAGGCCCGGGAGCGGGCCGCCCGGCTCGACGAGCGGGCCGATGAGTACCGGCGGGTCCAGGAGCGCATGGAGCGGGGCCGCAAGGCCGAGGCCGTCGCGCCCGCCCTCGAGCTGCGCGAGGCCGCGGAGAGGGAGAACGCCAGGGCCGCGAGCGAGGACGCACGCGCGCGTGCCGCGCTGCCCGAGTCGTTCGACGGCGCCGGCGCGGCGGGCCTCGCCTCCGCCGCGCGGAAGGCGGCCGAGGAGCTCGGCGGACTGGAGTCCGCCCGGCGCGCCGAGCTGCGCCTGACAGAACTCGCCGGGCAGCGGCAAGGACTCGACCGCGAGGAGCGGGCCGACGACGAACTGCTCCAGGAAGCGGCGAGCTGGCTCGACGGCTGGGAGAGCACCCGGGCCGCGCTCCAGGAAGCCGTCGAGTCCGCGCAGGACGCCGCGACGCGCACCGAGCACCTGGCGGGTCAACTGGAGCCTGCACAGCAGAGGTTGGAGGCCTCCCGGCGTCGCGACCAGCTCACCGGCGAAGTCGCCGAGGCCCAGGCCGGCGCACTGCGTGCCCGCGAGGACGCCGCGGCCGCCCATGAGCACTGGCTCGGCCTCAAGGAACAGCGGCTGAACGGGATCGCGGCCGAGCTGGCCGCGCAGCTCGTCCCCGGCGAGAGCTGCGCGGTGTGCGGATCCACCGACCACCCCGACCCCATGCGCAAGACCGCGGAGCACGTCGGCCGCGACGCCGAGGAGTCCGCCCTCGCCGCGTACCGCCGCGCGGACGACGCGCGCACCGCGCAGGAGGGCCGTCTCGCCGCGGTGCGCGAGTCCCTCGCCGCCGCCACGGCCGCCGCCGGGGAGACATCCGCCCTGGAACTCGCCGAGGCCGCCGACGAGTTGCGCGCACGACACGCCGAGGCGCGCGGACTCGCCTCCGGACTGCACGCCGCGCGTGAGGCCCTCGGTCAGGCCGAGGGCGAGCACGACCGCAGACTCGCCGCACAGCAGGAAGCCGCACGTCGCGCGGTCGCCCGAGCCACCCTGCGCGAGAGCTTCGACCGTGAACAGGGCGCCCTGGAGGGCGACTTGGCACAGGCGCGGGGGACGGAGGCCAGTGTCGGCGCGCGCGCCGCGCAGCTGGAGCGGCTCGCGGCGCAGCTCACGGCCGCCGCGGACGCCGCGCGCGGCGCCGACGACTGTGCCAAGCGGCTCAAGGACGCCGACGCGCGACTCGCCGACGCGGCGTTCCGCGCCGGGTTCGACACGCCGCAGGCCGCCGGCGCCGCCCTCCTGGACGACGACCGGCACCGGGAGCTCCAACACCGGCTCGACGCCCGCCAGTCCGAGGAGGCCGCGGTGCGCGCCGTGCTCGCCGAGGGGGACACCGCGGCAGCGGCCCGGCAGGCGCCCGCCGATGTGGCCGCGGCGCGGCACGCCGCCGAGGCGGCCGACCGGCGGGTGCGCGAGACGGCGTCCGCGCGCGACGACGCGGCCCGCCGCTGCACCGAGATCGACCGGCTCTCCGCCCGCTGTGCCACGGCCGTCCGGGGGCTCGCTCCGCTGCGCGCCGCGTACGACCGGGTGGCGCGCATGGCAGGGCTCGCCGCCGGCACGTCCGCGGACAACGAGCGCAAGATGCGCCTGGAGTCCTATGTCCTCGCGGCCCGGCTCGAACAGGTCGCGGCCGCCGCGACCGCGCGACTGGCCCGCATGTCGTCCGGCCGCTACACGCTGGTGCACTCCGACGGCCGTACGGGGCGCGGCCGTTCGGGCCTCGGCCTGCACGTCGTCGACGCGTGGACGGGGCGCGAGCGGGACACCGCGACGCTCTCCGGCGGGGAGACGTTCTTCGCGTCGCTCGCTCTCGCCCTCGGCCTCGCGGACGTCGTCACGGACGAGGCGGGCGGGGTCCGTCTCGACACCCTGTTCATCGACGAGGGCTTCGGCAGCCTCGACGACCAGACCCTGGACGAGGTGCTCGACGTCCTGGACTCCCTGCGCGAGCGGGACCGCAGCGTCGGCATCGTCAGCCACGTCGCCGACCTGCGGCGCCGGGTGCACGCGCAGCTGGAGATCGTGAAGGGGCGGTCGGGGTCCGTCGTACGGCAGCGGTCCTGAGTGCGCGCCCGGTGGCGGGTCAGTGGCCGAGCGGGCGCCGGGGCAGCGGGGACGAGTAGACCACGCTGGTCGTCACCGAACCGAGCGCGCCGATCCTGCCGGAGACCTCCTCCAGGTGCTGCATCGAGCGCGCGGCGACCTTGATGACGAAGCAGTCGTCGCCGGTGACGTGGTGCGCCTCAAGGATCTCCGGCGTCACCTCGACGAGGTCGTGGAACGGCTTGTAGTGCCCGTTCGGATAACGCAGCCGTACGAACGCCAGGATGGGCAGGCCGATCCGCTCCGGGACTACCACCGCCGCATAGCCCGCGATCACCCCGGCCTCCTCCAGGCGCTTCACCCGCTCGGTGACGGCGCTGGCGGACATGGAGACGGCGCGCGCGAGCTCGGCGTAGCTCGCCCGGCCCTCGCGCTGGAGGACGTCGAGGATGCGCCAGTCGGTGGCATCGGGGGTGTACGGGGATTCACCGGTCATGAGGCAGCAATAGCAGGGACATCCCCGGCCGATCAAGGGGGATGCCGGGGATCGTCACTTCAGGAAGATCGTCAGGGACCGTAGATTTCTGGTCGAGGGCGGCACGGTCGTGCGGCCCGCAGCGATCCGCCCGGGAGGCCGACATCATGACCGCGACCACCACCGTCAACCCCAACGCCGTGCTCCGCGTGCCCCCGGCGTCCCCCTCCGCGGCCGCCGCCTACTTCGGCGCGAGCCTCGCCTTCCACGCCGACGTGTCCGACGTGGCCTCGGCGCTCGCGGCCGGCGGCGACCCGGGCTTCGTCGTCATCGACACCCGCTCCACCGCGTCGTGGGACCAGGGACACGTACCCGGCGCCGTCCACCTGCCCACCGCGCTCATCGCCGAGCAGGCCGAACAGCTCCTCGCCAAGACGGTGCCCGTCGTCACGTACTGCTGGGGCCCGGGCTGCAACGGCGCCACGCGCGCGGCCCTCGCCCTCGCCGAACTCGGGTTCCAGGTCAAGGAGATGCTCGGCGGCTTCGAATACTGGGCCCGGGAGGGCTTCGCGTACGAGACGTGGGAGGGGCCCGCGCGGCGCGAAGCCGACCCGCTGACGGCGCCGGTCGACTCGGACGACTGCGGCTGCTGAGCGCGACCGTACGTACGCGGCGCGGGCGGCAGCCCCAAGTGCCGCCGCCCGGAGCCGAGTTACAGCTGAGACAGCTCGTCGACCAGGTCGTCGAGGCCGAGCGACCCCTGCGAGAGCGCCGCCATGTGCCAGGCCTTCGCGTCGAACGCGTCCCCGTGCCTGGCCTGCGCGTTGGCCCGGCCGAGCAGCCACGCGCGCTCGCCCAGCTTGTAGCCGATCGCCTGCCCGGGGATGGACAGATAGCGGGTCAGCTCGCTCTCCACGAAGTCCGCGGGCCGGCTGCTGTGCGCCCCGAAGAACTCCTGCGCGAGGTCGGGCGTCCACCGCTCGCCCGGGTGGAACGGCGAGTCCGCAGGGATCTCCAGCTCCAGATGCATACCGATGTCGACGATGACGCGGGCCGCGCGCATCATCTGCGCGTCCAGATACCCGAGCCGCCGCTCGGCGTCCGTGAGGAAGCCCAGCTCGTCCATCAGGCGCTCCGCGTACAGCGCCCAGCCCTCGGCGTTGGCGCTCACCATGCCGACGCTCGCCTGGTAGCGCGACAGGCTGTCCGCGACGTGCGTCCACTGCGCGAGCTGGAGATGGTGACCGGGCACGCCCTCGTGGTACCAGGTGGAGACCAGGTCGTAGACGGGGAACCGGGTCTGGCCCATCGTCGGCAGCCAGGTGCGCCCCGGCCGTGTGAAGTCCTCGGACGGCGCCGTGTAGTAGGGGGCCGCGGCGCTGCCGGCCGGGGCGATCCGGGACTCCACCTTCCGGACCCGCTCGGCGAGTTCGAAGTGCACGCCGTCCAGGGCCTCGATCGCCTCGTCCATCACGCCCTGGAGCCAGCGCTGCACCTCCTCCACGCCCTCGATGTGCGTGCCGTGCTCGTCGAGGTGCGCGAGCGCCACCCACGGTGTCGCGGCGCCGGGCAGGATCTTCTCCGCCTCGGTCCTCATCTCGGCGAGCAGGCGGTGGTACTCCGCCCAGCCGTACGCGTACGCCTCGTCCAGGTCGAGGTCCGTGCCGTTGTAGTAGCGCGACCAGCGGGCGTACCGCTCGCGGCCCACCGTGTCGGGCGAGCCCTCGATCGCGGGCGCGTACACGTCGCGCATCCAGTCGCGCAGCTCGACCACCGCGGCCGTCGCGGCGCTGCCCGCCGCGTCCAGCTCGGCGCGCAGCGCCTCGGGCCCGTCCGCGGTGAAGTCCTCGAACCAGCCGCGTCCTTCGCCCGCCCACTCGGTGAGCTGGCCGATGAACGTGGCGGTGGGGCGCGGTCCCCCGTGGAGCTTCTTGTCCAGGCCCAGCGAGAGCGTCTCGCGGTATCCGGCGAGTGCCCCCGGCACGGCGCGCAGCCGCTCGGCGACGGCCGCCCAGTCCGCGTCCGTCGCGGTCGGCGTGAGGGTGAACACCTCCCGCACGTTGTGGACGGGCCCGCCCAGGTTGGTGACGGCCCGCAGGTTCTCCTCCGCGTCGTGCACGGCGAGTTCGGCCGTGAGGCGCTCCCGCAGGAGCCGGCCGCAGCGGCGCTCGATCGCGCTGTCGGCGCCGGGCCTGCGCTCCGCCTCGTCGAGTCGCGCGAGGGTCGCCCGCGCGAGATCGGCCGTCGCCTGCTGGCCGGCGGGTGAGAGGTCGGGCAGCTTGCTGTGGCTCTCGGGCACGCCGAGGTAGGTGCCGGTGACGGGATCGAGGGCGATGAGCTCGTCGACGTAGGCGTCGGCGACCTGGCGGGGGAGCGGTCCGGTGACGGCTGCTGTGGTGGCTGACGAATCTGGCATGCCGCCATCGTCGTACGCGGTGGGGGGCCGCGTCATCAAGATTCACCGACGGCGTCGGCGGACGGGGGCAGCAGCGGGCCGCACTCCCACTGCTGGAAGATCAGCCGGGTCTCGACGCGTGCCACCTCGCGGCGGGCGGTGAACTCGTCGAGCACGAGCCGCTGGAGGTCGGCGGTGTCGTGCACGGCGACATGCACCAAGTAGTCGTCGGGGCCCGTCAGATGGAAGACCGACCGCGCCTCCGGCAGCGCCCGGATCCGCTCCACGAACGGGCCGACCAGCTCGCGCCGGTGCGGCCGCACCTGCACCGAGAGCAGGGCCTGGAGCCCGCGGCCCAGCTTCGCCGGGTCGAGGCGCAGCTGATGCCCGAGGATCACGCCGGACCGGCGCAGCCGGGTCACGCGGTCGAGGCAGGTGGACGGCGCGACGCCGACCTGCGCGGCGAGGTCCCGGTAGGTGATGCGGGCATCGTTCTGGAGGAGGCGCAGTATGTGCAGGTCAACCGGATCGAGTACGACGGAATCGGCCATCGGTCGAACGTAGCACGGGGTTTGGCCGATGAACCCCGGCCGTTGTTCAGGCTGTCGCCCATGGACAACGACCTGTACGCAGGGATGCACCCGGGCCCCGCCCACCGGCGGGCCCTGGCCACCGAAGCCGTGCACGCCGGCCGCGACGACCTCGCCGGACTCGGCCTGCACGCCCCGCCCATCGACCTGTCCACCACCTACCCGTCGTACGACAGCCGCGGCGAGGCCGCGCGCATCGACGCGTTCGCGGCGGACGGCGTCGTCGACGAGGGCCCGCCGGTGTACGCACGGCTCGGGAACCCGACCGTCGGCCGCTTCGAGACCGCGCTCGCCCGGCTCGAAGGGACCGAGAGCGCGGTCGCCTTCGCGAGCGGCATGGCCGCCCTGACCGCCGTGCTGCTCGCACGCAGCGGCGCCGGGCTGCGCCATGTCGTCGCCGTCCGGCCGCTGTACGGATGCAGCGACCACCTGCTCACCGCGGGGGCGCTCGGCACCGAGGTGACCTGGGTGGACCCGGCGGGCATAGCGGACGCGATCCGGCCCGACACCGGGCTCGTGATGGTGGAGTCACCCGCCAATCCGACGCTCGCCGAACTCGATCTGCGGGCCGTGGCCCACGCCTGCGGGACGGTGCCGCTCCTCGCCGACAACACCTTTGCCACGCCGGTGCTCCAGCGGCCCGCCGAGCACGGCGCGCGGCTGGTGCTGCACAGCGCGACCAAGTTCCTCGGCGGGCACGGGGACGTCATGGGCGGGGTCGTGGCCTGCGACGAGGGGTTCGCCCGGCAGCTGCGCCAGGTGCGGTTCGCGACGGGCGGGGTGCTGCATCCGCTCGCCGGCTATCTGCTGCTCCGTGGCCTCGCGACGCTGCCGGTGCGGGTCAGGGCGGCGTCCGCGACGGCGGCCGAACTGGCGGCGCGGCTGTCCCGTGACCCGCGCGTCGCGCGCGTGCGCTACCCGCGGATCGGCGGCGCGCTGGTCGCCTTCGAGACCGTGGGCGACCCGCACGAGGTGATCCGCACGGTCCGGCTGGTCACCCCGGCCGTCAGCCTCGGCAGCGTCGACTCGCTCATCCAGCATCCGGCGTCCATCAGCCACCGCATCGTCGACGCCGGCGACCGCAGGTCGGCCGGGGTGAGCGACCGGCTGCTGCGACTGTCGGTGGGGCTTGAGGACGTCGAGGACCTGTGGGCGGACCTGGACAGGGCGCTGGGGGAGGCGGGCGGCGGTACGCGGCGTGCGACCACGGGGCGCCTACGGGTGCCGGAGTGACGTAGAGGAGCTTGCCCGGACCGGAATGAAGCAGGAGGGGACCGGTCCGGGCCGGACAGATGCCGGAGGGGACCGGTCCGGGTCGGACAGATGCCGGAGGGGACCGGTCCGGGCCGGCTCGTGGGGAGCCGGTCCCGGCCGGCCCCGGCCCTCAGTGCCGGTCGGCCTGCTCGTACGCCGCGCGGGGCGCGTCGTACGGCAGCCGCGACCTGACCGGGGTCGCCTCCAGGCGCGCCGTGATCACCAGCGTGCCTTCCTCGATCTGGTAGTCGAGGGGCAGACCGAGGCCGCGCATCGCCGCGACCATCCCGGTGTTGGACGCCTGCGTGACGGCGTACACGCTTTCGCAGCCCGCCTCGATCGCCATCGCGACCAGTCGGCCGAGCAGCTCGGTGCCGATGCCGCGGCGCTGCCAGTCGTCCTCGACGAGCAGCGCGATCTCCGTCTCGTCGCCGTCCCACAGAAGATGCCCGAGGGCGACGATGCGGCCCGACGCGGTCTGCGCGGCGAGCGTGCGGCCGAAGCGGGGGCTGAGCAGGTGGTTGAGGTAGCGGTCCGCGTCGCCGACGGGCCCGTGGTAGCGCTTGCTCAGGGTCGCGCGGGAGCAGCGCTCCTGCATGGCCTTGGCCGCCTGCACGTCGTTCGAGTCGGCCCGGCGCACGGTGATCGCGTTGCCCTCGGGGAGCGTCAGGACGTCCTGGCTGCGCGGGATGCGCGGGCCGAGCCGCGCGTCGAGCTCGACCAGAGCGCGGGCGCGCGCGAACTCGGTGGGCGTGAACGGCAGATACGGCCGCTCCACCGTGATCACGCCGCCTTCCGGGGCCCGTAGCCGGATCACGGTCCCTTCGAGCGCCCCCTCCACCGGCGCGGCCTCTGTGGTTCGGCCGCCCATCGTCGTGGCCGGCAGCGACCGGATGGTGCACCGGCCGAGCAACTGGCGTAGCGCCAGCGGGAGTTCCGCTGCGTCCAGGGCCGTGCGCGTGGCGAGACCGAGGATGCGGGTGGGGGCGTCCACGAGGTCGTGGGCGTCGGCCCGCTCGATCCAGGTGCCGGAGCCGCCCGCCAGGGACACGACCCGGCTGAGTTCGGCGGCGGGCAGGTCCTGCGGCGCGCGCAGCAGGAACTCGTCCACGGTGCCTTCGCCCAGCGGATGCGTCTGGAGGCTGAGGATGTCGACCCGCAGCGGGGCGAGCGCCGTGCACAGGGCCGCGAGCGACCCCGGTTCGTCACGGACCGTCGTCCGCATGCGCCACAGCACGGCCGCCGTGGCCTGGTCCGTCGCCCGCGGGCCGGCGCCCGCGGGGACCTCTGTGTCGGGCCGTTCCGACTGCCCGGCGCGCTCCGTGGGGAGCCGACGGGCGTTGGTATCGCCTGTCGGGGGTGCGTGGTTGTGGCGGCGTGCCCACCATGTGTGGAATCCGGCCGTGGCGAGGAGCACGACCGCCGAGATGGCGAGCAGCGCGGGGCCGTCGGGGCCGTGACCGACGAGGTTCGCCACGGCGTCCGCGACGGCCACGGCCGTGAACAGGGCGGCGAGCTCGACGACATCGCGCCGCCAGTGGTGGACGGGGCGGCCGTTCCGGGTCCGCCTCACATCAGACATGTCTGGACTCATACAGCCACTGTGAAGGAACGGTGTTGCGTGATCACGAACGCTTTGTGACCGATGGGTAAAGACTGCTTATGTCCCCTTTGCGCGGCCTTCGCCCCTACTGGCCGACGCGCCCCGGCTGAAGCACCTTCGTGAACAGCACGTCGCCGCCCTGCTGCCGCAGCCGTACGGTCAGCTCGCCGCTGCCGCCGTCGATGTCGACCTCGCCGAAGTATTGCGGGGTCTCCATCGGAGAGGTGTTGGCCCGGTCCGGCGCCTTGACGAAGCTCTGCTCGGGGCCGAACGTGCCGTCCAGCTTCACCGCCTGGAAACCGCCCGCCGCCAGCGGGCCCGAGACGAACTCCCAGAACGGCTCGAAGTCCTGGAACGCGGCGCGCGAGGGGTCGTAGTGCTGCGCCGACGTGTAGTGCACGTCCGCGGTGAGCCACAGCGTGCCCGTGATCCGGTCGTGCTTGATGTGGCGCAGCAGCTCGGCGATCTGCAGCTCGCGTCCGAGCGGCGCTCCCGGGTCGCCCTGCGCGACGGCCTCGAAGTTCACCGCGCCGTCGGCCACCACCAGGCCGAGCGGCATGTCGGAGGCGATCACCTTCCAGACGGCCCGCGACCGGGACAGCTCACGCTTCAGCCAGGCCAGCTGGCGCGCGCCGAGGATCCCGGTCGCGTCGTCGGGCTGCCGGCCCGGGGAGTTGGCGTTGCGGTACGAGCGCATGTCGAGCACGAACACATCGAGCAGGGGGCCCTGCCGCAGGACCCGGTACACGCGCCCCTCGTCGTCGCCCGGCGGCAGCGTGGAGACGGGGAAGTACTCGCTGAACGCCCGCAGGGACCGCGCGGCGAGGACGTTCGTGTCCTTCTCCGTGTAGCGGGCGTCGTCCAGGATCTGGCCCGGGTACCAGTTGTTGTGCACCTCGTGGTCGTCCCACTGGACGATCGAGGGCACCTGCGCGTTGAAGCGGCGCACGTTCGCGTCGAGGAGGTTGTAGCGGAACGCGCCGCGGAACTCGGCCAGCGTCTCGGCGACCTTGGACTTCTCCTCGGTCGTGACGTTCCGCCACACGCGCCCGTCCGGCAGCGTGACGCTGGGCAGGATGGGGCCGTCGGCGTAGATGTTGTCGCCGCTGCACAGGAAGAAGTCGGGGTTCAGGGCGCGCATGTCCTCGTACACGCGGTAGCCGCCGAGGTCCGGGTTGATGCCCCAGCCCTGCCCCGCGATGTCACCCGACCACAGGAAGCGCACCCCGTCGCGGCGGCCCACGGGAGTGGTGCGGAAGGTGCCGGTGACGGGTTCGCCCGTGCGGCGGGGGTCGTCGGGGTCGGCGAGCACCACGCGGTAGTGGATCTGCTCGCCCGGCGGCAGGCCGCGCAGGCGGGTGGTGCCGGTGAAGTCCGTGCCCGCGCCGATCAGCGGCCCGTGCCACGTGGTGGCCCGGCGGAACGACTCCGTGGCGGAGGTCTCCACGATCATGCGGGCGGGCCGGTCCGAGCGCGTCCAGATCAGCCCCGAGTGCGCGCCGACGTCGCCCGCCTGGACGCCCCACGCCGCCTTCGGGCGACCCGACAGGGCGAAGGCCGGAGCCGCGGCCGCTCCCACGGCGGGCAGCGCCAGCGCGGCGGAAGCGGCGAGCGAACCGCGCAGCACCCCGCGGCGGCCGGGCAGAGAACTCGGCGGACGGTGTGACATGAATACGCCTCCAGAAACGGGTTCCGACGACAGTGGATTCCGATGACAGTGATTTCCGACAACAGTGCGGGGCCACCACTGCGGGGGCGCCGCGGTGAAGCCACACCTACGGGCTCACCACGGCGCACACGCGAACCCCAAGTGAACAACTGCCCCTGGGGATCGGGGAACCCGGCGCGCTGCATCGCCTCACATGCCCCCGACGCCATTCTGACGAGAGGCCGAGACGCCAAGAGGCCGACAGGCCCTAGTTGTATTGAGCATGAGCGTTGTTGACACGCGCGGGCCTTGAAGAGGGCGAAGGCCTCCGTGTGTGGTGGAGGTGTCGAATCTTCACCG